>JBBCJL010000024.1:0-3467 GCA_037190225.1 Edaphocola sp. | reverse complement strand
CCACAGGATACTCGTGCATCGTAATGTTGATCATATCGGAAGTGTCGATACAATAAGGGTAAGAAGCGGTCACCATATACAGCTGGGAACGGTTCACCGTGATCTGGGGCTCCAGCACCGTGCTGTCGTTCAGGCCGGTAGCCGGCTGCCATTTGTAGGTATAGCCATCGCTGCCGATCGCACGGATGGGTACTACCGCGCCAGCGCAAACGGCCGTGTCAGGCGTCAGTATCTCCAGGATACGGGGCCGCATATTCACATTGACCGTAGCTGTAGCGCTCCGCGTACAGACACCCGCTACGGAATCCAGCACCGTTACCGTAAAGGTGCCCGCAGGACGGATCCAGACGGATTGCGTATTGTTATCTCCGTGGATAGCGCCGCCACCACCGGCCTGCCAGCGGAACACATTACCCGGAACACCGCTGCTCGGGTTCAGCACATCCACCGTGATCAGGATAGAATCTACAGCCACACACAGGTTCGTATCTACCACGCGGAGCTGAGGAACCGCCACATCATAGACGCGCACCAGCAGGTAAGCCGTATCGTGCGTGATACATAAGGAATCGTTGATCGCAACGAACATTACATTATAATCTCCCGCCTGGGTAAAGGTATGGCTGGGATTTTGTACGGTGCTTGTTGTACCGTCATCGAAATCCCAGAAGAAAGAACGCGCCTGTATAGATCTTCCCTGGAAAGCAACCGTATGAGGCGCACAGCCGGAGTCTATAGGATTTAAATTGCGGTCTGGCTGAATATCTGCAAAGACACCTGTCTTTTCGAAGTCAAACTTAAAGCTGATCACGTCATAGCTGGTAGATAATTTCCTGGGACTGTAAGAGCCTGAAGTTGTAGGCCAGGCATCAGAATATACACAGACACTGTGATAGATCTGTCCCTGCTTATCAAACCTGTTGGTACCGGTATGGCAGTGATCGCCCACATTGGGATCCCCATAGTACGTACCGAAGATCAGCTCACTCATATCTCCGCTGAGCGCCCCGAACCATAAATCATCCGTACGTGTCTGGAAGGCATCCAGGGTGAGCGGCAAACCGGCACCGCCGTTCATAGTAGTAAAATAGATATTGCTGCACTCATCAACGATAAAAGCGGTAGGGGTCATCTGGCTGCCGGAGAAAGCAGTGGATGTCTGGTTCACGGATAGCTGCGCATCCATTTTCATCACAAACATCTTAAGGTCCGTACTCGTAGCAGGATTCGCTATATTGGTATAAGCGCCCGAAGAAACGGGAAAAGCCGCTCCGGAATTACGCCCCAGGATAAATATATTATCATAGCGGTCTACATCTACGCGGGAACACATATCTGTCCCGGTAGTCGAAATGTAAGTAGACCTTGTCAGTTGACCGGTCACGGGATCAAGGACAACCGCAAAACCTGCCATAGTGCCCTCATAAGTATTATCATAGACATTAGAGCCTGCAATCGGGAAGTCCGCGCTGGTAGTGCTTCCAACGATAACGGGATGGCCATTGGACAGCAGCTCAATACCATGAGGAACGTCATCTCCGCTCCCGCCAAGGAATGAACCATACATGATCTGGGAAAGATCACTTGTATATTTGAGGATCACCACGTCATATCCATTGGCCTTCTGAGGCTGGAAAGCGTTGGAGGTAGTGGGAATCCCTGCCTGGGTATTGGCATTGGTAACCACCCAGATATTATTACCTGCATCAAAATTCACTTCCAGGGCCGGTACCAGCTGCGCGGAAGAGTAATTTGTCATACCGGTAGAAGGGAAACTATGAAAATACGCAGTATTGCCGGTATTTCCCAGGTAAGTGCCACCCAATAGCTGCGTGCCGTCCTCTGAAAAGCGTGCTAAAAATAATTCCGTATTCCCTGTTTTGGTTGTTTTCTGTCCATTGGTAGTTACCGGCACATCTGAAGAGTTAGTCATACCACCGATGATCAGCTCATTATTATGATTGGCCCTGCTTGTATAAGGCCTGTCCTGTCCCGTTGCGCCTCCGTAGTAGGTAGAATAAAGCAACCCGGTTCCCAATGTATTGAATTTGTTGATTACCACATCCGAACCGCCATTGGCGTAATTTGTCTGGAATGCGCCCAATGTAGTAGGCCATCCTATATTAAATCCTTCCGCTACCGCGAACATATTTTCATTGAAGTCACAGGTAGAAGAGTGGCTGTAAGCGATAGATCCGTTTGTGGTAGCACCGCTATAAGTGGCAAATACAACTCTCGGATCAATTACCAGATCATAATCCGTATTATAGCCCTGGGGAAATTCAAATGACAAAATATTCTTATCCAGCTTGTACCTGCTTGCTACGATCACTTTCCTGCCATCTATCACCTGGTATGTTTCCGGTGCGTCTTCCACCACGGTATTCACCGAAGTGTTGATCACCAGCGCGCCTTTTTCATCCAGAACAGGCACAATACCGTCAAATTGCAGCCGTATACGGGAAGGGTCCGCATGAGCAGCAACCACAAAATCATATTTAAGCGCAGTAGATTCGCCTTCACGATACAGGTTGATAGCAATGCCGTCATAGATATTATCGACCGCCACCTGCCCGAAAAGGCCTACCCTGGAAGCCCATTTCCTGCTGTCGTTCCCGATAAAATAATTATAATAAGTGCTTAATTTCCTGTCGCCCGATGCTTTTACATTGTTATTGGCGTTCAGAAATTTCACCTTATAGGCATGGAATCTCACATCCACATTAAAATTACCATCGTGCTGATGTGCCAATTTCTCCCAGTCATCCTTATGGGCGAAATTATATACCAATCCGTCACGGACCACAAAAACGCTTCCCGCTCCCGTAGCGGAAGTCTGATACAGGATATCAGTTCCCCACTGGCCTTTATTCTCAATAAAGCTCAGGGACGGGCTATGTGCTTCTCCTCTTAGAACGACAAGAGTGTTTATTATTAAAAGAAGAAATAAAAATCTGCTTCGCATATATAAAATATTAGATAGGGCAATTATATAGACTATAAATTTATATAATCCGGTTGGCTCTGACAAAAAAAACCGGGGATATTTTTACATCCCCGGTTTTCTTAATATATCAAATAGTTCCGATTAGCGGATCATGGTCACATTGCCTGTCTGCTGATAGGTCTCGCCATTCGCATTTACAGCCTCTATGATCCAAACATACACACCGAACGGCTGCGCAGCATTGTTGAACGTTCCGTCCCAGCCTGCTTTAATATCGCTGCTCTCGTAGATCAGCGTACCCCAACGGTTGTAGATACGGAAGCTCTTCAGATCCCAACCGCCGCGAACTACTGGCTTGAACAGACGAGCCTCTGGATTAGAAGGATTGTACGCATTAGGCATACCGATCTCTGGATCACCTACCAGCACATCCATACTGTCAGTAACCTCGCAACCGTTCTCCGTACGGGCCGTCACCACATAACGGGTACGCACCGCAGGAAGGATATAAGGATCCGAG
>JBBCJL010000023.1:0-9904 GCA_037190225.1 Edaphocola sp. | reverse complement strand
TATCCATTAAATCTGTATGCGATTTAACAGTTGTTCCGCCTACACGGCTAAAGCCGCCGCCTGATACCCTGAACTGCTCATCAAAAAAGATATAATTGATATAGGATTTGGGGACCGTGGGGTCGCTCTCGGTATCCGTGGCCTTGTCGAGAAAACCGGTAAGACCACCCGTAATATCTGTAATGTCATTGAGCTGGCCGGCATTGACGCCGCCATGCGCTGCTGCGGCTACGCCCCCGGTGGCGCTTAGTAAGCCGCTTAAAATTGTCAATGGGGCGATGGAAAGATTGGCAGGAGTACCGCCGGTATTACTGACCGGGCAATGGCTTTTGCCCAGTATATCAATACGGTCGCCTGCCATCACCTTCAGGGTAATGCCTAAACCTGTTTTGTTGGTATTGGCGTTGAGGCGGTAAGCCTTTTTGCTGGTGGCTGTCACGACACTGTTAGGGTTTGGGTTGACGGGAGGATTGCCATTGTGGTTGGGATAGGTGCCGTTGCCAGTGATGACAAAGGAACTATTGATGGTGTAATAGTTCTTCTCTATAAATGCTGCATTGGGACTGCCATCGGTGGTAAGGCTGCCCTCCAGGGTGGCAGCGGGATAAATATCCTGCTTCTGCTCTTCGGTCAATACCATCCTTGTATTGCCCAGGTGGTCTTTTAGAAAATAATCGTACACCAGCCCGGTAGGGGTATGGGGTGTGGCGGCATTGTTGTACAAGGGTCTTATCCTGCCTTCCTCGTGGGCGCCAAGCTGCAATTTATCGGTATAACCCAGGGCTGCGTTAAGAACGGTGTTGTTGGTATATGCTTTGCTTTCATATACAAACCCGCCCACATAGCTTGTGGTGGTGGTAATATCCACATTGGTATAATTAGTACCCCCGTGACTGACACTGGCTCCGGTTTCCTGGGTTGTTTTTTTAAGCTTGTTACCTGCCGCGTCATAGCTATAGGCAATGGTTCCTTTATCAGCAACCGTGATCTCTGCCGGTAGGTTCAGGTGATTGTAGAGGATGGTATCAATATTTTTATTCTGATCTTTTGTAAGGTTGCCATTGAGATCATATCTGTAATCCCGGTCGGTATTGACGCCGTCTTTAAAGTCACCCAGCTTACCGCTGTTAGCCGCAGAGGCGGCATCGTCTACCTTTGCCAGCTTGTTGGTATTATTATTAATATAGGCATAGGTAAGATCGTCGATGACCTGCGCTGTGTTCAGCATTAATCCTTTTTGTGTTTTGCGGGTAATATTGCCGTTGGCGTTATAACGCAGATTGCTGACAGAAAAGTCCATGCCATTGGCATTGTTGAAAACACCACTGTCGTTGTCATATTGGGTAAAGGCAGCGGCTGTGAGCCGGTTGGCGGCATCATAGCTGTACTGGTACCTTCGTTTTGCCTGGTCGCCTTCCGCTTTCCAGAGCACCCCGTTGATATTACCGTTGTGCTGCGGCGTAAAGCTACCCAGGCCGGGGTTTTTATCATAGCCCAGCTCAAAACCGAAATAATGATCGCCGTCGTTATCGGAAGCGGTTACATAATCTTTGTTGACATCCAGCAGCCAACCCCGGATATTGTAGCGGAGGTTGGCTATGGACAGGGGATTGCTGCCGCCGGGCTTATTACCTACCGACTTCTTTTTCAACTGACCCAGTGCATCATATTCATGCCTGTTTACAGTGGTATAGCTGGAGGGCAGGGCATCTCCGTTGACCTGGTTATGTCGTATCTTTTTATCGGTACGCACGAGCCTGCCCAGTTCATCATACACATATTTGGTGATGGTAAAGCTGGCTTGTGCGTTGGTACCGGGCTTTTCCTGCTTTTGCAGGGTGACCAGGGGCTGACCGGACCAATTGTACTGGGTGGTGACTACGTCAGCGCCGCCGAGGTGGTTCTTGCTTTTTACCTGTATTACACGGGCAAGACTGTCGTATATGTTAACGCTGTATTGATAGCTGGTGGTTCCCAGCACTTTGGTTTCTGTCCAGGTGACCAGTCCCAGGGTTTGGTTGGAGGCGATCACCTGCTGGGCATATTCGGGCGATACATTGTGGGCAATGAAAAAGCCGTAGGTGCTGTTGACCTGTGCGGTTTCCAGGGTGCCATTCAGCCCGCTGCTACCCGGGATGGTGCTATAATCATCGTAACCGGTTTTGGTAAGGTATTCCCAGTAGGTAGTAGCGGGTGTGGCAGTGGGCGCAAAGGGGTATGCCGTAGAAGCTTTGGCAGCAGTACGATGCTGGTTAAAGCTCCGGTTGGCAGTGCCGCCGATGTTGAGATTATTTTTTAATATCCCGGTCTCAACAGGGCGGTTGAGCTCATTGTATAGGGTAACCATCCATTGCTGCGGCGACAAAGCCCTGAGCTTCGCATCCTGGTGCATTACCAGGCGGTCCCTGGCATCATACACCATGTATTCAGCGCCTTTACCCGGCACCTTTTTAATGATCATGCGGTTGCGTTCGTCGTATTCATAACGAAAGCACTGGTCTGCCAATATATCGGTACGGGTAAGCTCCCAGTTGGAGTTTGCGGCTATGATGTCCAATCCCCAGGGCTGCAGCACCAGCCGCAGGTTGCCGAAGTCATCGTATAAATAGTAGGTGTTGAGCCAGCCGTGACGCCCCTTGCCGGCGCCCTTATCCGGATCTGCGGTCAATTGTACTTTTTTGAGGATCACCTGTCCCTGCTTGTCTTTAAATTCTATTACCTGCTTGTTGTGCTCATCTATGGTAATGGTCTTATACAGTTCCCCGGCCGGGTAGAAGCCCAGGGAGTTATAGCTGCTGAAGCTACCGGTGGCGCCGATGGTAACCGTCCACAGCCTTACGGAGTCAAGGGCGGTATTGACATAGTATTTGGTTTTACCCGACTTATGGCTGGCTTCAGTAGCTCCTGCCATGGAGCCTGTCCAGCTGCTGCCGGGGGCGGCTGTCTCACTTACCCGGTTGAGCGGGGAGGCCTCAAAGCGGGTCTCACCGTAGAAATGGGTCTCTCCCTGTCCGGCTATGGGGTTTTTGTCAGCATCGGTGCTGCTGTAAAAGGCGGCCTGCTGTGCAAAGGGATCAAGCTTGAAGCTGCCGTCGTCCTTTGTAACATCAGTGGCAGTAGAAGGCGTGGGCAGGTATTTGAATGCTTCCCTGCCAAAGGCGTCGTACACCACAGGAGCGACCAGATCTACCGGGTTTTGCCCGGTGATCATGGAGCCCTGCTTTACCACCGTCTGCAAAGGTCTGCCCAACCCGTCAAAGTATTGGGTGGTCTGTTGTACATCCTGCAAAGGACGGGTGACGAGGTTATTACCGCTTTGCTCGGGCGCTTTGGCATCCCATACACGGATATAGTTGACAGGGGCGCCTGCTGCATATGCCTGAGGTAAGGGCGGCTCTCCCTGCCTGAGCGACCACTGGTAGATATTTTCTCCCCCGGAACGCCCGTCAGATGGGATGGAATGCCGTGTATTGCCCGGCTTGCTTTCTACAAACGGGTCATAGGATAAAGTGAGGTTCGTGGTATTGGGGTTGAATATGACATTCATACCGGCTACATGCAGATCCGGGGCGCCGACTTCTGTAAAATCCGTCCAGTAAAATACCACTGAACCCGCCATGCTGTCTTTCATGGCGTGGGCCACCACCTCGCCGCCGGATACAATGGGATCGCTAACCTGGTGAACGATCATGGCTTTACCACCTTTGCTGGCATAATAACCCATGCGTGCCCCCGTGGATATATAGGGTGCGGAGAGCCCGTCCTGGCTGGCGAACAGGGCTTCATTGGTAGTCGTTGGGCGCATGGGGTGCACCGTGGTGATATGCTTGTATTTTTTAGCGCTGTTGTTAAACTCCAGCCAACTGGCATACTGACACATGGTTTGCCCGCCCATACTTACACCGATAAGATGGATGGAGTTGGTCTTTACCCGGTAGCGGTTGAAAATGACAGTAAGCCGTTGGTCCATTACCGAACCCCTGGGTGAAGCAATCGTGGGAATAAGGGTAATATATATGGGGTAGTGGGTACCGTTCTCCAACTGCACGGCGCCATCCCAGTTGCCGCCGCCCAGCGCTTCATTGCTATGAAAACCCCAGTTACCCAGTTCGGCGGGGTTGTTCACCTGGCCATAACCGGGCATAAATACAAATAAGCTGGCGCTGTCGGTAGACTGATCGAAATACTTCGGCATGGTTACCCGGGCATACCAGCTCAGGATGGTCGTATCATAGGTTTTCATCTCCACAGACTGACCATGGGCAGCCAGGGAAGCAAAACAGGTGAATATAAGCAGGAGGTTCCGCATAAATAATGGTTGAAAAGGTGTAGGCTTCATGATGTTGTCTGAAAGAAAATCAATTAATAAATTATTCTACCCGGCTGTCCTGCTGTTTGATCTCCTGCTCCATTACCTCTTTAAGCAGTTTGGGTGATAGCTGCTTATTATGAACGCCATACAGAACCCCTTTTTCATTGATCATGAACATCAGTCCGTCTTCTATATCGCGGTCAAAGTGCCGGTTTCCTTCTACATGGGTCAGCCACTTCAGCAAAGGGTGCTGCTGTGCCGATCTTTTGCCGGCATCCACCGCCCTGCTCAGTGTAATGCTTTTGTTGAGCGTAGTAAATGCAGATGGAGCGGCTGTTTTTCTTTTTCCTTCCTCCAGGTCGCTGGCCGGTACGGCTATAACATGAGGCGATACGGAAGCGCTTCGGGCTATCGAGTGAATATGATCCAGGTAGGCTATGTCAGGACGCTTGGGGTCAACCACCACTACCATGAACCGTTTACCTTTAAAGGATGACATTTCAATCACACGACCGTCTGCCTGTTCAAAACTGATGCTATACAGGGAGCTGTCATTGAAAGAATAAAGGAAGCTGTACAATAAGAGGAATATTTTCATATATGATGTTTTAATCGTTGATCGTTACTGAGGCACCCCCACTGATTTGGATGTTATAGAAAAATGCGGTGAATACTCCCGATTGTGAGTAGCCGTTGATCATAAAGTTTGATGATTGTGATGAGGACATATTTACATAGTAGGTGCCTTCAGGAAAGGGTCCGAAAGAGGCGCTGCTGTTAGCATTTACCGTATAATAGTAATTTGCCGAGGTGCAGGTATTGGTAAATGTTAGGGAAACACTTGCTGTCGTATTGTTTATGGCATTGGCTCCGGCATTGGGCGGGGTAACACAGGAGCCGTTGGTATTGGCATATGCCTGTCCGTTGGCGCTTATATCATTTTGAGCCAGCGTGTTGGCTGCTGCCTGGGAAAAGGCAAAATAAGTGTCTGCCGGAACGGTATAAGTTACATATGAGCCGACAAGGCAGCCGGTACAACCCTCACGCTGTATGGACTGACTCTGCGGTTGGTTGCCATATGTCAGACAGCTTTCTTCCTGGCCGGCATAGTTATAGCAGATCTTCTTTACTATATTTCTATTGTGATCGCGGATAAGGTATAGCCTGCCGAAGTCGTCATACTCGTAGTAGGTGATCCGGTTGCTGATATCGCACTGGCTGGTCATACCGATCAACGGATCGTAGGTATAAGTGGTCATCCGGGCATTTTTTGGATAAAAACGAACTTCGTCTATATGCCCGCTCAAGCTTATATTAAAAGAGGAACCAGCTACTGTTTGTTCTGATTGTACATACTCCCAGGTACTGCCGGGTTTTCGCCAATAGCTAAGAATATAAACACCGGGGGTAAGTCCTGTAAGTGATTTTGTAAACCCGCCTGTTTTGCTCTTTCTGCCGGTTCTGCTTTCATTGCTATCTCCATCCTCTTCGAAAGAGGTATAGAAAATGTCTTTTGCAGGAGCGTTAAATACTTTAGCTGTAGGATATGTCAGTGAGTAGTCCCAAGTATAGCTTTCAATAGCATTATCTTGAACCCTTTTTTCAATTAAATTTCCATTGGAATCAAAATTTACATGTGTAATATGTGGATTGTAGTCTGTAGATTTATTAACTGAACTCTCATTAATCACTGTTGGTATAAAATTACCCGGCAATTGTGTCGGCTCCCAGTTATATACTTTATCTGGTAAAGACCTGTCTGATTTAAAGGTTGTAAAACTTGCCGATGTAGTACGTAGATTACTGTTGTCCTGGTTTGATTTCTGTATATATTTTTCAATTACAGGATTTATCAGATGATTATCTTGTAAAAGCTTTACACCTTGAGAAGTAATATCAGTCACCGTACCTGTAAGACCATAATCAAGAGGATACTTCATATAAACAGACTCCTTTTCTCCTTTGCTGTTGGTAGTAATAATTCTGGTAGTTTGAAGATGATTAGCGTTATCATAATAATAGTCTGTCGTTGTAGTGACAGGGTTTAGTCCATCCTGATCATAAACAACTATTATATCTTTGACCTTTTGGATTAATGCATGGGGTACATAGTATTTGGCTGAAATATATTCAGGCAGGGCTGTCATTTTAATGGACTTTACACCGGCAATTGTATCTAAAAAAGTTCTGGTGTATTGATAAGTCTCAGATCGGATCTTTACATTGTTCTCGCTATAGTCTTCCTTTAATCTTAATACACCTCTTTTCCAATCGTTGGAATAAAGCGGTAAACCCGGAAAATCGGTAACACGAATCGAAGTTAAAAAATCTGCACCGTCAAAGCCTGTAAACGGATTGGGCCAATCCGTAATAAATTGTGCACGATATAGTCCGCTAAGCTTCGGACTCTCGGAAAGGTTTTCGTTATCGATATAATCCGGGAACTCACCTGCTTCTGCAAAATAATATCTGCTATAACCGTTGCCTGTTTGACTAACTGTAACATTGCCATATCCGAATTGCGCTCCATTACCCAAAACTGCCTGTGGAAATACTTTTATTCGTAAATATTTCATTCTTGGGTGACCAGGATTTGTATCAGGTAATCCAAAGTTTTGTAAAAAGGTACTATTTAAAGCAGGCTCTCCCTGAAGGTAGGATATGCAATATTTTGTAAAATAGTAGTGTATGGGATTTGCTGTTGCTACTCCGGATCCATAATCAAATTTTGTTTCCGATGGTGTTCCGTTATCCGGATTATTTTGTATACTTTTTATCCGCAACCCTCCATGATAAAATATACCCTCCGAATAATTTGATTCAAATGTGTATAACATTGACCCTCCGGTCGGGTACCTGATAAGGTTTAACGAACATGCTTTCATTGCAGCGGTATCAGGATTGCGATTTGAGCCATTGGAAAAGGAAAAGAGTAGGCCTGAACAATCCTCTATAGCAAAGTATTCATACATAAGGTCCAAGTTGATATTTGAATTGTTTGCAGGAGGTGCAGGTATTATATGACTGCTTCCGCTTCTGTTGTAATACCCCCAGTGGTCTTGTTCCGGTGATAACCTGTAAGGCAGAGTATAGATATCATCTGTCGCGGGATTATTATCTCCTAAGTAATAGAACTGGGTCGCAGGCTTGGATGTCATGAAGTCTGAGGCATACTCTGCAACAGAATCAAGCCTCAATCTATAGTTAAGATGAGCATAATTAACAGGGGACGGCCCATCATATTTTCTTGCATCATTTGCCTCAAAGTAGCTTGTATAAAACTTATACTTTTTAATGGGAGCATCATTTCTGTTAAATACCCTTATTTCATCTAATGCGTACGAAAACGATGTAGTCCGGTAATCAAGCCGTTTGACGTTACTGCGAATAAATTCTATCCAGCCGTTCCTATTTGATATTTTCTTCAAAAATACCTCGGTTTGAGGTAGTCCAAAGTCTGTATAGGGCGGCGGATATAGTGCATTGTCGATGGCGCTCGCCATATATTCGGTATAAGGCCTTATGCTTTGAGTAACCGAGATAGGAATATGATATTCAAAATTAATTTCATTGCCGTTGGAAGAAATTATTTTTGTTAAATGCCAGGCAGTTGGACAATTTTGACTGAACTCTGAAAACCATGTATATTCAATAATACCGAATTCATACGTTGTACCAGCTTCATCCTTTATAACAAATTTACTTTCAGTAGAGCTGACATAAACCCAATCTATGTCAAGCGCTTCGTTTTTGTTCAAAACCGGGTTCCCGTCTTTATTAAACCAAAATCTACCGTTCCGTCCTTGAAAATTGAAGAAAAATTCATCTGGTTCCCCATCTAAACTCCCTCCTGCGAGAGCATCTAACTCACTTTGAGCAATATAATCTGTTCTATCACCTGGTAGCTGAAAGAATTTTATTGAATGACGAATAGGGCGGTGCTCTCCATTGCTGAGCAAGTATTCAGGTCTTCCACGAACGACTCTTGTTATGGTGCCTCCGGCATTCAGCGACCAACCAAGGCCTACCCATGAAGCGATCTCGTCTACTTTGATACCTCCCCCATGATAAGATAAGCTTACATTTACAGATAACTCATTCTGAGAAAATGAGATCAAGGGTATGTTAATATCCGGCACCCCAGTATATGTACCTACGGGTATCTCCCCATATTTTCCGAGAGAATAGCTACTCGCCGAAGGTATTATAAACTGAGGGGTGCTTATCTGACTTTTAACATTTGAAATGCCAGGACAAAAGAAAAAAATTACAACCATGGTTGAAAACTTAATGCTCAAGCGTTTTCTCATATCTCAAAAATTAGAAATTACAATTCATCTTTTTTCATAATCCATACCCCACTCTCCACACAAAAGCCGGCGCCGGAGGTACGGACTGCTTATTGTCAGCATCACGGATTAACCGGATTAAAAGATTTCACTGATCCTGTTTCTTTCCACTTTTCTCTGTGTCCACCGCGTAATCAGCTTCATCCGTATTTCAGACTTCCTCTCCGCGTCTCAGATTGTTTTAACCACCCGTTTAAAGGTCAGGCTCCTGCTCCCGAAATTTATCAGCAGCCCTACTTCCAGGCGATACGCTTTCAGGTAATTCAGTATCTGTGCCAGGTGAACATCCTCCAAAACCGTGATCGCTTTTATCTCCACCAGCACTTTTGTTTCTACCACAAAATCCGCCCTGCGCCTGCCGATGGCTTCATCCAGGTCTTTATAGTATATCGGCTGTTCTATCTCCCTGGCAAATGCCAACCCCGCTAACTTCATTTCATATGCCAGTGCCCGTTGATAGATCACTTCCTGGAATCCATTGCCTAAAACCCCATGCACTTCAAAAGCTGCTCCGATTATTTTTTCGGTTATATCCGCGTATTTTAGTTTCTCCATGGTTAGTAACTTCTTCTTTTTACCTCCGCGCAATCATATAATCCGTCTTATCCGCGATACAGACAACCCCCTACAATCCATATCCCACTCTCCACACAAAAGCCGGCGTTCTCGGCACCTGTGTCTGGTGGAGGAAGTCGTATAAAATCTGCATATTTCCCTGCACCTGCCTGCCTTTTTTTAATGGCGAGTTCATGCTGAACTTTTTTGTCAGTCCTGCCAGGGCGCTCTTGTTCCAGTTGCTGTAGTTTTTGAATACTGCAAGGCTCTCTATGGTGCGGTTGTAGTTCAGTTCCACACCTGCCGTAAACCAGAGGCTGGACATAAACCGGCTTTTTGTTTTCAGCAGGTCAGGCGCCTTCCAGTCCAGGTAGCTGCGAAATCCGGCGCCCTGGCTGCTGAACCTGATCTTCTCCCAGCTATCGCCCCACCCAATGCGACCGCTGATGCCGATACCGGCAGTGGCTTTGTCGCTCAATTTGTAGCCTGCTGTAAAAGCAATGTCTGTGGTAACCGGGAAATAGTAATTTGCTCTTTGGGTTTGGAAGTTGCTGCCGAATTCCAGGCGTTTGAGAAACGATTTTGTTTTTTGATTGTTGGGTGTAAAATCGGGAATCACCATATCACTGCTGCCGCCTTCCGATATACCCAGCTTGTTGAGCTGGTCTTTTACCTTGTTCAGCTCTCC
>JBBCJL010000022.1:0-4173 GCA_037190225.1 Edaphocola sp. | reverse complement strand
CCACAGGATACTCGTGCATCGTAATGTTGATCATATCGGAAGTGTCGATACAATAAGGGTAAGAAGCGGTCACCATATACAGCTGGGAACGGTTCACCGTGATCTGGGGCTCCAGCACCGTGCTGTCGTTCAGGCCGGTAGTAGGCTGCCACCTGTAGGTATAGCCATCGCTGCCACGTGCACGGATAGGCACTACCGCGCCAGCGCAAACGGCCGTGTCAGGCGTCAGGATCTCCAGGATACGGGGTGTCATATTCACATTGACCGTAGCTGTAGCGCTCCGCGTACAGACACCCGCCACGGAATCCAGCACCGTTACCGTAAAGGTGCCCGCAGGACGGATCCAGACGGATTGCGTATTATTATCCCCGTGGATAGCGCCGCCGCCACCAGCCTGCCAGCGGAACACATTACCCGGAACACCGCTGCTCGGGTTCAGCACATCCACCGTGATCAGCAGCGAGTCGACAGCCACACAGAGGTTCGTATCCACCACGCGGAGCTGCGGAACCGCCACATCATAGACGCGCACCAGCAGGTAAGCAGTATCGTGCGTGATACAGGTGGAATCATTGATCGCAACAAGCATGATATTATAATCTCCCGCCTGTGTATAGGTATGCGTGGGAGTAGCCTGCGTACTGGTAGCGCCGTCCCCGAAATCCCAGAAGAAAGAACGTGCCTGCTGGGAGTTATTCTGGAAAACAACCGTATGAGGCGCACAGCCGGAGTCTATAGGATTTAAGTTACGGTCCGGATCAATGCTCGCCTGAACACCTGTCTTATCAAAATTGAATTTAAATGTTAGGATATCCTGACCCATATTCCGGTTTTTCTGGCCCACAGCGTTGGGGGTCAGCGGCCAGTTATTACCGCTGGCTGCACAGATAGAGTGATACACAATACCCTGGGGATCCAGGCGGTTCACACCGGTATGACAATGGTCATTGCCATTAACACCATCTCCCACATAAGAGCCGAAGATCAGCTCAGACATATCCCGGCTGAGGGCTCCCATCCAGAAATCATCGGTAGTGGTCTGGTGTGCATCCACTGTCAGCGGCATATTGGCTCCTGCCGCTATGGCACACACATAGGCATTACCGCACATATCCACTACGAAAGCGCTCGGGAAGAACGTGGCAGCAGAGTTCAGCACCGCACAGGTCATAGAGGTTGTCAAAGCGGCATTGAACTTCTGTACAAATAATTTATTGGTACCGCCGATACCCGCATTGGAATAAGTACCCGCAGTGGCAGGATAAATACCGTTAGCAGCATTCGTACGGCCCAGCACCACGATATTCTGATCCCGGTCTACCTGCACATGTGTTATGTGCTCCGTATTGTTGGCTGTCCCTACATAGGTAGAAGCAACGATCGCGCCCGTGGTAGGGTCCAGCACCGTGATATAGCCGGAGGAGGTACCTCCGGGAGAAGCCGGCATATACGTACCTGTTGTAGTAGGGAAGTTCGTGCTTCTTGTAACACCGCCCAAAACAATATTGCCATTACCCAGCACATCGATACTGTTGATCACATCATCACCAGAACCACCCAGGTAAGTACTGAATAAGACATTGGAAAGATCCGGGGTGAATTTCATCACCACACCGTCCCAGCCGCCGCCGTTCTGAAGCTGCGCGGCATTGGAGGTCGTAGGCCAGTTCGTAGAATTAGTAGTTGTCACTACATAGATATTGTCGGCAGCATCAAAATTAAGCTCAAAGGCACAGGATATCTGGGTTCCCTCTGATCTCGCGGCAATACCGCCGCCAGTCCAGTTCATGGAGCCAAACTCCTGGGCATTATCACCCAGGAAGGTAGCACCCAGTAAAGTAGTTCCGTCAGCGCTCAGGTGCGCCACAAAAAGGTCCTGGCCCGTATTCGTGCCCTGGAACGGATTATTGCCCATAGGCACGCTGCCAGTGGTCATACCGCCTATCACCAGCTCATCCAGGGAGTTGACACGCAAGGTAAGCGGAACATCATTTCCACTGCTGGCGTAATAGGTAGAGTAAATAATAGAAGTACCTAAGGCATTATATTTATTGATCCCGCAATCGGTGGAGGACAGGAAGTTCTGCTGGAAAGAGCCCAGGCTTACAGGCCAGCCGGTATTATAGCATTTGGCGCCTACATAGCAGTTGCCTGCCTGGTCATAAGTGGTCGTGCCGCTGTACATACCATTACCGCCGGTGGCGGTAGAGCCGCTGTATGTCACAAATACCAGCTCAGGGTCTATGATAAGATCATAGGATGCATTATAGCCATTGGGAAACCCGAAGCTCAGCTCCCCGTTACGAAGCACATAGGTCGTAGCAACCTCCACTTTCCTGCCGTCGATAACCTGGTAGGAATAAGGTGCCTTCTCCGTTACCGTATTCACAGAAGTACGGATCGTAAGGTCTCCCTTCTCATTGATAGCAGGCACCACATCTCCCTTAAAGGTCATAGCGATCTGTGAAGCTGCGCTACCGGCCTTAACGATAAAGTCATATTTAAAGTTGTTATCAGATGAGCTGTAATACGTCACATCAATACCCGGATAGATATTCTCAAATGTTGCCGAGCGGTACAGCCCCACATTGCTCGCCCAGCGGGAGCGGTCAGGACCGATAAAATAGTTATTGTAGCGGGAAGAACGTTCCTCACCGCGGGACACCACTGAGCTCGCGGGATTGGCGCCCTTGAACTCCACCTTGTAGGCATGGTGACGGATCGTCAGGCGGTCCAGGTCCACTGTACCGTGATCGCCGCAATAGGCATGCGATGCTCGCTCCAGGTCCTCAGTGCTCGCATAATTATACACCATACCGGTATTGGTAAGGAAGATCGTCCCTCCCTCGCCGATACCTGTGCTGAACCTGGCCTGGGCATCCCATTGACCCTTGTTCTCTATAAAGTAAAGGGTGTTGTCTGTTGGAAGAGGTTTCGTTGCTGGTGCTCCGTTATGGGCATAGACACCACAGACGCTCAATACCCCTGCAATACCACCCAGTATTTTGTACATAATATTCATAAGTTATGAAATATTTTAAATAATCGCCTAAGTTACCTAAATTAGACGTTAATATCAACAATAAGGTTGGGTAAAATAATAAAAAGAGGCTGCGCTCCGTGAAGAGCAGCCTCTTTTTATTATTCTTACTGTAGTGTCTGAGAGGGGCAACAATATAATTACCTTGTATACCTGCCGGAGACACCTGTATTTATCTTTATCTTATAAGCGTTACATTACCTGTCTGCTGGTAGGTCTCGCCATTCGCATTTACTGCCTCTATGATCCAAACATACACACCGAACGGCTGTGCAGCATTGTTGAACGTTCCGTCCCAGCCTTTCCGGATATCACTGCTTTCATAGATCAGCGTACCCCAACGGTTGTAGATACGGAAGCTCTTCAGATCCCAACCGCCGCGAACTACTGGCTTGAACAGACGAGCCTCTGGATTAGAAGGATTGTACGCATTAGGCATACCGATCTCTGGATCGCCCACCAGCACATCCATACTGTCAGTAACCTCGCAACCGTTCTCTGTACGGGCCGTCACCACATAACGGGTACGCACTGCAGGAAGGATATAAGGATCCGAGATATTCGGATTGCTAAGACCAGAAGGTGGGAACCATTCAAAGTATAAAGCATTCGTCTCAGGAGCCGCCTGGTAGCCTTCGCCAGGGTACACAGTGATCTCCTTAGGAAGGCTCAGCACAGCACGGGGATGCACCTGTACTGCTACTTCCAGCGTGTCAACACAATTATTATCATCTGTAATATATACCTTATAATTCGTGTTCGTGCTCACATTCGTAACTGGCGTAGCACTTGTAGGATCGTCAAGACCGTAAGCAGGATCCCATTGATAGCTCGCACCGTTCATAGCCCAGAGCTGAGCGCTGCCGGGAGCACAATATTCCGCGCCCGAGATAGCATCGCCATTGCCTTTAGCATGGAACACGATGAATTTAGATACCGAATCGCTACACCCGATAGGCGTTTCCACTTTCAGGTAGTACATACGGTCAACGGTATCGGCAAGGAAGCTCACATTAGGAACATTCGTTGCGGGAAGGATAGCGCTGCCCGTATTGCTCCACGTATAAATATAGTCGTTCCGGTAAGGGCTCACATTGGAGCGTAAGCGCACCTCGCTGCCCTCACAAGCTTCC
>JBBCJL010000021.1:0-11043 GCA_037190225.1 Edaphocola sp. | reverse complement strand
ATATTCCATACCTCTTTTGAGGAAGGGGATGGGAACAGTGCAGACGGGGACGCAAAAACAGGCAGGAAAAGTAAAACGAATGGATTTATAAAATCACTGACAGGGCTTACACCCGGTGCCTATACACTCAGTTACTGGCAGAAATCGGGACCAGACTGGAATTACCACGAATCAACAGTGCCTGTAAGTGGCTCTGGTTATACAATAAATTTAGATGATCAGGTAGATGAAGTCCGGTTCTACCCGCAAAAAGCCCGGATGACCACCTATACCTATGATCCCCTGATAGGCATGACCAGCCAGTGTGATGTAAATAACCGGGTTGCTTATTATGAATACGATGACTTTGGCAGATTGAGCTTTATACGTGATCATGACAGGAACGTGGTAAAAAGGATCTGCTATAATTATGCAGGCCAGCCGGTAGCATGCCCGGGAGAGCTGTACCTGAATGTAGAGAAAAGCGGTGTGTTTACTAGGAGCAACTGCCCCACGGGCGCCACGGGCGGCAGCGCTACATACACAGTTGCAGCAGGTACATACAGCTCACTGCTTAGCCAGGCAGATGCAGATCAGCAGGCGCAGAATGATGTAAATGCCAACGGGCAGGCGTATGCCAATGCCAACGGCACCTGCACTTTTTACAATGTGCTGAAAAGCGGGGTGTTTACGCGCAACAATTGCCCCACAGGGCATATCCCCGGCAGCGTTACGTATACCGTAGCAGCTAATACTTATAGCTCACTGATCAGCCAGGCAGATGCAGACCAGCAGGCTCAGAATGATATAAATGCTAACGGGCAGGCGTATGCTAATGCAAACGGTACCTGCACTAACTATCAGGCTTGCACCTTTACCGTAAGCTACGGCTTTACTACACCCTACAGCTCGATTTCAAAAACCGGAAGCACGGTATCGTTTAATATAATATTCTATTCCACATCGCAGACCATGTATTCAAATTCCGTTTATACCATCGGGCAGATCAGTTCCGGCTGTCGCCCGTCACAGATCAAAAACTTTTCGTTCAGCGCGAACGGGCGCAATTTCCAGGCAAGCATCCTCCCGGACGGTTTTGTGACCGCCTGGATTCAGAGCGGTGGAGATCTGCCTCCGAGTCAGGCGGTCTATTTCGTAGGCAGTTTTTAAACCTATTAAACAAGTAAACACATGAGATCTTTTATAAAAATAACCATGCTGGCGGCTGTGATGATGGGGCAACAGCAAACAGGTTACGCGCAGACTGACCACGCAGAAGCGCTGCGCAACGCAGACTCAACCCATTTTTCTGTAAACAGCAAAGGGGGCTGGCAGATGTATAATTCCTATGTGGCTTCTGCAAAGAGAGACAGCATCCGGCTGGAGCTTATCCTGCAACGGAATGATGATATCAAATGGGAGGAATGGCATCAGGTTGGAACGATAAGGACAGCCCGGTTTCGCCCGAAGGCAGCCAGGAAGATCAGTGCCCGTCTGCAACAAGCTGAACTGGAGATTGAAATAAGACCGGATGGAGGGTGTTATTTACGAGTGGGCTCAGGTGATCTGCAGCAGGTGAACCAGGTGGTTATCCCTTTTATTGTTGTATTTAAAAAATAGCTTAAAACCTACACCGCATGATGCTGAAAAATATCCGCAACTGCATAATTACTGCCGGCATGGGACTGCTGCCGTTTTATACGTTGGCTCAATCTCCCCGAACGGTACCTTCCAGCTACTCCGGCAACACGCCTGTCAGCTATGTTCGGGTATGGGACGCGAAGGCTCCTGAGCAGGATGGCAGCGCCCTCAGCAGCCGCCCGCTGAAGGACGTACAGCAGACCACGCAATACTTCGATGGGCTGGGTCGTCCCTTGCAAACAGTGGTAAAGCAGGGGTCTATGGTTACCGGTCAAAGCCCCACCGATTTGGTCAGTCCCGTGGTATACGATGCGTTTGGACGGGAAGCGGTTACCTACCTGCCCTATGCAGCTCCTTCGGATAATAATGGCAGCTTTAAGCTTGATCCCTTTGCGCAGCAGATAGCCTTTTACAATACCCACCTCACCGGCCAGGCAAATGAAACCAATATAGGCTCCAACGGGGAGAACTGGGCGTACAGCCAGACCAACTTTGAAGCTTCCCCGCTTAACCGCGTTGCCACTACCTATGCCCCCGGCGTTAACTGGGTAGGCAGCGAGAGCGCCCCTAATGAATCCGGCAGGCATGGCGTCAACATACGATACTATGCCAATACTGCCCTTGACTCTGTACGCATCTGGAAATTGATACAATACGGATACGAGTACGAAAGTAATGCCGAATACCTTCCCGGCAAGCTGTACAAAACCATCACCGAAGATGAGCATGATAAGCAGGTAGTAGAGTTTAAAGACAAGCAGGGGCGGGTGATCTTAAAAAAAGTGCAGTTGACCGCCACGGCAGACAATGGCAGCGGCAGCGGGCATGCCGGCTGGATGTGCACCTATTATATTTATGATGACCTGAGCCGGCTAAGATGGGTGATACAACCCGAAGGTGTAAAAAGCCTGATGGAACAGAACTGGGTCGTGCATAGCAGCATTTATTATTATCAAAGCTTTCAATATATGTACGATCACAGAAACCGGATTGTAATTAAAAAAGTGCCTGGAAAACCTGAAGAGGAGATGGTCTATGATAAAAGAGACAGGCTGGTAATGTCAAGAGAAACCGGTAATCCTTCCGGCGCAGGAGGAATGCCCTTTTGGACCGTAACGCTTTATGATGAGCTGAACCGCCCGGTACAGACAGGGTTTTGGCAGAACGCCACAGCAAGATGGAGCTATGGGGACGAATTTTGGCCACTAATAGAAGCCCAATCAGAAATAGACTATCCATTTAGTGAAAGCACCATACCAACGTCAGAATGGGATATGCTCACAAAGATCCATTATGACGACTATCAAAATATACCCGCAGGACTTTCAGCCACCTATATCAATACCTGGGACAGCCATTTTTCAGCTACGGATAATAACAATTTTCCCTATCCCCAGTTCCCGCAGCAAAGTAATAATATAAAGGATAAGATAACCTGGACCACCAATAAGGTGATTGATCTTTTGACACCCGGCCAGTATCTCCATTCGGTAAATATTTATGACGACAAAGGCCGGCTGATACAGGTGCAGAGCACCAATATAACAGGAGGCGTGGATGTAACCACCACCCAATACAACTGGTCTGGTCAACCGCTTGTGATTGTACAAAAGCAGGAAGTTGGCGGCAGCCCCGCACAAACCACTGTGATCGTTACCCGCATGACCTATGACGATCTGGGGCGGCTGATCAAAACAGAAAAAAAGCTCAGCAATACCAATGTTACCATCAACAGTGTATTAGGGCAGATGACGGACTATACCGTTATTTCCGAAAATGAATATGATGCTTTAGGACAGTTAAAGAAAAAGAAGCTGGCGCCCGGGTTTAACGGCAATGCCGGGTTAGAAACCCTGCATTACGAATACAATGTCCGTGGCTGGCTGCTGGGGGTGAACCGTTGGTTTAGCAGAGATGACACTCCCCCACCGGGGACATCCGGGGGCTATTTCGGCTTTGACCTGGGTTATGATAAAACAGATAATAACCTTATCGGCAGCCAGACCTATGCCAACGCTCATTACAACGGGAACATCTCGGGCATGGTATGGAAAAGCAAGGGCGACAGTGAAAAAAGGAAATATGATTTTGCCTATGATGCCGCCAACCGGCTGCTGAAGGCGGACTTTACACAATATACCGGTGCAGCATTCAACCAGGCGGCGGGTGTCAACTTCAACGTAAAGATGGGTGACGGCACGGATGTAAACAGCGCCTACGACTATAATGGCAATATCAAACGCCTGCAGCAATGGGGACTGGCGCTCAATGCTTCTGTTCAGATAGATGACCTGGAATACGAATATATCGGCGGCAGCAACCGGCTGGCAAAAGTAACGGAAAACGCGTCCTCTGTCATAAGCGGTTCTGGTGACTTTAAGGACGGAACCAATGAAGGGAATGATTACGAATACGATCTAAACGGCAATATGAGATCTGACAAGAACAAAGGGATCGGCACCATCATTTCTAATCATCTTAATTTGCCTAATGTCTTAACGACAACGAAAGGAGGTATATATTATACTTATGATGCGGGAGGTAATAAGCTGAAAAAGCATGTGAATGCCAGTTTGACGGGTAAGAACATCCAGACGGTGACAACCTATATAGCCGGAAGCGTATATGAGAGTAAAACAATAAATCCCCAGGACCCGGAGCATCCCAATTACACCCACCGGCTGCAGCTTATCCCACACGAAGAAGGCAGCATCCGCCCCCTGTACAATAATCCTTCTACCCCGGATACTCCTACCGGGTGGGCGTTTGATTATTTTATTAAAGACCACCTGGGCAATGTTAGGATGGTGCTCACCGATGAGCAAAAGCAGGATATTTATCCTGCCGCTACCCTGGAAGGGGACATCAACACAAACGGCAGTCCCAATGCGGTTTTCAAAGAAAAAGATTATTACACGATTGACCCCTCTAAAATAGCGCTCACAACCGAAGCTACCGGCATAACGGATTATCCCAATCACAATGGTGAACCACCTGTAAACCCAAATCCTAACAGCATCGTCTCTGCCAACAGCGAAAAGCTGTATAAATTAAAAGGCAGCCCGACAGCAGGGGTGACCGGGCTTGGCATTACCTTAAAAGTAATGGCGGGTGACCGGATAGATATCTGGGGCAAAAGCTATTATTTTACCAATGTTACCAATGGCCCTGCCAATAATAAGAACATCCCCACGCTTGCCATTCTGGAAGGGCTGCTGGCAGGCCCCACCGGCGGCATCGCCGCGGCAGCGCATGGTGGTGTCACGGGTAGCCAGTTGGACGGGTTCTCCGGTTCTACGGCAGGTATCCTCGATCTTTTTGACGATCAGTTGGATGAAGTGCCTAACAGTTCTGTCAAGCCGAGAGCCTTCATCAATTACATTTTCTTTGACGAACAGTTCAAAAGCGTGGAAAGTGGTTTTGACCCGGTGGGTAACAACAGTGTTATCAAATCGCACTTTTTACAGAATAAGGTTGCACCCAAAAGTGGTTATGTTTATATTTATGTAAGCAACCAAAGCCAGGTGGATGTGTTCTTTGATAATTTGCAGGTGGCGCATACCAGAAGCCCTATTTTGGAGGAGACGCATTATTATCCGTTCGGACTCACTATGGCAGGGATAAGTTCTAAGGCGTTGGCGTTCGGAGGTGTTGAGAATAAATATAAATACAACGGTAAGGAAGAGCAGCGAAAAGAGTTCTCCGATGGTAGCGGGCTGGAATGGCTGGACTACGGAGCAAGGATGTATGATAATCAGATAGGAAGGTGGCATGTGATTGATCCGCTGGCAGATGAGTATCTAAATTTTTCTCCTTATACATTTACCCTTAATAATCCGATACGTTTTTATGACCCAAATGGACTAGAAGTTATTGAAATAAACGGAGGAGTTCGGTTTACAGAAGATGATGCTAGAAGTGCATTTATGATATTAACGGGACAAGCAAAAAATGTCCTTATAGATGTAAATAAAAGTAAGAAGGCCAGAGATGAAATTAATGCAGATGATAAAGAACCTTATTACGGCACATGGGCAGTGTTTTCAGTTTCCAGTTTAGGAACAGGTGCTGCTGCACTAAATGCTTTTGGTAATAAATCAATAGAGAATCTTGTTGTTGCAACGCACGGAGCAAGTAAAGACGGTCAATCTCACTTTGCTATTTATGACGAAGTTAATTTAACAGAGAAAAGGTCTATTTCGACATCCGAGATTCAATCCTATAACGATAAAAAGGGGAAAGAACTAACTGATGGTGAAGCAGATGTACAATATTTAGCTAGAATGGGAAGAAAAGTTACTGATGGTGGGAATTTCGTTTTATCTGCCTGCTTTACAGGAAAAGGAGAGGCAGGAAGAAATACCGTTCAAGCATTAGGTAAATTAACAGGAGGAAGATTAAATATTTATCTTCCAAATGGATATACCCGTGTTGGATACATACAATCTTCAATAGGACAGTTTATAAGAATTAATGGTTCACTTAGTCCTAAAAACGGGTCAAAAGACGGTTGGATATCAATAAATCCCCAGGGGACGATAATAAAATTATACGATGTTGCGCTAAATGCAAGTGGTGGAAAAGCGATAAGAACTGTTGCGACTAAACCTAAAGAATAGATTTATGCTTATAAGAATCTCATTAATCTTTATATTGATCATTGGCGTACATTCATGTTTGGCACAAAAAACAAGAACTAATGCATATGATAGTGTCGTCATATCAAAGAAAATGCTACCCAGAGCATCTCGTTTATTGCTTGCTGATTCTTTGACTTTGCAAAAAGATATTTTGGGTAATAGCAAACTAATTGAATTTGTTAATAAAAATGAAGATAGTTTGTACTCCTTTGTATGTAGTTTTAATATACTTCTTTACGAAGAGGGACTATCACTTAAACACGAAGCTATGAGAAACGAATTTGATAGCATAGCTCTTGAATTTGTTTATAATAAATTTTTAAATTACAATATAAAGAATGGAAAGAGAAATAAAATATATAGATTGTTCTTTTCAATAAGTTTTATCGGTGATGAAAAACTTATCCATGTTGGAGTAAAAGAAATGTATACTTCAATGTTTTATTCAAATGAATTTTACTTCAAAGACTTCTTTCTGAAATGATACTATTGCTTACAGGAAGAAACACATTATTATCCATTCGGGCTTACTATGGCGGGAATAAGTAGTAAGGCGTTGGCGTTCGGAGGTGTTGAGAATAAATATAAATACAACGGTAAGGAAGAGCAGCGAAAAGAGTTCTCCGATGGTAGCGGGTTGGAGTGGCTGGATTATGGGGCGAGAATGTATGATAACCAGATTGGACGGTGGCATGTAATTGATGAGTTAACAGAAAGCTATTCTAGCCTGACGCCATACAATTATGTTGCAAACAATCCAATCAATGGCATAGATCCGGATGGAAGGGATATAATCTTTGTCAATGATACGAAAGGGGCGAGCGGATATGGTCATGCTGCCGTTATTATTGGAAACTCAACTGACGGATGGTATTATTATTCGTTAAATGGAACAGGAGAAGGGCAACGTGCCTATGGAGACTCAAAAGATCCAGACATCGGTACATTCCTAGGGTATGATAATAATAGTAGAGAACTAATTAGAAAAGCAAATGAAATTAATCCAAATGAAAAACATCAATATGATAGATATGTAAGAATAGAAACCACACAAGAGGAAGATAGGCTTATGAAGATAAAAGCCAAAGAGGCCGCCAGCGCAAAGAAGTATTTAGTTGTGGGCATGTCATGCCTTGATGTTCAAAAATGTGCTTGGTCTGAACTGGCTGAAAGCAGAGCAGGTTCTATGCACTCATTAGTGGCCCAAGACGCCTTGAGGATTGTTGAGCCAAATTTATGGATGAGCATGCTACCTAACCAGGTTGAGAGTATTAATCGGTATATAGGATTTAGAGGATGGAACAATTTTATTCAACCGCCTAAGCAGAAAACAGGAGTTGTGATCGTGCATCCAACAGAAAAATTTAATCCTGAAGATGAAGAGAATAAGAATCAATAAGTTTTTAGCTTATGTACTAGTGTTAATATTTTTAGTCTTGATAGGATATTATTTACTTGGATATGTATCTTCTTACATAGGATGGTATGGTTATAATAAGGGAACCTATAGAGTAGCAACCTCAGATATACATGAGTCAAAAGAACGAGGCGTGTTTGTAAAAGAACTCAATTTTAGTGTTGATAGTTTTAGCGGTTCGTTGGGAAACTTTATACCGTATATCGAAAAGGGGTTTAGGTATGGGAAGCATTCGTCTAAAGTAACAGATTCTTTGGTGAATACCAACTATCCGTATCAACTAAGTTTTGCATATAGACCTACTTATGAATTAACGATTACAATTAAAAAAGAAGATTTAGTAAAATTCGATAGCTCCAATAATGTCTGGGGGTATTTGAAATCTCCATATCTAAAAGATACAATTACATTAGAGATCAGAGGTGAAAATATTAGAAACGGTATAATAAAGGTTTGGGAGTAATGATATATTGGTGGAAGAGACACATTACTATCCGTTCGGACTGACAATGGCAGGGATAAGTAGTAAGGCGCTGAATAATGCACCAACGAACAGGTTTAAGTATAATGGCAAGGAGGAACAGCGGCAGGAGTTCCCTGATGGTTCAGGACTTGAATGGCTGGACTATGGAGCCAGGATCTATGATCCGCAGATAGGGAGGTGGCATGTTATTGATCCGTTGGCGGATAAATATCCGTTAGCTTCACCATATTCGTATGCTTTAAATAATCCGATTAGATTGATTGACCCAGATGGTAGGGATATAATTGGATTTCAGGCATTGTTGAATGCACCGCATTGGAATCTTCCATTAAGAGCTGTCAATGCATCAAAGAAGTTTATAGGATATTTACAGAATTTTGTTAATGTAAATAGAGGAGATCAATTGGGTGCAAAACAAAATGGTAGATTATCTTGGATAAATTTAACCTTTTCTACTTATCAAGGACAAGAAAGTGCGGCAAAAACTGAGTTATTGTATAATAATAAAAATGTCTTAAATCTTTCTAAATCGGAAATTGCACAAATAAAAGGTACAAAGAACTTTAGTATCAAGGTCTCCATAAATACAGGACTTAATGATCCTAATAATACTCACGGATATTGGGGTGAAAAGGTAATAGGTATGACTCATGAAGTTGGTTTGCATGTTCAAAGTATATCAGGACTCTTAGAGCAATTTAAAAATGGTGATATTACTGCTGAGGGTTTAATAGACAGGTATATGGCTGGGGTTGAGGATGAAGAAGGAACTGACCATTGGCAAATTATGAATGGAGAAAATGCACTTTATGAAGAAATTAACGATGATGTAATTAGTTCAGTTAAGAGTGATCCTGAGTTAAGTAGGATTGGGGTATATTCTGAAAGAAATCATAGGATTGATCCTGCTACCGGTAATCAGCTAATTGATAGGTTTTTTCAAAGACTATACGAGCAGATAGAAGCAGAGCGAAGGTCCGAAAGATATAGAGCATATAATCCTAATCATCCTTTGAATAATTTTAGGAGGAACTAAAAAGTTGACTATGAATAATAAGCCCTATATTATATTGCTCATTATTTGCCCAATGATAGTTTTGTCATTGCATGCTCAAAACAAGTTGGTTGGGTATTATGATGTTGTTAATAAAGATCAGGTACAAAAAAACGAAATTACGCTTTTTAAGCAAAGTGGATATTACTCATTTTGTTTCGCACTTCGGTCTAAGGAGGTTTTGAAAGATACTGTTATTGATGGAGCTGATGTGAAGTTAATTACCATTGAAGATACAACAGGCTTTTCAGAATGTTATGCTTATTATTCTTTTCATAAAAGGAGTGATTATGTATACTTAGTCTATTATGATTCATTGAGTAAAAGTAAAACGAAGTATAAGCAATATCCAGTTAAGACAGGTAAAACAGCAGATTTTATTTATCTATTTGCTAAGTACAACGGACATCCAAATACCGATGGTAAAGTTGTTTTCAAAGGAGATACTCTTATAAAAAATGGTAATGGACTGGTTCATGCTTGTTATCGTATTGAACAAATCCCATCCAAGGGATTTGATAATAAAGAACCATTGCGTCAGGTTTTATATATTGACAAAAAAACTTTTTTACCTATAAGATATGAATTTATCAATGCTAAGGATCAAATTCAATCTTATTATATTTTTCGACCTATTTCCTCGCCTACTTCCCAGCAACGTGTCCTGCAAGGCACGTCGCGTATATAGAAGGGGCGTCGGCATTACCTTGCTTTGAGGCTTGCTAAAGGCGGACAGAAAGTAGATAATTTAATTTTTATTGGAAGTCCAATATCTACAGGTTCTGATTTATATAAAAAATTGACTTCAAATCGTAATATTGGTAATGTGATCGTAATTGATGTAGTCGGGGATAATGTCTCAGGCGTGGGTAATAAAAGTGTTGGAGAAAAGAAGAAAGTTGGCGGAGACTTAATTAGCAGAGGAGATTCTCATCCTCATTTACGATTTTCCAACGATGCTGAAACCAGACGAATAATTGCCCATGCTCTTAAGGAAATATATGGAATTCAATAACATGCTACGATTTAAAAGTATTATAAGGATTGTTTGTTTATCCTGTATAATTATAAACATATTCTTTTTGAGTTTTATTTTTTTTAAAACTCCTTATTGTAGTGAATTTTTGGTTTTTTATTTAATATACAAATTTCTCCTTTTAATCTCTTTGCAGATTGTGCTATTTATTTTTGGCAAAAAAAAACTTATATTCTCGATACTGATACTTCTTTTCTTTATCTGGAGTATATCGGATTTTCTGCATTACTTAGACAAGTCTTCCGGATGTTGGTAAAAAATAATTTTAATTAGCGTTTTCATTCCGAGCAACGTGTCTTGCAAGGCACGTTGCGTATATAAAAGGGGCGTGGGCATTGTCTTAAAAGTAATGGCAGGAGACCGGCTTGATATATGGGGCAAAAGCTATTATTTTGAAAATGTTACCAATGGCGCTACCAATAATAAGCACATCCCCACGCTTGCCATCCTGGAAGGGCTGCTGGCAGGCCCCACCGGTGGTATAGCGGCCATGGCGCATGGCGGGGTTACAGGTTCTCAATTAAATGACTTTACAGGAAGCACAGCAGGTATTCTCGATCTTTTTGACGATCAGTTGGATGAAGTGCCTAACAGCTCTGTCAAGCCCAGAGCCTTTATCAATTATATCTTTTTCGACGAGCAATTCAAAAGTGTGGAAAGTGGCTTTGACCCGGTAGGTGATAACAGTGTTATCAAATCGCACTTTTTACAGAATAAGGTTGCACCTAAAAGCGGTTATGTGTATATTTATGTAAGCAACCAGAGCCAGGTTGACGTGTTCTTTGATAATTT
>JBBCJL010000020.1:0-7579 GCA_037190225.1 Edaphocola sp. | reverse complement strand
GCTGTTATGGTTTGTTTGTACTCTCACTCTCTTTCCCTTTAATCTATTGGCAATTTACATAGCAATTAAACTCTCAAATACTTACTTTGCAAACATAGGAGGTTTATGACTCCCCGGTTTTTAAGAAGTAGTGCGACGAGAACCTTATAGGTTTTATCATTATTTGCATATAAAACCCTGTCATGAAACCAAGCTTGCCGGTTGTGCTGCGGATCACAATCCTGCATACAGGTTGTATTAAAAGTGAGAAAAACAGAGGGAGCGTAATTGTGCACTTATTAAGAATGTAGTCATCACCGGCGCCAAAGAACAGTATTTTGAAGGAGAAACAATAGCCCTGGGTAATAAACCAGCAACCGGATATTGCACTATTCCAATGGTGGCGTGAAAACGAAAATGAGCTATCCGGCACCACCAAATTGACCATCCAATTTTGTGAGAAGAAAGATGAGGGCTGCTATTACCTGGCTGTAAGCTATGCGGATTGTATCACAAAAGTAGACAGCGTATATATCTCGATAAAACGCCCTCTGGCCGAACCGCCCTGTACGCTTACGGATAACAAAATTGATTTCTCAGCTATTCCGTCAATCACCACCTCATCCGTTACCTGGGAGCACGACGGAACATATAACCGGAAAAGCTAAGCGCCTATTATCAATCCGGTTACCCCGACTTTAATATATATTAACAGCTTCTGGAATAATAAAGAGCCTGAAGATGGAGAATACAAGGTCGGGTATGTGTTTTCCTCAGACGTATCCGATCCTTATACTGTGCTACCCACTTCTTTGTATTCCGGTATTTTATTCCAGGGCAATAGCGGCAGTGTATATATTACACACCAAAACGGAAAACTGAAGGTAACTTTTTGTTCTGTCAGTTTAAGGGTAAGCAACGGTTCTAACACTTTTACAACTACTGCGCAGGGAGCGATCAAGGCGCCGTAGCCCCCAGCCTCTAAAACCCATGAGATTAGGTCCCTGTTATTCTTAAGGGCGAACGCCTGTTAAAACCTCATACGTTTACACACTACTTTATCAGCATCACCGAACCTTTGGCTTCTATAATATTGCCGAGGATATCCTTACCCCTGGCCTGCCAGATAAAAACACCCGCGGGTTGGTCAACACCATTCACTTTTCCATCCCAGCCATCGGTTAAGTTGTTGGTAAAGAAAACCTGCTGGCCGAACCGGTTATAGACCCTGAAATATTCCAGGTCTATATGCCCCAGCACATTCACGTGCAGTATATCGTTCAGCTTGTCGTTATTGGGTGTAAAGGCTGTAGGAACGGCAAATTCAGATTTATCAACAACGGTTACGCTCACCTTTTTCAAAGCGCTCACGCAGGCGCCATTTACAGTTTTGATATAAAAATCCCGGTCTGCGCTTAACGGCGGGGTGATAAAATAGCCGGTTGAGTTCTCATCCAGGAGCTGTGTACCATTGTTGTCTGCATACAATTGATATTGCCCTTCCCGGTGATTCTTTACATTCAACGATGCGGCAGTATGCATGGCTATCACGGCATTGTCATAGTCTGGAAGGGACATGCTATTGTCATTCGTCACTTCGAACATCTCACTGCTTATATTGCAATGCGGTCCGTCACTTATGGTTAAACGATACCCGCCTTCGCCTATATCTTTCAGGTCAGGCCCCGTTCCAACCACAGCGCCCTGCTCATTATACCAGGTATAAACGGGTGCATTCGCCAGTCCTGATACAGTAATACCCGATATGGATGCGTAGTGCAGTTCACACTGGTCGTGCCGGATGTTCAGACCGGCGAGGTTTATCGAGGGCCTTGCATTTACGGTTATCTCTTTTGTCAGAATAGATTGAACGCACCCGTTGGTATCGGTGGCAACCAGTTGGTAAATACCCTCCCCGAGTGCAGACAGCAAAGTGGAACTACCCCTGTCTCCGCCCGTATGATCCATCCACTTATAAGCCGCTAATGCCTCATTATTGGTAAATCCATCTATCTGAATGCTGCCATTATCCTGTCCGCAGGATGCGTTGGACGCCCGGGGGTTAACAGGTTCGATGGCAGTAAATGTGGCTGTGGGAACTGTTATAACGGGACTGCTTACCGTACAACCCTGCTGATTACCCGCGCTCAACTGGTAATTCCCCGCCGGTAAAAACTTCACGGACTGTGTGTGTGCCACCACGGACTGATCATCCGTATTCACCCACACCCACGAGTCTGCACCAGTTGTGCTTATATCCAGGATGGCGCCGTTCGCTACGGTACAACCGGCCGGGATCACCTTTTTGCCCGTCGTATCCACTACGATAAGGCCCTCAGTCGGGATGGAGAAATAAGTTGTTATGATCGTATCGCAACCGCTTTCATCTATGTATTTCAATTTGTACCGGCCCGCAGGCTGATCTGTCAGGTCAAAGGAATGGGCTACAATATTATCTTCGGAATCAACCCAAGCCACAAAAGCATCCCCGGAAGGATTATTGACCGTTATGCCCGTAATGCTCCCGTTTGCTTCTCCGCATGTTGCCGCAACGATTTGCCGGTGTTGCAGATTCAGTACCGGGCCGGATTGATTGGTAAGTGTGTACCAGTCTGTTGAATCTGAGCAACCTCCCTCAATGCTTGTTACGATCAGCTTGTATTTTCCTTCCGGCAGGTCGTCAATACCTACTCCATCCATGGCAGCCCCTTCTTTAATCATATTCCTGTTTTCATCTATCCATTGATAAACTGAAAAATCATTATCCTCCACCCTGATGCCGTGTATGCTTCCGTTGAATAGCCCGCAGGAGGGCTGATCGATGAATTTCCGATCCTCGTGTATGGCGGGTGTATAATTCCGTAGCGAAAACCGGGTGATGTACCCGTTACAGGTTTCACCCAGCCTGGCAATAAAATAGTATTCGCCCGGTTCCAGTCCGTCTATATCCAACTCCCGCGAGATAATAGAATCCACGTGCATACCATCCCTGGCAAAGGTTTTATGCCATTCTACATTATCAACGGAATGCAGGATGGTAATACCGGAAATAGCGCCATTATTCAGCCCACAGGTCGGCTGTGTTATTTTTACGTCACTCATATTGCAAGTGGGTGCGGTATAGCCCGAGGTTGAACCGTTCTTTGTGGCAGTGGCGATCACTACCCCGGTAAAACTACCTGTGAAGCTCCAGTTGCCATCCGGCGAAGAGGTGGTTTCCCCCAATAGTTCAATACCGTCACAAGCCGGGCAGTCATCATCCTTAAATACCTGTATCCTGCTCCCGGGCGTTGCCTTTCCCCTTACAAAACCGTCTTCATAGTGATCCACCTGCACATGGGGTGCATCCGGGTACATGATCTTTATAGTGGACCCTGCAGTGGAAGTACAATACATCTTATTGTTCAGGATCGCAACACCCGGTGAGTTTGAGAAGATAGCACCATGATCCGAATAAAACCCGTTAGTATACCCGGATGGCGATGGTTGTACATAAATCTCATTGCCTTCTCCCGGTCCGTCACCTCCTATCAGTCCGCCATTCCGGCAGGAATTGATCGCTATCTTAAGGTTCCAGATATCACTGCTCCCGCCGCCACTACCTGCTATATCGTTGAATATGGTGTTACCCTGTATTTTAAAAGGAACGTCCACATGACCTATTGTAACCGACCCATTGATACGGTTATCTTTAACGGACACTTCGTAATCAGACTGGTCGTCTTTTCCCCAGATAGTTATGTTTATCCTGCTTGCTGATGGGGCTACCGATCCGTCGGTTTTGGTAGAAAAGAAATTATTTTGGATAACCAGTTTGCCGTTGCCGTCCCACTCGTTCGATTTGATATAAATATTACGGGCCCATATGGCATTGCCTTCTTCCGGGGTGTCGCCGCCGATCAGGATATCTTTTACATTGTAGAAATAAATTGCATATTCCATAGGATTCACCCAATTTGTTCCGGACGCCATATCCGGATCCCCGTTCTCATCGTGGTTGAATACATTCCCCCTGATCTGTATACCGGAAGCGTTTATAGCATATACAGCCCTGTACAACCCCCTGAAATGATTACCTTTTCCCGGCGCACCGATAACAATATTGCTGCAGTTTTCGATGTAAATTCCATCTACCGGTGCATAGTTGCTGAAGAGCGTAAATTTATCGTTGAATAAGTACAGTCCGTATATCTCTACATTACTGACATTTGTCATGCTGAAAAAAGTAAACAAAACAGACTGGTAGGTATCTATCAGGAGGATCACTTTTGCATCACTAACGCCGATGGACGCGCCATTCTGTGTCGTTCCGTCAATCACAAGATTGGAAGACAGGGCTGGAAGTGGAGAAAGCGGGCGTATCGTTCTGCCTTCCCTGCTCTGGTCGGAAAAGTTGAAGTGGATATGATCAACCGTATTCGTACCATTGTTGTTAGCCAGTGTGATCGCCTCCCGCAGGCTGCCGGGGCCACTGTCTGCATTTGACGTTACAACAAAAGTATCTGCATACAACGCAGCACTTACAAAAAGCAGGGTCGAAGCCAGGACGAAATGCAGGGCATACTTCATGGGTTATTTATCCGGGTTGTTACCAGATCTAAAGATAATATCCTCCCGGCAGATACTTATACAAAACTAAAATCAGGGCATCCGGCGGGCAGCTTATTTTAACATAGGGTAAATAAATAAACCGGCAAGTTTTTATGCCCCGCGATCTCAAAAACCTATGATGATTTAGATCCCCGTTGCCCTTAAGGGCGAATGCCTGGCAAAACCTCATAGATTTAATAACAGTACAAATAGCGCAGGGTCCACAGCCTGCACACCAAGCCCGGGTGAGACCCTGCTGAGAATAATCGGTAAAAAACTAATAATTTTAGTAATTTTGTGTGATGTTCTATATCGCCGATCTCCATACACATTCTCACTACGCTGCGGCTACCAGTAAATTTCTTTGCCTGGAAACCATGTACCAGTGGGCGGTAATAAAGGGGATTGATGTGGTGAGCACGGGTGATTTCACCCATCCCGCATGGATACGCGAACTGGAAGAGAAGCTGCAACCGGCAGGTAACGGGTTTTACACCCTGCGGCACACGCCTGCACAGACGGAACTACCGGGAGCCGCTCCCGCCGGCAGAACGGTTTATTTTTGTTTGTCTACGGAAGTGAGTTGCGAATACATTGTCAAAGGCAAGCAATACAAGAATCACCACCTCATCTATGCGCCAGATCTTGAGACAGCACGTCTTGTTAATAAGGCTTTGAGCCCGTACGGCGATCTGTCGCTGGACGGCAGACCTACCCTGCACCTGCCCGCACATGAATTACTGAAGATCGTATTGGAGGTTTCGCCTAACGTGCATTTTATCCCGGCACATGTGTGGACACCCTGGTATTCAGCGCTGGGCGGTATGAACGGGCACAGCTCCCTGCAGGATTGCTTTAAGGATGTTACAGGTGAATTGTTTGCGGTAGAGACCAGCCTGTCTGCTGATCCGCGTATGTGCCGCCGGTATGCGGCGCTTGACCATCTTACACTGGTCTCTAATTCGGATGCCCATTCCGCATGGAAGCTCGGGCGTGAGGTAAACCTTTTTGATGCAGATTTGGGTTATGATGCCATGTTCAACGCCATTAAAACAAAACAAGGATTTTCCGGCACCTGGGAGTATTACCCGCAGCGCGGCAAGTATTATAATGACGGACACAGGAACTGTAAAGTTTCAGTCAGCACAAAAGAAGCCACCGCCGGCATTTGTCCCGTATGCGGCAGACCCTTAACGATAGGTGTAGCCCACAGGGTAGCGCAGCTTGCCAACCGCAGTGAACAGGAGACGGAGAACAGTTTTCAACCTTTCCGGTACGTATTGCCGTTACCCGAAATACTGGCCGAGATCATGGGCTTTAGTGAAACCAGCAAGGCGGTTGAAAAGAAATACGCGCAGGCAATATCCTATTTCGGGAATGAGTTTGACTTGTTAATGCATACACCGTCTGAAGATATCCGCCGGTTTCATCCTACCCTCGCGATCGCCATAGAGCGGCTTCGTAAGGATGAAAAACGTTTCACCCCGGGGTATGACGGCGAGCATGGGCGGATATACTTCTTTAACGAGGGCGAGCTGAAAAGAAAACCGGAGCAGGCGACGTTGTTTTAGATGAAGAAAAACCTATGAGATTCTGTGTTATTGACAATAGATTTTTTGTTTTATTTTTGTGTTTTAGGCGGTTTTATACCAGCCTGTTTAGGGAACAGCTAAAGTTGTTCCCTAATTTTTTGTTTCTGTTGTTGCTTGACTTTTATTATGTTGTTTCTTAAAGTAATCCTTATCATACTTTTCCTGCTTTTTAAATACCGTAAACATCATTTCCAATAGCTTTCTTTGTACAGCTACTGCCGCCTTCATTTTTATTCCATGTTTAGATACCAATCTTATAAATATTGCTTTATATCGTTGGTCATGACGAATGGCTGCCAAAGCTGGTAAGTGCATGGCTTTGCGCAAATAGCTGTTCCCTTTCTTAGATATACTCGACTTGCCCTTTACAGAAGTTCCTGACTGCTTTTCTTTTACGTCCAAACCAGCATAGCTGGCTATTTGTCGTTTGTTTCGGATCAGGTCAAACCCGTTGGTTTCTCCCAGTACAGTGGCTGCTGTTATTGTGCCAACACCAGATATCGAACAAAGCAACACGATAATGTCCTGAGCCTCCGGGTCTGTTTTGATCAACTCTCTCAATTCCGCTTCTATTTCCTGTTCCTGCTTATCTAATACCGAAATACGTTTTTTTACCCTGGATATACTTTTTTTATTGGGTTGCGCTTCGGTCTGTTCTGCATGCAACTGGTTCTTACACATTGTTCTCATCTCTATGAGCTGACTACGCTCACGGGTAAGCTGCCTGAGAACTTTATAGATCCCCTTCGGTCTACTCCATTGTTCCAGCTTCCTTTCCAATCCAAAAAGAGCTATGGCTTCCCCTGATGTTTTGTCTGTAACTGTTTTCTTTTCCAGGGTACGCATATAGTTACTGATCTTGTTGGGCAACACAATACTTACCTCATGGCTGTTCTCCTCCAGATAATACGCCAATGATTCATGATAGACCCCGGTGGCTTCCATCACATACCTTAGTGAAACTTCAGGATCGGTTAGTTTCTTTACCCATGCTACCAAAGCTTCAAATCCTTTTGGTGTATTTGCAAAGGTTTTAGATGCATACAATTCAGGAGTCCAATCATCATACATTCTACCTAATTGAACCACCAGTTCATTCTGGGCAACGTCAATGCCTGCTACTTGTTTTACTAACTTTCTCATTACCAATAGTTAATTGATTTTCAGTAACATAAAGTGAAAATCTCTCTTCGTTTTGTCTCCTTATTGGACATTCTGGATATACCGCCAGGCAGTATTCCTTACATTCTGTTCAAACTCGAAGAGATAAAAAAGAGTGAGGTTGTTTCTCACAAGACAACATGCCCTAAAAAGCTGTTATGGTTTGTTTGTACTCTCACTCTCTTTCCCTTTAATCTATTGGCAATTTACATAGCAATTAAACTCTCAAATACTTACTTTGCAAACATAGGAGGTTT
>JBBCJL010000019.1:0-96244 GCA_037190225.1 Edaphocola sp. | reverse complement strand
TGTTGTCCGCAGGCGTACCGATACCCTGGCCGAAAAGGCCCCCGGTATAGAGTAATGCAGCCAATGCCGCTATAAGTCGTAGTCCTTGTCTCATCTTTATACTCCTCCTTATCTGCTGATGTGATAGTTAAATGTTTCTTTATTATTACACCAGTGGTAAACCACTGCTATATTCGGGACGCAAAAGTATTAAGAAATCAACAACCTTTCTTTAACACTTCACCTTTTTTCCAAAAAACCAGGACTACATCTTAACAGGCTCAGGTGGGATAAAATACAATGAGTTTACCTGCTTCCGGAAAGCAATCCACAATGTATTAGCGGTTTTTCATAAATTTGCAGGAATCCAAAATACAGCAGATATAAAATGAGTGAATTGACTAGCAACGCAGCAGTACAATATACGGATGACAGCATCCGGACCTTAGACTGGAAGGAGCATATCCGCCTGCGGCCGGGTATGTATATCGGTAAGCTTGGTGACGGCAGCAGCATGGACGATGGTATCTATATACTGCTGAAAGAGGTGGTGGATAACAGTATCGATGAGTTCAGGATGGGTGTGGGCAGGCAGATAGACATCAGTGTAGATGAAGGCGTGGTGACCGTCAGGGATTATGGCCGCGGCATACCGCTCGGAAAGGTAGTGGATGTGGTCAGCAAGATCAATACCGGCGCCAAATACGACAGCAAAGCCTTCCAGAAATCCGTAGGGCTGAATGGTGTGGGTACTAAGGCCGTCAATGCCCTGAGCAGCTATTTCTGTGTGACCTCGCACAGAGACGGGCAGAAAAAAATGGCCGAGTTTGAACGCGGAGAGCTCACCCGGGAATGGAAAATAGAGAAAACAGATCAGCCCAACGGCACGGAAGTAGTATTCCGGCCCGATGATACGGTCTTTAAGAACTATCATTTCATCCATGAGTATATCATCAACCAGATATGGAATTACTGTTACCTGAATGCAGGCCTGACCATCATTTATAACAATAAAAAGTATTTATCCAGAAACGGCTTATTCGATCTGCTGACCAATAAGATCAATGCCGAATCCCTCCGCTACCCCATCATCCATATGAAAGGGGAAGATATTGAAGTGGCGATCACGCATAATAACGATTACGGTGAAGAGATCTATTCGTTCGTCAACGGCCAGTACACGACCCAGGGCGGTACGCACCAGCAGGCTTTCAGAGAAGCATTCGTAAAGGTGATCCGGGATTTTTACAAGAAAGATTATGAGGCTGCCGATATCAGGCAGAGCATCTGCGCCGCCGTTTCGGTCAATGTACAGGAACCCGTCTTCGAGTCGCAGACCAAGACCAAGCTGGGCTCCCTGAATGTATATGAAGGCGGTCCTACCATGAAGTCCTTTGTGCTGGATTTCCTGTCTAAGGAGCTGGACAATTACCTGCATAAGAATGCAGATGTGGCCGATGCGCTGAAAAAGCGTATTGAGCAAAGCGAGAGAGAACGCAAGGAGCTGTCCGGCATCCGGAAGCTGGCCAATGAAAGAGCCAAGAAGGCCAACCTGCACAATAAAAAATTGCGGGACTGCAGGATACACCTGAATGATGCGCCGCCCGCTAAGAACAAAGAGGAGTACCAGGAAAAGATGATGGCTTCCAGCATTTTCATCACTGAAGGAAATTCGGCATCCGGCTCCATCACCACCAGCCGCAATGTGGAATCCCAGGCAGTATTCAGCCTGAGAGGCAAGCCCCTGAACTGCTTCGGGCTTACCAAGAAAATAGTGTATGAGAATGAAGAATTCAATCTCCTGCAGCATGCGCTGAATATAGAAGAAGGCCTGGACGGACTGCGGTATAATAATATCATCATCGCAACGGATGCCGATGTGGACGGTATGCACATCCGCCTGCTGATCATGACCTTCTTCCTGCAATTCTTCCCGGACCTTGTAAGAAACGGTCATATATATATCCTGGAAACCCCGCTGTTCCGGGTGCGGAATAAGCAGAAAACGATCTATTGCTATAACGAAGAGGAAAAGCAGAGAGCCGTTGCCGAGCTGAAAGGAAAACCGGAAATAACCCGGTTCAAGGGTTTGGGCGAGATATCTCCCAAAGAGTTCGAGGCATTCATCGGGGAACAGATGCGCAAAGTACCGGTACTGCTGTCCAAGGACAGCCAGATCCAGAAGCTGCTGGAGTATTATATGGGCAAGAACACGCCGCAACGCCAGAATTTCATTATTGATAACCTGGTAATAGAAAAGGACATCGTGGAAGAAGCGGGTATCGCTTCATAACATCAGAGACTGCCTGAAAAGCCTTTGTTTTGTCACATGGAGCCTGCCGAAATGTGATAGATATGGATAAAACAATCCTGTCAATATTGCAACTTAGCGCGATGTGACAGGGTTGTTTACTTTTACAGCCCGGTCAATTCTATGCAGTCTGCTAAAGCCTGTGAAATCCGGTAATATCTATACCTTTTATTTTCCGGTAGAGATCAATGGCATGATTATCGGTCATCCCGGAGATAAAGTCTATCACCGATAGTATATTATCATATAGGCGCTGCCCTTTTACATCCACTTTATACTGGGATTCCACCAGCTGCAACAACTTTACAGATTTCTGGTTGTGAGGATATGCAAGCGCTTCCATGAAAGCGTCCAGCAAGGTACCGATCACATTAAAGCCCGCAAGCTCCACCTCAATCACATTTTTGTGATTATAGATGCGTTCTACGGAAAAACGGTTGATGGCCCTGATCTGGTCCAGCAGGTGCTCCGGCAGGGCATCCAGCAGGGACCTGCTGAAAGTATCGGCCAGGATAGCCGACTGGTACTCCATAAACACCTCCGAAGTTTTTTCTACCATCAGCCCTATCCACCGGGCCCGGATGTACTGTGCCTGCTGATGCGGGTCATGAAACTGCGAGAGCTGCTCCGTGACCTTGTCCAGAGCATTGAAGCCGCTTTCCGCCGCGAAGCAGGGCAGGAACAGCGCTTTCATTTCCTCCAGGCTCACAATACCCAGCCGTTCCGCATCCTCGATGTCTATCACCCGGTAACAGATATCATCCGCCGCTTCCGTAAGGAATACAAAGGGATGCCGTACATAAGTGTCCGCATCCAGCGCCTTTAAATGAAAAGCGTTCATAATCCGGTGGAAGATCTCCTTTTCCGACTGGAAGTAGCCGGCCTTTTTACCCACGATACCGGCGTCCTGCCGGAAGCCGCAATGGGCCGCCGTAGGATATTTAATGATGGAGGCCAGCGTGGTAAGGGTCAGGTTGTAGGCAGAAGCCGGCTCATTGAAGGTATGGGTCAGTACACGCAGGGCATTGCTGTTGCCTTCAAAGTACTCAAAATCCGCCAGCTCTTCCCTGCTGAGCTCCTGCCGCAGGATACGCTGGATATCCCCCTTCACATTCCGGAAGTAATTACGGATAGCATCCTCTCCAGAATGGCCGAAAGGCGGGTTACCTATATCGTGCGCCAGGCAGGCCGAAGTGATGACATTACCCAGCTCATAATTATAAAAATTCAGGAATGCCTCATCTGCATCGGGGTGCTGCCGGGCGATGCTGCTCCCCACCTGCCTGCCCAGGGAACGGCCCACACTGGCCACTTCCAGGCTATGGGTCAGCCTGTTGTGCACGAACACCACACCCGGCAACGGAAATACCTGGGTCTTGTTCTGCAGCTTCCTGAAAGCAGCAGAAAAAATAAGCCTGTCATAATCCCTCATAAAGGAGGTGCGCAGCTTATCAGGATTCACTCCCTGATCGGTACGCCCTGTAAGACGCTGCGTAGTATATAGATATTCCCAGTTCATGATATTTTCTGATTAGAGTGCCAGGGAGACATAGACCGGGCAATGGTCTGAATGCCGGACATCGGGATAAATAGCCACTTCCTTTACGGCTTCCTTAAGGCTGTCTGATATGCTGATGTAATCTATACGCCAGCCCTTGTTATTGGCGCGCGCATTGGCCCGGAAGCTCCACCAGGAGTAATGGTGAGGGTCCTGGTTCAATAAACGGAACGTATCGGTCATACCATTGCTGAACCATTTATCCATCCATGCCCTTTCTTCCGGGAGAAAGCCGCTGGAATCCTTATTGGATCTGGGATTGTGGATATCGATCTCCCTGTGGCAGATGTTATAATCCCCGCATACGATAAGCGGCTTGCCTTCCGCCTTTATTTCATCAATATATTCAAAGAATTCATCCATCCACTGGTATTTATAGACCTGGCGCTCCTCTCCGCTGGAGCCGCTCGGGAAATAGGCTCCTACCAGTACGAAAGGTTCAAAGTCCAGCCTCAGCACACGGCCTTCCGCATTGCTCTGCTCGAAAGTATTCCCATAAGTGACGCGCTCCGGCTGCTGCCTGGTGATAACGCCTACCCCGCTGTACCCTTTTTTAGCCGCGGGAAACCAGTAAGCATGATACCCCAGCGCTTCAAAGCGTTCGGTAGGGATGCTATCAATAGCAGATTTCAGCTCCTGGAAGCAGATGATATCTGCCGGGTCTGTTTCCAGCCATTCCAGCAGCCCTTTATTAATGGCGCTACGGATGCCATTCACATTATAAGATATGATCCTCATCGGATAGATTGTATTTTAAGTTGCATAAACAATAGCCGTCATCAGGTATAGAGCCCTCCATTTACAGATATGGTCTGGCCTGTAATATAACCGGCATCCTTAGATACGAGAAAGCCCACAAGCGCGGCCACTTCCTCTGCCTCCCCGAAACGGTTCATAGGGATCAGCGACCTCAGTTCCTTTTCGTTCAGGTCTTCTGTCATATCGGTCCTGATAAAGCCCGGCGCCACCGCGTTCACCGTAATATTCCGCTTAGCGACTTCCTGCGCCAGCGCTTTTGTTGCGCCGATCATGCCGGCCTTGGCCGCAGAGTAGTTCACCTGGCCGGGCATACCTTTCAGCCCGCTCAGGGAGACGATGTTGACGATCCTGCCAAAGCGGTTCATGACCATAGGATTCAGCACCTGCCTGGTAACCGCATACATACCCCCCAGGCTGGTATTGAGGACGTTGCTCCACTGCTCATCATTCATAAAGGCCATCAGGACATCCTGCCGGATACCCGCATTATTGACCAGCACTTCAATCAGAGCGGTGTCCTTATGAGCTTCCTGCCACTGTCCTATAACGGCAGCCACAGCACCGGCATCCGCTACGTCAAATTTCATCAGCACCGCTTCCGCTCCCAACGCCTCCACAGCCTCCCGGGTAGCCTGCGCTGCAACTTCATTGCCTTTATAATTGATGATGATATGGTAACCGGAAGCGGCCAGCTTCAGGCATATGGCCCTGCCGATCCCCCTGGATCCGCCCGTTACTAATGCAAATTTCTTCATGTACCTGTATATAAAAATGTAAATCTAAGATAATCAGCTATTGCGTGGCCTAATAAACGTAAAATTTTATTCCTTTATGGTGATCTGGGCCGGCAGGTGCAGGTCGATGCCGGCGGCTTTGAACCCATCCTGTATATGCTGCAATAATGCCGTATGGATAAAGTACATCTTATCCGGCTCCTGCGTATAGACATTGATCTGGTAGGTCACATAATAGCTGTCCAGGGTATTCTGAAAAACGTACGGCTCTTTTTCCTTATTGGTATATTCGGTACGGTAAGCGGCTTCCCGCAGCACTTCATGTACCTTCCGCCATTCAACGGCATAGGCCATGGTCACGGTAGCTGTGATCACCAGGCCGCCTTCCGACCCGGTAGAAGAGTAGTTAATAGTATGCTTGCTCAATATAGAAGAATTCGGGATGGTGATCTCTTCATTATTGATCGTTTCTATCCGTGTCACCAGCACCGTCTTTTCCTTTACCCTCCCGGTATCGTTTCCTACCTTGATCCAGTCTCCAACCTTAAAGGGTCGCATGTAAGTGATGACAAAGCCCGCAATGGTATTGCTTATAGCAGTAGAGGAGCCAAAGGATATCAGCACACCCGCAAAGACCGAAACACCCCTGAAGGCTACCGTATCTGAGCCGGGCAGGTAAGGGAACACAAATACGATACAGAACGCTATCAGCACAATACGGATGATCTGGTAAGTGGTCCTGGCCCACTCCGGGTGGAAATGCCGCAGCTTCAGGTCACCTTTCTCCACCTCCAGTGAGAAATAGCGGAAAGCATAGATTATATACCGGAAGAACACAATAATGGCAGCGATCTTCAGAAGGTTGGGGATATAGTGCACAATACCCAGCCCCAATTCTTTTACAGGATCCAGCACCCAGTCCCACAGCTTGCGGGTGTAAGGCTGCGTCTGCGGGAATACGTTCAATATGAATGTAACGGCAAAATACATGACAACGCCCATGAACAGGATCCTCAGGATGTACAAAGCACGGATAAGCACCTTTACCAGAAATGCCGCGCTGAAGAGCTCATAATTACGGATACGGACATCACGGATGACACCCGGCTTACGCCTGCCCAGCATCCGGATCAGCTTCAGCCCGCCCCCGGACAGCAGCCGGAGCAATAGTACCGCCACCGTCACAATGATCAGGACCTGCGTCCACCACAGCGCCACTTTTTCCCAGCTGTGCTCCACCCTGTTCCTGTCAATACTGAATTTAATATTCTCAAGATAGGTACGGGCCAGCTGCTGCTTGCTCTGGCTCATCCACAATGCGTCATAGCTGCTTACGGTCAGCACGGTGGTCTGCCCGTACATGATATTGAAATAGTCCGTGAACTGCTGAATGCTGAAGGAGTCCGGGTGGTATGTATTACTTTGAAAGAGCGCCAGTATTTTCTCATGGGCATCCTTTGCCCTTGATGCTGCCGTAAAGGAACCCAAAGGCGCGTATATCTCCAGGAGCGTGTCATTAAAGAGCATGACAGGGAAGCCCCGGGCTATTTTCCGGAGCCGGTCCACCTCATGCTGCTCCTGCGCCTGCTTCAGGGAATCCTCTGTCCGGATAGCCTGTAAGCGGTCCAGCAGCTCCTTATGGTCGCCCGACCGGGGATGCTTAACCTTCTCTATCTCCAGCATAAGGAACGCTATCCTGAAAGAGTCCCTCAGGCGCTGCTCCTCATTCCTCTTAAGCAGCTCCTGCAGCAATACATAGGAAGAATCCTGCTGCTGGGCATACAGCCGGTAAATGCCTGCCGTGCACAGGAGCAGCAAAATGGTAATGAAATAGCGTATAGCGGAACGTTGCTTCATGGAATATATCTTATCTGGGAATGGTCAGACCACTAAGTTAATAAAATAAGGCTTATCGTTCAAGCCCCCTGTTGTGACGGCGTACGGTTTCCTCCGCAGACCTTATATCATCTGGCTGGCCTTCAGCTCAAGGTATTTATTCATTACATCCGTATTGAGCTGCTGAGGCGTGGTAAGGATCGCCACTATACCCATATTTTTAAGCTGCCTGACGATCTGCTTTTTCTCAAAGGCATACTTTTCAGCGATCGTGCTGACAAATACCTCTTCCAGGCTCTGGTTCTCTCTTTCCGTATAGGCCTTTATGGCCGTATTTTCAAAAAAGACCACACACAATAAATGCTTTTTGGCCAGCTGCCTGAAGTAGATAAGCTGCCGGTCGAATGATATCCTGGATTCAAAATTGGTGTACAGCACGAGCAGGCTCCTTTGCGTGACCTTGTGGGAAACGGCATTGACAAGGTGCTCAAACGAGCTGTCCCTGAAGTCGGTATGGTAATTATACAGCAGCTGGTTGATACGCAGCATCTGCCGGGCCTGCTTGTCTGCGACCAGTATGTGCCTGACCGTATCGTTGAACAGTATCAGCCCTGCCTTATCTTCTTTCAGCAGTACGATCTTTGACAGCATCAGGCTGGCATTCACAGCATAGTCCAGCAGGCTCAGGCCGTCAAAGGTATAGTGCATCAGCCTGCCGCCATCAATGATACTGTAAACCGTCTGGCTTTTTTCATCAATATAGTTATTGACCATCAGGTTCCCTTTACGGGCCGTGGCCTTCCAGTTGATGCTGCGTATATCATCTCCCTGCACATAGTCCCTGATCTGGTCAAACTCCATACTGTGGCCTATCTTCCTGAGCTGCCGGTTGCCGGCAAGAGCATACTGGCTGGAAGTGGCCAGCAACCGGTATTTTTTAAACAGCCGGGTGGAAGGATATACCCTGACCAGGTGCGCATGATCTATATTGATGCGCCGCTGTATAAACCCGATGGCGGTCCTCAGGTAGACGACCGTCCGTTCAAAACGGAACTGCCCTCTCCTGACAGCTTTTATTTCATAACGGCGCTCTGTTTTTTCATGTGCCTTCAGCGTGCCTGACAGGGCAAAGTTCCTGACCTGGAAAATATCAGGGATCTCCTCGATGATCAGGTATTGCAGCTCCAGGTTGGTAAGATTATCCAGCTGCAGGGCAATGCTGTTAAACTCACCCAGGTGAAAGATTTCCGGTATATTCCGCTGCACGGCAACAGGCTGCGCTACCCGGTATAGCAGCAGGACATCTGCAAGGGTGAGCAGCATAAATATCGCCAGCACACAGACAGCTATATAGAACAGCGGCACCCACAGGTAAGAAGCCAGGAACAGCACGATGATCCCGAGGAACATCAGGTACCATTTTTTATCTATAAATATCTTTGCTATCATGTAAGCTCTGGTGTTTTGCCGTCCTAAATATCCTTAATCTTTACCTTTTTGCCAAAAGGCAGCACCGCTCTTATTTTGACCCATATCCTCAGGTAGATCTCTTTGTTGAACAGGTTGGAATCGTTCCGGGCCTTGATCATAATAAAGATAGCTATGGGTATGAGTATGACATTGGCCAGCCACATACCCTGCCAGGGCGTGAATTTCTGCTGCTCCGCGAGCTTTTCCCCGGTATTGCTGAGAATAAAATAGATAAGGAAAAATATAATGGCGACCAGCACCGGCATACCCAGGCCGCCCTTCCTGATAATAGCACCCAGCGGCGCGCCGATAAAGAACAGGATGATACAGGCGATGGATAAGGTGAATTTATTGTTGAGGGCTATCTGCGCCTTGTTGATCTTGTTCTTGTTAAAGTCCACATCATACAGGATTACGCCTATGGAACGCTCTACGTTCCTGACGCTGGAAACAGCATTTTCCAGGGCGAGACCGCGCAGAGAGTCACTGCCGAAGGTCTCCGCAACAGAGTTCCGGAAAACGGGCGGCTGCACGGAGCTTTCCTTTATTTTCCGCGCCAGCAGCGTATCCTCGCCTCTCTGCTTGAAGACCGTCAAATAAGGCTGCACATTCATCAGCACGCTTTCAAAATTGTTCGCTTCCCTTTTCCGGAAGGAATCGACCGTTTCGGAGAGCTGCGCATAGTTCATCATTTCCTCCCGGCCTTTGAATTCTTCCTCGCTGGTACGCTCAAAGTCGAACTGGGACAGGTCAAAGGTCATAAACCATTTATTAAAGTGCATCCGGGTCACCTCATCGGTCTCCCGGTCCTTTTTCTCTTCATGACGCCACCCGTTATGCAGCTCGAAGATCAGGCTTTTACCGCTGGGAGAAGTGTACATCCTGCCCTTTTCGGCCATCACGATATTCTTATTGCCTTCCCCTTTGGTATGATCGTAGATGAGGATGCCTTCGATGTTCTGACCATCCTTATGCTTCTTATTGATCCGGATGGCGTAATCCTTGAAATCGGTATTGAAAATGCCTTCCGCAAAGTTGCTGGTCGGCTTCTGGTTACGCATATCATACAGCAGGGAGTAGGCCTTTAAATTGGCTACCGGCAATACATTGTTGTTAAAGAAGAAAGCACCCGCCGCCACTACCAGTATGAATACGAACAGCGGACGGATAAACCGGAACAATGAGATACCGGAGGCCTTAATGGCCACCAGCTCATAGGATTCCCCCAGGGCCCCCATGGTCATAATGGAAGACAGCATCACGATCAAAGGCAATGCCAGGGGCACCACATTGGGCACCATATACAGCAACAGCTTCAGCATCATACCAATACCCAGCCCTTTACCGATCAGATCGTCCATATACAGCCAGTAGAACTGCATGATGAAAGTAAATATCACCAGGACCGATGTGATAGCGAAAGGACCCAAAAAGCTCTTAAGCAGCAGCCAGTCTAATTTTTTCAGTTTAACATTCATAAGCTCACAATCTCCGCACGTTTGCAGGTTCGTTCCGCGCTCTGTCTGCGCTGCAGCGGCACACTCCCGGCTCCCGTTGCGGTAACTATGCAAAAATATAGCGTATCTGCTATAGATACGCTAAAAATACATTTTATAATTCTGATACCGTTACCATTAACTTCCTATTCTGTGCTTCAGGTTCACTACCTGTGTATCCCAGAGCCGCTTCTGATCTTCCACTTCATATTTATCCGCGAAATCAGTGATCTGCAGGATCGTTTCATTGGTCACGTGACTCCGGGAGATCCTGAATTCAAAATACTCGTCATCATCATAGTATTCCCAGCGGTATCTTACAGACTCATTCTCAATAGCCTCTATCTGTTCCGCCTCGTCTGTAGCGCCGTTCCAGGTGAAATAAAAAGTCGTTTCCTTGGAATCTACCTTGTCCGCAAACCACTCCTGCAGACCATTTGCAGAACTCAAAAATTCAAACAGTATATTAGGGGAACATCTTATAGGATATTCTACAGTATATTGCTCTCTCTTCGTTGCCATCGTAATTGTTTAGTTAGTATAGTAATAATGCCTGCTTTTTTATAAAGCTATTGCAATAATAGATTTTTTTTTAACTTTTCAAAATTATTTTCAATATTTTTTTATGCCCTTTTACTTTATCAAAAAAAATATTTTTGGAAATCTATAAGGTTACCCCTAAATTCGTCTAAAGTTTACAACTCATTAACATTAACAATAACCTTAACAACTCAAACTCTATGTAATTATGTCTATGCGTCAACTTAAGATTACTAAATCTATTACCAATAGAGAAAGTCAATCGTTGGAGAAGTATCTGCAGGAAATAGGCAAGGTAGACCTGATCTCTCCGGAAGAAGAAGTAGAACTGGCCCAAAGGATAAAAGCAGGCGATGGCAGGGCACTGGAGCGGCTGACCAAGGCAAATCTCCGGTTCGTGGTATCAGTGGCCAAGCAATACCAGAACCAGGGCTTGTCACTCAGCGATCTGATCAATGAAGGTAACCTGGGCCTGATCAAGGCAGCCCAGCGCTTTGATGAGACCCGCGGCTTTAAATTCATCTCCTATGCCGTATGGTGGATCCGGCAGTCCATCCTCCAGGCGCTGGCAGAACAAAGCCGGATCGTACGCCTGCCGCTTAATAAGGTCGGACTGACCAATAAGATCAATAAAGCCTATACACAGCTGGAGCAGGAGTTTGAAAGGGAACCTTCCAGCGAAGAGCTGGCCCTCCTGCTGGAGATAGAGCTGGACGAAGTGGAATCCACACTAGGCATAGCTACCCGCCATATCAGCGTAGATGCCCCTTTCGCGGAAGGAGACGAAAGCACCCTCCTGGATATTCTCGAAAACCACAATTCCGCCAAGGTGGACAGCGATATGGACTTCAACGAATCGCTCCAGATAGAGATACACCGCTCCCTCAACACACTGACGGAAAAGCAAAGGGAGGTCCTGAAGCTGTACTTCGGTATCGGGCTGGAACATCCCGTTTCACTGGAAGATATCGGCGAAAAGTTCGGGCTGACCCGTGAAAGGGTGCGCCAGATAAAGGACAAGGCCATTACCAAGCTCCGCACCACCAATAAGTGTCATTTATTAAAATATTTCTTAGGGTAAACTCCGGTAATCTGAAGCAATCTGTACTTATAAAAAGAGGTTGTGCACATCAGCGTGCACAACCTCTTTCCTCTTGCGCATTTCCCGCCACAATACCCGGCATCTGTGCTGCTTTATACTTACATTTGCATAAAATTTTCAAGCGATGATATATAAAGTAATAGGACTGATGTCCGGCAGCTCATTGGACGGCCTGGATATTGTCTATACTACTATTACCAGCACCGGCCAGCAATGGGAATATGAGATCGAATGTGCCGAAACCATCCCTTATCCCGGGGAATGGACCGGCAGGCTGAAAGCGATCCGGCAAAATGATATTCCCGCTTTCCTGGAATTACATACCGCTTACGGACGGTATCTCGGTACGCTGGTGAACGCTTTTATAGACCGGCACCAGCTGCATCACAAGGTGCATTTTATTGCCAGCCATGGTCATACCGCTTACCATAACCCCGCCGGGCAAACCACTTTCCAGCTGGGTGACGGTGCCAGCATTGCTGCGGTTACCGGGCTGACCACCATCTCCGATCTCAGGAATATGGATGTAGCGTACGGCGGCCAGGGCGCCCCTATCATACCTGTTACCGATAAATTATTGTTCAAAGATTATAAGTATTGCCTTAACCTCGGCGGCATTGCCAATATTTCCGTCAAATCCGCTGACGGCACGCTTCAAGCGTTTGACATTTGTGCCGCCAACCAGGTGCTGAACCATTTTGCGCAGCAGCAGGGACTCCCCTATGATAACGGCGGACAGGCTGCTGCCACAGGGATAGCGGACGAGCAGGTCATCCGTTCCCTGCATGCCCACCCGTATTTCCAGGAGCAGGGCGCCAAATCACTGGGCAACGACTTTTCCCAAAACGTCATCATACCCGCATTACAGCATTTAAGCCTGTCAGACGCGCTGAGCACTGCCTGCAGGCATATAGCCTATGAGATACAGCAGGCGGTCCTGTTATATCCTGTTGATGCTGAGCCGGCACGTATGCTGGTGACAGGCGGAGGAGCCCATAACAATTTCCTGCTGACCTGTATCCAGGAGCTCCTGGAGGAATTCGGGGTAACGCTGGTCAAACCCGATGACAAGCTGGTGAATTTTAAGGAAGGCCTGGGTATGGCGCTGAGCGGCATCCTTAGATGGAGAGAAGAGATCAATACGCTTTCTTCCGTTACAGGAGCTACAAACGACAGCATAGGCGGCGCCGTATGGTTAGCACATTAGCATATATCCGCAGAATTTCCGGATATCCTCATATATATAATAAGCGGCAACCAGTGAAAGTTGCCGCTTATTATATTAAATGGTCTTTGTACGGATGTTATTGCCCGGACACTTCTTTTACAATAGCTCTCCAGGATTCCAGCTCCGGAATGCCCGGCTTGCGTTTACCGAACAGTTGTACGATCAGCTCCCCGGCCGCATCATAGACCTCTATGGCATGGATCAGGCCGTCCCTGCTGGGCTTAACCACCAGCCAGGAAGAAGCTATCCGCGTTTCATTCAGGTGCATATTGAAATCCGGATCCAATACGTTGAACCACGGGCCCGCATCCATTAATTTATAGACTTCACCGGTATGAATCTGGATACAGCCCCTGTTACCGATAAATACCATAATAGGCACCTGCCTTTCCACTGCCAGGTTAAACACCTTGCGTGTGACATCATTGTCAAGCTGGCGCGCCATGCCTTCAGGGGCCAGCCTCAATGCCTGGGTCCTGGTCACTTTGTGCTGCTGCAGCAGGCCGTAGAAATCATGCGTGTCCTGCAAGGCCATCCATTGCTCACGGAAGGCAGCCGCATCTATGTCTTCATCCTTCAATTCAGCAGCCGGTTCAGGATAAGCTGTTACAGCCAGCTCCGCAGACTGGTCTTCCGCCCTGAATTTCTCCACCAGCTGATGGTAGGCTTTCGTATCGGAATCTTCTGTCAGGTATATCTTATGGACCGCTTCCCCGCTTTTATCAAAGAACTGGATGCTCAGCCGGTCGTTCTCATTGACGGCAAAGGCATATGCCCATGCCATCATAAACAGGCGGAGGTCAATATCCTCATTCACGAAAGTGCCTACAGGTCCCTGGAAGGTCAGGTTATCATAGACGCCTTTCCTTTCATGTACCGCATGGTCATTGCGGGTCAGCGCCATTACTTTTCCCAATCTGATGATATCACCCAAAATAGCCTTAGGATCGTCCTTCAGCCTGATGACATTTTCACCGACACCCGTAGCCAGCAACTGCGCCTCGCTGGACTGCAGCTGCTTTGCGATCTCACGGATGCGCATTTTGGGATTTTCACTTTTCATCTGAGCATACTGCTCCTTTAAGCTTAATATGTTAGTGGTCATAATATTTAAATTTTAGCAATGGCTTTTATAATGATATCGTTTCTAATTTCAGGGGAGTTACCTGTATATATAGCTGGTCCAGGGAGTTCTTCTCTATCAGTACAGAGATCCCGAAGACCCGCTGTATGTTCTGCTCCGTCAGCACGGAAACCGCCCGCCCCTGGTCCACCACGCTGCCCTTATCCAGCATCAGGATATCATCCGCATATTGCAGCGTAAGATTGAGGTCATGCACGATAGCAATGACGGTAAACCCGTACTCCCTTGTAAGCTGCTGCATCATCTGCATGAGCTGGTGCTGGTACTGGATATCCAGGGCGCTTACCGGCTCATCCAGCAGTAGCAGCCGCTCTTCCGTAGGACTGTCCCACACCTGGGCCATGACCCGCGCCAGCTGCACCCGCTGCTGCTCTCCGCCTGAAAGGGTCAGGTAGCTCCTGTCCATAAGATGGGTAATCCCTACAAGCTCCGTAATAAGCGCAATTACCTCTTTACATCTTTCCGTAGGATAGGTCCTGAAGTATGCGTAACGCCCCATCTCCACGATCTCCCTTGCGGTGAACGGCAGTGATACCTGGTAGTGCTGCCGCAATACCGCCTTTTTCTTACTGAGCTCCGATACTGGCAATGTCTTCATATCCCGGTCGTCCCAACTGATGATACCCTGCCGAAACCTGACCTCACCGTTGATGCACTTGAATAAGGTGGACTTACCGGCACCGTTGGCACCCAGCACGGCTGTAAGCTTTCCCGCTGCAAAAGCGCAGTGTATATCTTTCAGGATCACCCTGCCTCCTTTTCCCGTGTATGTCAACCCTTCTATCCGGATCATACTTTAAAAGATATTTTTATTTTTTTCCTTTAGCAACAGGTATATGAAAAACGGCCCGCCTATCAGTGAGGTAATGATACCGATGGGTATTTCAACCGGGGCGATAATGGTACGGCTGACAAGGTCAGAAAGCAGCAGCAGTATAGCGCCACCCAAAGCACTGACGATGATCAGCTTTTTATGCTCCGGACCCAGCAGCAGACGGAAGATATGCGGGATCACCAGTCCTACAAAACCGATCATACCGGTCATGGCCACACATGCCCCTACGCCTATCGCACAGACGATCATAATGATATTCTTCACCCGCTCGATAGGTATGCCCATAGATACGGCATCCTGCTCCCCCAGCGCCAGCGCGTTCAGCGGCTTGCCCATAAAAGGCATAACAACCGTGGTCACGACCACGAAAGGCAGCAGCGCCAGGATATTCTTCCAGTTGGCACCGCCCAGGCTGCCCAGGCTCCAGAAAGTGATGGTCCGCAGCTGCTCATCCTTGGCAGCAAGCGTAATAAGTCCCGATGCCGCACCGACAATGGCATTGATAGCGATCCCCGCCAGCAGCATAATAGCCACATGCGTCTTGCCCTGCGACCTGCTCAGCCTGTACACTACCAGGATGCTCAGGATAGCGCCGATGAATGCGGATATATTCAGCAGGTACTGCCCCAGCACGGTCTGGAAGCTCAGCAGCAGCGTGCCGCCCAGCACAATAGCAAAAATAGCCGCCAGCGTAGCGCCGGAGCCGACCCCTATCAGGCTGGCATCAGCAAGCGGGTTCCGGAAGAGTCCCTGGAACCCCACCCCTGCAACGGCAAGAGTAGCACCGACCAGTATGGCCAGCACTACCCTGGGCATTCTTATATACCAGAATACTTTGTAAGCGACATCGTCCACAGCTACCGATCCTCCCAGCGCGCTGACAATATTATTAAATATTGTTTCCGGGTAAATAACATATGCTCCCAAGCCCAAACTCAATAACACACTTATTATCAGCCCGGCGATCAATATTCCAACGATATACTTTTTTAATTTAATCACTACAGATTTTCAATAAAACAGGTATCAAACTTACGAAAGAAATAACGGTTAGGGATGTAATTTCTCGCTAAGCTCTTTTACCGCTTCTCCTACCCTCGGTCCGAAGCCGGACAGCTTCAGGCCATCCATTTCAATAATGCCTTTGTTTTTCCCGGCATTGGTATTGGCCACACCCGGCACCTTTAATACGCCTTCCGCGCCTTCCAGGCTCTTAAGGCCGGTATCAAACAGCAGGATGTAATCAGGATTTGCCGCCACCATAGCCTCGGCGGTCAGTGGCTTAAAGCCGTTAAAATCAGTAGCTGCCGGCTCACCGTTCGCAAGCCTGATCATTTCATTCATAGGCGTGCCATTACCGGCTACCTGCAGGGTCCCGGCACCACGGGCATAGATAAATACCACCTTAGGCCTGGCATCCGTAGCTTTAACAGCAGCAAGGTCCTTGTCGATCTTCGAGATCATTTGCTGCGCCGCATCCTGCTTTTGGAAAGAGTCCGCCAGCTCATTGATCAGCTTTTTCGTACCGTCAATGGTGTATTCCTGGTTGATTATCCAAACTTTTACACCGGCCTGCTGCAGCTGGGTCGCCTGCTCCGGCGACAGGCCTCTCTCTTTTGTACAGATCACGTAATCGGGAGCCGTTGCAATGATACCTTCGATATTGTAGCTGTGGGAACTTCCCATCTGTGTTTTGGTCTTCAGGTTTTCAGGGTACACACTGGTAACATCCACCCCTACGATATTGGATTCCATGTTCAAACCGGCCAGCACTTCAGAGACGGTACCGTTCAGGGATACGATCTTTACCGGAACCGGTTCCGTAGCTGCAGGATCTGATGGCGTATTGTTGCAGGCAGCAAATATCAGGGCACCGGCCGCTACTGCTAAAAATATTTTTTTCATTTGCTTTTTATTGTTTGTGTCAGGGTGCAAAATTCCAACTATTCCGGTGCTCTTCAGTTTCAATATGAGGAAAAAAGCTTTCGACTTCAGAAAACGTATTATTTATCATTGTACGAGCCTTCAGGTAGCTTACATTCTATCCTTATACCCTTTTACCGCAAGAGCCGCTGATAATGATTTCCCCATGGGCTCGCAAAGTCTAAGCATATCCGCAAAAGGTACCGGAGATGACAGCCCGGCCCTGCTGCCATTAAAAAAACGGGAGAAAAAGGACCCATTATAAATTTCTCAGAAAGAAGGCCGGAGATGCTCCTGTCTCCAGCCTTAAACACAGCGTCCCGAATGCTTGTAACAATATTTTATTTTCTGCAATTAAACTCTGAGCGCTGGAATTTGTCTATACAATCGTACCGTTTGTACTTCATAAAAATTTAATTTTTGATATACATTTTATCATTACATTTGCAAAAATTGTAAAAAGCTAAAAATATTAAAATATGTTCTGGACATTAGAATTAGCTTCTCACTTAGAAGATGCACCATGGCCTGCCACAAAAGACGAACTGATAGATTATGCTATCCGTTCAGGAGCTCCGTTGGAAGTGGTGGAAAATTTACAAGAACTGGAAGATGAAGGAGAAATGTATGAAGGAGTTGAAGATATCTGGCCGGATTATCCTACCCAGGAAGACTTTTTCTTTAACGAAGATGAATATTAAGATAAACGCGATAAAGGTGCCCTGAACAAGGCACCTTTAATTTATATAACACCCTTAACAATATTTCCAGGCACATCCTGAAAGCCCATTGACCAGTTCCATTCTTTTCCTGTAAGTTTCAGGAACTGATTTTAGGATATTGGGGCCATTACCCTGATCGTATCCCCATAACCGCTCTAATATTTATCTTCGGCAGTTTCAGGATATAGAATTAAAATCACTTTTCGGATTTATATAGAAAGAAATTCCCCAAATACGTTCGGTATGACCAGAACGCCATAATACCTTAATAGCAAAGTGCCTGCCATCCCCGCAGCAAGGACACTGCTCAGCGTAATAAGAGATTGTCTCATGTAAACAGATATACCATCTGTTGCAAAAAATGAAATTTAGTAACCTTTTTACATGGAGGTATTCATACTTATTCCGTAAGTCTTCTGACGTGACTTACCTGTGCATCAAGATAGGAAAGCAGCTTGTTCAGCTCTTCTTTGGTCAACGCTTCAACGAGAACAGGGCGGGTAGTTATCGTCTGATTATTTTCTTTAAACCGGATACTGACATGAGAAATATTACCTTTTAAAAAGGATTGGGTATCGTATCCTGTTATATTTTGGGCCGGGACCATAATCCTGTGTCTTTCCGGTTTATCATTCTTCCCATCCAGATCAAAATCTATGATAAGAACACCCTTATCAACAACAGCGAGAAAGTAGGGTTTACTTTTCAGTATCTTTCTGAAAGCTGCGGCAATCAGTATCACAAATAAGATCAATACGATGAATACGGATATTTCCTTTGACACCAGGTAGATATAAAGACAATAAGCCGGAATCATAAAAAACAGCAGGGCAATACCCCATTTTTGCCTGGTGCTGAAACGATACACCTGGTTGTGGCTTTGCGCAATTATATAGGATTGCATAGATAACGGCAGTGCTGTTGTTGATTTCCCTGGCATATTCATAATGCAAAATAAAGGCAATTACTCAAATTATATAATGGTGAGACCCATAAATGCCCAACTTTATAATCCGCTACGCGCTTACAGCGGCACCGGATAGACGGAGCGCATAATACCGCCAGTGCTTTAAACGTTAATGTAACCTGTAATCTTAAACTGCAAAACTTCGCCAAGTGTGGGTTGGGTCTTTCTCTTTCGGCTTAAAACAAAAAAGCCGACCATATAAAAACTTATACGATTGGCTAAAATTTCAGGCTGCGGTGAGAGAGGGATTCGAACCCCCGAACCTGTTACAGTTAACGGTTTTCAAGACCGCCGCATTCGACCGCTCTGCCATCTCACCGGGCGCAAAATTATAGCAACGGGCTGAGACGACAAAATTTTTTTTCGCAACTTTTTTCTCCGGGACGAAAGGGATCCAAACAGCCTTACGCCATTGAAGATTACCGGGAAAGCGTTACCGTAGAAAACGTCCTGTCAACCGTTTCGCCGGTCTTGCTTTGTATGGTCTCCGTATGGGTAGCCGCACCAATATAACGGAAAGCCGTAGATGCTACCAGCAGTTCGATATCTCTTATATCGTATAATGTGAACCCGAAGGATGTGAATGGCAGCTGCTGCATAAATTCCTTATGCGCAAAAGTGATATTCAGCAGGCCGCCAGGCTGCAATACACGGTACAGCTCTTCCAGCAGCTTTCCGGGTTCCTGCCAGAAGTAGATGGTGTTCACCGTGAAGATCCGGTCAAAGTGCTGGTCAGGGAAAGGGATCTTGTGACCATCGTACATCCCGAACACCGCCCTGCCCTGCTCTGTATATTCGCGGTTGTGCTGCTGTGCTTCACGGTGCATCAGCTCAGATATTTCAAGACCGTAATAGGTAATATTCCTGCCTTCTGACAGCAGGGCCCCAAGGTGGCCGCAGTTACCATGCCCCAGCTCCAGTATCCTGCTATGATCGCTGACCTGCAGGTTTGCTATCGCATGCCGGGTCATGCCTATATTCGTCTCGTGCATATTATTGGCCACGATGATGCCGTCTTCACCTTCCGGCCGGCCCAGCTGGGCAGCCAGCTTCTTTAATGCGTCCGTATCCATAAAAGCTGATTTTGATTTGATGAGTAAGAAATAATGCAAACAAAGATAGCAAATGCTGTCTTTTATGCTCTGTTTAAAATGTTGGCCCGGTATTTACCAGGCATCATGCAGGCCTCTATTACATTTTCCGGATCAGCTATAAGGTAAACTGACTATCTACCTGTAAGCAACAAAGCCATCGTATGAAAACTGCAGGGATAAGCTACAAAATATGACAGAGATTCCTCACATCCGTCCGGAATGACCAGGCACGCTGTAGTATCTTTTCGCAGCGAAAGCATTCCCCGACTCACAGAAAACACACTTTTCAGCGAAGCGTATCTGTAATAACAGGTTGTTTCCTATAAACAGATAGTCATTTAAGGTAAATACCCCTATAACATACAAATGCACTTCCGGCCGGAAAGTGCATTTGTAATATCGTATCGCCTGTAAGCACTGTTAAGATAGCTGGGAACCGATAAGCCTTAAAAAATCAGAACGCGTTTCCGCATCTTCAAACTTACCGCTGAAGGCATGAGTGGAGGTAAAGCTGTTCTGCTTCTGCACGCCGCGCATCATCATACACATATGCCGGGCTTCTATCACCACCGCTACGCCCTGCGGATTCAGCGCCTCCTGTATGGCATCCAGTATCTGGTGGGTCAGCCGTTCCTGCACCTGCAGCCGCCTGGCGAACACATCCACTACCCGGGCTATTTTACTCAGTCCCGTGATATAGCCGTTGGGAATATAGGCGATATGCGCTTTCCCGATAAACGGCAGCATGTGATGCTCGCAAAGAGAATATAATTCTATGTCCTTTACAATGACCATTTCCTTATACGACTCTTTGAATTTTGCAGAGTTCAGTATCTGGACCGCATCCTCGTTATAGCCTTTGGTCATGTACTGCATAGCTTTCGCCACCCTTTCCGGGGTTTTGAGCAGGCCTTCCCTTTCCGGGTCTTCACCCAACAAACCAATGATGCTCTTATATTCCTCCTGCAGTTGCTCAGAGATTGCTTCCGTGTACTTTTCTATTTTATTATATGCCATTAGATATATACAGTCCTCTGAAATAACAGCTTTCAAAGGCAATGTTTAATGTTATAATTTATGCTTCGCCGTAATATTCCGTATAAATTGTAGCTGTTTCATACAGCTTGATGCAGTGCAGCCTGACACCGTCCTTCTCCACGTGGGGCTTCAGCTCGTCCCAGATGGCAATGGCCAGGTTCTCCACTGAAGTGAGCTTTCCTTTCATAAAATCAACATCTATGTTCAGGTTCAGGTGATCCACCTTATCAATGATCACTTCTTTTACAATATCTCCCAACTCCTTCGCATTGTACACAAAGCCCGTATCTGGGCTCGGCTTACCTTTCAGCGTCACATGCAGCTCATAGTTATGACCGTGCCAGTTGGCATTGGAGCATTTACCGAATACCTCCCTGTTCTGCTCTTCCGACCAGTTTTCATTATATAACTTATGGGCCGCGTTAAAGCGCTCTATTCTGGTTAAATAAATCATTCTAATTTGAAAATGAAAATTTTGTGCAAAGTTACGTTGTTTTACGCTTTATTCTTTACCATGGAACCGTTAATTTTCCCGGAGAGCATAAACTAGTGTATTTTTGCAGCAATTTATTTTCCGTATGTGGTCCACTTCCATTTCCTATAAACAAATATTAAAGCTGGCTGTCCCCATTTCCTTTTCCCTGCTGGTGCCACAGATCAGCTTTTTCGCCAATGCCGCCTTTTTAGGCAGGGTCGGGGAACAGGAAATGGTGATCAACGGGCTGGCTTCCATATTCTATTTATTGCTCAACTGGGTCGGCTACGGCCTGTCCGGCGGCATTATGGTGGTACTGTCCAGGCGTATAGGCGAGCAGCGCCGGGATACCTTAAATTCTACGCTTTACAACGGACTGCTGCTCAGCGCCGTCACCTGCGTTTCCTTAATGGCGCTTTCCTATATGGGTATGGACCTGCTGTACAGCTATGCGCTGGATAATACGTTCCTTAAAGACGGTATTGTCGATTTCCTGCATATCAAGGTGCTGGGCCTGCCGTTCCTGATGTTCACCCAGCTCTTCAACGCGCTTTTCATAGCCCTGGGACGCTCCCGCCTGCTTATCTGGGGGGCGGTAACCAGCAACCTGACCATCGTGTGCCTGGATTACGGCCTGATATTCGGCAATTTCGGCCTCCCGGCCCTGGGCGTACAGGGTGCAGCCTGGGCATCCCTGGCCGGGGAAGTAGTACTGGCCCTCACTACGTTCTTAATTTACCGCTGGAGGGGCCTGCACAGGGAATTTCCTGTACTTTCAGGCGCGGCTAAGGATAAGCAGATCATCCGGAATATTATCAAAGTCAGCACGCCGCTGGTATTGCAGTATATATTCAGTATCGGGGGCTGGCAACTGTTTTTCATCTACGTGGAACATCTCGGCACTTCTGAAGTGGCCATCTCCCATGTATTAAGAAGCATATTAGGCATCGTATCCGTGGGTACCTGGGCGCTGGCTTCTACCTGCAACACACTGGTCAGCAGGCAGATCGGCGCCGGGCAGGAGAAAGAGGTCTATGGTACCATACTCCGGCTTATTACGGTGAGCACAGGCTATACCGCGATCATCTCCGCTATCCTGCTCCTGTTCCCTCAGCAGGTGCTGAGCATTTACACGGACTCCTCCTCCCTGGTAGCCTTAGGTATGACCATTACGCCCATTCTCGCCTTATCAACGCTTGTCATGAGCATTTCCACGGTTTGCTTTAACGCCGTGGTAGGGACCGGTAATACCTGGATCAATTTTTCCATAGAGTCATCCACCGTTATCCTATATTGCGTCTTTATCACCTATGTCATAGGCTACCTGCGCATGCCTATAGATATTTCCTGGACCTCCGAAATATTTTACTGGACCCTGCTGCTGGCTGCGTCAGGCGGCTACCTGATTTCCGGTAAATGGAAGGGCAAAACCGTATAATCCGCTATGAATATTATAGAAAATATCATTTTCGATCTTGGGGGTGTGGTGCTGAATATAGATTATCACCTGACCACCCGGGCATTTGCAGAAATGGGGGTTCCTCATTTTGAGCAGCTATATTCCCAGCTGTCCCAGTCGCATATATTTGATGATTACGAAACCGGCAAAATAGATACGGTCGCATTTATAGCCAGGCTGGCAACAACCGCCCCCGGCCTGCAGCCGGAGGCGGTGATCCGGGCCTGGAACGCTATGCTGCTGGACCTTCCTGCCGACAGGATAGCCTGGATACAAGCCCTGCGACCCCGTTATAAGACCTTCGTATTCAGCAATACCAACGCCCTGCATGAAACGGCGTTTAACAGGGAAGTCAAGCGTGCTACCGGGGCAGAGGATCTTTCCGCTTTTTTCGACAGGGTGTACCTGTCCCATAAGACCGGATACAGGAAGCCGCACCGGGAAGGCTTCGAAATGATACTGAACGACAACAACCTGCATCCCCCCGCTACCCTGTTTATAGACGACAGCCCTCAGCATATAGCAGGCGCAAGGCAATTAGGCCTGCAAACCTTATATTTGCCTAAGGGCAGCAATCTCCAGACAGAGCTTTCAGCCATTTTAAACCATCTATAATGCTTTATATCGCGGCAGATAACATCACACCCAGGCTTACCTATACCCTGGACTGGATATTCCGGGAGCAGCTGGGTATGGCATATACCTGCCGGCCGGCCGGCAGCATAGATAACGTGCCCGGTAAAGCCCTGCTGAACTATTCCTCCAGGCAGCTGCCCGGTGCGGTGAACATCCGGCCCCAGGGGATCCTGTACCAGTCAGATATCAGGGAACAGCCCGTTACCTACCACCGCTGGAAACATACCGCTATCATCTTTTACAACCAGCCGGGCGCTCCCATCCCTTTCGACCTGTTCGGGGCGGTCTTTTTTATGCTGTCCAGGTATGAAGAGTACCTGCCGGGCGCCAGGGATAAGCACGGCAGGTACCACAGCAGCAGGTCCGTTGCCGCAGCTTACAGCTTCCTGAAAGAGCCGGTAGCCGATCTCTGGGTATGGCACCTGGGGCAGCTGCTGCAAAAGCATTTCGGCCTGGAACCCGGGACAAGGCAATTTACTTTCCTCCCTACTTTCGATATTGATACCGCTTATAATTACCTGGAGAAGCCGCTGTGGAAGAATGTGCTGGGCGCTATAAAGGATATGGCAAAAGGAAAGGTAAGACAGGCTGTCCTGCGCTACAGGGTATGCAGGCAAAGGGCGGAAGACCCCTATGATAATTTCCGGTGGATGGCAGACATCCATCGTCAGTATGGTTTTAAGCCCGTCTATTTCTGGCTGCTGTCTGGCAGGCGGTCGTCCTTTGACACCAATAACGACCCGGCCGGTGAACGGATGCAGCATTTACTGCAACGCTACCGCGATGCCGCTGTATATGGCATTCATCCTTCCTACGACAGCCACCGCGACCCCGGAGTGCTGCGGGAGGAGATCCAGCTCCTGGAACAGTATGCTGCACCGGTAACCAAAAGCCGGCAACATTACATCAGGTTCACGCTGCCGGATACCTACAGGATATTGATAGCAGCGGGTATTACAGAGGATTACAGCATGGGATATGCCGACAGCAACGGCTTCAGGGCAGGCACATCCAATCCCTTCCGGTGGTTCGATCTGCGTGACAATAAACGTACGGACCTCCTGGTCTACCCTTTCGTCTTTATGGAAGCGACATCCATCTTTTACGGAAAGCAATCACCCGACCGGGCTTTTGCAGAACTGGAAAGGCTCTACTGGGCCATCAGGAAGACCAACAGCCTTATGATCACCGTATTTCACAATTATACCTTAGGCACAGCCGGGGAATATAAAGGCTGGCGACAGCATTACCTGCAGCTGCTGGACCTGGCCACGGGTAATTTCGCGCCTAAGCCGATCTTGTGATCTTCAGGCCGTGGATCTGCTCCAGCTTTTCAAGGCAGGCCTTTTCATTTTTTAAGGGAACGGAGATCTGTGTCGAGCAAAACAACATAAGATCATTTTTCAGGATGGTGGCCTGGTGCTGCTTAATCGTATACAGTACCTGGTTCATAATAGGATATTCATACTCCAGGTCATAGACCGCCTCCAGGTCGCGTTCTACCCGCTGCACCTCCTGTAAGGCCGCCGCGGCTACAGTTTTATAGGCATTGATAAGTCCCGGCACACCCAGCAGGGTACCGCCGAAATAACGGACCACCACGACCAGCACATTCGTCACGCCTGCGCTGTCTACCTGGCCGAGAATAGGCCGGCCCGCGCTACCGGACGGCTCGCCGTCATCATTGGCCCGGAATAACGTGCCTGATACGCCCAGGCGCCAGGCGTAACAATGATGAACAGCTTTAGGATGCAGCTCCTTCAGGGTCTTCAGGTGCTCTTTGATGTCCTCCTGTGTACGGACAGGATAAGCATAGGCCAGGAATTTACTGCCCCTGTCTTTAAATTCAGCCTGCGCGGCCGCTTCAATGGTCCAATAAGTATATTGCATGCGTATTCTTTCTGTAGCACCCGGTCAATCCGGGCATTGTACTATCGCCGGAAATCACCGGGATGACAATGTTTTATCAGTAATAATGGTGCGAGACCACATTATCGTCCAGCATATAGCTTTCATTACGGGGAGCAGCATCGAAGACGGGCGCTTTGATACCTTTTCCGAACACCGCCTGACTTTGAAAAGTAATGATCTCATCATAATAGCGCGCATCTATAAATTCCTGCAGCGTACGGGCGCCGCCTTCCACCATCACCGCCAGGATATGCCTTTGATACAGGTCTTCCAGCACGCCCTCCAGGAAAGAGGGGTTGTCTATCCTGATCCACCGGGTCACTTCGCCGTCCATACTGAAATGACAGTTGTAGATAAATGTGGGTTGCTGCCCGTCAAATATATTGCTCCTGCAGGGCAGCTCATTTCTGGGGTCCAGTATGACCCTGACAGGCTGCTGCCCGTTAGGCCATAAACGGTTACTGAGTTGGGGATCATCCTTTACAACGGTGTTGAAGCCGACCGCGAATGCCGGGATAGTGCCCCGCCATTTGTGCAGGAGCAGCTGTGTCGCCCCATTGGATATCCGGAGCGGCTGCCCGTCCTCAGGCCCCATGAAGCCGTCAGCGGTCATCGCCCATTTCAGGAATATATAAGGCCTTTTTTTCCGGTGGAAAGTAAAGAAGCATTTATTGAGGTCCCTGCAAGCTGCTTCCAGGACGCCCACCGTGACCTTTATACCTGCGTCTTCCAGCATCGCTATACCCTTACCGGCCACCTCTCCGAAAGCGTCCACACAACCGATGACCACTTCCGGGATATGCTGCTGTATCAGCAAGGAAGCACAAGGCGGTGTTTTGCCGTAATGCGCACAAGGCTCCAGGCTCACGTACATAACAGCAGCGGGAATAAGGTGCCGGAGGTGCTCCGGTACGCTTGCTATGCAGTTAACTTCCGCATGCGGACCGCCATACTGCTGATGCCAGCCTTCCCCGATGATGCTGTTATCATGAACCAATACAGCACCCACCATAGGATTAGGAGAGGTATGCCCCTCTCCCAGCCTCGCCAGCTGCAGGCAACGCCTCATAAAAAACTCGTGGTTATGTACTGTATTGGCTTGTATAGGATAATAGTTTTAATGGTATTTTAGTGCGCGTGCGCATCCATGTATTTGTGCGGGTCTTTATCAAATTGTTCCTTACATACGGGAGAACAGAAGTAGAAGATCTGGCCGTGCGACTCGGATGTTTCGGTCCAGGTATCATCTTTCTCCATTTTACAAACAGGGTCCAGCACTTTCGCCGTTGCATTTTCCGGGGTAGTATGTGTAGTGTCTGCTGATTCGGTGCCGGAATTACAGGATGCCAATGCCAGCAATATACCGGATGCTAATAATAATTTTTTCATAATAATTTGATTAAGATGTAACGCTCCAAAGATACAGAAAGTTTACGGTAAGGGACAAGCAGGCACGGGATAAGTTTAAAGAACGGCCGGATTGCAGAATTGAACCGATTTCATTTTACTTTTGCAATCTATGAATGCAGCGTTTATAAAAAAATCCATGGATGAATTAGGTCGTGCCGATAAGGAAACGGCCAGGAACAATGAACATTTCCCGGTCTGGATCCTGCTGGACGATATCAGGAGCATGAATAACGTAGGATCCGTATTCCGCACCGCGGATTCGTTCAATTTAGAGGGGATTTACCTGTGCGGCTATACACCCCGTCCGCCACACAGGGACATACACAAGACCGCCCTGGGAGCTACCGAATCGGTCAACTGGAAGTATGAAACGGACATAACAGCCGCAATCCTCCGCTTAAAGAGCGAAGGCTACCGCATACTGGGTATCGAGCAGACCCATAACAGCATCTGGCTGCAGGACATGCATCATAAAGTACCGGGTAAGTGCGCCTTTATTTTCGGCAATGAAGTAACGGGCATTTCCGATAAGGCCCTGGCCTTGTGTGACCACGTGCTCGAGATACCGCAGTTCGGCTCCAAGCATTCGCTTAATATAGCGGTAACCACAGGTATTGTGATCTGGGAATGTATTAAGCAATACATACCGCAGCAGGATGATAAGCCCTCCGGATCGTAGCGGGGGAATACTATAGCTTTAAGTCCGGCTGTACCGGCCTCTCTGATCAGTCATTGATGTAGATCCTTTTGACCCGCTGGGATATGCTGGTCAGTATCTCGTAGGGAATGGTGCCGGCCCAGGCTGCCAGCTGCTGGATCTGCAGTCCTTTCCCGAATACGATGACCTCATCACCTTCCATTACATCCCCGATATCGGTCACATCCAGCATACACATATCCATACAGACCACGCCCACAAGCGGCGCCGGGTGCCCGTTCACCAGCATATGCGCCTTACCGTTCCCGAAATGCCGGGAATACCCGTCGGCATACCCGATATTGACGGTAGCGATCCTGCTGTCACGCGTCAATACGCCTTTCCTGCTGTATCCTACCGTTTCGCCCGCTTTCAGGTGCTTGATCTGCGTAATGTGGGTCTTTAAGGTAGCAACGGGCTTCAGCTTATGCTGGACGGTTCCCGTAGTGTCTATACCATACAGGCCGATCCCCAGCCTTACCATATCATACTGCATTTCCGGGTAAGCAGTAATGGCCGCGGTATTGGATACATGCCTCAGCACCGGGTAATCAAGCGCATCCATGATGACCCTGCTTAGCTGCTCATATTGCGCATGCTGCAGTTCCGTATAGGCTTTGAATGTTTCGCTGTCGCTGCCGGCCAGATGCGTAAAGATGCTTTTTACCTTCACTGCCGTTGTATTGAGCAATATATCCAGCAGCGCTTCCAGGTCCGGCTCTTCAAATCCCAGCCGGTGCATACCCGTATCCAGCTTAATGTGCACGGGATAGTTCTCCAGGTCCAGCTCCTTAACGGCTTCCACTACCCGGAGCAGGGAGTTTTTATTGTACACTTCCGGTTCCAGGTTCCAGATGATCATACGGTCCAGCATCTGCAGGTCGGGATTCATGACCATAATGGGAGCTGTAATACCTGCCTGCCGGAGATCTATCCCTTCATCAATATAGGCCACCGTCAGGTAGTCCACACCGGCCAGCTGCAGCTGGTTGGCGATCTCGGCGCTGCCGCTGCCGTAGGAATAGGCTTTCACCATAGCCATCAGCCTTACATCCGGCTGCAGCATATTCCTGTAGATATTCAGGTTGTGCAGCAGGTCGGACATATTGATCTCCAGCACGGTATTGTGGATCTTTTCTGCCAGTATCTTTTCTATCTTTTCAAACCTGAAAGCCCGGGAGCCTTTGAGCAGCACTGCCTGCCGGTCAAACCTGAACAGGCTGATCTGCCGGATGAATTCTTCCGTACCGGAAAAGAAATAGGCATCCAGCTTCGGGATATTTTCAAAAATGCTTTTATGTTTCTGGATAGACGGCCCGATACCTATAAATGTCTGTATCTGCTTCTGCCTGATCTGCTGCACCACTTCGTTATAGACTTCCATATCCGGCATACCTATCTGCAGCATGTCCGATAAGATAAGCACCCTGTTGGTGAGCGGCTGCTGCGCCAGGAAGTCCAGGGCTATATTCAGGGAGGTCAGGTCGCTGTTATAGGTATCGTTCACGATAATGCTGTTATTGATACCGTGCTTCAGCTCCAGCCTCATAGCTATCGGCTGCAGTTGCTTCATACGCTCCCTTATCGTGTTCTCCGGTACATCCAGGTGCAGCAGGATGCACCAGCAGTGAATAGCATTCTCAATATATGCCTTATCCTTAAAGGGAATGGTAATGTATATCTGGTTGCCGTTATAAAGCGCTTTAATAGCGGTGTGCTGCCCTGCTGTTTCCGTGCCTGTTATACGCAGCATGGCAGGCGTATTGAAGCTCCAGTCAAACAGCTGCAGGCCATCTGTACCTTCTTTGACCAGGTGTGTAAAGCCAACGATATTCTCATGCAGCAGCAGGTAGTCCTTATTATATACGATCAGGTCGGCCTGCCTGAAGAGCTGCAGCTTTTCATTGATCTTCTGCCTTTCATTCAGGAAGCCCTCGTTATGCGCTTCATTGATATTAGTAAAGATCCCAATATTAGGCCTGATCATATTATAGAGCCGTGACATTTCACCGGGCTGGGAAATGCCCGCTTCAAAGATGCCCAGCTCATTGTCCGGCTGCATCTTCAGCACGGATAAGGCCACCCCTATCTGTGAATTATAGCTTTTGGGACTTTTTACGATATTATAATCCGGGGCAAGTAACTGCCCCAGCCATTCCTTGATGATCGTTTTACCATTGCTGCCCGTTATGCCGATAACAGGAAAATGAAAGCCGGAACGGTGCGCCTGGGCCACCTGCTGCAATGCGGTCAGGCTATGCTCTACCTTTATAAAGACCGACCCGGGGAAATTCGCCGCATCCGCATCAGCCGAAATGATAAAATACCGTATCCCTTTCTGGTAGGCGTCACCTATAAAATCGTGTCCGTCCCGGTAAGCCTTCAGGGCGATAAAAACGGCTCTTGAAGCATTTTTTATTTTCCTGGTATCAGTTACAAATTCATCGATTTCCACATCTTCAAAGGGTCCCGACGGGCTGCCCTTACATGCTTTGATTATTCCGGATAACAACATACGAACGAAAACGAAAAGATTTAATTGGGTACTCTAAGTTAGTACAAATTTCAGCAACAAAACCGTAGCAGTGTTTTAAATTACTCCTATTGTCATATTGATACACTCCCGGCGGGTGTGCCGGGAGCTGTATATATTAAAGCCTGGTAATGCCTGCGTTTATTTCCCGAACTTTTTCCTGAGCAGGCTCATAGCATCATCCATATTATTGCTGTCAGTTGCCTGCTTAGGTCCTTTCTTCTGCCCGGATGACCTGGCAGGTACCTGCTGGGTCTGCTTAATGGACAAGGCTATACGTTTACGCGGCAGGTCCACTTCCGTTACCAGCACTTCGACCTTATCGTTGAGCTTCAGCTTTTCGGAAGGGTCCGTGATATACTCGTGAGATATCTCCGAAACGTGCACCAGGCCGTCCTGCTTCACCCCGATGTCCACAAAGGCGCCGAAACGGGTAATATTGGTCACAATGCCCGGCACAGTCATACCCACACGCACGTCATCAATGCTGTAAATATCGGCAAATTCAAAGGACTGCAATTCGCTGCGCGGATCCAGGCCCGGCTTTTGCAATTCCTTTATGATATCCTGTATGGTATGCAGGCCTATCGTTTCCGATACATATTTCTGTGGAACGATCTGCCTGATGACCGCTTCATTGCCTATAATATCCGCCACGTTCACAGAGAGGTCCTTACACATCTGCTCCACGATATGGTATGATTCCGGGTGTACCCCGCTGGCATCCAGCGGATGCTCGCCCTCCTTTATACGCAGGAAGCCGGCACATTGCTCAAAGGCCTTATTGCCCAGCCTGGTCACTTTCAGGAGCTGCTTCCTGTTGGAGAACCTACCTATTTCTTTCCTGTATTGTACGATATTATCCGCGATACCCGGCCCGATACCGCTCACATAGCGCAGCAGATGCTTCCCGGCGGTATTCAGGTTGACACCTACCGCATTCACGCAGCTTTCTACCGTCTGGTCCAGCTTTTCCTTCAGCCGGACCTGGTTGACGTCATGCTGGTATTGGCCCACCCCGATGGATTTGGGGTCTATCTTCACCAGCTCCGCAAGCGGGTCCATCAATCTCCGGCCTATGCTGACCGCGCCGCGGACCGTAATGTCATAATCAGGGAATTCTTCCCGTGCCGTTTCCGAGGCGGAGTATACGGACGCCCCGTCTTCATTCACCAGGAAAACAGCCGCATCCAGTCCCAGCTTTTTGATGAATTGCTCCGTTTCCCGGCCCGCAGTCCCGTCACCGATGGCAAATACCTGGATCCGGTAGTGATTAAAGTGCTTCCTGATGGTCTGCTCAGCCTCGGTGAGCTTATAGTTTTTTTCGTGTATATATATCAGGTCGGTAGTCAGCAGGTCGCCCTTTTCATCCAGCACAACCACCTTACAGCCTGTACGGTACCCGGGATCAATGGCCAGTATCCTTTTACCGCCCAAAGGGGACGATAGCAGGAGCTGCCTAAGGTTTTCCGCGAATACGGTAATGGCCTCCTCATCCGCCTTGGTCTTCAGCGCCAGGCGGAATTCACTTTCCAGGCTGGGCTGTAAAAGCCTCCTGTAAGCGTCACGGACAGCCTTCTTCACCAGTTCCGTACCGGCAGCATTACCGGGCTTAAGATATTGACGGCCTATTTTCTCCAGGGCGGTTTCCTCATCGGGCAGAATGGACATTCTCAGGTAGCCCTCCATAAACCCCCGCATGATAGCGAGAATACGATGGGATGGCACCTGCGCTATCCGTTCGCTGAATTCAAAGTAATCCTTATATTTGGCCCCTTCTTCCTTCTTATCTTCGATCACCGTGCTGACCAGCTGTCCTTCTTTTTCAAAAAGGTTACGGAGACCGGTACGGATGGCCGCATCCTCGTTGATCATTTCAGCAATAATATCTCTCGCACCCTGTAAAGCAGCAGCCGTATCGGGTACTTTCTCGCCGGTATATTTGGCCGCTTCCGCTTCCAGGTCGGCACCGGTCTGCTCCAGTACCAGCAGAGCCAGGGGCTCCAGGCCGTTCTCACGTGCCGTCTGCGCTTTGGTTTTCCTTTTAGGCTTGTAAGGCAGGTAGATATCTTCCAGCTGATTCAGCGTAACGGCAGCATCCAGCTTACCCTGGAGCTCCGCTGTCATTTTACCCTGCTCCGTAATGGTTTTCTCTATAAATACTTTACGGTCGGCAAATTCCTTTTCAAATTTAGCGCTATCAATGATCTGGGCAATGGCCACCTCATCCAGGGCGCCTGTCTGATCTTTACGATAACGGGCAATGAACGGGATCGTAGCCCCTTCCGCTGTAAGGGTCAGCACGGCCTTTACGTACTGTTCTTTAATATTGAGCTTTTGGGAAACAATGGCACTGAATTCTACTGACATAATTCTGATATTTAAAAAAATCCGGACTGCGAATATAGGTAATCTTGCCAAGCTTCAGGTGTAATAATGAAAGACTTTATACACATTATAACCATCTTAAAAACATCCCTGTAATAAATATATAATGACTATATATAAGTAACAAGCCATCATATGGAAGCTGTAAGGATAAGCTATAAAGCAGGACAGAGATTCCTCACATCCGTTCGGAATGCCCAGGCACACTATAGTATCTTTTGACCGGCGCATTGGACATAAAATGTGTATCTTTATTCCAATCAAAGCGCTTATGCTCATGAAAAAATTCCTGTTCGGCAGGCCCGGACCTGCCGCGGTCCATCTTGCCCTGCTTATACTTCGGGTCGTATGGGGTGTCACGATGATACCTGCCCATGGCTGGCCCAAGCTGGCCGGCTTCGATCAAAAAAAGGCGGCCTTTATGGATTTTATGGGTCTGGGCAGCACCTTATCGCTGGGACTGGCCGTCTTCGCGGAGTTCTTTTGCAGCCTGCTGCTCATAGCCGGTCTGTTCACTCGCTTGGCAACGCTGCCCTTGATCATTACGATGCTGGTGATCATGCAGCAGCACGAATGGGCGCTGATCGGAAAATACGAGTCCGTTATCTTTTTCTTTACAGGATATGTGCTGATTCTGATATTAGGTCCCGGTAAGTACAGCCTGGACCAAAAGTTCATTTATAAATCCAGGTAAATACCTTTCATTCCCAAACCGACCATATGCAGGATCCAGAACCGCAAAAGGAATTATCATATATCAGGCAGCAGCTCTCCCTGCTCCAATTACAGCAGCAGGAGCAGGATGCCGCTATCCGGCGTCTCCAGCAACGCCTGCAGCACCTGGAAGCCCGTTTCCCGGAACATCAGCTACCCACTGCTGATACTCCGGATGAACACCCGGCTGTGCCCGTAACACCTGTATCTCCTGTCGTTCCTGTAGTGGGTGAGGCATTTTCTCCTATCACCCGTGCCACTGCTCCTGCCGGGAAAAAGGCATCTGCCCTGAACTGGGAAAAGTTTATCGGGGAGAACCTGATCAACAAGATCGGTATCGTTATTCTGGTAATAGGCATCATCATAGGCGCGAAATACGCGATAGACAAGGACCTGATCAGCCCGGCAACAAGGATCATAACCGGATATGTGCTGGGATTGGGGCTGCTGGGCTTTGCTTACCGGCTGAAGACAAAGTATCATAATTTCAGCGCGGTATTGCTGAGCGGCGCTATGACCTCGCTGTATTTCCTGACCTACGCTGCCTATACCCATTACCACCTGCTGGGTCTTACTATAGCTTTCGGGCTGATGCTGCTGTTCACTATCTTTACCGTGCTTGCCGCCCTGAAGTATGATAAGGAGATCATATCCGTCCTGGGCATGGTAGGCGCCTACGCCCTGCCGGTGCTTCTGGGAGAAGATACCGGAACGCCTGTATTGCTGCTGAGCTATATGGCCATCATTAACCTGGGCATCTATTATATCGTGTACAGGCAACGCTGGTACAGCTCCCATCTGCTGGCCTCCGTCACTTCCTGGCTGGTGCTGCTGGCCTGGTACCTGCTGCACGAGCATACGGGCCATACGCTTACCCTGTTCGGCTTTGCCATCGTTTTCTTTCTCCTGCCGGTGCTGACGCTTATCCTGCTGTTCCGGTCGGGCCCGGACAAGCCGCACCGCCTGGTCATGCTCTCACTGGTACTGAATGCCCTCTGCTTCTTCGCTACAGGCTACCTGCTGACGGAAGCCTTATCCAAAGATGTATTGCTTACCGGGTTCTTCACAATGGCCACTGCCGTTTTCCACCTTTCGGTATGCTACTATTTCTATAAAAAACAACCCGGGGAGACCGCTTTCTACCTGTTCCTGAGCCTCGGATTAAGTTTCCTGACCATCAGTATTCCTATCCAGTTTAACGGTTATTTCGTTACGATCCTCTGGCTGACGGAATCCCTGCTGTTCCTGTGGACTGCCAGGAAAAGAGCGCTGCCTTTCCTTGAAAAGCTGAGCTATATCGTATTTGCGCTGGGCTGCATCAGCATCACGGCAGACTGGTTCACTCCTTCGTTCATCGACAGGACGCTCCGGCAATGGCCTTTACTGAACGCACCAACCCTATCATCCATAGCTGCCGGCGTGCTGGTCCTGGGTCACGCCTGGGTCATCAAAAAGCATCCTGCTGCTGTAAACACCCGTCAATCAGCGCTTTCACTGGTATATACTATTTGCGGAGCCCTTATACTTTACATTACCGGCACAATGGAAATAACAGGTCACACTGCGCTTCAAAGAATCATCAGATACAGGCGGTACAGCCAACAGGACCAGCAGCTGGCAGATACCTTTTACCAGTTTTACACCAGCCTCTCCGCCACCTGGCTGCTGATCTACAATTTCCTGTTCCTATCGGTAACAAGCCTGCTTGTGCTCCGGTACACGAAACAGCGCGCCGGTACGGCCTTACAGCTGGGCCTTAATTACCTGCTGCTCCTCATTTTCCTCGTGATCGGGTTATATAATATCAGCGAATTGCGGGAATATTTCCTGGTTCCCGAATACCGTGCCGCGTTCCGTATGTCCGGCAGCTGGCTGCTGTTGCGGTATATCTGCATAGCCCTGGCGTTGCTGCTGCTGCTCTTCAACAGCAGGCTGCAGCAACGCTATTATCCCGAAAAAGGTATCCGGCAGGCGGTAGCGCTTGCTGCCTATGCCACCGGCATCTGGATACTCAGCAGCGAGCTGATACAATGGCTGGATATGGCCGGTTATAACCATACTTACAAGCTCGGGCTATCCATCCTCTGGGGAACCTGCTCGCTCTACCTGATCTGTAAAGGTATCTTCAGATCCAGGCCCTATATCCGTATCGCGGCCATGGTGCTCTTCGGCGTGACCCTGCTTAAATTGTTCTTTTACGACCTGGCACACCTGAATACCCTGTCGAAGACCATCATATTCATCATCCTCGGTATCCTGCTGCTCATCATTTCATTCCTGTACAATAAATACAGGCACATGATGCACCCGGAATCCCCGGAGGAAACCGGACAAAGAGAATAGCATGTTACAGCAATACCATCCATTAACATTTAATTAATCTATAACCATATTTTTAGCTATATATATTACACGTAATCTTGGTAAATTCGCACCTTAATAAAGCAATCATAATGAAGTTAACATCCCTTTTATCTGTCCTGGCTATAGGAGGCCTGATGATTTTCCAGTCCTGCGGCGATAAAAAAGGACAGCCAGCCACCGGCAAGGCTTCCAATACCGCTGCTGAAGTCACCACCAAAATAGCTTATGTCAATCTCGATACCCTGGATACCAAATACCAGTACATCGTGGACGGAAAAGCAAGATTTGAAGCGGAACAGAAAGCTATGGAAGCTGAATTGAAGCAGCTGGAACAGGCTATCAAAGGACAATATGCCACTTTACAGAAGAAAGTGAACGATAAAACCATTTCCCAGGAAGAATACGAGACCATTGGCGGCCGTATCCAGTCCATGGAGCAGAATTACCAGCAGAAAATGCAGGGTATGTCTAACCGCCTGATGGCTAAAACGGATTCTTTCCAGACCGATTACAGGAAGAAAGTGGATGATTTCCTGGCTTCCTACAACAAGGATGGCAAGTATGATTATATCTTAAGCTACCAGTACGGGGTATCCCTGGTATTGTATGCCAATCCTGCGCTGGATATTACTGACGATGTGGTCAACGGGCTGAACGAGCTGTATAAGAAAGGCGGCCCATCCAAGCCTGCCGCACCGGCGGATTCAACAAAAAAATAAACATATCCCCTTATATTCTTATGTTTACTGGTAAAGCCGGCTGACATTGTTGTTGACCGGTTTTATCATTTGATCACAACGACCAGGAAACAGCTTACCAGTTGCACCGTGCTGTTCCCGTTCCGATCCTAAATCCGGCATTCCAATGAGCACAGTCAAATATATATGCCTCCTGCTGCTTTCCGGGCTGTGTCTCGGCTCCTGCAAGGTGGGGCGCTTTGTCTATTATAATTTTGCGGACATCAAGGACTACCGCAAGTTTCCTTCCAGGACGATCGAAAAAGGCGGCACTCCTTACCTGTTCCCCGTAGCTGCTACCGGAAAGGTACCCAAAGCGCTGCATATTGACGGGCAGGACTACCCGTTTGAAAAATACCTGGAAGATAACCAGACAGTGGCCTTCCTGATCATACAGAACGATACCATCCAGTATGAAAAGTATTTCAGGGGCTATGATGCCGCTTCCATCGTACCTTCCTTTTCCGTTGCCAAGTCCATCACCTCCATCCTGATCGGCTGCGCCATAGATGATCAGCTGATAGCATCCGTAGAGGAGCCGGTGACCAATTATATCCCGGAGCTGAAGCAAAGCGGGTTCGATAAGGTAACCATAGCGCATCTCCTGCAGATGACCTCCGGTATCAGGTATAATGAAGGATATACCAACCCGTTCGGGGATGTAGCCACTTTTTACTACGGCCGCAATCTCCGCAGGGCTATCAGGAAGATGAAATTAAAGTCAGATCCCGGACTGCAGTTTGAGTACGCCAGCGGCAATACCCAGCTGCTGGGACTGGTGCTGGAACGCGCGCTGAAAACAAGAACAGTAAGCGACTACGCCGAGGAAAAGCTGTGGCGGCCGCTCGGCATGGAATATGATGCCAGCTGGAGCCTGGACCGGAAAAAGAACGGCCTGGAAAAAACATTCTGCTGTGTCAATGCGCGCGCCCGGGATTTTGCCAGGATAGGACGCCTGTACCTGAACAAAGGGAACTGGAACGGCCAACAGATCGTATCCGCCTCCTGGGTGGAGCAATCCATAAGAAACGACGATACCCTGAACGGCAGCGCATGGTACTACCAGTACCAGTGGTGGATGCCCTCCGCGCAGGGCGATTTCCTGGCAAGGGGCATATTGGGACAATATATTTATGTGTACCCGGAAAAGAACCTGGTCATTGTGCGCCTCGGGAAGAATAAGGGAAAAGCCAACTGGCCGCAATTGCTCTCCAGCCTGGGGCAGCAATACTGATGATCTGTCCTGTAATAAACTATAATCCCGGCATCATACACAGGAGCGGTATAATGCCGGGATCTTCTTTTCTATTTCCGGGCAGCATTAAAAGGTCAGCTCTTCATAGACGCTTCGCAGCTCACTGAATGCGTGCTGATCACCGATAGCCTGCGCTACCTCCATACCTGCCCGGTAAGTTGCTATAGCTTCCTGCTCCATCCCTTTATGCTCATAGAGCTTACCCAAATGGTAATAAGTAGCTATATATTTACTGTCCAATGCCAGGTTCTTCTCAAAACAGGCCTTCGCCTGCTCAAAATCCCCCGCTTTGGCATATTCCAGGGCCAATGCGTGGATCAGGAAGTTATCCGCCGGGCTCTCTTCCAGGAAAGCAAGCAGCTGTTCTATTCTTGTGCTCATACTTACATTTATTTTTCAATAGCTGCGATCGTCTGCTCCAGGTCACGGCTGTATACCTGCAGCCAGCCTTCCAGCTGCGCCCTGTAATCTTCCTGTCCCAGGCGGTCATAGAAATCGCCGTTTTCCATGATCTTTGCCAGCAGCGCATCCTGCGCCTGTATGGCAGCGAGCGCTTCCGCATAGGGCGTCTGTGTAAAGGACACCATCTCATATACGGAATTGTAATATTCCGGGAACATTTTACCCAGCTCTTTTTCTATTTTTTTCCGTTCCAGGAATTTCGGATCAGCCACCTTGTCCCTCATTTCAATGAAATTCTCCAATGCCAGGTCCGCTACCGCCTGCCCGTTGGCCGGCCTTATCCTGTTAAATCTTTCAAATATCCTGCTCCAATCTTCTTCGCAAGCATCCATCAGCTGCGCTAAAATGGTACAATCCTCAAACCCGGCATTCATGCCCTGCCCGTAAAAGGGCACAATAGCATGCGCCGCGTCCCCTATCAGGCAGCTTTTGTCCTGGTAGGCGTACTGGTCGATACGCGTGGTGATCAGGGAGCCTACGGGATTGCGCTTGTAATCCTCCAGCAGGGTTGGCATCAAAGCAACGGCATCGCCAAACTCTTCCTCGAAGAAGGTGCGGATCTTATCATCCGTATCCAGGCTTTCAAAGGACGGATCACCTTCGAAAGGGAAGAATAAGGTACAGGTAAAGCTGCCATCAAAATTCGCCAGCGCGATCATCATATACTGCCCTCTCGGCCAGATATGCAGCGCATTCTTTTCCATCAGGAACGTATTGCCCGGACCTGCAGGAATAAAAAGCTCCTTATACCCGCAGGAGATGTAATGCCGGCTGCTGTTCACCCGGTCTATCAGCGTATAGGCCTGCCTCAGGGCGGAGTGCGCGCCATCGGCGCCGAACAGCAGCTCGGCTGCTATCCTTTTTGTCTGTCCGTCCCTGTCCTCCAGCGTTACCGTATTGGTCTGCAGGTTCACATCGGTACATTTATGCTCAAAGTGTATTCTGACGCCGTTCTTTTCCGCCAGGTCCATCAGCTTTTTATTGAGCTCGCCCCTGCTTACCGAATAGATGGCCTCCCCGTTCTTACCATACGCCTGGAAAGCCGAAGAGCCGTCTTTCTGGTGCAGGAACCTGCCGGTCATAGGGATAGCGATCTGCTCGATATCTTCTTTCAGGCCCGCCAGCTCAATGGCCTTCCATCCCCTGTTGCTCATGGCCAGGTTGATGGATTTACCTGCCGAAATGCTTTCCTTACGCATATCCGGGCGGCGTTCGTATATCTGTACCTCATATCCTCTCTTTGCCAAAATAACGCTCCACAAAGATCCTACAAGCCCCGCTCCTAAAATTGTTACCGACTTTTTCATAAATACCTGAATACGTGCTTTATTGTTTTTTTAATGTCTGCAAGTTAAAAAAACGGATTTAATTCCTGTTAATTAAGGGTATAAAAATAATTTGGTTTAAATTTACGCCCATATTATAAAACATTTTTTCGAGGTATGAATTTAGAATTCAATAAAAATGAAGATGCTATGAAAATGGCATTGAGCCAGTGGAAACAGCGCAGGAACAAAATAGAAGAAGGCGGCGGAAAAAAGGCCCTGGAAAAGGCTAAGGCAAAGAATAAGTTATCTCCTCGGGAACGTATCCAGTATTTGACAGATAAAGACAGTGATTTTACAGAGATCGGCACCTTTGCCGGTTATGATATGTATAAGGAAGAAGGCGGCTGTCCGGCGGGCGGTACCGTGGCCGGTATCGGTTATATCTCCGGGCGCCAGTGTATGATAGTGGCCAATGATTATACGGTAAAGGCCGGGGCCTGGTTCCCCATTACCGGGAAAAAGAACCTGAGGTTGCAGGAAATAGCCATGGAGAATCACCTCCCGGTGGTCTATATCGTGGACAGCGCCGGCGTATATCTCCCGATGCAGGATGAGATATTCCCCGACAAAGAGCATTTCGGGCGTATTTTCCGCAATAATGCCCGGATGAGCGCTATGGGCATCACCCAGATAGCCGCCGTTATGGGCCCCTGCGTGGCCGGCGGCGCTTACCTGCCCATTATGAGCGATGAGACGCTGATGGTGGAAGAGAACGCCTCCATATTCCTGGCAGGTCCTTACCTGGTAAAGGCCGCGATCGGGGAAGATATAGACGCGGAATCCCTGGGCGGCGCCAAAATGCACAACGAGATCAGCGGTATAGCCGATTATAAGTTCAAAACGGAACAGGAATGCCTGGACCAGGTAAAAAGGATCATCGACAAGCTGGGAGATACCCCCCGCGCAGGATTTGACCGTATTGCCCCCAAAGCGCCCCAAACCGATCCCGGGCAGATCTACGGCTATGTTTCCGCAGATAATACCAAACCATATGACGTCACAAATGTTATCAGCTGTATCGTGGATGAAGGCAGCTTTGACCAGTTCAAGCAGGAATACGGCAAGACCATCGTCTGCGGCTATGCCCGTATAGACGGATGGGCGGTAGGTATCGTGGCCAACCAGCGCCTGATCGTCAAAAGCGGCAAGAAAGAGATGCAGCTGGGCGGTGTGATCTATAATGACAGCGCGGATAAGGCAGCCCGCTTTATACAGAACTGCAACCAAAAGAAGATACCGTTGCTGTTCTTACAGGATGTGACGGGCTTTATGGTGGGCAGCCGCAGCGAGCAAAGCGGCATCATTAAAGACGGCGCCAAGCTGGTAAATGCCGTTGCCAATTCGGTCGTTCCCAAGATCACGATCGTGGTAGGCAATTCCTACGGCGCGGGCAATTACGCTATGTGCGGCAAGGCCTATGACCCCCGTTTCATTTATGCGTGGCCTAATGCTAAAATAGCCGTAATGGGCGGTGAGCAGGCTGCCAAGACCCTGCTCCAGATCCAGGTAGCTTCCGCCAAATCCAAAGGCGAGACCATAGACGCGGAGAAGGAAAAAGAGCTGCTGGAAAAGATCACGGCCCGCTATAATGAGCAGACAAGCTCCTATTATGCCGCGGCCAGGCTATGGGTAGATGATATCATTGACCCTTCCCAGACCCGTAAATATGTAAGCGAAGCCATCAAAGCCGCTGACAACGCACCTATAAAAGAAGAATGGAAATCGGGCGTGTTCCAGGTATAAGCCTGGACGCTTCCGGATCATAAATAAAAATATAAAGCAGTATTCCAGGTAATACTGCTTTTTTATGAATAAGCTACTGACATATCTCGGCTTTAGCAGCCTGTGGGCTGCCCTCTGCGCCTACAGCCTGGTGTTGCTGACCATCATTGTAGGACAGGGCTACCACATATCCTATTTCCACCCGCTGCTGCTGTTCGTCTTTGGCAGCACCCTGCTGGTCTATAACGCGCACAATTATTTCAAGGTCCGCAAACGCATCAGCACACAGCGTAACACCTGGAACCTGTCCAATACCTTCAATATTATCTGCTGGGGAGCTGTGGGATTTATATTGACTTCCGTATTCGTGTTCCACCTGCACCGTAACGGGATCGCGCTGCTGATCATCCTGACCGTCCTGACCCTCTCCTATTCCTACCCGCTGCTGCGCTTTAACCGGAGCAGGGTCGCCCTGAAGAGTATGGGAATATTAAAGCCTTTCCTGCTATCGCTCGTATGGGTGGCGGTGACATTTTTGCTGCCGATAGTGGAGCTGGCCATCCCGCTCAGCCCCGAGCTGGTGCTACGGGGGGCAATACGATGGATTTTTATCCTGATCCTGTGTATCCTGTTTGACATCAAGGATATACAGGTAGACAGGGAAAAAGGTATCAGGACCTTCCCCGTCCTGCTGGGTACCCGGCTGCTGGCTCTTCTTCACCGCGTCATCAATGGTGTGATCCTCTTGCTGGCTGCGGCATTCTTCTATTTTGACCGGCATCTTTTTTACATAGTACAGATACTGGCCTTCCTGCTGCTGAAGATCATGCTCCGGCGTATCCGGCCCAATAAGAGTGAGCTGTTTTACGTGATCAATGTGGACGGTATGATGCTGCTGTATAGTATCCTGCTGATCATCTGTACCGTCCTTACCACCTGGCTGCATTGAATATAGTTTCTCCTGAAAGCCGCGTCCGGCGGCAGGCTTAAGGCTTACTTTTCTTTTTCTTCCCCGTACCAGCTTTGGGCTGCTTATCTGTCTTAGCAGTCCTGTCATTGCCGGCTGTGGCCTTTTCTGCCTGTACCGCTCTTTTTGTCTTTTTATGTGCATCACGTTCCCTGGGCAGGCGCTGCGCCATCGTTACAAGGTCCAGATCTATGGTCCTGCGTTCCAGGTCGGTAGCTACCACCTGCACCTTTACAGCATCCCCGATCCTGAACTTCACGCCCGTATTGAGCCCGAGCAAGGCATAATCATGCTCTATGAACTCAAACTGGTCAATGTCCACGAGGTCTGCAATGCTTACCAGCCCTTCACACTTATGCGCTACGGTCTCCGCCCAGAACCCGAAGCTGGATACGCCGCTGATCACCGCGTCAAAGGTCTCGCCGATGAACTGCTGCATGAATTCCACCTGCTTGTATTTGTTGGCCGACCGCTCCGCTTCCATCGCCTTTCTTTCCCGCTCGCTGCAATGGCGTGCCTTGAGCTCCATTTTCTTATCCGGAACGATCAGCTCGTCCAGGCATTGCTGCAGCACACGGTGCACCATAATATCGGGATAGCGGCGTATAGGAGATGTGAAGTGACAATAGTCTTCAAATGAAAGGCCGTAGTGGCCTATATTTTCGGTCGTGTACATCGCCTTGGCCATGGTACGGATGCCCAGCTGCTCCAGCACATGCTGTTCGGGCTTGCCTTCCACGGCTTTCAGCAGCTCGTTGAAAGATTCGGCAATTTTCTCAGGGCTGTTGAGATTCAGCTTATAGCCGAAACGGGCGGCAAAGGCGGCAAATACGCCTAATTTGGTTTCATCGGGTACGTCATGCACACGGTAAGGGAATGGTACCGGCTGGCCGTTTTCCCGCTGCTGACCAACGAATATCGCCACGTGCTTGTTGGCCAGCAACATCAGCTCTTCTATCAGTTGATGCGCTTCCTTGCTTTCCTTTACCTGTATGCCTACCGGGATGCCTTTTTCGTCCAGTATAAAGCGGACTTCCTGCGATGAGAAATTGATCGCTCCTTTTTTAAACCGCTGCCTGCGGAGGTGCTGGGTCATATCCCTCAGCTTTAAAATGATGTCTTTATGGTCGCCCTCCGCTCCTTCAATGATCTCCTGCGCTTCCTCGTAGGTAAACCTTCGATCGGAATGCGTGACCGTTCTTCCCAGCCAGACATCTTTCACAACGCCCTGGTGATTCATCTGGAAAACGGCGGAAAAGGTAAATTTATCTTCGTGCGGTCTAAGGGAGCACAATTCGTTAGAGATGCGTTCCGGCAGCATGGGATTGACCCTGTCCGGCAGGTACACGGAAGTGGCACGCAGGTAAGCCTCCTTGTCCAGCTCCGATCCGGGCTGTACGTAGTGACTTACATCGGCTATATGTACCCCGATCTCAAACAGGCCTTCTCCCAGGTCGCGGTAAGAGATCGCATCATCAAAATCTTTTGCATCCACCGGGTCGATGGTAAAGGTGAGCGTATCCCGCATATCCCTGCGGAAGCTGATCTCCTGCTCATCCAGCACCTGCGGCAGCGCCTCAGATTCCCGGATGGCAGCTTCCGAAAACTGGAGCGGGAAACCGTTCTCTACCAGTATCTCCATCATGGCGATGGAGTTCAGGCGCTCCTGAGTGAGCACCTCTATCACCTCACCCACCGGGTTCTTGCGCTTGCTGTCCCCTTTCCACTCTACTATTTTTACCACTACCATATCACCGGTCTTCAGGCCTTTTACCTGTGCCGGCGGCAGGAAGATGTCGGTAGGCATCGCACGGTTGTTCGGGATCATGAACCCGAACTCTCCCGCCAGCTGAACACGGCCGATAAAAGAGGTCTGGCTGCGTTTCACGATCTCCGAAATAAAGCCTTCCGGGCGACCCTTACCCGATACATAGGTGACTTTTACCTTTACCTCATCCCCGTTAAGGGCCGATTTCAGGTCTGCCTCCCGGACGATCACATCCTGGGGCAGCCCTTCAACGCTCACATAGCCCATACCGTTCCTGGCAAGATCCAGCTTACCGGTAAGCGTCATGCCCACCATCTGGTGCTGGGACGACTTTTTAGGTTTGGGTATATACGGAGCTTTTTTATTTTTCTTTTTCATAACTTGTTTTTTTATACGAATCCCCTCATTTTCCATACACCCAGCACAGCTTCCTTCACAATGCCTTTCGACATTTTCGATACACCTTCCTGCCTGTCTATAAATTCTATGGGGATCTCTTTGATTTTAAAGCCTTTTCTCCAGGTCCTGTATTTCATCTCTATCTGGAAAGCATAGCCTACAAAGCGTACCTCGTCCAGCGGCAACGCTTCCAGCACCTTACGGGTATAGCACACAAAGCCGGCAGTACAGTCTTTTACCGGCATCCAGGTGATCATACGGGTATAGAGGGAAGCACCATAGGAGATGAGTATCCTGTTGAACGGCCAGTTGACGACACTCCCGCCTTTGACATACCTGGAGCCGACCGCCAGGTCTCCCTGGCCGGTGGCACAGACCTCGTACAAGCGGTCCAGGTCATCCGGGTTATGCGAAAAATCCGCATCCATCTCAAAGATATACTGGTAATTACGCTCCAAAGCCCATTTGAACCCGCAGATATAAGCCGTACCCAGGCCCTGCTTTCCTTCTCGTTGGGTTAAGAACAGACGGTCGGGAAATTCCTGCTGCAGTTCCTTTACTTTTTGTGCCGTGCCGTCAGGAGAACCATCATCTATGATCTTAATATGGTAACCTCCTGACAAAGAGAACACTTTACGAATGATCTTTTCTATATTCTCTATTTCATTAAATGTCGGTATGATAACTACTTTGTCCAAGCGTATATAGTCTGTTTTTAGAATGTAATTTGCAATTTACTATAATATTGCTACAACTTTTATATTTATTTTTTATTGAAATACATCGCCTTAAGTATCTCGCTTAAACATTGCTTGGTGTGCAGGGTGAAGTCCGACTGCATGATCCAGTCATAATACTGCGGCTCAGCCCGGAACACATCCACCACTTTTTTCCCTTTGTGCTTGCCGAAGTTGAAGTAGTGCTCATTGTCCTTTATGATAATTCTCCTGGCATAATCCACGATATCGCCGCTGCCGGTAAAATTATGCAGGGCCTCCGCCGTATTCCCGATATCCTCATATCTTTCCAGCTGCGCTTTCAGCACATCTACGGTAGCCCTGACATCTGCCAGCGCGCTGTGGGCATTTTCCAGCTCCCTGTTACAGTAGAATTTGTAAGCGGCAGCCAGGGTGCGGGGCTCTTTCTTATAGAATACCTGCTGAACGTCTACCAGCTTCCTTGTATTGAAATCTACGGTATGGCCCGCCCTCAGAAACTCTTCGGCCAATACGGGAAGATCAAACTTGTTGCTGTTGTAGCCGCCAAGGTCACAGTTTTTGATAAAAGCAGCTATTTCGTGCGCTACTTCCTTAAAGGTAGGAGCATCAGCCACATCCTCATTCCTGATACCATGGATCTCCGAGCTTTCCCTGGAAATAGGCATTTCCGGGTTGAGCCGCTTTTCATATTCTTCTACGGTACCATCGGGCATCCACTTGACAATCGCAATCTCTACGATCCTGTCCTTAGCCTGGTCCAATCCTGTCGTTTCCAGATCAAAAAATGCAATGGGACGCTGTAACTGAAGTGTATTCATAAATGTACTGAGGTGTAAAATATTATTGAATCGTATTTCGCTGTGAAGATACTTTTGGTAAAAATAGAGCATTTCAGAGATTTAGCCACTTTATTTTTCTAACAGGAAGCCTTTAGAATGCAGCTGCTGCATTTTTTTACAATGTAATGATGATCGGCTGTACCTTACTCCCGATCCCGGCAGTACACGGGCATCCTGCCGCCACTATTCATCCACCCTCCAGTGAAATCCCTGCTGCAGGGCCGGAAGCCGCTTATGGTCATCACGGATCACATCCATCCGTAAGCTGTCGCCCTGCCATATGCCGGTTATAGTGTACCGCAGGCTATCCCTTGTCTCAAAAAACAGCTCTGAGCGCGCTCCTGAAGAATCTTCCATATAAAGTCCGCCCTGCGCACCGTAAGAGAACGGGTAGTCCTGCAGGATATCCTGGTCGTCCTGTACAATAAAATACTGCTGCCTGTGCACAAAGATGCGCTTCCATACCAGCTCATCCTTGCCGAAGGTATCTCCGTTCATAATGATACGCTCCGGTGAATAAGCGCCATGATAAGGCGGCCTCGGAGCCAGGTCATCATTATAATTTCCGGAAATGGCATAGGGATATATTATCCAGGCGAACAATAGCAGCAGGATCGCATATTTCAATTTCCGGTATCTGCGTGTGCCTCCCGCATTATTCCTGATACCGGCGAGGGGCTGTACAGCAGCACCCGCCAGGAAGCGCAGGATGCTTTTAAGATACGGGAACAGCAGGATACCGGCCAGCAGCAGGAGATAGAGCGACAATATCTTTACAGAGATATCATAGCAGAAATTCACTGCGGCTACCTGCAACAGTATCACAGCAGCAGTGATAGCCCCCAGAAGGAAGGTCCGCCGCCATAATAATAGCATACCGGCCAGGCATTCCAGCGCGCCGGTAAGCACAGAAAAGCCATAAGATATGCCATTCACGCTCCAGTACAGCAACTCTTTGGGCAGCATACCGAACGGCGTATATAAAATATTAGGCTCCGGCTGGAAAAACTGGTATTTGAAGACCTTATTCAACCCGTACTGCAGGAGCTTAAAGGCCAGCAGGTACCTTATAAATACTGTAAAAAGCGCGATCACCCCGGCGGAAAGCTCCTTCTTTTTGAAACCAATGGTATAAACAAGGCTCCCGACAACTGATAATAAAGCGATATTCAGCATGTACAGGTACAGCCCCGTACTGTCTGACTGCACGTGCATCCAATGAGCGGACGGCCTGAAGCCATAAAGAGAGCCGGATAGTGCGGTATTTGCTTTCGAAATGACAGCCATCACCGTATAAGCTTCCTGCCTGTATAAGGCAGTATCAAGTATAAACGGTACAGACAGCCCCACTACGGTCATCATGATGCTTCTTATGAGGATGAGGCGTAAGGTATTGTTGAGATATTTTCGCACTTCTGATATTTTAAAATGTCTTTTGCAATTTATTGATTATATTCGTAAAAATAATTGCAATGAAAACAACCTGTTTCGCGCTGGCTTTCCTGATAGGAGGAATCGTAACAGCCGGTGCCCAGACACCTAAAATATTTCATTACAGCCACAGCGGCTCACCACAGTCGCTCAAGACCTCCAACGGTCAGAACTTCGGCATTGTGCACCCTCAGCCCCATATAGTGATAAAATTGGATACCATCCAGCCGGTGAACAATACAACACCCAAACCGACTTTCAGCAATGCCCGGTCTGCTGATTCCGTCAATAAAAAGAATCCGCCGGTTAAGCCAAAAACACCTGCCCAACCTGTTACGCCTAAGAAAAAGTAAATCACAGAAAGAATGGTATATTGGTTGTAACGATCATACCTATCCTTTCATTATAATACGGCTATATATTAGCATATCACCACTTCGTGGTTAAATGGATAAATGATATTTGTTGGGCTATGATCATATCAGCCCCTCAGGCTTATTGAGAACCGTACCGGCTAAGAGCATAAATTTTCGCAATAATGGCACCACTTCGTGGTTAAATATAATATTGGTATAATAGCTATAGTAATATCAGCCCTTAGGGCTTATTTAGCATACCCTGAAAAGTTTTTTATCTGACAAGGTAAATTTTAAGATATCCCTATCCCCGGAATAATACCGCATAACCGCGAAGCGGTGTAACAATTATAGCCATAAGATATTTATCCCAATAACCCTGAAAGGGTGATACAACCGTCTAATGATCACATATACCTCCCTTTCCTACCATACAACACAGATCATCTATAATATCACCACTTCGTGGTTAATATATAATATTGGTATAATAGCTATAGTAATGGCAGCCCTTAGGGCTTATTTTAGCGTACCCTGAGAAGGCTTTTTCTATCTGACAGTGTATTAAGAGATCCCTCCCCTCGGAACAATCCTATACAACCGCGAAGCGGTGTAACAATTATAGCTCATAAGATATTTATCCAACCTAACCCTGAAAGGGTGACAGGGTAGTATAACGATCAACCGGTCAGGAAATTTCGTTTATGATCGCACGGGCCTTTTCCAGCGCCTCCGGTTTCCCGACATCCAGCAGCACATCACCGGTATGGTCAAATCCTTTGATGATATGGCTGCCCATAGAATGAAGATACACATCTATCAGGGAAAATTTTCCCTGCAACGGGATATCCTGGTACAGCTTCCTGTTCAATACCTGAATACCGCTGAAGGCAAAAGGTACCAGGTGCTCTGTACTCCCCAGACCAGCCGGCCTGACCTCGCCGGTCACGTTATTTTGCCACCCTCTTAAATTCGCGTCCCTGTCAAAGAGGAGGTTGCGGGTTGTTGACCTGTGCTGCACGGCAAGCGTGGCTGCTGCCTGGTACTGCCGGTGACAGGCATACAGGGTATTGATATCTATATTGGATAATATATCCACATTACACACCAGGATGTCCTCTTCATTTTCAAACAGCGGTGCCGCTTTCTGAACACCTCCTCCCGTTTCCAATACTACAGCCGTTTCATCCGATATCAGCACATTGGCGCCAAAGCCGTTATGCTGCCTGATCACCTCAATGATCTGGTCGGCAAAATGGTGCACATTCACCACGATGTCACGGATGCCGGCACGTACCAGCTTCCTGATATTGATCTCCAGGAGCGTCTTGTCACCCACAGGAGCCAGCGCTTTAGGATGACGGTCAGTAAACGGCCTGAGGCGTGTGCCCAGCCCGGCCGACAGTAGCATTGCTTTCATCATTCAAATGTAGCGAAATACGATAGAATAAAGAGTATGTTTTCATTTTTTAAAGCAACAATCAATATCTTTGAATTTTCAAGAAGCTCACACTTTAAAAAGATAACGATATGAATTTAGGACCCGCAGGAGGATTTAATTTTTTACCGCCCGTTATTAAAAATCTGATCATCATCAATGTATTGTTATTTATCGTTACCGGTTGGCTGATGCCATCCCTGACACCGTATTTAGCATTATATCACTGGGACTCTCCTTTGTTCAAGCCCTGGCAGATCCTGACCCACCAGTTCATGCATGCCAACTTTGCCCACCTGTTTTTTAATATGTTCACCCTATGGATGATCGGTTCATCCGTAGAAAGCCGGCTGGGCTCGCAGCGCTTCCTGATCTTTTACCTGACCTGCGGGTTCGGGGCCGCCTTATTGCATCTCCTGGTCTTTTCCTGGGAAAACCAGGCTGCCATTCAATGGTTCCAGGCGCTTACGGAAAATGAGCAGATCAATGCGGTGAACCAGGTGCTTCTTACAGACTATGGCAATCCTAATGTATTCCCCATGGTTACTCCCATGCTCGGGGCCTCCGGCGCTATATTCGGTGTACTGTTCGCTTTTGGCTACCTGTTTCCCAATGTGCAGATCATGATCTACTTTCTTTTCCCTATCCGGGCCAAATATTTTGTGGCTATCATGGCTGTGATAGCCCTCTTTGCAGGACTCAGGAATGATCCGGCCGACAATATTGCCCATTTCGCCCACCTGGGCGGTATGATATTCGCCTACCTGCTGTTCAAATACTGGAAAATACGCTCCGGCGGGTTTAACAGGTGGAACTGACAGGATCACAATCAATCAAAAAAGCATTACAGCAGGCTGCTGTAATGCTTTTTTGATTTGATCTCCCTTATAAACCTTTTTCTACAACTTTTTATTGCTGTACATCATATCCTCCTCCGAGGGCTTTATAGAGCTGTACCAGCTGCTGGACCTGCATACGCTTTAATTCAATGATCTGCAGATCGGCTTCCAGCTTGCTCTTACGGGCGGCTATCAGCTCCAGGTAGTTGGCATACCCGTTCATATAGAGATCCTGGGATATTTCCACCCCGCTGGTGATAGCCTTTGACTCCTTTTCCTTTTCCGCATACGCCAGATTGGTATTGCTGATCTTCCGGAGCAGGAGGTTCACTTCCCGGTACGCCTTCATCGTGGCTTTTTCCAGCTCAATAAAGGCGATCTCCTGCTGGGCGGTAGCTATTTTAAAGTCACTCCTGATCTGGTTCTTATTGAGCAATGGGGCCGTGATCCCTCCCAGCACCTGCCAGCCCAGGGAAGCAGGGTTAAAAAGCATTTCACCGCTGAAAGCATTATAGGCCAGGTAAGCCGTTATATTGACCGATGGAAAGAATGCGGCCCTCGCGGCCTTTGCGTCCGCATGCGTGGCTTCCAGCTCATGGAGCGCCTGGCGTATATCCGGCCGGTAAGCCATTACCTGTACCGGCACCGCATTATTGTACAGGTAACGCACCGCCTGTATATCAATATTGCTGCTGCGCACCACGCTTCCTTCATATTCGCCTATGAGCTCCTGCATCGCCATTTCCGCTTCCTGCAGCTCCTGCTGCTTCAGGTATAAAAGCGACCTGGAGTTATTTAATTGGGCTTCCATTTGCTTAACGGCCAGCAAGGTGGACCTTCCCACTTCCTGGTGTATCTGCACCACCTCGAAGGCCTCTTCCTGAAGCCGGATGTTGTTATGCAGTATCCTGATCTCCTGGTCCAGGGCGATCAGATCGTAATAAACCAGGGCCGTCTGGGTTACCAGCACGGATTCCAGCAGCTTCTTCCCCTCTACTGTCGCCCAGAAGCGGGCTTTGGCCGCACGTTTCATATGCCTGTATTTCCCCCATATATCCAGCTCCCAGTCGGCTCCGAAGCCTAAGAAGTAGTCAGGAGTAGGATGCGTCCCTATCTTCTGGTTCTCTTCTATATTGGGAGAAAGGTTGGTATCAAAGTTACCCACGCCTTCCATCGTGTATTTTCCGTACTTCGTGGCAGCAGCATTGCCCAGTCCTTTCAGCGACGGCCACAAAGCCCCGCGGGATTTGGAAAGATAAGCTTCTGCTATGCTGATCCTTTTAAATTCAATACGGTAATCGGGATTGTCCTGCAGCACTTTCCGGATCAGCTGTTTCAGGTGCTGATCTGCAAAAAAATCATCTATGGTCAGCTGCTGTATGTTCAGGGTATCAGATGGCGGGATCACAAATTCCCGGGGCAACTCCTTCCCGGACGTATCGCTGAGCACAGCCGGTACCTTACAGCCGGCGGCCAGCAGAACAGCAGCAGAGAGTATATAATATTTAAAGTTCACGGATTTCATCATTTTCAGTTTAAGACACCTGTTCCTGCGGAGGAACCGTTGATTTGTTTTTTTTCTCCATAGAGGCAAATAGCACGTAAAGACCGGGTATCACAATAACACCGAATATGGTGCCGATAAGCATACCGCCCGCCGCGGCAATACCGATGGACCTGTTACCCATAGCCCCGGCGCCACTGGCGATACATAAGGGGATCAGGCCCGCAATAAAGGCAAAAGAGGTCATCAATATCGGCCGCAGCCTTTGCGTGGCGCCGTCTATAGCAGCCTGTATCACGGAAGCGCCTTCCTTGCGGCTCTGTATGGCAAATTCCACGATAAGGATAGCGTTCTTGCCCAGCAGCCCTATCAGCATGATCAATGCCACCTGGGCGTATATATTGTTTTCCATACCTGTCAGCTTCAGCAGCAGGAAGGAGCCGAATATGCCCGCCGGCAGGCTCAACAGCACCGGCAAAGGCAGCAGGAAGCTCTCATACTGCGCCGCCAGCAGGAGATAAACGAAGACCAGGCAGATCGCAAATACATATAATGCCTGGTTACCGGACAGGATCTCTTCCCTGGTCATACCGGACCATTCATATCCGTAGCCTCTCGGGAGCTTTTCAGCCGCGATACGCTGCACTTCCTGAATGGCGTCACCACTGCTCTTACCGGGTTGCGGCTCACCGTTGATCATAGCAGCCGTGTACATATTGTAACGCGTCAGCTGCTCCGGGCCGTACACCCTTTCCATCCGGATGAAGGAGGAGAACTGCACCATCTCCCCGTAGTCGTTCTTCACATACTGCCGTAGAATATCTTCGGGGTTCTTCCGGTATTCCGGGTCTGCCTGCACCATTACCTTATACATCTGGTTGAACCTGATAAAGTTGGTGGCATAGTAGCTGCCGATCAGGGTCTGCAGGGTACCCATGGCATTCTCTACGGTGATACCTTTTTTCGCAGCCATATCATAGTCCACCCGGATCAGGTACTGCGGGAAAGAGGCATCAAAAGAGGTAAAGGCATTCCGTACCACGGTGCTTTTATTGAGCTCTTCCACGAATTCCCTTGTAATATCGGCGCTGGTAGCGATATCACCGCCGGTACGGTCCAGCAGGCGCAGCTCGAAGCCGCTGGAGTTACCAAAGCCCGGTACTGTCGGGGGGGCGAATATCTCGATGCTGGCATCGGAAATATGCTGCACCCTGGATTTCAGCTCCCGGATGATATCGTTAACGCTTACGCTCCGGTCGCTCCAGGGCCTGAGGTTGATCATCCCCATACCATAGGACGCACCTGCAATCTCGTTCACCAGGCTGTAGCCGGCCAGCGTGGTCACCGCTTCCACAGCCTCTATGGACCTGGCTTGTTCATAAATATCGTCCAGCACCTTTTCGGTACGCTCCACGGTAGCTCCCTGCGGTGTGGTCACGTTAACATATATCATCCCCTGGTCTTCCGTGGGAATAAAGCCGCTGGGGAGGATAGCCGATGTGCCCCAGGTCAGCAGGATGAACAGGAACATCAGCCCTACGGTCAATCCTTTCCTGCCGGCCATTTTCCAGAGCAGACTCTGATATTTACCGTTCATTTTATCAAATCCCGTATTGAATTTCCGAAAAAAACGGTTCAGCAGATGATCCTTTTTATGATGCGCCACCGGCTTCAGCAACAGGGCGCAAAGCGCCGGTGTCAGGGTAAGGGCATTGATGCCCGAGATGACGATAGCAAAGGCCAGCGTCAGCGAGAACTGCCTGTAGAATATGCCTACGGGACCGCTCAGGAAGGCTACCGGCACAAATACGGCAGACATGACCAGCGTAATGGCGATAATGGCCCCTGTGATCTCTTTCATAGCGCTGATCGTGGCTTCCAGGGGCGGCAGATGCTCTTCATGCATTTTTACATGGACCGCTTCCACCACTACAATGGCATTATCCACCACGATACCGATGGCCAGCACCAGCGCGAACAGGGTCAGCAAGTTGATGGAAAAATCCAGCATCAGCATGCAGGCCAGCGTGCCTATCAGCGCTACCGGCACAGCCAGCACCGGGATGAGGGTGGAACGCCAGTCCTGTATGAAGATGAAGACAACGATACCCACAAATAAAAAGGCTTCGAGCAGGGTTTTCAGCACTTCGTTGATGGAAGCATCCAGGAAGCGGGAGACATCATACGCCAGGTTATAATCCATTCCCGGCGGGAAAGTAGCGGTCTTCAGCTCAGCCATACGGTCCTTGATATCACGTATCACATCACTGGCATTGGACCCGGGACGCTGCTTGATCATAATAGAAGCAGAGGGCTGACCGTTGGTTTTGGAGACCATCCCGTAGCTCATGGCACCAAATTCCACCTCGGCCACGTCTTTAAGCTTCAGGATGGATCCATCGGCATTGGAGCGGATCGCTATATTCTCGTATTCTGCCGGCTCGCTGAATTTCCCGGTGTAACGCAGTACGTACTGCACCTCCTGGGTCTTTTTGCCCGAGCTTTCACCCGTTTTGCCGGGTGCGGCAGATACGTTCTGCTTTTGCAGCGCCGTTATGACCTCATCCGCGGATATTTCATAGGCGGCCATACGGTCGGGCTTCAGCCAGATACGCATGGCGTATTCCTTCTGCCCCATGATCTCCGCACGGCCCACCCCGTTGATACGCTTAAGCTCCTTGAGAATATTGATATCCGTAAAATTGAAGATAAAATCTTCATCCACCGCCGTATCATTGCTGACAATATTCAGGTACATCAGCATGGAGTTCACCTCCTTTTCCGTCTGCACCCCGGCTTTGATAACCTCTTCCGGCAGCTCGTCAATGACAGTGGCCACCCTGTTCTGCACATTCACGGCAGCAAGATCGGGATCCGTACCCACTTCAAAGAATACCTGTATCATAGTAACCCCGTCATTACCGGTAACGGTGGACATATAGGTCATGCCCGGCACCCCGTTAATGGCACGTTCCAGCGGCAGCGCCACGGCATCTACCGACACTTCAGCGTTCGCACCTGTATATCTTGCCGTTACGACAACGGAAGGCGGCACGATATCCGGGAATTGGGTAATAGGCAAGCTGAAGAGGGCCAGCACGCCCAGAAGGGTAATAAATATGGAGATAACAAGCGACAATACCGGCCGCCTGATAAACATTTCAACCATTGCAATATGTGTTTATAGCTTAGAGAAAAAAAGATATACAGCCTTTCCGGCTGCGGGCAGCAGGCTGTTAAGGCTGCCTGAGCTCGGGCTGGATGATCTCGCCTTCCCGCAGCTGCTTGACGCCTTCATACACGATCTTTTCGTTGCCTGTGAGTCCCGAGGTGACAATGTAATAGTTGGCCACCCTGTTAAAAGGCACAAAGCTGTGCATCCGGACCATATGCTGCTCATCTACCACGAATACATAGTATTTGTCCTGTATCTCTATGACGGATTTCTGGGGGATCAGGAACGCATTCCGGACAGGCTGCTCCAGTATCAGCTTGCCGGATGCCCCATGCCGGAGCAGCCCGGCGGGGTTGGGGAATACCACCTTGTAAGCAATGGAGCCGGTATTTTCATCTATTTCGCTTTCAGCGGCCCGGATCTCGCCCAGGTGCTCATAAGGCACACCATTGGGGAGCAGCAGCGTCACTTTTTCCACTTCATCCTCGCCGCCGTTCACCATCATATCAAAGTATATCTTCTCCGATACATTGAAATAGGCATACATATGGCTGTTATCGGAAACGGTGGTCAGGAGACTGTTCTCATTGACCAGGCTGCCTTCCCGGAACAGGAACCGGTCCACAATACCTGCGAACGGCGCCCTGATCTCGGTATAGGAGATACGTTTGGACACGGCATTCTTATCCGCCAGCGCCTGCTCCGATTTGGCCCTGGCCGCATTATATTTGGCTTTCACCAAGTCCAGCTCGGATACGGGCACTACTTTTTTATCTACCAGGGTTTTAACCCTTTCCAGCTCCACTTCCGTGACCTTCTGCTCGGCCAGCGCACTGTGATAGACCGCATTGGCCCTGCTGAGATCTATCTGGAGCTCGCTGTCGTTGATCTTAAAGAGGAGCTGGTTGGCGTGCACGCTCTGGCCCTCCCTGATATATATCTTTTCCAGTATACCTGCAGTGCGGGGCCTTATTTCTATATTCCTGACAGCCTGTATATCCGCCACATATTCTACCGGCAATAAAGTATCCTTTTTAATTATATTGACAACGGGTATCTTTTTGATCTCATTCGGGGCATTGTCTGCTGCGGGAGCGTTATTGCAGGATATCCAGCCTAAGGCGGCACCTGCCGCTGCAAGCATTATCGTGTTCTTAAACATGCTTAATCTTTGTTCTAAATAAATCAGGAAAAATGAATAATATAAACGCCGGGACAGGATGATCCCGCCGGCGCTTGTCCGTTTAAAGCAATGACAGATCTATACAGGTACGTCCCTTGCAGAACATACTGTAAAGCATAGCCATCAGACAGCCGGAAATATTAAAACAGATACTGAAGATAAAGCATCCCGTAGCCGCAAAGCTGTTTAGGCGCGCTTTCCTCATCGCGGGGAGACCCGCGGACCGGTATTACGGGAAAGATACAATGAAGGAAATCAATATATTGCTGCCTGCCCGGACAGCAGGTCATTTTAGGACTATCACTATACCGTCTCGGCACTGACCCCTCGTCCACCAATTCATATGCCGCTTCCTGGATCTCGTATTGGGCCTTATATGCAGGCTCATCATCTGCCCAGGAATAATATTGCACCCATCGTTCCGCATCGGGGGATTCATTGCCCGCCATGATATTAATATGGCTAAACAACAATGCTATAAGCAGAAGGATATTGACTCTGAATATTTGAAACATTTCTATAACCAAACATTACAAGCAAGGGAACGGCAAAATTATGATTTTTTACCTAAAAAACACAGGGAAAAATTTGGCCGCGCGGAGGCCCGTCATTTACATCCAGCTCCGGGATGTCCTGTTCACATCATTGATCAGCCCTTCACTCCACTGATACAGGGTATCATAGTCGTACCAGGATCCGTAAATAACGCCGGAGGCCGTATAGATGGCTATGCTGCCGAATTTAGGGCGCCATAGCTTCCGGAAGACCTCCAGGTGCTGGATCTTATGCGGCTCTATGATCTTCCTTGTGCGCCGGAGGCTGCCGCTTTGCCTGATAATAAAATCCTTATGCAGGTAAAAGGCATCATTTCTGAACCGCAGCAAGGCAATGAGCCAGGTCCAGAGCAGTATGCCCGCTGCCAGCCACCACCCTTGCACAGGCATTTCAAAGAAAGTTGTCGCCACCCATCCCAGGGACGCCACGGCTACCAGCCTTAACAGCAAGGCCAGCACCAGCTTATTCGCATAAGGCCGGATGACCGCTCCCTGCCTGATACGCTGCCCGTAGAACAGCCGTTCCAGCTCCTCCAGCTGCGCATCCGGCATACCGGGGAATACGGTAGTGCTTTTCTGCTTACGGCCGACAGTGTTCTCGGACTGCAATAGGGTAACAAAGCTGATGCCTTTTTTCCTGAGGAACCAGTTGGACACAATATTCAGCTCCTGCAGCTTCTGCACCCGGAAGATCCTGTGCTGTAAGGTGAACAGGCCGTAATCAATGCCCAGCTCCTTCGGATTCAGGACCACGTAAGAGATATTATAGTATTTCACTACGAACCGGATGGTGTTGATGACAAAAGGGATGAGGAGCAGGATTCCCGCTATCAGCAACAGTCTTTCAGTGTTAAGCGCTTCCCACCAGGACATAAGCCGCTCCTCTTCCGTCTGGCCGGAGAACAGCTGTGCCCAGTCGTTGAACTGCGACCACAATACCAGCAGGAACCCCAGGGACACCTGTAAGCCATTCCCGTAATGGGACAGCAGCGAAGCATAAAAGATATTCCCGGAGCCTATATACCTGCGATCTTCAGCCTTTAGCGTCTCCCCAACCGGAATACCGGCAGCTTCAATATTGTCCCCGGGCCGGTGCTGTAAGGCATAGGCCTGCAGCGCTGCCTTCAGCGCATTCGCCACCGGCTCGGACAAAGCCGGGATCCTGGCCTCAGCCCGGGCAGAGCCGGCTGTTTCCACTTCCAGCTCATACACATCAAATACCTGCTGCCATACATTTTGCTGCAGGTTGATCTGGAAGATCTTCTCTAAGCGGATGATCGTTTTCTCTTTTGAGAAGACACCTTTTTCCAGTATAAAAGCCGCTGCTTCCCGGTCTATATAAAACCTGAAATTCCTGTACCGTAAGAAAGCGGTGACAAGCACCAGCACAAAGAAGACAAGAATCAGCAGCAACACATACCCGAAGCCATACGTCTCAAATGCCTCGCTGCGCACATAGCGGTAAACAGCCACGAGGATAAGCAGCCCGAAGGCACGCGTGTACAGCACAAGCTGCTTGACGAACAACAGCAACACGCCGGTACGGCTCATCCTGTTCGGACCCAGGAAAGAAGCGGCATTATGGGTTTCCATGGCTGTCATCATCCGTGCTATATTCATTATGAGTACCGGCAAAAGGCTCATCCCCTGCCGTGTCCGGAGCATTGCCCGCTGCTTCCTCCGCGATCTTTATCTTATCCATAATATAGGATTTGATCTTTTCCGCATCCGCCGCTTTCAGGCCGGCTATGGACAGGTTATGGTTCCCTCCCGCCGCCGTATAGATGTACAGAGCGCTCAGCCCGAACATTTTCTCCAAAACACCTCTTGTCAACCTGACATGCTGCACGCGGTTGTAAGGCACCAGGGTTTCCGTAATATTGATGAAGCCGGTCCTGAACACCACATCGTATTCCCTGACAGCAATGCCCCGGTATTTAAAGCTCAGCCTCATGACCGCCAGCCAGATACCGGCCGCAAGCAGCAGGCCGCCGCCGATTGAAAGCCCCAAAGCCAGGGGGATTTCATTCAGGCAGGCAATAAGCGTCCATCCTCCCAGCACTGCCAGCAGGAATATGAGCCACCTGATAGCTATGACCGTGAAGTACCTGGGAGAAATGGGCTCAAAGCTGATCTCCCTGGCCTGCAGCATTGCTGACAGCGCTACCTGTACATTTTCCATATATATACCCGGATATGTTGGTGAAAGCTGCAAGTTACATACTAGATCTGATAAAAAAGCAAAAGCAGGCCCGGAGCTTAGCTGCTCCGGGCCTGCCCGGCAATATATTACCTTGCCTGCGGGAGCTTATTTTTTATAATCCCGGGGATAAAGAACGCCCATAAAGATATTCGAGCTGACGCCACCCAACAGGAGGTTGGCGGTCGCCTTAATGTCATTGACCGTGATCTTGGTCAATACATCCGGGAAATCCAGGAAGCGCTCCTTATCATGCTCCCAACGGTTGATATTCAAAATCCTTCTGCCCCAGTCGTAGTTAGATTCCAGGGAGGTCCGGTATGATTCCATATAGTTGGCCACGACCTTGTCCAGGTCCTTCTGGCTGATGCCTTCCTTCCGCAGCCTGGTAAGCTCTGCCTGTACCGTATACAGGATCGTGTCCACATTTGCAGGGCCGCAGGGCAGCTGTAGCAGGATCTGGTAATTCTGGTAAGGCACTTTTTCTATACTGATGGAGAACCCGCCGCCATAAATGACGCCCAGCTTTTCGCGCACTTCTTCCATAATCTTAAAATTCAGGATCTCTGTCAGCATACCCGCCTTGAGCTGCAGGTCCTGGCTGTAGTCGATCTTGCCATGTATGATCTGCAGGATAACCGCCTTATCTTCCATACCGGCGTGGTATTCAAGCTCATTGAATCCCTGTACGGGTCTTACGCCGTTATCCACCCACATCGTTTGCTCACCGGAGGCCGGCAGCGAGCCCAGGTACAGCAGCATATATTTTTCAAAGACGCTTTTATCTATATTGCCTGTAAATACATAAAAGAAGTCGGCCGCGGCATTTTTAAAGGAAGCTTCATAGATCGCATAGATCTTATCAAGGTCCATTTTCTGAAGCACCTGCTCATTGGGCACGATGATGGGCGCCAGCCTGCTATTATTATAAAATGCCCTGACCAGCGTATCCATAAAGGCGGTCTCCGGGTCTTTATCCAGGATGGCCAGCTGGGTACTGAACGTATTGACAAAGCTTTCGAACTGCTGCCTGTCCTTCCTCAGGGCAGTAAGCTTCAGGTGCAGCAGCTGCATCATCGTTTCCAGGTCCTGAACCGTAGCGGTACCCTGCACCTGGTTGCTGACGGCGTCCATTTTCAGGGCAACGCTGGCATTTTTACCGGCCATATAGGTTCCAAGCTCCGAGGGCGTAAAGTCGCCGTATCCAAGCTGGTCCAGCAGCAGGCTGGCAAAGAAAGCGCTCTCACGGGATGGGTCCTCTCCGGTATTGTACCGGCTGGTCCCCCCGTAATTACCGGCCGTCAGGATGATCTCGTCGTTTTTATAGCGGGTGGATTTCAGGGCTGCCTTTACGCCATTGGCCAGCTCATAGTAGGTCACATCCAGCTCCTTATCATAGGTCTCCTTTACAATGCTCCCTTTCTGCAGCTCCAGCATACCGACATTCACCAGCGCTTCCTTGGGTTCCCTGGCAACATAGGGCGTTACCTCCTTTTTAAGCACTTCCTGGATCAGCTTCACCGTTTCCTTTTCCGTGAGGAGGGGCATCTGCTTTGAGTCCGGCCCTGTCATTACCGCCAGAAAGGTACGCTGGATATCCATCCATTGACGAATTTCCTTATTCACTTCCGCAACGGATACATTGGGCAGCATCTGGTTATAGTAGCCAAACCGCAGCTCCTGTCCCTCAATAGGCGTATGATTCAGGAAATTACTGATATACAGGTTAACCAGCGTACCGGAAGCGGTAGCATCCTTTTCCTTCAGCTGGTTCTGCACGGCAGCCAGCATCATTTTTTTCCCAGTTTCCAGCTCTTCCGGCGTTATGCCGAACCTGTACATCCTGTTGACCTCTGTCAATACGGCTGTGACCGCGCTTTTCATATCATCCGCAGGCGTAATATCCACTATCAGTCCTTCATAGCCTCTTATATAATCGTCTATGTCCACATCACCGGCGGCAAAAGGCGGCTTAGGCTGCTCTTTCAGCTCTGCCAGCCTCCTGTTCAGCGCGCTGATGAACAGTCCTTTGATAATGTTGCTCCTGTAGGTCTGTATGGATAAGGGCCTGTCCGTCTGGCGGGGCGAGAAGTACACCGTGGTATTGTAGCCCGTTGCTTCCACGTCCGTCAGCACCATGGCCTCGCTTTTTTCATAGGGCAGCAGCGGCACAGCCACACGGGGCTGCGGGTTCGCCGGATTTTCCAGCTGCCCGAAGTATTTCTTGATGAGCGCTTCCGCTTCCTCCACCGTTATATCTCCCACCGCTATCACAGCCATCAGGTCCGGACGGTACCAGCTCCGGTAAAACGAACGGAACTCACTGTACGGCGCTTCCGAAATGACCTTATCCAGGCCGATAGGAAGCCGGTCGGCGTATAGTGTATGGTTGAACAGCTTAGGCAGGTATTGCTCATACATCCGCCTGTCCGAGCTTTTGCTCAGCCGGCTTTCTTCCAGCACAATGCCCCTTTCCGCGTCAATGTCCTCATCCGTCAGCAAGGCATCGCCCGCCCATTCTTTCAGTATCTTAAAGCCTTCTTCCACGTTCGCCCTGTTCTCCGTAGGTATCGGCAGGATATAGACCGTTTCGTCAAAGGATGTATAGGCATTGAGGTCCGCACCAAATGCGATGCCCATGGATTCCAGGCGGTCCACCAGCGTATTTTTGGGATAGCTGCGGGTGCCGTTGAACAGCATATGCTCCGTAAAGTGGGCTATGCCCCTTTGCGCCGCGGTCTCCTGCAGGGAGCCGGCATTGACCACCAGCCTCAGCTCCAGCTTTTTGGAAGGCTTTCCATTGGGATGAATGTAATATTTCAGGCCATTCTCCAGTGTGCCGATATGCACATCATTTGTAATACCTACCTCCTGGGCGTGCAGCGGCACAGCAACCAGCAGCGCAAGCATTACCAACAGGCAGGACGACCATTGCATTATCCGGTTCGTTATCAAAATACGCATTATATACTTTTTATTTTTTTTGATTTAACTTATTTTATTCCAGTGCGTGGACTGCCGCATATTCATCTGTGACAAAGAGTGCCTGATCACCATATGCTCAGGCTTCACCAGGTTGGGATCCTCATCCAGTATGCTCATAGCCTCTGCCCTTGTTTCTTCCACGATGTCCGTATCGTTCACGATATCCGCTATCTTAAATTCCATGGCCCCGCTCTGGCGGGTACCGTAAAGATCTCCGGGACCTCTCATTTTCAGGTCTTCCTCCGCTATCACAAAGCCGTCATTGGTCTGCACCATAATGGTCATACGCTGCCGGGCCTCTTTGGAGAGCTCATTGCTGGTCAGCAATACACAATAGCTTTTCTCGCTGCCCCTGCCCACACGGCCCCTCAGCTGGTGAAGCTGTGAAAGGCCGAATTTTTCAGCGCTTTCAATGACCATTACACTGGCATTGGGTACATTGACCCCTACTTCAATAACCGTGGTAGCTACCATAATGTGCGCCTGACCGCTTACAAAACGCTGCATATTGTTCTCTTTTTCGTCCGGGGCCATTTTACCATGCACCATCGCAATATTGTAACTGGGATGGGGAAACCAGGTTTTGACCTGCTCGTATCCTGCCATAAGGCTTTCGTATTCCAGCTTTTCGCTCTCGTCGATCAGCGGATAGACGATGTAGATCTGCCGGCCTTTGGCTATTTCTTCCCTCAGGAATTGCATCACCTGCGGACGGAAGCTCTCATTCCTGTGAATGGTAGTGATGGGCTTCCTGCCCGGCGGCAATTCATCTATCACGGACACTTCCAGGTCGCCGTAGACGGTCATGGCCAGCGTACGCGGAATGGGCGTAGCCGTCATAACGAGTATGTGCGGCGGCAGCTCGTTCTTTTTCCAGAGCCTGGCGCGCTGTCCCACACCGAAACGGTGCTGCTCATCGATCACTGCCAGCCCCAGGTTCTTAAACTGCACGGTCTCCTCTATCAGCGCATGGGTACCTATAAGGATATGGATAAGCCCTTCCTGCAGGTATTGATGGATCTGCTTCCTTTCTTTCGCTTTCGTGGTGCCTGTCAGCAGGCAGACATTAATGTCCAGTGGCGCGGCCATCTGCCTGATGCTTTCATAGTGCTGCTGTGCCAGTATTTCCGTGGGGGCCATCATACAGGCCTGAAACCCGTTGTCAATGGCCAGCAGCATGCTCATAAATGCCACCATCGTCTTACCGCTGCCCACATCTCCCTGCACCAGCCTGTTCATATGCCTGCCGCTCCTGGTATCTGTCCTTATTTCCTTTAGAACGCGCTTCTGGGCATTAGTTAAATCGAAAGGCATATATTTTTCATACATATCGTTGAAGCAGGCACCCACTACCGGGAATACATAGCCGGGCTGGGATTGTGTGAACAGCTTCAACTGCCCTATTTTGACCTGGGTGTAGAAGAGCTCCTCCCATTTCATCCTGCGGATGGCCCTGCTGGCGTCTTCCAGCGCCGGGGGATTGTGGATATGCCATACCGCTTCAGCTCTTTGCTTGAGCCCGTATTTCTGCAGTGTTCTATAGGGAAGGGTCTCCCGGATGTCTCCCGGGCCGATACGCTCCAGCACGCTGCTGACCAGCTTGCCGAACGTTTTGTTATTGATGCCTTTTCCTTTCAGCTTTTCCGTGGAAGGATAGAGAGGCTGGATGCTGGACGGGGTAGCGGCGGGATCGTAACGCTCGATATCCGGGTGTGAGATCGTGGCCCTGCCGTTGAAATAGGATACCCTGCCGTAAACGGTATATACGCCTGCGGCTTCCAGCTGCTTTTTAACCCAGGCAGCTCCCTGGAACCAGACCAGCTCCAGAGAACCAGTCTTATCCGTCAGCTCGGCCACCAGCCGCTTTTTGAATTTGGCGCCTTCCTCCCTTACAGCCGTAATGATACCCCGGACCTGTACATAGTCCAGGCCAGGCGACAATGCCGATATATTCTGAACGGATTTTGCATCTATATACCTGTGGGGGAAATGCCCGATCAGGTCCTCAAATGTATGAATGCCTAATTCCTGCGACAATAGCTCCGCTTTCTGGGGACCCACCCCTTTCAGGTATGCAACAGGAGTTCTCAATACATCACTCATAACAATATCCACAGCGCTGCCACAGCGCGATAAACAGAGATTATTACATTAAAAAACAAGACAGTAAGGCCATCTTACGGTACAATACTGTCTCCTTTCAAAAGCGCTTCAACATAAAGCGCTCCTTATAATTTATATATGCGGCTTAAGCGTCCTGCATCCAGTCGGCAGGCTGTGCCCTCCAGGATTCCAGGGTCGCTTTTTTATCTTCCGTAATAGTACCGTTGCCGATCAGCAGTGCGACCAGCGCATTATAATCGGACAGGGTCACCAGCTTTACGCCGGCAGCTTCAAAGGCGGCTATCGAAGCATCAAAGCCATATGTAAATAACGCGCACAGACCGATGACGTCCGCCCCCGCGGCACGCAAGGCCTCCACGGCCTCCAGGCTGCTTTTACCGGTGGATATCAGGTCTTCCACCACCACCACTTTCTGCCCCGGCTCGATGACACCCTCTATCTGGTTGCCCAGTCCATGACCTTTCGGCTTGGAACGCACATAGGTATAAGGCAGCTTGAGAATGTCGGCAGCCAGCGCGCCATGGGCGATACCGGCAGTAGCCACTCCCGATAAAGCCTCTGCATCCGGGAAGTGCTCCAGTATGGTATTGGCCAGTTCGCTCTTCACATAATCCCTTACATGAGGGAAGCTTAAGATCTTACGGTTGTCACAGTAAATAGGTGATTTCCAGCCGGAAGTCCAGGTAAAAGGCTGGTCCGGATCCAGCTTTACAGCCTTGATATGTAATAGTTTTTCTGCGAAATAAGTTGCTGTTGTCATATAGTATGCAAAGCTACAAATTACATTCGGGAATGTATAAACTTATCCGGCGAATGTTCTCTTTTTTGAAAATAAGCCTTAATTTTACGAGACTAACCAACCAAATCTTAAAATAGCTTTAAGAATGAAAATTTTTTGTATCGGCAGAAATTACCGGGCCCATATTGATGAGCTTCAAAACAATGTTCCTGCAGAACCGGTTATTTTTATGAAACCCAAATCTGCACTGGCGCGTCAGAATTTCCCCATTAACTATCCTCCGTTTTCAGACAATGTGCATTACGAAGCTGAGGTAGTTCTTAAAATTTCCAAGAACGGTAAGAATATCCCTTTATCCGACACCCATAATTATTACCAGGAATGGTCGCTGGGCGTGGATTTTACAGCGAGGGACCTCCAGGATAGCCTGAAAAAGCAGGGACTTCCCTGGGAAAAGGCCAAATCATTTGACAATTCCGCATTTGTCGGGACTTTCCTCCCGGTCAGCCCTGATAAAAAGGCCTCTTTTGAATTCTATGTAAACGATGAACTGAAGCAAAGCGGCCATACTGATGAGATGATCTTTGATTTCAGCCATATCATCCACCATATTTCCCTGTATTTTTCCTTACAGATCGGCGACCTGATCTTTACGGGCACTCCGCAGGGAGTGGGTCCCATATTACCCTTTGACGAGATACGCGGCGTATTGAACGGTGAAGAAGTGTTTTCCAATTATATAAAATAACAGTAAACGGCGTTATGAATACATACCTGGCCCTAGGAGATTCCTATACGATAGGAGAAGGCGTGGAGACACACAGCAATTTCCCTCATTTGCTGGTCCGGCATTTAAAGGAACAATACGACCTGGAGTTCAGCGCTCCCGATATCATAGCCACCACCGGGTGGACAACGGGAGAGCTCATAGAAGGCATATCGGGAAGGTCTCCCCTGCAGCAGTATGATATGACCACCCTCCTGATCGGGGTCAATAACCAGTACCGGGGACAGGATATCGGGGTGTTCATAAAGGAATTCACCCAGCTGCTGTACACTGCCATCCTGCATACCCGGAAAGGAGCTGCGCATGTATTTGTCATCTCCATACCGGACTGGGGCGTCACACCCTTTGCCCACGACCGTGACAGCAGCCGGATAGCGCAGGAGATAGCCGCTTATAATAAGCTGAAGCGCTCTGTTGCCACTATGAACAAGTGCCGCTTCATTGATATTACACCGGAAAGCATCCAAAACGGTTCCGACCCGTCCTACCTGGTTGCAGACGGGCTGCATTACAGCGAAAAAGCATACCGGAACTGGGTAAAGATCATAGCGCCGGCAGTAGCCGCAGCCTTCCAAAACCCGTCTTCCAAAGCATAAAGGGACTATCAGGTGATGCCCATCACCTGCTTTAAGCGCAGCGCCTTTAAAGAGGCCTCATTCCATTCCGCTGCCGCCTCGCTGTCAATGGTGATGGCTCCGCCGGTATGCAGGCTCAATACGGACTGCTCCCCGTCATATACGAGGCTCCTGATCACTACATTGAAGTCGAAATCTTCCGAGGGTGTAATATAGCCTACCGTACCCGAGAATATGCCCCGGGCGGAACGCTCATATTGCTCTATCAGCTGCATAACGATGTATTTGGGCGCTCCCGTCATACTGCCCATCGGGAAGGGAGTCGTTATGATATCCCGGAGCGTGCTACCCGCCAGCAGGCGCCCCTGGACAGTAGATATAAGATGGTGCAGGGAGGAAAAGGTGTAGATGCCGAACAGCTCCGGCACTTCAATGGTACCCGTTTCACAGATACGGGCCAGGTCATTGCGCACCAGGTCTGTGATCATTACGTTCTCAGCCCGCTCCTTGATGCTATGGTACAGGTTGTCCCGCTGCCGCTCATCTTCCAGGGGATCATCGCTTCTTCGGGCGGTGCCCTTTATCGGCTGGGACAGCACCTTCGCTCCTTTCCTGTAGAGGTACCGCTCCGGGCTGGTGGATAACAGGAAGCGCTCCCCGTACCGGCAAAAGGCCGCGAACGGCGCCGGGTTCTGCTCATTCAGCGTGTCAAACAGCTCGTAAGGCCGGATGGAACGTACCTTTACCTGGTGACCATTGCACAGGTTGATCTCATAGCAATCCCCCTCCGTAATATGGTGCTGCAACTGCCCAACAGTGTCCATATAGCTTTGGCTGTCAAAATCCGATACCCAGGTAGCCTCATCCACCGTTATACTGCCCGACACATCCGCAGGCACTGCCGTTGCCTGTATGGCCTGCAGGACCGCAGCGGGATCTCCCGTAACAGCAGCTACCTGCAGCTTAGCGGACCCGAACGGGATGCTGATCACCACATCGGGAATATAAAAGGACGTCGCGGGAAATTCCGCAAGTATTTTATGGCGTGAATCCAGGCGGGGAAATATCGTATTCTTAAAGTCATAGCCGATATGCCCGAAAAGCCAGTCACCCTTTACGGCATCTATGTCCCCGACAGCTACTTCATGGTGTACACCGGCGCCGGCCAGGAGCTCGAACCTGTTGGGGGCATTACGGTAAGCATTATTATCCAAATATATAAAAGTGCTGTAAGCCTTAAGCCAGTACAGCACTTTTCTTTTTATAATCTTCAGTTCTTCCGGGCGGAATGTTGTTTCTGCAATTTTTCTCAATTCCGGTAACAGCTATAATTTAAAAATCATCATCATCATCAAATTCATCATTGAAAATATCTAAATTCCCAAAATCATCGTCAAAATCATCATCATCCTTTTTCTTGCCTGCAGCCTTTCCTTTTTTAGATTTTGGCATATCAAATTCTTCGAAATCAGGATCGGTCTCAAAGTCAAAATCATCGCCAAAATCATCTTTTCCAAAGTCATCATCATCCTCAAAATCGTCAAAATCCTCCTCATCTTCTTCCTCATCGTCCTCGTCTTCATCCTTTGCTTTCCTGGACGCCTTTTTAGGAGCAGCTTTCTTGGCCGCTTCAATTTGCATCGAAGATAACAGTTCCGTCAGCTCCCGGTCAATAGCATCACCTTCTGTCCGTTTCTCTTCTGTAACAACCTCTTCAGTAACGGTTAAAAGGTCTTCTGGTTGTGCTGCAATGTTGTTCATATAGTTTGAATTCTATTAAGGGTTATATTAATTGATAGTTGTACAAACCTAATTAGGATACGAATTTAAATAAGCTTGGATTTATTAAAAAATTATTTTTATTAAAAGATTTTGATTAAATTATTTCGTCCCGTTCCGTTGGATACGAACTGGATACGGGCGCCCAGAAAGGATTCCAGCTTATGCTGATATTTCAGGAACGCTTCGGGCAATGCCTGCGCATCCGTACATCCTGTCATGTTGTTTCCCCACCCTTCAAGGGTCTCATAGTTGGCTACTATATTATCACTGCAGATGTCAAAGGGGAATTCCGTCGTGGTCTTCCCGTTCACGGTATAGGAAGTGCATACCCTGATCTCATCAAATCCGTCCAGAACATCCGTTTTGGTAACGATCAGCCTGTTCGCTCCGCTCATCATCACCGCGTATTTAAGCGCCACCAGGTCTATCCACCCGCACCTGCGGGGACGTTTGGTGACAGCGCCATATTCATGACCGGCATCTCTCAGCTTGTCTCCGGTCTCATCGAAAAGTTCCGTAGGGAAAGGCCCGCTGCCCACCCTTGTACAATAGGCTTTGGTGATACCATATACATCTCCTACTTTTTGCGGCGCTATGCCCAGTCCGGTACATACGCCGGCGGCGATCGTGCTGGAGGAGGTCACAAACGGATAGGTACCGTAGTCAACGTCCAGCATAGAGCCCTGCGCGCCTTCCGCCAGTATTTTCTTGCCATTGGCCAGGTGCTCATTGATCCAGTATTCACAGTTGACAATGTTCAGGTTCCGCAAGTAGTCGATAGCGTTGAAAAAGTCTGCTTCCCAGCTTTCCCAGTCCGGTATGTCCCGGTACATGGCCAGCATTTCCTGGTGCTTGTTCTTTAATTTTTCGTATTTCTCCTTCCAGCTTTCCGTCAGGATATCGCCCACACGCAGACCGTTCCTGCCGGTCTTGTCCATATAGGCAGGTCCTATGCCTTTCAGGGTAGAGCCTATCTTATCTTTGCCTTTTGCCGCTTCGGAAGCCGCATCAAGGGCACGGTGGGAAGGCAGGATGAGATGTGCCTTGTGCGCAATGAACAGGTTAGTATCCACTGCTATGCCGAGCTGTTTCAGTCCTTCGATCTCCTCCCTCAGGGTAACAGGGTCTATCACCACGCCATTACCTATAAGGTTTAAAGTTCTGGGGTTGAACACACCGGAAGGTATGGTCCTCAAAACAACTTTATTTCCATCTACGTACAGCGTATGTCCCGCATTCGGACCTCCCTGAAAACGTGCAATAATATCATAGCCCTGGGCAAGGTAATCTACTATCTTTCCTTTACCTTCATCACCCCATTGTAAGCCTAAAAGTACATCAACCATTTGTGAAATTTGATACTGAACGGCAAAAATACATAATTGTAGGTATTCCCATTCAATCCGCTATTTTTTTTTAGAAAAAGTCCTTCCCGCCTGTCGCTGCGCCTGTGCAACCGCTGCTGCAAAGCCATGCCCGCGGTCAGTAATCATCAAATAATTCCAGCTGCCCGTTCCTGGCAGGCCTCCTGAAAGCAGCCGTGTTCAGCGGGTAGTGCCGTTCATTCAGACCGAGCTTCCTGCAATAAATTTTGAACTGCCCCCTGATCATCTCCGCTATCTTCCCTTCTCCCCTCATACGTGTGCCCCAGCGGCTGTCATTGACCTTACCGCCATGGCAGCTCTGGATGTGATGCCAGATTTTATCAGCCCTGTCGGGGAAAGCCTTATAGAGCCAGTCTTCAAATATTTCAGCAATAGCGCCGTTCAATCTTACAATGGTATAGCCTGCCCAATGCGCCCCTGCATCAGCGGCCATTTTCAATACCCGGAACATATCCGCATCATTCAGGCCGGGTATGATAGGCGCGAACATCAGGCCGGTAGGTATATTGAGGCGCGCGCAGTGCTCAATGATCTTCAGCCGGGTCTTAATGGAACTGGTGCGCGGCTCCAGCACCGACCTGATCTCCTCGCCCGCCGCTGTGACAGAGGTGCTTACGTGCACCAGCTGGTGCTTGTTCAGCTCCTGGAGTATATCCAGGTCCCTGAGCACCAGGGCATTCTTCGTCAGGATACTGCAGGGATTCCTGTATTCCAGGCATACTTCCAGCAGCTTTCTTGTCAGCTGCAGCTTGCGCTCCACCGGCTGGTAACAGTCCGTGTTCATGGAAAAGGATACGACCTGCGGCGTGTACGTTTTTTTATCGAATGCTTTCCGGAGCAGCTCGGGGGCGTTCTGCTTGGCAATGATACGGGTCTCAAAGTCTATGCCTGCACTATAGCCCCAGTATTCATGCGTATTGCGGGCATAGCAGTATATACAGCCGTGCTCACAGCCCTGGTAAGGGTTTACGGACAGCTCCAGCGGAATATCTTCCGATGTGATCTTATTGACGATCGTCTTGCTGTCATCGAACAGCACCTGCGTTTTTTGCTTCTGGAATTGTTCCCAGTCCTCCTCCTTTTCAAACTCCTCCTTATCATAGGATGATTTTAAAAAACGGTTCGCCGGATTCACCTGGGCCCCTCTTCCTTTTATATATCTTTCACCTGCGTCCATCGTTACCTAAAAATACGATTATTTTATAAAAATATCATTCATCAGGATCAAAGTAACATCCGGTAAAGGACAGGAAGTGTCGCCCTGCACAACCAGCCCTGTAATTTTCCGCTGTTCCCGAAATCCTGTGTCTCAGCAGGGCCGCCGGGTCATAAAAAAATGAGGCCGTGCGGCCTCATTTTCTGCAATTCATAAGTTATAGTAGCAATATGTCCGGCTGTACCGGCGCCTTTAAGCTCAGAGCCAGTTGCTCCAGGGTATCCTGGCAAGGATACAGATCAGCCCCAGGCCGAAGAAGACCAGGATGCTTTTGTTTTTCTGGGCATCGGTCTGCGCTTTTTTGGCTTTGGAGTTACCGACCGTAATCAATACGATACCGACCAGCATCATCAGGGGATGCTCCAGGGCCAGCAAGCGCTCCGAGGAGATACCCATTTTCTCTCCCATATCCACATACCTGCCTTCCATCACATACAGTATGATGCCCACCAGGAACTGGGTATGGGTGGCGATCATCGCAAATTTAGAGATTTTAGACAGCCCCCCGAACGGCTTGCTACCTGCCACATTCAGCAGCGCAACGATCACGGAGATAACCAGTAAGGCCAATACCAAATAGGCAAAATACGAGTGGAGATGTAGAAATCCGGTTAGCATAACAGAATAGTTTTTGTTTGTAGTTTTTTTATGTTTTCGCAAAAATAAGGTTTAAAACCACGCTTCTCACCCGGAACGGCGATAAAATTATTTTCCGCCTCCGGATCCGACCCTGCATATGCAAAGCCGGCAGCCGGTATTTCAACCCGCTGCCGGCAGCATTCCTTTATTTTAATATCTCGTGTCCCAGCTTATCCCTCTTGGTCTTCAGGTAGAATTCGTTATGAGGATTGGGAAGCACCTCGATAGGTACAGTATCCACTATTTCAATCCCGTAACCGGAAAGGCCGGCACGCTTACGGGGATTATTGCTCATCAGGCGCAGGTTGGTTATTTTCAGATGCCGCAGTATCTGGGCGCCTATGCCATAGTCACGCTGGTCCATCTTAAAGCCCAGCGCGAGGTTGGCCTCCACAGTATCTTTGCCCTGCTCCTGGAGCTTGTAGGCTTTCAGCTTGTTCATCAGCCCGATGCCCCTGCCTTCCTGGTTCATATACAGCAGGCAGCCCTGTCCTTCCCGCTCGATCATTTCCATCGCGGCGGTCAGTTGCTCTCCGCAGTCACATCGCAGCGAATGCAGGATATCACCGGTAAAGCAGCTGCTGTGGATCCTTGTCAATACCGTATCACCTTCTTTCCAGTCTCCTTTTATCAGCGCCACATGCTGCTCCCCTGTATTTTTCTGCTCAAAGGCCACCAGCTCAAAGACGCCATGCCGGGTAGGCATATTGACCCTTACTATTTCTTCTATCAGCGATTCCGTCTCCAGGCGATAAGCGATCAGGTCCTTGATGGAGATGATCTTCATGTCGTATTTCCTGGCCAGCTCCAGCAATTCCGGCAAGCGGGCCATGGTACCGTCCTCATTCATGATCTCCACCAGCACGCCCGCAGGCTCCATACCTGCCAGGCGAGCGAGGTCCACCGTGGCTTCCGTATGCCCGGTACGGCGCAGCACGCCGCCATCCTTGGCCCTCAGGGGGAAGATATGCCCCGGACGACCCAGGTCGCCGGGCCGGGTAGCCGGGTCGATCAGGGCCTGTACCGTCTTGGCACGGTCATGGGCAGAAATGCCGGTAGTGCAGCCATGACCTATCAGGTCCACCGATACCGTGAACGGCGTCTGGTGCAGCACCGTATTATTTTCCACCATTAGGTTCAGCTCCAGCGCAGCGGCACGTGCCTCAGTGATCGGCGCGCAGATCAGTCCTCTCCCGTATTTTGACATGAAGTTGATCACTTCCGGTGTCACATTCCGCGCCGCAGTAACAAAATCGCCCTCATTTTCCCGGTCTTCATCATCCACCACAATGATCAGCTTTCCTTTCTTTATATCTTCTATAGCTTCAGCTATTGTATTGAGCATATGATATGTTTATAAAAATTGAAACACTTTTTTAGCGCATCAAAGTTACAACGATTTGTTCGGATTGAGGTATTTTTATTCTCTATTAAGGATCATGCAATAATTATAAAGACAAACAGCCATACCCGCCTTTACACCTGTGGCGTAACATATTATTTTCCCAGGATCGGCAGCAGCAACGATCACAGCTTTTAACATCCGACCACAACTCCTGTATTATAGCCTGCCGTAAAAGCGCATAGAAATTCTGCCAACAATGCAATAGATAATACCAAGGAACAAAATAATATGATAATCAAGAGATTAAGCCACACAATATACACTAACAATATTTATTGATCCGAAACGTACCATCAGCCGACAAATATCCCGGTCAGAAAAGCAAACCGGATCTACCCGTAAGCCGAAAGGCCACTATATGAAAGCTGCAGGGACCAGCTGCAAAGTATACGGAACACCCTCACATCCGTCCGGGATGCCCAGGCACTATGGTATCTTTAGCTGTAAAAGCGTCCCCTCACAGAGTGCCTACTTTTCAGTGAAACGTATCCGGATTAACAGGTGCTTGTCTATCAGCAGATAGTCATTAAAACAAAGCAATGCTATCCTAAGCTGATATTATTCCAGCATAACAACTTCATATAAAAACATATAAACTACTCATCATCATTATTATAAGCTAACATTTTTGCATCATCCAATTCGCCTTCCCAGCGCGCTACCACACAGCTGGCCAGGCTGTTGCCCAGCACATTGACCGATGTCCTTGCCATATCCATCAGCTCATCTATACCCAGGATGGCCATTATAGGCCACAGAGGCAGGTTAAATGTAGCAGCCGCACCGGTCAGTATTACCAGGGAGGCCCTGGGTACTCCCGCCACACCTTTACTGGTAAGCATTAGTGTCAGCCCGATCATTATCTGCTGCCCGATAGAGAGATCAATGTTAGCCGCCTGCGCCACAAACACCACGGCCAGCGAAAGGTATAAGGTCGTACCATCCAGGTTGAAGGTGTACCCTGTGGGCAGCACAAAAGCCACGATCTTTCTCGGCACACCAAATTTTTCCAGGTTCTCCATAGCCTTAGGCAGCGCGCTTTCAGAGCTGGTGGTGGCGAAAGCGATGGTCACCGGCTCCTGAACCGCTTTAAAGAATTGCCGTACAGGTATCCTGCAGATTAACATAACCGATCCAAATACCAGAATAACAAAGATTAATAATGCGATATATAAAGTTATAAGCAACTTAAATAAGGCTACCAGTATATCCACACCCAGCTCTGCCGTGGCGTGCGCGATAGCCGCTCCCACCCCAAAAGGAGCAAAGTACATGATAATATTGGTGAACTTGAACATGGTTTCGGCCAGGCTTTCTGTAAATTCCAGCATCGGCCGCTTTTTCTGCTCGTTCAGCATAGCCAGCGCGATCCCGAAGATCACGCTGAATACCACGATAGGCAGCACCTGGCCTTCCGCGACCGCCTTGGCAATATTTTCCGGAAAAATATCCAGCACATGCTCCTTCCAGCCGGGAGGCTGAGCATCCGGAAGGCGATGCAGGAGATCAGCCGGCATTTCCACACCCGCACTATCCAATACCTCTATGATACGCTGCTGGTTCTGCCTGGTAGCGGACAATGGCATAGCATCCTTCAGGTTATCCGGCAATTCTATATTGCTTCCGGCTTTGGATACATTAATGGCCAGCAGGCCCACTACCAATGCCAGTGTAGTGACCACTTCAAAATAAAGCAATGATTTCCAACCCATTCTGCCCAACTGTTTCATGTTGGAATGGCTGGCGATCCCCACCACCAGGGTGGCAAACAGGATAGGACCGATAATGGATTTTATCAGCTTCAGGAAAACCTTGCTAAGCACCTGAAGCTCAAGAGCGAAATCGTGAAATTCAAAGCCAATGAAAATGCCGGCCACCATAGCTGCCAGTATCCACGTAGTAAGGGATTTCCTGTAAAAAGCGAACCCAAAGAAGATCATGGCAAATAGTAACCAGACTATTTTAACAACTGTCACATTGACACCCGGCCACCCGTTCAGGTATAAAAATGAAATTACGGATCCCAGCGTAAACAGCACCAGAGTGGTCAATTGCAGTTTTGATTTCATGGCCTCAAATTTTAATCTTTTTTAAAAAACCAACTCAAGATATACAATTCTTTCAAATAGCCTGAATTTCGGCAAAAAATAATTCTTCGAACACTTATAAATAAAAAATAAATACAATATGTTTCTTTCAGTGATCCATTTTCAGGCCATACCTATATTTTTGTTCCGGTAATTAAAATATATAACTATAAACCATTTATTTATATTTTTAAATAATACACAAAATCAAAAAACTGACACAATGGCGTAAAAATAATTAAATAATAAAATAAAATATTGGTTTATAATATTTTGTATAGATTATATAAAGTTATTTAAAGTATAAATAAACACTTGGGAACCTAATATAATATCTGCAAAAACCGCATTTTATTCATTCAAATTAAATAATACTATATGTATTTATTTCTGGAGAGGTGCATTCAGGTATCAGCAGTCACTCCCACCTATCTTCATACGGCTCCGGGACCAGCAATGACAGCATCACTGACCAGTAGGCATGCCGGAATAGCAAAGGGGCTTGTGCCATTATGGCACAAACCCCTTTTATCTCCTACCCTACAACCCGTCCGGATGCTGCGTGACCCGTAACCTTTAACATTTTAAATCCTTGGTTCCCCGGAGTAATATCCACTCCTTTTCTCCCTTATTGCCAGGCAGGCAGAACAGCAATATGCCGTACTGTTCGTTCTGGCTGATCCGCTGCCCATCCCCTGACCTCCGCTATCAAACGTACAGGCAATAAGCTTACTACAGGAGCCCGTCCACCAGATTTCCGGCGATGGAATATTGCTACTTTATCAAGGGTCAGGCGGATCCATTTTTACGCCAGAACCGAAACGGCATCTTATCCATATTCGATGCCGGGTATCTTTTGCTGCCCTGCTCTATCCGGACAGCCACCGCGTACAAAATATCCCCGCGGATTATTAATACTACCTGCTTAAATAACAGATATGCTGCAGCGGGATTATTTTATTTTACGCCTGACAATGCTCCGTCCTGTACCCCGCGGTCCAATATCCATACCTAATAATGTCCCGGGATCAAAGACGGGGGATTTTGTTCTTTCAGGACGCACAGCGTTTCTCATCTCTGCACCGGCCCTGAGGACAATTTTTTTGAACAGTCCTGCTGTTTATAAAAAAATAATTTGTATAATTGCAGTATTATTCAGTATAAAAACTATTTACAATATCCAAATCATACTTTTTATGAAAAAGAGTTTTATCATTCTTGCATCTTCCCTGTTGTTAGCGGGTGGTTTATTTACATCCTGTAACAAACAATATACCTGCGTTTGTAAGTACACCGAGCTGGGCGTTGAAAAGATCAACGAGTCTCAGACAGTAAAGGCTTCCCGGAAAGATGCAAAAGATATCTGTGAAAGAACGACTGCCATTGACGGTAATGAAAGCACCTGTGAACTTAAGTAATCATATTACTATCCAATAAGCAAAAAGCGGACTGTTTTAAAGCAGTCCGCTTTTTTTATCTTATTGGCACTAAATGCTTTCATATTTTACTAACAGGGCGGCAATAATTGGGGAATAACGCATCAACAACATTATAACAGACTCATCAACCGGGAGAAAGCCTGGCTTTCTCATTGGCTTTTTTCTTAGTCTAGTTATCTGAAACGCAAATATTTACAAACAATTAAAACAGTAAGCTATGTCAATACACGGGGTTCCAGCAATTATGATACGACTATTTATCGTTATAATCTTACCATTGATTATAACGATAATCTTACTATTGACTTTTCGGCCCTGTTTCCCGCAAGAATTTTTCGGCACCTGGTATATGGTTAACAGGAGCGGACTTATTGAGTTTTCCATAACCAGAGACAGCATTAAAACCCGACAGCTTTTTACAGATTTCACGCCCAAAGGCAACCCAGACCAATCAATTAATTACATAAAAATGGTAAAGCTCAGCGACAGGACTTTGATAATCAGCAAATCACAAGAGGATACGCTAAAATTTTCTGCAATGACCTTTATTAATCCGAATGACAAAAAATATTTTCAAATTGCCTGGAACCTTCACGATACTTCAGTGAATGACATTGAAACCTTAATTCAATTACACAAAAATGACCACAGGCAACTATTTGGTTATTATGTATTCTCAGAACACTATGTTGATTCACTAAAACAAATGAAATCCCTTGACAGCCTTTCATTATCCGATTTTAAACATTATCTGACCGTTTATCTGGATAAGATTAGGTTTACCGAAAAGGACGCAGCCGAATATAATACCGGGTATTTATCTTTTTTTACCTATAACTTTCAATTAATATCACAATCTCTTTACGACATTGGCTTCAATCCTTTACAAAATACGGAAACAACAGAAGTTATTTATGAAAAATACTCCAAAGACCCTGATGTGAAGAAACTATTGACGCAGCCGGACGAAAATGAAAAGTAGCGCAATAAATTGTTACCAATATTTGCATTGACCACCGGCAGCCAGCTTAAACAACGATACAGTGAAAAACAGACTGATATACTACGTACTAACTTTGACTTTTTTATTTATCAGTTGCGCAACGGGCAACAATAAAATCAGTCAGGTAAGTACAGCGCCGTCTTTTGTGCAGCCGGACAGTTTTCAACAGGATACTGTCTGGCTGAAAGAAACTTTTAATGAAGCAGATATTCTTACCAGCGAATATCTGACCGACAGGCTACAGCCGATCAGAGATAACTTTCAAAGAATCAATTCAATTACAAACTGGACTTCCATTGATACAGAAGCATTATCGGAATCAACAGAAGGAGGAGAGGCAAGATATTATTACCAAAACAGGCAATTAGAAAAGATCGTAGCGCGACATTACGGTGAAACATTTCAGCTGCTGACAGCATATTATTTATTGAACGGACAACTTTCATTCGTTTTTGAAAAACGGCACCAATATAACCGTCCATTGTATTACGATACCACTGCAATGCAAGAGAACAATGACACCGAAACGTTTGACTTCAACCGGTCAGAAATAATTGAAGACAGAAGCTATTTTGCAAACGGGAAATTGTTCCATCAGATAAACAACCAGGATTGCGGTTCGCCATTTTCAGACGACTACTTACAGGAAGAACAAAAAAGAATACAAGCAGACTTTGACAAACTCATTGAAAAAACTCGGAAGCCGGACCGCTGACCTTCATCACCGGAAGCAGATGCCTGGCATCAATCCTGCCGGGTCTTGTAATTTACAGGCGTAACCGTATATCCTCTATCCTGGAGCAGGTTCAATACGCCCGCTTTGCCTCCCAGGTGGGCGGCTCCCACCGCGATGAATATGGATTTGTCCTTTACCAGCTGGTTGAACTTCAGCACCCATCTTTTATTCCGGTCGTCCAGCAATTGCCTGGACTGCTCAAATGACATCTGTATATTGGTCAGGTGGTACAATATGTTGATATTCTGCTCCGCGTAGCTTTTCAGCAGGCTGTTATACATACGCCTGTAGGTATGGAAGGCTCCCGGCTGCTCAATAGCGATCTTGTCATCATAGATCTTATCCAGCAGGAATACCTGGGAGGAAATGGATTCCAGGCCGGAGGTCGCAATGCTGGCATCCACCGCCTTGGTGTAGATAATGCTTTCATAGCCGATCTCATCCGTACAGAAATACGTTTCGTTCATACCGGCCAGTATCCCCCGGATAGATGTCTTCATCGTATCCAGCCCCTTCACCTCTTCCTGCATATAGTATATCTTATGCAGCTTGGCCACATCCACCTCAAAAAAGACCTTATCCACTGAATGCAGCAGGGAGTCTATCTTGGGCGTCCAGTACACCCATTTATTGCAGATATGATGAATGGTGCCAAAGATATATACCGGCCTGGTGATGCCATTGCCCTTCACCTCCCACAACAACGAATTGGGGAAATCAGTGTAATGATACCCCTGTGCAGGCACAGTGAGAGGGGTTACAGCAGCAATCAGTATCAACAGCCATTTATACATATTATAAAATTAAGGAAAAGCAGGGCAATTAAGTTCACCCTTTTATATATTTCACAAATGCGTAAGATGACCCCGGCGCTCCACTGTACGAAAACAGGGCTTTGTAGTATTTACAAAGCCCTGCCATATAGCTATCGTTGCCCGGTTATACCACCAGCTCGTCCTTTTTCCCTGCCAGGAGATACAGCACCGCCATCCGGACGGCTACCCCGTTCTCCACCTGGTCCAGGATAATGGAATGGCCGCTGTCCGCTACATCGGAATTCAGCTCAACCCCCCTGTTGATGGGACCCGGGTGCATGATCACGATCTCTTTATCCAGGCTGTCCACCAATGCCTTGCTGACCCCGTAGTACAGGTTATACTCCCGGAGTGAGGAAAACAGCGGCTTGTGCTGCCTTTCCAGCTGTATTCTCAATACATTGGCTACATCACACCACTGCAATGTCTTTTTCAGGTCATAGGATACCCTGACGCCCAGGTGCTCAATATGCTTGGGTATCAGCGTTGGCGGACCGCAAACTTCTACCTCCGCGCCCATTTTGGTCAGTAAATAAATATTGCTCAGGGCAACCCTGGAGTGCATAATGTCACCTATCAGCGCTATTTTCCTGCCTTCCAGCCCGCCCAGCTTTTCCTTAATGGAATAGGCATCCAGCAAAGCCTGCGTAGGATGCTCATTGATACCATCGCCGGCATTTATGATGCTCGCCGGGATATGCCTGGACAGGAAGTGCGGAGCCCCTGTGGCAGCATGACGCATGACCACCATATCCACCTTCATAGAGAGGACATTATTCACCGTATCTATCAGGGTCTCTCCTTTGGAGACCGAGCTGGAAGAAGCTGCGAAATTGATGGTATCAGCGCTCAATCTTTTCTCGGCCAGCTCAAAGGAGATACGGGTGCGGGTGGAATTCTCGTAAAAAAGGTTGACGATCGTGGTATCCCTCAGCGTAGGGACCTTCTTGATAGGCCTTTGCAATACATCCTTAAAGTTGGCCGCGGTATGCAGGATCAGCTCAATATCTTCTTTCTTTAAATCCTTAATGCCTAATAAATGCTTTACTGATAATGACATCGTTTATATTTTCGGAATAATAAGTTTATTAATAATTACAGCAATACCACCTCGTCCTTGCCGTCATTTTCCTGCCACAATACCTTTACTTTCTGGGCGGTGGCGCTTTCCACGGTCTTGCCCACATAATCCGGCTGTATGGGTACTTCCCTGCTGAACCACCTGTCTATCAGCACCAGCAGCTCAACGGATTTCGGACGCCCGAAATCCAGCAGGGCATCCAGGCCTGACCTGATGGACCGCCCGGTGTACAGCACATCATCTATCAGTATGACATTCTTCCCGTCGAGAGAGAAATCTATGCTGGTTTCCGTAGGGATATGCAGCTCTCCCGGCTTGGTATTAAAATCATCACGGTAAAAGGTGATATCCAGCTTACCGTACTGTATGTTACGCCCCGGCAGCTGCTCCTTCAGCAGCTGTACGATCCTGTCCGCGAGGTAGATCCCCCTGGGCTGCATACCGATGATCACGGCATTGGAAAAATCCCTGTGATTTTCTACCAGTTCTGCCGTCAGCCTGTCCAATGTTATCTTAAGATGCTGCTGGTTGTAAAGTGATTTCATCATATTTCTGTAATAACGATAAAAAAAAAATAGCAATCCTGTATTAAGGTGCTATTCTGTATTTTTTCCAGGCTTGCGGCCCGTCCGATTCAAAAACAATCCTGTCGTGCAGTCTGCTGGAACGTCCCTGCCAGAATTCCATCTTCCGGGGATATACGATATATCCGCCCCAATGGGCAGGGCGCGGCACCGTATCGTCTTCGCCGTACTGTTTCAATAATTCCTCTATCCTGCTTTCCAGTATATCCCTCGCCGCAATCTCACGGCTCTGGGGAGAGGCTATGGCGCCTATGCGGCTGCCGAACGGCCGTGACCGGAAATAAGCATCGGAAAGGTCTGCTGTCACTCTTTCCGCCACCCCGTCTATCCTTACCTGGCGCTGCAGCTCCTTCCAGAAGAAAAGCAGGGAAACCTTATTGCAGAAACTGATATCCCGGCCCTTGGCACTTTCGTAATTGGTATAAAAAACAAAGCCGCCGTCTTCCAGGCCCTTCAGCAGCACTGTACGTACATGGGGCTGGAGCGAGGCATCAACGGTAGCCAGCGACATGGCATTCACGTCCGCGATCTCGGAGATCTCCGCTTCCCGGAACCACTTCTCAAACAAGGCCAACGGGTCATCTCCCGCCAGGCTCTCATCGAGGGTAGCCAGGCTGTAGTCTTCCCGTATCTGCGCTATATGTTGTGACAGCGTGTGCATACCACTTAACGGTCTTACCCTTTTAAATCAGATGTGTTCAGGTATTTGAACATTACCCATATCCAGACGATCACAAAGATCAGCGTCAGCGCGATGGCGGAAAAACCTCCTAAAGCGTTTCCGAATGTATAAAAGGCGCTTTGCAATAAAACAGAAGTCATAATCTTGATTTTTATGAAAGGTTAAAACTGTGGGCAAAAATAAATTATTTCGGGCAATCTAAAAAGTAATACAGCCTGATTCTTCCTAAAGTTTTTTCCTTTCCGGAAGCCGCACCGCCGGAACTGTTTTGTCAGATTGTTTTTACATTATGTTGACGCCACTCGCTCATAAAGTGATTATTTTTGCAGAGAAAACAACAAAACAGCATTGGAACATACAGCTACATCCGTTACTGCAGATTTACTGGAGCGCCTCATCAATGAGCAGGTCGCCGTGCTGAGCAGCGGAGCGTATGCTATTTCCGGGACTGTCAGGCTGCTGCGGCACCACATCAGCATTCCGCCAACGTCCCAGAGCCTGGAAGAGAAGGCCATCTTCAGCTACTACCCGGACGCGGACTGCTGCCGTGTCATGCTCACTTACCTGCCCGACTATGAAAAGCTGAACGACAAGGATAAAAGCGTGTACCAGCTCGCATTCCCGCCCGCGTTCTTTGAGCAATGGGCTGCGCTTGTGACCGCATCAGGCTATCCCTTTGACATCTCCAAGCCCGTTGAGCAGGCGTACTCGCTCCGGATGGAAAGCAGGGCACATTTTGATTTCCTGATAAAGAACCCGGATAATAAAGGCAATTTTACAACCGCCCTCCAGCAGTTCCAGCATGCGGTATCGCTGCTGAAGTTCGCCCTGGACGGCCTTATGCTCGCCGATGAATCCAACAGCATCCCCGCCTGCGGCTTCCTTAACAACAGCGTGGAGCGCGAAAAGATCCTCAAAGCCCAGGATATCATACTGGAAAACCTCACCACCCCGCTGACCATCCGGGAGCTGGCCAGGCACTGCGGTATGAATGAGTGCTACCTGAAAAAGGGCTTCAAGGCCATGTTCGGGAAGACCATATACGAGTTCCGGGAATTTGAGCGGATCAAGAAATCACAGGAGCTGATACTCAGCAAGAAAATGAACATCAACGAGGTGGCCATGGAAATGGGCTATGCCAGCCATGCCTACTTCAGCACCTCCTTCAAAAAGATAACCGGCATCAAGCCCTGCGATCTCCTGCTATAAAAGCCCGGGATCATTGCCGCCGCTTTCCGTTCATTTTACATTGTCACTCAATTAATTCATGTAAATTGCAGCAGATTTTGCCGCCAACAGATGAGCTATATTTTTACAACCATCTATGACTTTTTCGCAACCCGGAAAGCCATTATGTATATATTATTGGGTATCCTTACCGTATTGCTGGGCGCGGGAGCCCTCCGGCTCCGGTATGAGAATGACATCAACCGGATCATCCCCCAGGATGAAAAGATCTCCTCGCTCAGCAATTACCTGCAGCATACGGAAGGGGGCGAAAAGATGGTGCTCAACATCTCGGGGAGGGACAGCCTCTCCCTGGGCACTGACAGCATCATACAGCTGCAAAGCCTGCTGGCAGGCCTGCTGGACAGCATAGCCGGACCTCATATAAAAAGCATCGAAAGCGAACCCTCCGGCATAGATGAGCAGGCGCTCTACCGGCTCAGCAGCGATTACCTACCCCTCTACCTGACAGATGAGGATTACAGGGAGCTGGACGCCAGGCTGCAGCCGGAAAGAATACAGGCGTACTTCCAGAAGCAAAGAGAGCTGCTCCAGACCCCTGCCGGCGCTTTTATCAGCCAGACCTTGCCGCAGGACCCCCTGGGCCTCAATTACCTGGCGCTGTCCAAATTTGCAGCCCTCCACCAGAACAGCCAATACAGCATCGTTGACAACCACATCTTCACCGCTGACGAAAGCAAGCTTATCTTCTTCCTGACACCCCGGTATGCCGGCAGCGACAATAAACGTAACCAGGAGCTGCATAAGGCCATGCGGACCGCAACGGAAATTTTTCTGTCACGCTATCCCCAATGCGATGTGCAGTATTTCAGCGGGGGCCTCATAGGCGCGGATAATGCCCGGCAGATGCAGGAAGATACGATCCTGACACTGAGCATTACCGTGGTGCTGCTGGTAAGCCTCACATGGTATATCTTCAAAAGGAAGCGGACCGGCCTCCTGCTCATGCTGCCTGTGGTATTCGGTATGCTGTTCTCGCTGGGACTGCTCTCCTTTTTTAAGGGTACACTGGCGGTCATGGCCCTGGGCGTGGGAGCCGTTATACTGGGCATAGCCCTGGACTTTTCCATCCACTACCTGAACCACGCAAGAGAGCAGACCACCTCCAGGGAAGACGTACAGGCCCTGGCGCTGCCACTCAGCCTCGGCGCGTTCACTACGATCGGCGCCTTCTTTATCCTCAACTTCGCACAGGCTTCCGTACTGAAGGATGTCGGGCTGTTCGCCAGCCTGGCGCTCACCGGGGCTTCCCTGTTCACCCTGGTCTTCCTGCCCCATATCGTAGATCACCTGCGACTGAAGCAGACGGACACATCCCATAAGCCGACCTTTATAGACAAATGGGCCCGGTGGCAGCCGGAAAATAATAAATACCTTGTGATCGGTATTTTCCTGCTTACCCCTGTGCTGTGGTACTTTTCCGGGGAGGTGAAGTTTGAAGGCGACCTGATGCAGCTCAACTATATGAGTGATGAGATGCGCCGTGCCGAAGCATCCTTCAACCGGGATGCCGACCAGTCGCTGCGTGTCATCTACGCCATCAGCAAGGACCGGGACGCGGATAAGGCGCTGGAACGATCCGGGACGCTTACCCACGTTGTCGATTCGCTGCAGCGGAAAGGGTGGGTACAGCAGTTTGTACAACCCTCCGTATTCATCAGGCCGGCAGCCGAAAGGCAGCGGGCACAGGAAAGGTGGGAAGCTTTCTGGAGCGAAGCCAGGATGGCCGATGTACAGGAACAGGTCACACTGGCTGCCGGACGGGCCGGAATGGATGCCGGCTCCCTGACCCCTCTTAAAGATTTTGTCAGGGAGAAACAATTCAGCTATTCGGAAGCAGCCCTTGCCGAATTCAGGACACTGATGCCGCTCAATATCAGCAATTACCGCGACACAACAGCCTATATCACGACCATCAAGGTCACCAGCGACAACAGGAAAGCCGTGCTGGAAGCCCTGGGCAGCAGCCATTCCGGCCTTATCATCACTGACCGGCAAAGCATCGCGGAAACGCTTATCAGCTATATCAGGGAAGATTTCAACAACCTGGTATTCTATTCCGGCGCGCTGGTCTTCTTGGCGCTCCTTATCGTGTACGGCAGGCTGGAGCTGGCGCTGATGTCATTTTTGCCTATGGCCATTTCCTGGATATGGATATTGGGCATCATGGGTATTTTCCATATAGAGTTCAACATTGTCAATATCATCATCTGCACCCTTATCTTCGGGCTGGGTGATGATTACTGTATCTTCATGATGGACGGCCTGATCGAGAAATACAAGACCGGTCACAATAAGATCCTTATTTCACGCTCCGCCATCTATGTAAGTGCCCTTACCACTATCATAGGCCTGGGTGTGCTCATCTTTGCCAGGCATCCGGCCCTCAAAAGCATTGCGCTGATAGCCGTACTGGGCATCACCTGCGTGGTGATGATCTCCCAGGTACTGCAGCCTTTCCTGTTCCGGCTGTTCATACAGAAAAGAGCAGACAAAGGATTGATGCCCTTCACGCTCTGGAGCTTTTCAAAGATGATATTCGCGTTCACCTACTTTGTAGTGGGCTGCCTGGTGCTGACCCTGGTGGGTGCGGTGCTCGTCTACCTCAACCCGCTGGGCAGGGAACGCGGCAAGAAGATCGTGCATTTCCTGCTCAGCAGGTATATCCGTTCGCTGATCAACATCATGGGAAATGTCACCAAGACCTATCACTATACCGATAAGGATTACCATAAAAAGCCAGCGGTGTACATTGCCAACCACACTTCTTTCCTGGACATTCTTATTATGACCAGCATGCATCCCAAAGTGATCCTTATTACCGCCGACTGGGTCTGGAAATCTCCTGTTATGGGTCCGCTGGTGCGCATGGCCGACTATTACCCTGCTGCCGAAGGCGCCGAAGAAGGGCTGGCCCACCTCAGGATGATGAGAGATAAAGGCTACAGCATTGTTATCTTCCCGGAAGGCACCCGCTCTTATACTGACAAAATAGGTAAGTTCAGGAAAGGGGCCTTTTACCTTGCCGAACAGCTGCAGATGGATATACAGCCGCTGGTGCTGCATGGCGTTCAGTACACGATGGAAAAAGGAGATTTCCTGTTAAAGAACGGGCATATACATGTACATGTGGAGGACAAGATCCGCTGGGACGACCCGGATTTCGGACACACAGTGGCCGACAGGAGAAAGCGCGTTTCCCAATGGTTCAGGCAAAGATACCGGCAGTATAAGACCCGTTACGAGACACCTGCTTATTTCCGGGAAACGCTGATAAAAAGCCATATATACAAAGGGCCGGTACTGGAATGGTACTGCCGGATCAAGACCCGGCTGGAAAATAATTATGAGCAGCTTCATACCCTGCTGCCCCGGGAAGGCAGTTTTTACGACCTGGGCTGCGGCTATGGCTTTATGACCTTTATGCTGCACTGGTCCTCCCCTGGCAGGAAATTCATCGGCATAGATTATGATGAGGATAAAATAGCGACCGCGCAACACAATTATTACTTCAATACCAGGAGATACCGGGAATTATACAGCAGGGAGGCAAAGGATGATTTTGAAAAGGGCCTGTCTTTCAGGCATGGCGACCTTACCCGGGTGACCCTCCGGGCCTGTAACGGCATCCTTTTAATGGATGCCCTGCACTATCTCTTGCCCGAAGAGCAGGACGCTTTATTACAGACCTGCTATGATGCCCTGCTGCCGGGCGGCATGCTGATTCTCCGGGACGGCGTAAAGGAAGACCGGGAGAAGCACGAAAAGACCCGGCTGACCGAATTGTTCTCCACCAGGATCCTGCGCTTCAACAAGACCCGCAATACCCTGCACTTTATAAGCAAGGCACGGACCATCCGCTTCTTTGAGCAACAGGGCGCGCACGTGGCCTGTCATAATTATTCCAGGAACCTGAGCAATCACACGTTTATCATTACCAAACCGGCAGCCGTCAATGGTACGGAAGCGGCCTTATAACCTAAACATCCCGGGTCATCCGCAGGGCGTACAAGCCGGTACGGACAACCCGGGATAGCTGAAAGGTTGTTTTACAGTAAAGCCGGAGCACGGGATCACTCCCGGTGGCAACGGGTATTATTCAGGCTCCTGCTGGCTCAGGCAGTGGAAGCTGCCAAGTCCCCAGATAATATCCGTGGAGTCGATACCCACCACGCGCCTGTCAGGGAAATGCGCCTGGATAATATCCAGCGCCTTATCATCCTTGCTGCAGCGGTAAGTAGGCACTATCACTGCGCTGTTGGCAATATAGAAATTGGCATAGGAGGCCGGCAGGCGCTGGTCTTCATAGATCACCGGGTCCGGCATCGGCAACTCTACCACGTTCAGTTGCTTACCGTCAGGAAGGCGCATCTGCTGCAACTGCCTGAGGTTCACCTGCAGGAGCTCATAATTCTCGTCCCGCCTGTTCTCTTCTACCACGGTGAGCACCGTATCGGTATTTACAAAGCGCACGGTATCATCAATATGCCCGTCCGTATCGTCCCCTACAATACCGTCATCCACCCACAGCACCTGCTCCACACCGTAATAGTTATGCAGGTAGGTCTCTATTTCCCCCTGGCTCAGATGCGGGTTACGGTTGGGATTCAGGAGACAGGAACGGGAGGTCAGCAGCGTACCTTTATCATTGAATTCCACCGATCCGCCTTCCATCACGATACCGGGGTGGTATACGGGAATGCCGTAAGCTTCCGCTATCCTTGTGGGTATCACATCGTCCAGGTCGTACGGGGGATATTTATTGCCCCAGGCATTATAGCCCCAGTCAACGATCACTTTGCCCTGCTCTTTGTTCCTGTGCAATAAAAATGCCGGTCCATGATCCCTGCACCAGGCATCGTTGGTAGGGTGCATAAAGAAGCGCACCCTTGTAAGATCCACTCCTTCAGCGGCCAGGCATTGCGTTGCATAATCCTGCATGGCCTTGTCCGCCACATTGATATGGACCATTTCACCCTGCGTTACTTCCTTTATGAACCGGCAGTAATCAGGATATACCGCGTCCAGCTTACCCGGCCAGGAGGCTTCCTTATGAGGCCAACTCAGCCAGGTTGCACTGTGCTTTACCCATTCTGCAGGAAAATAAAAGCCATCTGCAGCCGGTAATGAATTTCTTATCTCAAAAGCCATAAATACTTCTTTATGTTATAAAGGAATGTGATGTAAATGCAGTACATTTTAAAACCACACTCACATCACATTGGATATATCTGTCAATAATATTTTTTCTGTCCTGGTTTTAATCTTCGTCTATATAACGTTTGGTTATAGGCTGGTAGGAATCTATCCTCCTGTCCCTCAAGAACGGCCAGTGGGTACGGTAGCGGTCGGAAGCGTTGGTGTCTATTTCCACTACGGCCACTTCCTCTTCCTCGTGGGAGGCCTTGTACATTATTGTTCCGAAGGGGTTGGAGACAAAAGAGCCGCCCCAGAACTTCATAGCGCCGTCCTGCTCAAAGCCGCAACGGTTCACGCTCACCACGTGCACGCCGTTGGCCACAGCGTGGCTGCGCTGTATGGTCTGCCAGGCATTATACTGCTCCGTATTGGTATCAGGATCCTGGGAGGTAGCCCAGCCTATGGCGGTAGGATAAAATAATATCTCCGCGCCCATCAGGGAAGTGATACGGGCCGCTTCGGGATACCACTGGTCCCAGCAGATCAGCACACCGATGGTAGCGAACCTGGTCTTGAAGACCTTATAACCCGTATCTCCGGGTGTAAAGTAAAATTTCTCGTAGTATGCGGGATCGTCCGGTATATGCATTTTCCTGTACTTGCCCAGGTAAGCGCCGTCTGCATCCAGCACCGCGGAGGTGTTATGATACAGCCCTTCCGTCCTTTTCTCGAACAGGGAGGCTATGATCACCACGCCCAGCTCCTTCGCTACGGCGCTCAGTGCATCCGTGCTGGGACCGGGAATGGCCTCTGCCAGTAAAAAATTATCATAATCTTCCACATCACAAAAATACAATGATGTGAAAAGCTCCTGCAGACATACGACCTGCGCGCCTTTACGTGCCGCCTCTCTTACACCCCTGATCGCTTTTTGCAGATTCTCCTCCTTGTCTGCGGTGCAGGTATGCTGTACCAGTCCTACTTTTACTTTCGCCATGCTTGATTGATGTATTTTTAATCTACAAATTTAATCTACAAAAATACTATTTTATTTACAGTTCCGATGTTATGATTTCCTAATTTCATACTAAACAGGCCGTTGCTTTTTAACCGATATGTTATTATATACTCAATACCCTTCTTTCTTGCCATAAATTGTGGTATTTTTACAGGTTTGAACAACAGAGGAAAATGAATATAAGAAAATATATACAGGCTGTTTTAATGCTATGTTGCAGCATGATGCTGCTGGCTTCCTGCGGCAGCAGCAAAAAGCTGGGCGACCGGACAGCAGACAGGGGCAGCAAAGTACCCCAGCAGGCCATACCGCCGGAAGATTATTACAAGCAGATACTGCTTTACAAAAGCTTTTTCGGAAAGGCCAATATGCAGATCACCACTCCCAAAATGAACCAGAAGGTGATCGCCAATATCAAAATGAATCACCTGAAAAATATCTGGTTATCCGTATCTGCCATGGGCGGCATCGTGGAGGTGGCCCGGGCCTATATCACGCCGGACAGCCTGAAGGCCCTGCTTCCTATGTCCAGGGATGCCTATGCCCTGTCCTTCCAGGAAGGGCTCTCACTGATCCAGGCCGAGCTGGAGTTCATATCCCTCCAGAACCTTTTTATGGGCAACCCGCTGATCACCGGTAAAAGCAACGCCAAAGCCTCCGAGACCGATTCCGCAACGATACAGGTACAGGTAGAGCAGGACGGCTATATCCTTACCGTCAGGTACGATAAGGAAACCCAGCTTATCCGCGAACAGCTCATTACCCATACCGGCAGGCAGTTCTCCTGCAGGATACAGCAGAGCAATTACAAGCCGTTGTCAGACAAGCAGCCCTTTGCCTTTGCACGTACCATTGAGATAGACAATAACGGGGAGCAGACCCTCGTGAACCTTGACTTTACAAGGGCAGATATTGATATCCCCGCGGAAGTGAGCTTCAGGATACCAGACTCCTACACTTTACAAACCATCAAAAAATAAATACGTTCATATACTCTTTTGTAATGAAAGAATGCTGCAATACTTCCGGTAACTCCACAAAACCCATGTCCGACAAAAAAAACTACCTCAGTAAGCTCCAGGAAAAATGGAAGCTCAACAGCATCTTCCAGGTGATCATGGTACTGATCATCTTCACCCTAGGGGGATCTACCTGCGCCTACCTGGGCAGAAAGCTTATGCCCTTCATCGGGCTGGACAAAGGAGCCGCTTACTGGGTAGTGTACATCCTTATCGTTACCGTTCTCTGGCCGGCATGCGTGCTCTTTTACAGCATCCTGCTGGGACAGTATCCTTTCTTCAGGAAATATCTCAGCCAGATGGGCAGGAGAATGGTGGGCAAAAGATAATTTCCGGAACGTTAAAAGCATTTCTTCATTCGGCACATTCTATGTATGCGGTAGCCTTCCATCCCCGATATGTACACCCGGTACCGGACGGCCACAGGTTCCCGATGGTCAAATACGAGCTGTTGCCGCAACAGCTGGTACACAGGGGCATTGTAGCCCCGCAGCAATTTTTCAGTCCCGGGACAGCAGCGCTGCAGCATATTTACAGGGTACACAATAAAGATTATACAGACCGCTTTGTCCACCTCCGGCTTTCGTACCATGAGGGCCGCCGGACAGGCTTCATCCAGGACGCCGACCTTGTGGAAAGGGAGCTGCTGCTGGTACAGGGCACTATAGACGGCGCGGTACGGGCGCTTGAGGACGGGATAGCCTTTAATATAGCGGGCGGCACCCATCACGCCTGCAGCGCTCACGGGGAAGGCTTTTGTATGCTCAACGACCAAGCCATTGCCGCGCAGTACCTGCTGGACCATACGTCTGTGAAGCGGGTGCTGATCGTAGACCTTGATGTCCACCAGGGTAACGGCACCGCCGATATTTTCCGGGGACGCAGTGATGTCTATACCTTCTCTATGCATTGTGAGCATAATTACCCCTTTCACAAACAGACCTCCCACAGGGATATAGACCTGGAGGCCGGCACTACGGACGATACTTACCTGCAGCTCCTTGCAGAAAACCTGCACGATATTATCCGTACTTTCAACCCCGGCTTCATCTTTTACCAGGCCGGTGTGGACATTCTCTATGCAGATAAGATGGGAAAGCTGCAATGCACGCTTGAAGGCTGTAAAGCCCGTGACAAAATAGTTATGGAAACCGCATATGCTCATGGCATACCGGTACAATGCAGCATGGGCGGCGGCTATGCTTCCGATATCCGAATCCTGCTGGAAGCACATACCAATACGTATATAACGGCCAATGAAATATTCCTGTGAGCACCGGAAGCGCCGGTCCGGGTAAAAGCCGGGAGAGCCGGTCAGGCACTTTTCCCGTTATTTTCTGCGGAAGGCGCCGATCAGCTTTTTGATGCCTGCCACCAGGATCACGATCAGCAGGCCTGCAGCCAGCCCCATACCCAGCTCCTTGAGAATAGCAGGTACGGCGGGGAATAAAGGATAGAGAAAAGGTATATTATGTACAAAAATGCCGCCGGAGACCAGCAGCAATGCCACGGTACCGATAACGGCGAAGAATTTGATGATCAGCGGCAGCAGTTTTACCAGCAGGTGACCCAGCTTTGCCAGGAAGCCTTTATCTCCCGAATGCTTTATCAGCCTGAATCCGGCATCGTCCATACGGACGATAAGGGCTACGACCCCGTAAACGCCCACGGTAGCCAGCACAGCCACCACGGTGACCGTCAGGATCTGCACGGGCAGGCTTTTATCCAGCACCGTACCCAGCGCTATGATCACGATCTCCACCGATAAGATGAAATCGGTGGAAATGGCAGACCGTATCTTGGCCTTTTCCGCTACTCCCGCATCTACCCTGGCTTCCTGGATGACCTCCTTTCCCTTAGGAGTACGATGTAAAAAATATTCCACGATCTTCTCCGCGCCCTCATAGGCCAGGAAAAAGCCGCCCAGCACCAGGATCACCTTGATGGCAAGCGGGAAGAACACATTCAGCAGCAGGGCGAGCGGTATGATGATCAGCTTATTCAGGAAAGAGCCTTTGGTGATAGCCCACAGGACCGGTAATTCGCGTGAAGATAAAAAGCCTGTCGCTTTTTCCGCATTCACAGCCAGATCATCGCCCAGTATGCCGGCAGTCTTACGGGTAGCCACCTTACTGGCTACCGCAACGTCATCCATTAGGGCCGCTATATCATCCAAAACAGCAAATATTCCTGACGCCATCCTTCAATACATTTTAAGTGGTAAAAATATTGAATTAAATTTCAAATCCGCACAGTCGTGCATCCTTTATTCAACAATTTTTCAGCCGTTATGTTTATACCACAATGTGCCGGCACATACCCGACCGCACTTAAAATAATCATAATATATATGAAGCAGCATATCGACTGGCAGCAATTGCTGGTAGGAGACGAGAACTGGGATTTCCTCCTGGAGATCATACTCCGTACCGGGCTTATGATAACCATTATCATACTGGCGCTCCGGATACTGGGGAAAAGAGGCGTCAAGCAGCTTTCTATTTTCGAGCTGGTAGTGATCATCAGCTTCGGCTCCGCCGCGGGAGACCCTATGATCTATAAGGAGATCGGCATACTTACCGCTGCCGTTGTGCTGATGGTGATCATCCTGGCGTATAAGATACTGGTGTTCTTTATAGGACGTAACAAGGCATTCGAAAATATTATGGAGGGCCGGCCGCTCTGCCTTATCAGGGACGGCAAATTTGCGATCCAGAACTTCAGGAAGGAAGCCATGGGATCTTACGAGCTTTATTCGGCGCTGCGGGTTAAAGGCGTATCGCAGCTGGGCCAGATACAGACCGCCATAGAAGAAATATCGGGGGATATCAGCGTTTTCTTTTACGAAGATCACGAAGTAAGATACGGGCTCCCGATCATGCCTGACATACTGGAGCAGGGACTTACGGAAATCCCGGCAGCGGGCTATTATGCCTGCACCTACTGCGGATTTACGGAAAGCAAGACACCCCGGAGCGCTAGCATATGCACCTCCTGCGGCAAAGCAGAATGGCTGCCTGCATCCAACAGCCGCCGCGTCACATAAGCGCGCACATTACCCGGCTGCCGGCTGATAAGATAACCGATTTAAATATTCACACACATGAACTTACCAGACCACATTTTACAACAGATAGGCAGCATACTGCTCGAAAGGACGGAAAGCATTGCAATAGCAGAAAGCGTTACTTCCGGACTGCTGCAACAGGCCTTTTCCCGGATACCTGACGCCTCCGATTGCTACAAAGGCGGCATCACGGCATACGCCAAAGAAGAAAAGATCAGGCTGCTGCAGGTAGACCCCGAGGAGGCGGAACGCGCGAATTGCGTATCTCCGCTCATTGCCGAGCAGATGGCGGGCCATGTTTCCAGATTGTTCGGTACATCCTGGGGACTCGCTACCACCGGGTATGCTACCGCTGTTTCCGAGTCAGGATTCCGCCTTTATGCCTATTACAGCATCCATTATTCCGGCCGCACACTGGCCACTCAAAAAATAGAGCTTCCACCCGTCACACCTCCTGAAGAGGCCCAGCTTTCCTATGCGCGGACCGTCCTTACCAGGCTGCAGGAGCTACTACATACGCTTCCATCGTCCTGATGCCTTATGGAAGCGTACCTGTATGACAGGATCCATAGCAGCAATTGTTTAAAGCCTGTACCTTAAACCCACCTGGCCGATCACAGGGCTGCCTTCCATAAAATATAAGCATACTGAAGATTTGCATGTGGCCGGGGAGGTATCTCTGAATAAGGCTTTTGACCCGGCATATTGAAATCCTAACAGACTGCATTCAATCCAATAGCTCTCCTGCCATTCCACATTTTTACCCAAATAAGCATCGGGCAGAAAAAGCATCCCGGACGGCAGCCTCCGCGATGCATGATTCCCGAAACACATTCAAAAAGGAAAAATACGTACATTTGAATATTTATTATCCTTTGTCACCTACCAATCAGATAACATGAAGCGTATCTTACTTCCTATCCTCCTGCTGCTGTCGCAAACACCCTTTGCACAGGTATTGCAACCCGGCTTTGACAAATCCGAATATATTGAGACCCTGAAGATCAATCAGCGCACCCATATTGCACTGGACAAGTGGCAGGATAGCGAGACTATCGGCGAGCCGCAGCAATTCAGGTTCCAGTACCGGTCGCCCGTAGTAGCCTTCGACAATATCTGGGATCTATGGGTACACCGTGAAAAGCCGCTGGCCCTCATCGCCATCCAGGGCAGCATCCAGACCCAGGCCAGCTTTCTCGCCAACCTCTATGCCGCTATGATCCCGGCACAGGGAACATTGGAGCTGGAGAAGGACTTCCGCTTTACTTACAAGCTGGCCCACGAGCCCCGTGCTGCCGTGCAAGTAGGCTGGTTTGTAGCTATGGCCTATCTTTCCCGTACTATACTTAGTAAAATAGATTCCTGCTACCGGGCAGGCATAAAAGACTTCATCCTGACCGGCCACAGCCAGGGCGGAGGCATTACCTATATGCTCACGGCCTATCTGCGCCATCTCCAGCTTGACGGACAACTGCCATCCGATATCCGTTTTAAGACCTATTGCAGCGCAGGTCCTAAGCCGGGTAACCTCTTTTTTGCCTATGACTATGAAAAGCTTACAGCAGGAGGCTGGGCGTATAATGTAGTCAATACCGCAGACTGGGTGCCCGATGTGCCGTTCTCTGTCCAGACCGTCAACGACTTTACCGCTGTCAACCCCTTTCATCATGCCAAAGGCCTTATCAAAAAGCAAAAATTCCCTGTAAATATGGCGCTGAAAAGAGCCTACAGGCAACTCAGCAGACCGAGCCTCAAAGCACAGAGAAATTATGAGAAATATCTTGGCAAAATGGTATCCAGGTCGGTCAGGAAACAGCTCCCCCAATTCAATACACCGGACTATTATAAAAGCAACTATTATGTACGCACCGGCGCTACCATCGTGCTCTATGCGGATGAAGCCTATTTTAAAATATACAGCAACGACCCTTCCAATCCCGATATCTGGCAGCATCACCTGCCGGCACAGTATCTTTACCTCGTGGAAAAGCTGCCGTAAGCAGCTATAAAAATATCCGGGCTTGTACAATAAAAGCGCTCTATAACAGTTATACAATAAAAGTTAATTTTTTTTGTAAATCAATTCCCAGTTATGCATATTGTACAGAAAATGATGCTCCTACCACTCCTGCTGATCACTTTGGCCGCAGGGGCGCAAGAGTCTCCGGCAACACAGCTCGTCAAAACGCTTATTGAAAAATACAAAAAACAGGCAGGCATCTCCTATGATATCCGGTACCGGATCAAATTTTTTGATCAGGATATACCTTTTGAAGTGCAATCATCTGTACTCCTGCAAAAGCTCCCTGCAGATACGATCTTTAACAGCAAATTCCTGTACAGCCGGAAAGACTCGCTGGTAGACATCCATAAATATTACGATGCCAGGCACCTCCTGGTCATAGACCACAACGAACGGAAAATCACGGAATTCGAAGAAACCTTCCCCGTCACCGGTAATGTGGACGGCAGCGTACTTCAGATTTATTTTACAGACATAGCCCGGCTGGAAAAAAAGCTCGCCAATGAGAAAATAACAACGGCCTATACAGATAGCGGTGCTTATCTTAAGCTGCAACTCCACCTTCCCGATGATGATGAATTTTATGACCGCGTAGAAAATATTTATATACATAAGCCATCGCTTACGATCAGCAGGATAACTTACCATACCCGTTATCAGGATCAGCTACAGTACAATGAATGGAATATCAGCAATATTAAATTCGGTGCCATCCCCGATAAAATATTCGACAGCAAAACAAAGCCTTTTTTAAAAGCATATAGCAAAGAAACTTACAAACCGCTTACCGAAGCTGATTTCAAATTACTGGACAGCGGTACCGCAGCACCTGCCATATCCGGCAAATGGTATCCGGATTATCAGCAGGAAAGCGTGTTACAGCCCGGCGGCAGCATTACTATCCTGGACTTCTGGTACACTTCCTGTATGCCCTGTAGCAAAGCCATACCGCACCTCAATAAGCTGCAGCAAAAATACGGACAGCAATTACAGATCGTTGGCATTAACCCCATAGAAAACAAGGAAAAAGACCAATCACGTATCAGTGCCTTTCTCAGAAGAACCCCTATGGAATATCCCATCTTCATTACCGACTCCATTCCTAAAGCATATAATGTCAGAGTCTATCCCACTTTGTACATTATTGATAAAGATGGCAAGGTCAGCTATACTAAACTGGGGAGCTCAGACAATCTGTACGATGAGCTGGATGCTGTACTCAGCCAACTGATCCAGTAACAACTGCTACAGCTATACCTTACAAGAGCTATACCGGTTTCCGGTATAGCTCTTGTATATATAAAAAGCTTTTTCAAAAGCAACACTCTGTTATTGTTGTCCTTTAACAGGTCGACCTGGCAGTTGCTCAAAAGGACTTTTGCTCTGCAAGGAAAGCTGATATTTAGGCTTACCTTTCACATACTTTCATTACCCAACCTAAGAGGTGCGGCTTACTCAGTGTAGCTGGGTGCGGGAATAAGTGGTGATGGGTATTCGGGTAATTACTGCTAATGTGCTAATGCTTACGAAGGGTTGGTGGTTGGGGCTTGGTGGTTGGTGTTGGTGTTGGTTTGGTGGTGTGGTGTTGTTTTGGGTAGTATATAAAGCAAGAACGCCTCAACATATTGTTGAGGCGTTATAAATACATATGGCAGCTACCTACTCTCCCGCGATGTGCAGTACCATCGGCCATGGGGGGCTTAACTTCTCTGTTCGGAATGGGAAGAGGTGGACACCCCCGGTAAAACCACCATAAAAAGGTTATTCAGTGAACAATGGACAGTGTACGCTATGACCTGTCATCTCCTTCTGAACAATAACTTACATATTGGGAAAAATACCTACATTACTAAACTTCTTCTTAAAAATTATAAAGCATACGTGCTATTAGTACTACTCGGCTTTGATGTTACCACCTTTACACCTGTAGCCTATCTACGTCCTAGTCTCGAACGGCACTTAAAAGTAAACTCATCTTGGGGAAGGTTTCGCGCTTAGATGCTTTCAGCGCTTATCCTGTCTGTACATAGCTACTCTGCAATGCACCTGGCGGCACAACAGATACACCAGCGGTACATACGTTCCGGTCCTCTCGTACTAAGAACATGCCCCCGCAATTTACTTACGCCCACCACAGATAGAGACCAAACTGTCTTGCGACGTTCTGAACCCAGTTCACGTGCCACTTTAATGGGCGAACAGCCCAACCCTTGGGACCTTCTCCAGCCCCAGGATGTGACGAACCGACATCGAGGTGCCAAACCTTTCCGTCGATATGAGCTCTTGGGAAAGATCAGCCTGTTATCCCCGGAGTACCTTTTATCCTTTGAGCGATGGCCCTTCCATGCGGAACCACCGGATCACTAAGCCCGACTTTCGTCCCTGCTCGACTTGTAGGTCTCGCAGTCAAGCTCCCTTATGCCTTTGCACTCTACGAATGATTTCCAACCATTCTGAGGGAACCTTT
>JBBCJL010000018.1:0-64517 GCA_037190225.1 Edaphocola sp. | reverse complement strand
TCATTCGGGCAACCTCATGGGTAGAATAGCCCGATTTTAAAACTAATAAAACTGATCTCAGTTTCGTCTCATAATTATACTTCATAAAAAACACCCTAAAAGTTTTGTCCAACTTTTAGGGTGCAGTTCATATGCGGGGCTTCTTCTTTATGGGAGCAAGACTAAAATACGTATTTTCCGTCTTTGGTGTACATTACAGGAAGCACCTTTTTATGCGCTTCAAAATAGTCATACCCGGCTTTAAGGTTCAGCCAGAACCTGTGCTTGTCCTCATCCTTACCATATTCCTTGGCAAGGAACCCCACACTCGCCTTATTAAAGCGCGTGGGGAATATATGGATCGGGATATTGTTCTGGCCCTGGAACCTTGCATTGAGGCATAGAATGTAAAGCTCCTTGATAATATTATCCGTCATAGGAAGGCAGCCCACGGTATAGCAGGCCCCATGAATATAGATGTCGCCGCCGGGCTTGTCCTTATTACCCAGCACCATGTCCGAATAGTTGGGATAGCTTACCAGCATGGACAGGTGGAAGTCGCTTTTTGGATTGAAATGATTGATGAAATACAGACCTTCCGGTACCTGCCGGTCGCCTTCCCATCTTTTGGGACCCAGAGAGCCCGAAAGCGCGCATACCTTATATAGCTTGAAGAAGCTGAAAGTATCGGCGCCGGGATTTTTCACCCACACTTCCAGCTCATTCTGCGCTTTGAAAGACCTGAGATAAATATCCTTAGGCGGGTACGCCAGCCCTTTCTGCTCAAATTCTTTCTTTAAAATATCATTGAACTGGCTGAAAGCCTGGGAAACCCTGGGCATGCTCATCTGGTAAGCCTTGAATACGGAAATGTCCGTATTGACCTGCGCCCTTACGGCTGCGGTCACTGCCAGGCAGCAAAGCACGGTAAATAAAAAAAACCTCTTCATTTATAAGGAAACTATTGTGATATATTATTTGGACTCTACCTGTAAAGATAACAAATTTATGAGGCATCTGAACACAAAAAAACGCACTTTTATATCTGCTTATATAAAAATGCGTTAATAAATAATATAACAGGTTGTGGCGCTTAGTAATCGGCCGCGTCTTCCAGGATCAGCTCGGATAAGGCCGTTTCCAGCTGCGCATCGCTCGGGGCTATACCGTGCCATTCATGCGTACCCTGCATAAAGGAGACGCCATAACCCATTTCCGTATGCATCAGGATACAGATGGGCCTGCCTTTGCCTACGAAAGAACGGGCCAGCTCCAGGGTATCCAGGACATTCTCCATATCATTGCCGTTCGCCATTTCCAGCACCTCCCAGCCAAAAGCCCTGAACTTGGCGTTCAGGTCACCGAGATCCATTACCTGGGCGGTAGGACCGTCTATCTGCTGGCGGTTGACATCTATGGTAGCGATCAGGTTATCCACCTTATGATGCGCGGCGAACATGATAGCCTCCCAGTTCTGTCCTTCCTGCAACTCTCCGTCACCGTGAAGGGAATATACGATACGGCTGTCGTTATTCAGCTTTTTCGCTTTTGCCGCGCCGACCGCCACGCTCATACCCTGTCCCAGGGAACCGGAAGCGATCCTCACGCCGGGCAGGTGCTCGTGGGTGGCAGGGTGTCCCTGTAAGCGGGAATTCAGCTTCCTGAAGGTAGACAGCTCGCTTACCGGGAAATAGCCGCTCCTGGCCAGCACACTGTAAAACACCGGGGAAATATGACCGTTCGACAGGAAAAAAATATCTTCTCCTATACCATCCATATTAAAGGCAGGGTCGTGCTTCATCACCTTGAAATAAAGCGCGGTGAGCAGGTCCGTACAGCCCAGAGAGCCGCCGGGATGCCCGCTTTGTACACCATGTACCATTTTCACAACGTCCCTGCGTACCTGGACGGCCATGTTTTTTAATTGTTGTAGTTCCATTGGTAGAAGAATTGGAGAGCTATAGTATTAGTACGGGCAAAATTATCCATTTATTCTTTTGCATCAAAGTCCTGCAGGATATTGTTTTGATATTAATATAAAAAGGACGCAACGAAAAATCATTGCGTCCGGGTTATGATACCATTTTAATAATAAAAAAACTTATTCAGCCTCTGCCACTACTTCCTTTACTTCCGGGATCATCCGTTTCATCATCCCTTCGATGCCCGATTTCAAGGTCACCATCGAAGACGGGCACCCGGAACAGCTGCCCTGTAACATGAGCTTCACCACTCCGTCATCATACCCGCGGAAGCTGATAGCGCCGCCGTCCATTTCAACTGCGGGCTTCACATAGTTTTCCAGCATTTCCTTGATACGGGTCACCACGTCCTTATCGCTGTCATTGATAAGTATCTCATCCTCTTTCTTTTCAGGCACCAGCTCTTCTATAACGACCTGCTTTCCTTCCTCCAGGTAGGCTTTCAGGAATTGTCTTACCGTTGGGATGATCTCTTCCCATAGCGCCTCGGGGCTTTTGGTAAGGGTCACAAAGTTACTGGCGATAAACACGCCGCGCACAAAGGGAAAGCCGAATAATTCCTGCGCCAGCGGGGAAGGTTCCGTCTGGTCCTGCTCTGTAAAATCAATACTCTTCCCGGGATAGAGCAATTTGTTGGCCACGAATTTCATCGTTTCCGGGTTAGGGGTCATTTCCGTATATATGCTGACGATCATGTTGGACATAATGCAATATTTTGTTTGTTAGCTTAGTAAGGTTATTCTTATATTACAAAACTTATGATGCAAAGATACGGATTTTTAGCCGCAACGAAGTAGATATTAGCAATAGCAGGTTAGAAAATAACGATAATGTGACAATTTTTGCTGTTAATTTTTCATAATAAATTAACCGCCTCTTTGCATTTTAATTAAGACGTATTACCTTTGTTGCCGATTCAGCTCAACATAAACTGTCAGAATTATGAAATATATGTATCCAGATATGCCGGTAATGATGTGGTAACAGCCGCAGGTTTCTCGATATTATACATTTCAATGTTTATAAAAAATCAAGACCCTGCCCCGCGGCAGGTTTTTTTAATCCCGATCCGGGAAACCGGTGCGGGATGAATGTTTAAAAACTATATAAAAAATGTCTATTCAACTCCAGACGCTCCTGGCGAACATTCCCCTGTACGCCGGGCTGACCGATGCTTACGGCGCCACGCACCTGCCTGTGTACAACACTGCCACCTACGACCTCAAACGGCAGCAGGATAACGAAAAAACCTATGATTATTCCCGAAGCGATAACCCTACGCGGAACGCGCTTGAAAAAGTCTTTGCCCTGGCGGAGGAAGGAGCGTCCTGTACCTGTGTCAACAGCGGGCTTGCTGCCATAAAGCTCCTTATTGAGGCCACCACCCGGGCCAATGATACCATACTGGTAGAGAAAAACTGCTACGGGGGCACTTTCCGACTGCTGAAGATCGCGCTGGAACAGTTCAATATACAGACCCTGTACGTGGATTTTACACAGGAAGACGCCGTGGAGGCACATTTAAAGAATCATAACGTCCGGCTTGTATTGTGTGAATCACCCACCAATCCCAACCTCAAGATCATTGATCTCGGCCGCATAGCTGCCTTATGCAGGCAGTACAACGCTTTACTGGCTGTGGATAACAGCATGGCCACCTTTGCCAGCCAGCAGCCTTTGCTGGCTGGCGCTGATTTTTCCGTCTTCTCTTCTACCAAGTTCATATCCGGCCACGGCAGCGTCACTGCCGGCGCCGTAGTGAGTAAAACGCCGGAATGGGGTGAAAGGATCGCTTACCTCTCCAATGCTTACGGGCTGGCGCAATCGCCTTTCGACTGCTACCTGGTATCCCTGGGGCTTCCGACACTGATACAGCGGATGAAAGCTCAGGAGCAGAGCGCGCTGCAGCTTGCCCGGTACCTGGAGCAGCAGGAATGGGTGGAAGCAGTATTGTTTCCCGGTCTGCCCTCCCACCCGCAATACGACCTGGCAGCAGCACAATTACGGATCATACCATCCATCATATCCGTAACGCTCAGGGAAGCGGACATGGTAAGCGGCATAGTACGCAACCTCAGGCTCTTCGGGCAGAAAGTTTCTTTCGGATGCGCGGATTCCCGCGTAGAGCTGCCCGCCGATATGAGCCATGCATCCCTGTCGGAAGCGGAGCTGAACGCGCATGGGCTCAGCCGGAAACTTATACGCCTGTCCGTAGGGCTGGAAGACACAAGGGACCTGATAAAGGATTTTGAGAACGCCGTTAAATTGTGTACCGTATGCGAGGTCTGTTAAAGCACATCCCCGCCGGCAGCAGCATTCCCCTCAATAACCCGTTTGCAGTGTCCGTATCGCTGCCCACCTTATCGGATGTGATCAGGTATGAAGAAGGAGATGCCGCATTCCTTGAAAGCATGGAAACCGGCTACCCCCGTTTCTTTACCCACAGGTATGTGAAGCTGTATTTGCAGCATATACGGGAGCAGCACCAGGTGCCGGAAGACCGCCAGATGATCCCCGTCAACAGCTATAACGCCGTATGCCGGGTGGGAGAGCTGCTGGGCAAGCCGGTAGCCTATATCCGGGCAGGTGACTGGTATTGCATCCTCACCGCACAGGATGACCCGGAAGCCGGCCGCATCAGGCATATCATACGGAATTGCGGTTTCCTGATCAGCAGCAGGGCGCTGGCTGTTTACCTGCATACCCGGCATATCCTGCCGCAGCTTTACCGGGAGGATACGGCCCCTTACGACCAAAGCGAAACGATCATCAAAGAGGTACTGGCAGCATCTTACCAGACCCTGCCGGAGCATGTGCTGCTGACCAATTCCGGGATGAACGCGCTGTATGCGGGGGTCAGGGCACTCTGCGAAAAAGCCGCCGGTAAGCAGCAGATCGTAAGAATGGGACATTGCTATATAGATACGCTGGAGCTGCTGGAAAGATGCGCTGCATCCGTCTATGTGCATAATGACATCCATGACCTGCAGGGACTGGAGAACTACTTGGAGCAGCAGGCACAGCATATCGCGCTGGTGTTTATCGAATCGGTCAGCAACCCTTTATTAGAGGTAGCGGACCTTCCTGCCCTGTACAGGATGTGCCGGCAGTTTGGTATCCCCCTTCTGGTGGATGCCACCTTCTCTCCGGGCTTTATTGCTACTGTCTATCAGCACGCAGATGTGATAGTAGAAAGCCTGACCAAATTCGCATCCGGCCACGCCGATATACTTGCCGGCAGCCTTATTACGGTCAACCCGGATATACTGACAATAGCCGATTGCCAGCCTTACATAGAAGCCCCTGCAATCTATGATACGGCCCGGCTGGCGCTGGAAATAAAAGATTACAGGAACAGGCTGGAAAAGGTTTCCCGGAATACGAAATTACTGACAGCCTACTTCCGGCAGTTCAGCCACGTCATAGACAGGATCCATGTGGCTTCCGACAGTGAGGCCTATAACCGGATCCGCAAAGATTCGCTGGAGCCGGGCCTGATATCCCTGGTTTTCAGGGACGACCTGAGCCTGTATTATGACCGGCTGCCGCTTGCCAAAGGACCCAGCCTGGGTACGGATTTCACGCTCGTGATGCCTTACGTGTACCTGGCCCATTATGAAGCCTGCAAGGATGAAAAGGCCTATGCGGAACTTTTACAGGCCGGCCTTAATAAAAATATGATCCGTATTTCCGTCGGGACAGAACCTATTGAGGAAATTACCAGGGCTTTCGATACAGTGCTGACAAATCCCGGCTGACACGATGCAGATGCCTGGCATTCAGTTGCCGGTGAAGAACAGAACAACGGAACGTAAGCATAAAAAGATGACTATCTACTTATTGGAAACAGCTTATTATTATAGATATTTTTCGCTGAAAAGTGTCCGCTCTGTGAGCTAAAGAACACTTTTGTTGCTAAAAGATATTATAGCATGCATGGTCATTCCGAACGGATGTGAGGGATCTCTGTCATACTTTGTAGCTTATCCTTTTTCCATATAATACCCTTACATATAGATAGTCAGTAAAAAAATAGCTATCTAAAATAGTCACCCCCCCTGTGATATGGACTTCCATATCACAGGGGGGGGGTGACGTGTACCTGTCACATTTCGACAGGCTCAATGTGACAAGACAAACTCAATATGATACAGCAGGCTAATCTAACATGACAGGCTCCATGCGGCAATAAAATAGGCTTTCAGACAGCACCCGCTGTTGTAGCTTACGTGCTGCTTTTCCTGTAGGCATAGTAAAATACTACGGGCAATATGGAAAAGGAGAGGATCAGGCATATCAGCAATCCGCCCACGATCATAATGGCCAGGGGCTTCTGGATCTCAGAACCCATACCTGTGGATAAGGCGGCAGGCAGCAACCCCATAGCGCCCATAAGCGCTATCATCACTACAGGACGTATCCTGCTCTTCACACCTTGCTCAATAGCTTTCATCAGCCCCGCCTTTTTCCTGAGGTTGTCCCGGATCACCCCTATGAGCACAATACCGTCTATCGTTGCCACCCCGAACAGGATAATAAAGCCTATACCCGCGGAGATGCCGAAAATAGTGTTGGTGAGCCACAGCGAAATGAAGCCGCCTATGAAGGCGAACGGCAGTGTAAGCGAAGCGATGACCGTATCTTTGATATTGCCGAAGTTGAAATACAGCAGCATCAGGATAAGCGCCAGCGAGATAGGAATGACGAGCGCCAGCTGTGCGGTCGCCCTTTCCTTGCTCTCAAATTCACCCGCCCACTCCATATGATTTTCTTTGGGCAGCTCCACTTCCATTGCAACCGTTCTTTTGGCCTCCTCAATAGTGCTGCCCAGATCCCTGCCCTCAATGCTGAATCCCACGCCTATATACCTGCTGTTGCCTTCCCGGTAAATAAAGGCCGGGCCTGTCTGGTAACCGATAGTGGCGATCTCCTGCAGCGGTACGTTCTGACCGTTGGCAGCAGGAATGAGGATATTGCCGATCTCTTCCGGTGTATTGCGGTAAGATTCCTGGAAGCGCAGCACCACATCGAACATCCGGTCATTCTCATAAAAAGAGGTGGCAGCCTGTCCGCCTATGGTCATCGCGATAACGGCTTGGGCATCGGCGGTGGTGACACCGTATTTGGACATTTTGGAATCATGGAGCTGGATACGGAGCTCAGGCAGCCCTATATTTTTATACACATTGATATCGGTTATGCCCCTTACTTTTCCTATCGCTCCCGCTACCTTATTGGCGTATTTCTCCAGGTCATAAAGGTCATCGCCGAATATTTTTATAACCAGGGAGCTTTTCACCCCTGCAACAAATTCCTCCACATTATCCTGGATAGGCTGGCTGAACCCGAAATTAATGCCCGGGTACTGGGAGAGCTGCTCCCGCATTTCCTGCACAATGGCCTCCTTGGAGACTTTCCGTTTCCAGTCGTCCTTATCCTTCAGCTGCACATTGAATTCTATATTGAAAAAGCCTGTAGGGTCCGTCCCGTCATTGGGCCTTCCCGTCTGCGTGAAGATATAGGCGATCTCATCAAATTTACCCAGCAGCATCTCTTTCATCCCGCCGGTCAGCCTGGTGGATTCCTTAAGGTTCACGCTGTTGGGTAAGGTGGCCCGGATATAGATGGCACCTTCATTCAGCCGGGGGAGGAATTCAGAACCATAATGCATGAATTTAACGATACATAATGCCAGTATGCCTATGAATATCCCGATAGTGGCTTTCTTATACCTGAACGCGGTAGTGTACAGGCCGTAAATGGTCTTTGTAAAGAACCGGGTCACCACATTCTCCTTTTCCTTGATATTCCGGGTCAGCAGCAGCTTACACATTGCCGGGACATAGGTCAGGCTCAGCAGCAGGGAACCCAGCAGCGCATATCCCAGCGTAAAGGCCAGCGGGCGGAACATCTTGCCTTCTACCTTCTGGAAGGAGAATATAGGCATCAGCGCCACGATAAGGATGAGCAAAGCGAAAAAGATGTAAGAAGCGACACTGCCGGCGCTCTTTTTGATGATGCCTACCTTGCTGATCCGGGCAAACTTCTCCTGGCCCAGCTTCTGGGCGTGATGGGCCAGCGCCACGAAGACCGTCTCCACGATCACCAGCGTCCCTTCCAGGAGCAGGCCGAAGTCCAGCGAGCCCATAGATATCAGGTTGGCGGGCAGGCCCTGTATCTTCAGCATGATGATGGCAAACAGGAAAGCGAGCGGTATCACTGAAGCCACGATAAAGGAGGATTTCAGGTTATTCAGGAATATAAATACGATAATGGAAACCAGGATGATACCCTCCACCAGGTTTTTGGAAACAGTATGTACCGTATTATCCACCAGGTGGGTCCTGTCTACAATAGGAACGATCTGTATATTGGCAGGCAATACCCGGCTGTTCAGCTCTTCGATCTTAGCCTTCAGCTTCTCAATGACCGCAGAAGGATTCTCCCCTCTCAACATGATCACGATACCTTCCACCAGGTCATTCTCTTGGTTATAGCCTACCTGTCCCAAGCGGGGCTTATTGGACACAACGACCTCCGCCACATTCTTTATCAGGATAGGTGTGGAGCCGTTCAGGGTAATGGTAATGTTCTCAATATCATCAATGCTTTCCAGCAGACCGACGCCCCGCACCACATATGCCTGGTTCCCCTGCTCTATGACGTCTCCGCCCACATTGATATTGGATTTGGATACCGCTTCATATACATCCAGCGGTGTCAGGCTGTAGTTCTTCAGCTCTGTGGGATTGATACGTATCTCGTATATCTTTTCCTCCCCGCCGAAGCTGATGATATCCGCGATGCCCGGAACGCTCAGCAGCTCCCGTTCTATCACCCAGTCCTGTATGGCAGCGACCTCTTTAATAGGAAGGTCACTTTTGAGTATATAGCGGAATATTTCACCGGTAGCCCCGGACGGGGGCTCGATAGCGGCCTCCGCCCCTTCCGGCAGCGATACGCCGCCCAGCTTGTTGGATACATATTGCTGGGCATAAAAATCATCCACATTATCTTCGAACTGCACCGTTACCACGGATAAGCCGAAAAGGGATATGGAACGGATCACAGATTTCCGCGGGATGGTATTCATGACCTTGGAGATAGGCAGGGTTACCAGCTTCTCCATTTCTTCGGCGCTCCTGCCCGGCCATTGCGTGATGATCCTGGCACGGGTATTGGTCACATCAGGGAAGGCTTCAATCGGGGTATGCCTAAGGCTGTAGATACCCGCAATGAGCAGCCCTGCCGTAGCCAGTATGATGAGATAGGCGTTCTTAAGGGAAAACGCAACTATTTTCTGAACGAACTTCTGCATGCGATTACTTATTTAAGGCTTCAAAAATCAATAAGGCGTTTGTCTTCACTACCTTATCATCGCTTGTGATACCTTCCGTGATATAGGTGTACTGCTCATTCCGCGCAACGGGCGCAATACGGCAGAGCTCCATATGGCCATCGTTCTTATACAGCACTATGAATTGCCTGTTATTGCTGAATATCACGGCCTGGTTAGGTATGGCATAGGCAAGCCGGCCCTGCGTATTCTTATCAATGATAATATCCGCCGCCAGGCCCGGGTGCAGGTTCAGGTTATTATTTTCCAGCACCACCCTTGCTTTCAGCACATGCTCATTGTCATCAAAGACATTGTATATCTTATCTATCTTACCGCTATAATACTGGTCAGGATACGCGATAGTCCTCACTTTCACCTCATTGCCCTCCTGGATGTACCGGAGATTATTGGCATATATATTCACCATGACCCATACCTGCTTCAGGTTGGAGATGGAGAAGAGCGGGGCGGCCTCCTGCGTCCCGATGGTCTGGCCCGCGCTCATGCTTTTCTGGATAATATACCCGTTCTTCGGTGCAAGGATGTGAAAGGAGCCATTCCCTGCCGCGCTGTATATCTGCAGGCTCTGGCGGATCTTGTCCAGCTCTATCCTGGCTCCCTGCAGCTCGTGTTCTGTTTCCAGTACTTCCGAAGAGGCGATCATACCATCCTGCAGCAGTTCTTTTTTCTGCTGCAACTTTTGCTGCAGCAGGTTGATCTGGTTCTGGTAAATTTTTTGCTGCTGATCCAGCTCCGATATCTGGTTGGACTTGATGGTAGCGAGCACCTGGCCTTTACGCACATAATCTCCCAGCTCAAACCTGACCTGCTCTATGATACCGTCTATCAGGCTCCTGTAGGCCACCATGTCGTTTTCATTGTATTCGATCTTACCGGAAAGCGTCAGCTGCTCCTTTACGGGTGTCTGCGTGATCGCTACGATCTCCGTTGATGCTTTCAACTGCTCGTTCAGCCGGAAAGCGCTGTCCGCTGTGCCGGGAGCAGCCTCTTCCTGCGGCGCGGCGCATCCGGAGAGCACCAGCAGGGATATGGCTATATATAGTGTATGTCTCATTTGTAAATAATTTATATGGATCGGTCCAGGATTGGTAAGCTATCAGATATCTCTTCCGATAGTATATTGCAGTTCTTCAAACACCCTGAGATAGGAAGATTGCAGGTTCCAGATGCTTTCCCGGGCCTGCATAAAGGCCTGCGAGAAGTCCAGGAATTCTATCAGGGATATCTGCCTGGTCTGTAGGTGCCTGAAATAGTTATCCATCATTTGCTGGTATGCCTCGGCGGAAGTGATCTCTGCTGTCTGCAGCTCGGATTCATACAGGCGGAGCTGCTGTATCAGCCTGTCGATAGTATGCCGGATAGCCGAAGCCCGGTCGTCTTTTAAGACCGACTGCTTCATGACCTCGTAACGGGCCGCTTTGATATTGCCCTGGTTCCTGTTGAATACCGGCAGGTCCATATTGATACCTACTCCCACGAAGTCATGCATGATATTGCCCCCGCGGTCGTAGTTGAGCTGCAACCTTATATCCGGCTTCGCATTCGCTTTCTCCAGCCGCAGCGATTGCTCAGCCATCGTATAGGACAGCTCCTGCTTTTGCCGGCTGATATTATTATCCATCGCCAGCTCCATGATATCAGCGGGTATTTTCTGCGACAGGCTGCTCAACGCATCCGCCTGTAAGGGCAATACTTTTTCAATCGTGCTGTTCCGGGTAAACAGCCGGAGCTCCTGCAATAGTTTCAGCTTTTCATCGCGGACACGGATCAGCTCTTCTTTCAGGCGTATCAACTCAGACTGGATGCGGAGAAAATCTGCTTTTGCTATGAGCTGCTTGTCAGACTGCTTGTGATAGCTGTCCCTGAGCGTGCTGAAAAAGGTGACTATCTGGATCAGCTGCTGCTCCCGGAGCTGCGCTACCTGCAGGTCGATGTACGTATTCCGGAGCTCCCATTTCAGCTCCCGCATCAGCTGCTCGAAATCTAAACGGGCGTCTTCCTTTTCGTACTGCTTCAGGGCCACCCGCTTCTTACGCTTGCCGGCGGTTTCAATAAGCTGCTCCAGGTCCACCGATACCTGCTGGGTATTGCCGTAGTTCCCCCAGAGGTAATCCAGCTGCTCGCTGCTGCTGTTCGCCCAGAAGTTGATCTGCGCTATCGTGAGGCTGGGATTGCTCCATAACTTTTCCTGTAAGATCTGTGCGTCCTTTACATCCATATCGTAACGGGCTGCAAGCAAAAGATAGTTATGCTGCAAAAACTCCTTTTCCAGCGCCTGAAGGCTGAATTCCTGAGCCCGGGACGGTATCACGGAAAGCATCCAGGCACCACAAATCAAAAACCACTTCCTGACCATTGTTCCAATTTTAAGAATCGGGCAAAAGTAGCCTTCTAAGATTAGCGCAAAATTGGAGTTGTATTAGAATTCGATTAGAAAGGAAGTATTTGAAAGAATAATGTAATTATCCCGTTAAACCCTATATATAAAAAGCATTATCGGGGGAATACGATCTCCACGCAGGTGCCTTCGTCCGAGGAACGGATGCCCATATCTATCTTATGCAGCTTAAAGATAATGCTGGACAGGGACAGCCCTATGCCCTTTCCCGTGATCTTACTGACATTCCCGCCCCTGTAGAAATTTTGTGTCACCTTACGGATATCTTCTTCCGCGATACCGATCCCGCTGTCCGTAATGCTTACGGCAACCTTATCATCCTTCAGGTATATTTTCACGTAAACATCCCGGTAACCGGAGTATTTCAGGGCATTTTCAATGATATTGTTCACCGCAAGCTCCAGCAGCACCATATTGCCGTTAAAGCGGAGCAGGGACGGGTCCTTCACCTGTATATCCACGTGGATCTGCGCCTTATGGTTATCCATAGCAGCGGTCACACAATTCCAGATGATCTCATCAATGTGCAGCGGCTGAAACTCCAGTCGGGTCGTTGCGCCCGACAGGATCAGCATATGGTCTATAGTGCTTTCCAGGCTGTAGGTACAGGCCACCAGCTTCCGGAAAGCTTCCTGATACTCCTGCTCGTTCCTGGCCCTGGACCCGGTCACTTCCAGCGTACCCAGCATAGCGGTCAGCGGTGTTCTCAGCTCGTGCGACACATAGTCGATAAAGTTCTTCTGTATGGTAAATGTCTGGGATATGGTATTGATAAAGGTATTGTAGGTCGCTACCAGCGCATTGAGCTCCTCGTACGATCGTTCCAGGTGAACGGGATGCGACAGGCCGGCGCTGTCCTGCTGCTTTATCTTTTCCGTAAATTCCAGGATAGGGCGATAGGCCCATTTCCCCATATAGGTCGCGAAGATAAAGATGCACAGCAGGGATACCGCAAAAACGGAGATGAGGATATACAGCAATCCATGAAGGTGCTGCCGGAAATCGTAATTGCTTTCCCGGATCACCACCACGAAATCCCCCTGGTTATCCTTATAGTAGATACCGAAGTAAAAATAATCGTCCAGCTCCAGGAAGGAAGAATGATCTTTCCTGATGCGCTCCAGCACAGCAGCGGAGATATTAGGGTCCCCGGTCATCCGGCCGTAGGCCACTTCATCCCTGCTGTTATACACCGCAATATTCTGGCGGGAAATAAGCCTGCGGAGCTCATTGGTCACATTTTCATGCTCCGTATGGCTCTGCTCGTCCTGCTCCAGGTAATAGACCGCTGCCACCAGAGCTGTTTTGTTCAGGTTGTTCTGCTCATTCTGCAGGGCCCAGTTCCTGAACAGGAAATAAATAATGGCAATGGTGATACTGAAGAGTATCCCGAAAAATGAAATGGTAAAAAAGGCCAGCCTGTTCCTCAGTTTCATAGTATCATTCCTTTATCATATAACCGATCCCCTTTACCGTATAAATATATTTCCGATCCGTTTCCAGCTTGGTCCTGAGATAGGAAATATAAACGTCCACGATATTGGTCTGACTGTCAAAGTTGATACCCCATACGGCGCTCAATATCTGGATGCGGGACAGGGCCTTGTTCCGGTTGGCCAGCAGGTATTGGAGCAGCCTGAATTCTTTGGGGGACAATTCAATCTCTTTATTGCCCTTATAGACCTTATACTGGTCCAGGTCTATAAGCAGGTCCAGGAAGGCCACGCTGTTCTTATCCGGCCGGATATCCCTGGAGCGCCTGGTCAGCGCCCTTACGCGCGAAAGGAGCTCATCAAAATGGAAAGGCTTGATCATATAATCGTCCGCACCGTAGTCCAGCGCCTTTACCTTATCGTCCACCGCATTCAGCGCGCTCAGCACCAGGACCGGCGTGTTATTTTTTTTATAGCGCAGCGTCTGGATGAACTGGATACCATCCATACCGGGCAACATGATATCTACTATGATAAGATCCCAGGCTTCTTTAAGGTAAAGATTGAGCGCATCTTCCGCAGTTGCGGCCAGTGTTGCCTGATAATTACTTTCTTCCAGTCCCTTAAGTATAAAATCGCTGATCCTTTTATCATCCTCTATAAGTAATATCTGCATAGTACGCTCCCGGGTTTTAATAGTATGTTATAATAACACCTGTATAGAAAATCCGTTACAAATATCCAATTAATATAAATTAAGATCATTATTTTTGTAGGAAATTAATAAAAATTAAAATAAAAAAGAATATGAAAAAAGGCACCATTGTATTATTAGTAATCCTGGCATTGATAGGTATAGGCGGTTGTCAGACCTGCGGTGTACAGAAAACGCTGGTAGACCAGGACGAGAACGTCAAAGCTACCTGGGCAGAAGTGGAGAACCAGTACCAGCGCCGTTTCAGCCTTATAGATAACCTGGTGGCTACCGTAAAGGGCTATGCCGCCCACGAACAGTCCACGCTGACGGCCGTGATCGAAGCAAGGGCAAAAGCAACACAGATAACCGTGAATGCCGATGACCTGACCCCGGAAAAGATCGAACAGTTCCAGGCGGCGCAGGGACAATTATCCCAAGCACTGGGACGGCTGATGATGGTGCAGGAACAATATCCTGACCTGAAGGCCGACCAGCAGTTCCTGAAGCTGCAGGACGAGCTGACCGGAACGGAAAACAGGATCGCTACGGCAAGGGGCCGCTATAATGTAGCAGTTCAGGGCTATAATTCCTACCTGCGGAAATTCCCTACTAATTTACTGGGCGGGATGTTAGGGTTCCAGGTAAAAGGAACCTTTAAAGCGGAAGAAGGCGCAAGCACTGCACCCAAAGTACAGTTCTGATCCAAAATTATATAAGGCGGTTTCCAAAAGAACCGCCTTTTTTATAAATTACAGGAAAATCATAAAGTTATGTTTTCGAAAAACGCCAAGAAAGAATGGTTGTCCAAGCGGGAGCAACAGGCCATAGTAGCGGCCATACAACAGGCGGAGCGCGCCACATCGGGCGAGATCCGGCTGTTCATAGAAGCCGGGTGCGAAGGAGAGGCGCTGGACAGGGCAAAGGAGATATTCTTAAAGCTGGAGATGAATGCCACCCGTTTACGGAACGGCGTGCTGGTCTACCTGGCCTATGATGACCATAAGTTCTGCCTGCTGGGAGACGAAGGCATTTATGCCAAGACGGGCGGACAGGAATACTGGGAGAAAGAAGTGAACGTTGCCCTGGACTTTTTCAAAAAAGGAGCATATGTCGAAGGACTCCGCCAGGTCATACTGGACATCGGCAGCAGCCTTTCCGAGCATTTCCCTTTTGATCCCGAATGTGACAAGAACGAACTTCCGGACGAAATAGTTTTTGGATAGATTAAATCAAAGCAAGAGATGATGCAACGCATATACAGACGGATAATATTTCTGATAACCATCCTTATGACACTGTCAGCAGCCCTGGTAACAGGACAGGTCATCCCTAAAACGGATTTCCCGAAGCTGGAGGGGGACTTCCTGGTAGTGGACAGCGCCGGCGTCTTTTCCGAGGCGGGCAGGAGAGCCCTGGAAGATAAGCTGGTGGCTTATGCCCGGACGCAGTCCACGCAGATAGCGGTGGTGACCATACGGAACCTGGGACCTTATGAAATATCCCAGTATGCTACCGAAATGGCACATCATTACGGGATAGGCCAGAAGGGGAAGGATAACGGCATCCTGATCCTCTTTGCCCTGCAGAACAGGGAAGTTAATATTACCAACGGCTACGGTACGGAAGGACGTATCACGGATGGTATAGCCGGTACCATTATCAGGAATGATATGATCCCATATTTTAAGCAAAATAAGTATGAGGCGGGTCTCACCAAAGGTGCGGAGAGCGTCATGCGCTATCTGGACGGTGAGTACACGAATGACCGGAAAGGCGAGAGCGAGGGAACCGCCCCCATTTTCACGCTGATCGTTATCATATTCATCGTGTTCATTGTCATGATGGTCATGGGGAAAGGCGGGAAAGGCGGCCGGGGCGGCGGCCAGTATATGAGCAGAAGGGGCAGTGATTTCATTACCGGGATGATATTAGGTGAGCTGCTCCGCGGCGGCAGAAGAGGCGGCGGAGGTTGGGGCGGCGGTTCCGGGGGATTTGGCGGAGGCAGCTCAGGAGGTTTCGGCGGATTCGGAGGCGGTGGTTTCGGCGGAGGCGGCGCTAGCGGCAGCTGGTAAAGATCACGGTATCATATATAAATCAGCAGCCCGGTCCGTATGGACCGGGCTGCTGATTTATAGCCAATGGCACAAATACCAGGGAGATTTATTTTCCCTTGTTCAGGTGCTTAAGGTTAATGATCTCCTGCTTGGAGAGCAGGCGCCATTTACCTCTCGGGATATTCTTCTTGGTCAGGCCGGCGTACATCACCCGGTCCAGCTTTTCCACCACATAACCACAGGATTCAAAGATCCTTCTCACGATCCTGTTCTTACCGCTGTGGATCTCTATGCCTATCTCATTCTTTTTTTCCAAGTAAGCAATGTGATCTACAGGAGCGATACCATCTTCCAGCTCCACACCCGCCGTGATCTTATCAAAGTCCGTCTTGGAAAGGTTCTTGTCCAGCACCACATGATAGATCTTCCGGATCTCGTATTTGGGATGTGCCAGCTGTTGCGCCAGATCTCCGTCATTGGTCAGCAGCAGCAGGCCGGTAGTGTTCCTGTCCAGGCGGCCTACCGGGAAGATCCGTTCTTCTATATGGTTGCTCACCAGGTCCATTACCGTTTTCCGGTCCTTAGGATCATCTGTTGTGGTAATATATCCTTTAGGCTTATTCATCAGCACATACACAATATTTTTCTGTATGCTGAGCTTTTTGCCGTCCATCGTAACATTTGCATCCCGGGTAACCTTAAAGCCGGGCTCCTTGCAGACCTCACCCTCTACACTTATTTTACCGGATTTTATCAATGGTACCGCGTCTCTCCTGGAGCATATCCCACAGTAAGCGATGTATTTATTCAGAGGCATTTCCTCTTCCTCGCCAACAGGCTTCCTGTAGTTATTATCCATGGCGTTCTCCACCTGCCATTTTTTGCCGCCGGCCGCTTCATATGCGATCTCGTAGTCCGACTCATCATCAATGTATTTGGTCAGCCCGTAATCTTCACTTTCCTTTTTCTTTTCCTTGCGTCCTCTCCTTTCTTCTTTCTTTTTCTGCGCCTTTTCCTTTTTTACGGCATCGAAATCCTGGTCGATCTCATCTTTCAGCTCTTTCAGCACGCGGTCCTTGAATGCCTCTTCCCCGAATAGCCTTTTCCGGTCCTCTTCGGTATAAAATACCTCACGCTCCGGCTTATCCTTTTCAAAAATGCGGGAAGCCGTTTTTTTAGCCGGCGGGTTCTTATCGGATCTCCTGTCGCCGTCCTTATCCCTGGAGCGTCTTTTATCCTGCCCGTCTGCGGATCCGGCAGAGCTGTAGGCTCTCCTGCCCGTATCGCCGTCCCTGTCACCAAAGGGCTTCCTGCCTTTACGGTCTGAGTCTCTCCCTTCTTTGTCAAACGGCTTCCGGTCTTTACGGTCGGGCGACCCGGCATACCTGTCGTTAAAAGGCTTTTTACCCTTACGATCGGCGTCTCTACCTTCTTTGTCAAACGGTTTCCGGTCTTTACGGTCGGGCGACCCGGCATACCTGTCGTTAAAAGGCTTTTTATCCTTACGATCGGCATCTCTACCTTCCTTGCTGAAGGGTTTCCGGTCTTTACGATCAGAGGATGCGCCATCCTTATCCCGGTAGCTCCTTTTATCTTTCCTGTCTGTACCACCGTCCTTTCCAAAAGGCTTTTTCCTGTCCCTGGCTTTATCGAACTGGTCCTGGTATTCCCATTTATCGTCCCCGTCGCCGTATTGCTTTTTCAGTTGCTTTTCCTTTCTTGCGTCTTTAGCCTTTTCCACTTTGGGATTCTTCTTAAAGCCGAATTTTTCTTCAAAGAATGATTTTTTATCTTTAGACATATAGTATGTTACTTTTTATAATTGATGAATGTGGTATTGTAAGCGTGTATTAATTTTTGTTGGCCAGCTGTCCGCAGGCAGCATCAATGTCCTTACCCCTGCTACGGCGCAGCCTGGCATTGACCCTGTGCCTGTCCAGGTAGGCCATGAACCTGTCCGTAACCGATTCTTCGGGCTTCCTGAAGTCGGCCTGGTCTATAGCGTTGTATTCAATAATGTTCACCAGGTCGGCAGGGATCCTGCGATATACTTTGATGAGCTCGTCCGCATCCCGGAGGCTATCGTTGAAGTCTTTAAATAGTATATATTCCAGGGTGATCTCGTTCCCGGTCTTCTGGTAGAAATAATTGAGCGCATCTATCAGCGACTGCAGGTCATTGCTTTCATTGATCGGCATGATCTCGTTCCGCTTCTCATCATTGGCGGCGTGCAGCGATAATGCCAGCTTGAATTTTACATTATCATCGCCCAGCTTCCGGATCATTTTGGCCACGCCTGCAGTAGATACCGTGATACGGCGGGGGCTCATGCCCAGCTTATCCGGCGCCGTAATGGCGTCAATGGCCCTGAGCACATTGCTGTAGTTGAGCAAAGGTTCGCCCATGCCCATAAATACGATATTGCTCAGGTGCCTGCCGTATTGCTGCAGCGCCTGCTCATTGAGCAGCGTCACCTCATCAACGATCTCATCGAAATCCAGGTTCCTGCTGCGGGGCAGGTAGCCCGTAGCGCAGAATTTACAGCTCAGGCTGCATCCTACCTGCGAAGATACACAGGCAGTGACCCGGGTATCGGTAGGGATCAATACACCTTCAATAAACCTTTCATCATGCAGGCGGAACCTGCTTTTAACGGTGCCGTCATTGCTGAACTGGCTGTGGTCTATACTGACCTTGGGGATATAGTACGCTTCGTGCAGCTTCTCCCGGAGACCTTTGCTCAGGTTGGTCATCTGCTCTATAGACCCTACATGCTTCTTCCATATCCAATCGTGGATCTGGGCGGCCCTGAAGCGGGGCTCTCCCCATTCTTTAAATTGTTGTTCCAGCTCTTCCAGCGGAACCTGCCTCAGATTTTTCATCTGTGAAAACGTTTAGTGTTGTTATAAGTTAGTTACCGGTATATTTTGCTGCCCTCTTTATTCGTCAATGTCATATTCCTTGATCTTCCGGTATAATGTACGCTCCGATATGCCCAGGTCCTGGGCGGCATCCTTACGTTTGCCGCGGTGCTTCTGCAATGCTTTTATAATGTATTCCTTTTCCCTGTCCTGCAGCGAGAGTGATTCTTCCACTTCCTCATGCTGGGCGGTGGTAATATCATCGCCCGAGTTATGGAGCACGAAGGTAGGGTTGCTGCTTTCATTTTTATAGTCCGCGATAGCCGGTGTATTGAACGATGGTTCCGGCAGAATATTACCGCTGCTGAAAGGAGCAGGGTAATTGCTCATCCCGGCAGTACCGGCAGCACCGGTCCCCGGACGGGACATCATTTCGAACATAATGGATTTAAGCTCATTCATATCCTTTTTCAGGTCGAACATGAACTTATACAGTATTTCCCGCTCCGTAGTGGATGTACCCGCGTCCGTATGTTCCTGCGCCGGGTTGACGATCGGCATATTGCTGCCGGCAGTACCGATGGCCAGGTCCCTGGTGATATTGTCCTTCCTGGGTAAGAATTTGGTGAGGGTTTCGGCATCCACTATCTTATCAGAGGATAATACGGATATCTGCTCCGCCAGGTTTTTCAGCTCCCGGATATTACCGGGGAAGCTGTAGGAACTCAGCAACTGCTGTGCAGACGTATCCAGCTGTACCACGGGGGTCCGGTACCTTTCGGCAAAATCTCCCGCGAATTTCCTGAACAGCAGCGGTATATCGCCCTGCCGCTCCCTTAAGGCCGGCACCCTGATGGGTACGGTATTCAGCCTGTAATAGAGGTCTTCCCGGAATTTGCCTTTCTGGTGCAGCTTCAGCAGGTCCTTATTGGTCGCCGCGATCACGCGCACATTGGTCTTTAATACCTTGGAAGAGCCCACACGGATGAATTCGCCGGTTTCCAGTACCCTCAGCAGCCTGGCCTGTGTGCCCAAAGGCATTTCTCCTATCTCGTCCAGGAAGATGGTACCGCCGTTGACCGTTTCAAAGTAACCTTTCCGCTGGCCATCGGCGCTGGTAAAGGCTCCTTTTTCGTGCCCGAACAGCTCCGAATCTATGGTACCTTCGGGAATAGCCCCGCAGTTCACGGCAATAAAAGGCTCGTGCTTCCTGGGAGACAGGTTATGTATGATCTGTGAAAATACTTCTTTACCCACCCCGCTCTCTCCGTATATCAGCACGCTCAGGTCCGTAGCGGATACCTGGGCAGCCACCTGCAGCGCATAATTAAGCTGCGGGTCATTGCCTATAATTCCAAACCTGTTCTTGATACTTTGTATTTCCATTGTCAGTATATTTTATTGCCGGGTACCAATACCCTTAAAGTTTCAGCTTTATCCTCTCCCTGATAAAGCGGTCCATGTTTATTTCCCGGGCTGACCGGGGATAACAAATAAGTATCGCTATTGTTGATACCTTACTGGCCCCTGTGCTTCCCGATCTTTCCCAGGTGCGTGTCTGTAAATCCTGAAAAATATTTCAACCCGTATCCGAATGCCCTGTCCATACAGCTGTGCGCCAGCAGTATCAGCCCTGCCGCCATCAGGTATTCCTCATGCAGGTACCAGCCCCATAATAAGATCCCGATAGCCACAGCCTTATGATGCACAATGTTATATGCCGCCGCACCAACTCCCGGTCCGAAGATATAGCCCACTGCGCTGATATCAGGCGCCAGCAATAAGATCCAGAACCATTTATTGGGGATGCCCAGCAGATCAAACAGGATCACGCAAAGGACAAAAAGCGCGGCTTCTTCCAGCCTGACAAGGTATTTCATAACCGATATCTATGCTGTTATCTCTCCCAGCAAGGTAGCGCCTGTAGTTCCGGTAACCTTCACTTTTACATATTCACCTTTATTCAGCCCGTAATGCCCTTTATCGAATACGATCACCTTATTCTGCGAGTTCCTGCCGCACCACTGGTCTTCGCTGCGCTTGGAGGTGCTTTCTATCAGCACTTCGAATACCTTACCGATATCCGCATTATAATTGGCACGCGTCATTTTGTTCTGAAGCTCGATCACTTCTGTCAGTCTCCGCTTTTTCACATCCTCGGGAATATCATCCGCGTACCTTCTCTGGGCCAGTGTGCCGGGTCTTTCCGAATAGGCGAACATATAAGAGAGGTCGTAATTGGCATGCTCCATGATCGTGAGGGTATCCCGGTGGTCTTCTTCAGTCTCCGTGCAGAACCCGGTTATAACATCACTCGACAAAGCGATGTCCGGTATGATCTCCCGGATACGGTCCACCTTTTTCATGTACCATTCACGGGTATAGGTCCTGTTCATCAGCTGCAGCACACGGGTGGAGCCGCTTTGAACAGGCAGGTGTATATATTTGCAGATGTTATCATACCTGGCCATCGTATAGATCACTTCATCCGTAATATCTTTGGGGTGTGAAGTGCTGAAACGCACCCTTAGAGCCGGATCTATCTGCGCTACCATTTCCAGCAGCTTTGCAAAAGTGATCACCTGCTCTCCTTCCTCTTTCGGGATAAAGTAATAGCTGTCCACATTCTGCCCCAGCAGGGTCACTTCCCTGTAGCCTTTATCAAAAAGATCCCGGCATTCGCCAAGGATAGACGCTGCATCCCGGCTCCGCTCCCGGCCGCGTGTAAACGGCACTACGCAAAAGGTGCACATGTTATTACACCCGCGCATAATGCTTACAAAAGCGCTGACACCGTTGCTGTCCAAGCGTACCGGGGAAATATCGGCGTATGTTTCCTCGCGGCTCAGCAATACATTGACCGCTTTCTGACCACCTTCAGCCTCTGTGATGAGCGCCGGCAAGGTGCGATAGGCATCCGGACCGATCACGATATCCACCAGCTTTTCTTCTTCCAGGAATCTGGCTTTCAGCCGTTCTGCCATACAGCCCAGCACCCCGATCAGCAGACCGGGATTCTCTTTTTTCAGGGAACGGAATATCTGCAGCCTGTTCCTGACGGTCTGCTCCGCCTTTTCCCTTATGGAGCAGGTATTGAGCAGTATAAGGCTGGCCTCTTCCAGGTACCTGGTAGCCCCGAACCCTTCATTGTGGAGAATGGATGCCACGATCTCGCTATCGTTGAAGTTCATCTGGCAGCCATAGCTCTCTATATAAAATTTTTTTGTATATTGGTTGGGATCCTCCGCAAAAGGTGCATAGGCGGAACCCTGACGGGTCTCGTCTATTGTTTTTTCCTGTAATTCTAACATAGCCTTCAATGTTGTAACCTGCAAAGGTACACATTAATTACTGACATTTTAGCAGTTTTGATGTATTTGAAATGTTATCAGGTTTTATATAATATATAACGGAGCTTATATTGCTCTGCGGCATCAGAGGCTTTTAAATTCGTCCAGCAATACTTCCAGCTCTGAAAGCACCATAGCGGTAGCCCCCCATACATATACCTCCTCATTAATATTATATACCCTGGAATGTACGTATATATCAGGACCTATTGCTATCCGCCTGTCAGACTTATTACCGAACAGCAGCTCAATATCCACCCGGATGATATCCGCGACTTCCGTATCCGAAGGTGTCAGCAGCGGGGTGTGCCTCATAAAGCCGATGAAAGGATAAAGAATATACCTGCTGACAGGAATGTAAAGCGGCGAAATAGCGCCCACGTATTCCACTGTATCATTCAGGAAGATCTCTTCGCGGCTTTCCCTCACCGCCGTATCCCAGAGCGAAGGGTCCGTATCTTCCATCCTGCCGCCCGGGAACGCGATCTGGCCGCTGTGATGGCCCCCGTTTTTCGTGCGTTCTATCAGGACGATCTTATAGGACCCGTTCTCAGGGTATAAGAGCAGCAATACGGCCGATTTCCTGCCGTCATCCGGGAACCGGTCCGGCAGCTCACGGTTGGCATGCATCATCAGCCTGTGCGCTGCTGTGCCGGGCAGCTCGCTTTCAGCCAGCCGTTGCTTTAACCAGGGTATAAAGGTACTGTCTTTCATGAGCGTCCTATTATCAGTTTACCGGTGATCGTAAGGTTTTATAGTTGCCTGTACATTTCCCAGAGGGTCACGACCTGCCGGGCTTCCCTGACATCATGCACCCGCAGGATATGCACGCCCTGCTCCAGCGCCCAGGCATTGACGACACTGGTGGCGTTCAGCGCTTCTTCCGGTGTGATATGCAGGTATTTATATAGCATGGATTTCCTGGAAACACCAGCAAGCAGAGGCGTATCCAGGACGGAAAAGGTGTGCAGCCGCTTCAGCAGCGTATAGTTCTGCTCCAGGCTCTTGCCAAACCCGAACCCCGGATCCGTTATCACGTCCTTTATCCCCGCATTCCGGCATTCCAGCAGCTTGTCCGCACAGCATTGCAGCACTTCCAGCGCTACATTCTCATAACGGGGCGCATCCTGCATGGTAGCCGGGGTTCCCTGCATATGCATGGCTATATAGGGGATGTTCAGACCTGCCACCACAGGGATCATGTTCCGGTCCATATTGCCGGCGCTGATATCGTTGACCATATCCGCACCGCTCTCAAAAGCTGCCCTTGCCACACCGCTGCGATAGGTATCCACGCTTATAAAAGCCTGCGGAAAGTATTTCTTTATCATGGAGATAGCCGGCACCACACGGTCTGTCTCCTCCCGTTCGGTCACCGCTGCGCTCCCGGGTCTTGTGCTCAGTCCCCCGATATCCAGTATTCCCGCCCCCTCCTGCAGCATCCTGTCGGCCTTATGGAGGATATCCCTGATATCGCCGTCCCTGCCGCCCGAATAAAATGAATCGGGGGTAGTATTGATAATGCCCATGACCACAGGGCGATCTATAATAAAGAGGCGGCCGTTACAATTAAGGGTGTACACTTTCATGCTGCTGAGATTTAAAGCCGGACAAATCCATGGTAAAAATAGGAAACTACGACCGCAAAAGCAATCCGGGAGGTTCTGACATTCCTGTTCCAAATATTTGGATAAAAAATGAATGCTGATTATCTTTGTGGCTGAAAAAAGATTCATCAGCTTTAAAAATATAAGATAATGCCTAAAAAATTACCAACCAGCAAGAAACAGGTTTCTATGTGGTTTTTACACTTGGTCGTATTCGCAGTGGTTAATGCGATATTATGGTACATATGCTTTGCGGGTAAGGAGGGTTGGCAATATCCCTGGCCATCCTGGATCACAGCGGCCTGGTTCCTGTTAGTGGTTGGACATGCCTGTATGATCTGGGCCAACTACGAGGATAAAGGCTATAATGAGTGGAAAGAGCAGTTGACAAAGTAATACTTACACTTAATATATTAATTAAATTGCATAGGTACCAATTATACAGATTGTATCTATGCAATTTGTTTTTACAGTATGAAGCGCTTTATCATCAGATGGATAAAAAGGATCTTTATTGCCGCCGTCATTGTTGCAGCGATCGTGTTCTTTATTGACAGGAAGGTCACCAGGGACGCCGCACCTTACCTGTACTCGGACGTCCGGGATATGCCCCATAAGAAGGTGGGCCTTTTGCTGGGTACCTCCAAATATATTGCCTCCGGTTATGTGAACCTGTTTTATAAATTCAGGATCGAGGCTACGATAGCGCTTTACAAAGCCGGCAAGATAGACTACGTGCTGGTAAGCGGTGATAACGGCAGGAAATCCTACAATGAGCCGGAACAGATGCAGGAGGACCTTATAAAAGGCGGCATACCGAAAGAGAGGATCTTCCTGGATTATGCAGGATTCCGGACCCTGGACAGCATCGTGCGCTGCAAGGAAATATTCGGCGAAACCGATATTACGATCATCAGCCAGCAGTTCCACAACGAAAGGGCCCTGTTCCTGGCGCAGAGCAAGGGGCTGGATGCCGTAGCGTTCAACGCGAAGGGCGTCAGCACCAGGACAGGCTTAAAAGTATATATAAGAGAGTATTTTGCCCGGGTAAAGATGGTGATAGACCTGGTATTTAATAAGCAGCCCAAGTTTTACGGCCCGGCAATAGAAATAAAATAAAGATGTATTTTGTAGACACCCACGCTCATATGTACGATGAGCAGTTCACGGACCATATAGACGTATTTGTACAGCAGGCGCTGGACCAGCAGGTAAAGGAAATTTACCTGCCCAACTGCGACAGCCGTACCATAGCCCCTATGATGCGGCTCACGGAGCAATATCCCGGCATTTTCAAGCCCATGATGGGCCTGCATCCCTGCTATGTGAAGGAGGATTATAAAAAAGAGCTCGAAATCGTTGCTTCCTGGCTGGAACGTTATGAATTCGCGGCAGTGGGTGAGGTGGGCCTGGATTATTACTGGGACCTGACCTTTGCAGCGCAGCAGCAGGAAGCGTTCCGTTACCAGATACAGATCGCGCTGGACAGGCAGTTACCCGTCATCATACATACAAGGGATTCCATTGATGACGGTATCGGCATCGTCCGGTCCATGCAGAACGGCAACCTCAGGGGTATATTTCATTGCTTCAGCGGCACAGCCGAGCAGGCCAGGGCCATTACGGGCCTGGGGTTCAAGCTGGGTATCGGCGGGGTCGTTACCTTTAAAAAAAGCACCTTGCCGGACATACTGAAAGAGATCCCGCTGGAGGATATCGTGCTGGAGACCGACGCGCCTTACCTGGCCCCGGTGCCTTACAGGGGCAAGCGGAACGAAAGCGCCTATATTCCCCTGATAGCCCAAAAAATAGCAGACATTAAACAAACCGATACAGCTACCGTTGCAGCGGTCACCACGGCTACTGCCCGTACTTTATTCAAATATTGATTTACTTAAAACATTCTCAAACATGTCCATACATTCCGAAGTAAAAAGAGTAACCACCCATACGCTGCAAAAGATGAAAGCCGCAGGGGAAAAGATCTCTATGATCACCGCCTATGATTATTCATTTGCCGGTATTTTTGATGAAGCCGGTATAGATATTATCCTGATAGGCGATTCCGCAGCCAATGTGATGGCAGGACATGAAACAACATTGCCCATCACGCTGGACCAGATGATCTTTATGGCCGGCAGCGTGGTACGGGGCGCCAAGCGTGCTTTCGTAGTATGTGACCTGCCTTTCGGCTCTTACCAGGGCAACAGCAAGGAAGCCCTTAATTCCTCTATCCGTATCATGAAAGAGTCGGGCGCACATGCTGTAAAGCTGGAAGGCGGCGTGGAGATCGCGGATTCCATCAAGCGCATTGTGGACGCCGGCATCCCCGTGATGGGACACCTGGGCCTAACGCCGCAGTCCATATATAAATTCGGGACCTATACCGTCCGTGCCAAGGAAGAGGCAGAGGCGGAACAATTGATAAAGAATGCCAACCTGGTGCAGGAAGCGGGCGCGTTCGCGCTGGTGCTGGAGAAGATACCCGCAGCGCTGGGCAAGCAGGTAGCAGAAGAGGTCAATATTCCCGTTATAGGCATAGGTGCCGGTATGCATGTGGACGGGCAGGTGCTCGTTATGCACGACCTGCTGGGCATCACCAAGGATTTCTCTCCCCGCTTCCTGAGAAGGTATGCAGACCTGCGGGCAGATGTACTGAACGCCACACAGCAATATATCCAGGATGTAAGAAGCAGGGATTTCCCTAACGAAAAGGAGCAGTACTGATAAGCCTGTCTTATTGGCGAGGTAGTTCACAGGGATCAAATCCGTATCATTAAGCCATTCCGGCAACCGTAACCGGAAGACGCTCATGATCAAGCACTAACAATACAATCGTGTATGGCCGGACAAGTAAACGGCTCATTGGCCCATCACGATAAAGACAGATATCCGTCCGCTCCGATAAGTATTTTGATTAACTTTGCAGTTCTTACAGGTAATCATTTTGACAGGTGATATAAAACACTTTTCAGGACCATAATTTTGAATTTAAGATGCAACGTATTTATTTAGATAACGCAGCGACTACCGCCCTGGACCCCAGGGCGCTGGAAGCCATGATGCCCTACCTGACACAGCATTTTGGCAATCCCTCCTCTATTTATTCATACGGCAGAGAGACCAAGATGGCTATAGAGGCTGCACGAAAATCAGTTGCTAAGATATTGGGAGCACAGCCGGCCGAGATATTTTTTACATCAGGTGGTACAGAGTCTACGAATACAGCCATAACGGCAGCGGTCAGGGACCTGGGCTGCACCCATATTATCACTTCTCCTATTGAGCATCATGCCACCCTGCACAGCGCGGAGCATACCTCCCACTGTAATAATATTCCGCTCAGCTATGTGGAACTGGACGAAAAAGGACATGTAAAGCTGGAGCACCTTGAGCAGTTACTGTCTTCCCATAACGGCCGCTCCCTGGTAACGCTGATGCATGCCAATAACGAGATCGGTAATTTATTAAAGGTAAAAGCGGTAGGTGAGATCTGCCAGAAATACGATGCCGTTTTCCATTGTGATATGGTGCCGACAGTAGGCCATTTTAAGATCAACCTTTCCGAGCTGCCTGTTCATTTTATTTCGTCTGCAGGCCATAAATTTCACGGTCCCAAAGGAGTAGGCGTACTGTATGTCAGGCAGGATGTACAGATAAAGCCCTATATCCAGGGAGGGGCCCAGGAGCGCAATATGCGCGCAGGCACGGAAAACCTTTATGGGATCGTTGGTTATGCCAAAGCCCTGGAGGTAGCCATGGAAAGCTATGAAGCGGATTGCGCCTACGTCACAGACCTCAGGAATTATATGGCAGCGCAGCTGCAGCAGGAAATACCGGATGTGTCCTTCAACGGCGACTGGGACGGCAGCTGCCTGTACACGATCCTGAATGTCTCCTTACCCAAAACGGAAAGATCAGAGATGCTGCTATACAGCCTGGACATGAACGGTATCTGTGTATCAGGGGGAAGCGCCTGCAGCAGCGGAGCCAATCACGGCAGCCATGTCATAGCCAGGGTGAATAAGGATACCAACCGCGTTGCTATCCGTTTCTCTTTCTGCAAGCACAATACGCGCGAAGAGATAGATTATGTCATCAGTAAGCTGAAAGACCTGATATAGCAAATCAGATATCTCAATATGCAGGAAGGCCGGAAGATAGTAAGTCTTCCGGCCTTCCTGCATAAATAAACGACAGCATAAGAATAGAGATTACCTTTAGTGTTTGCGGTAACCGCCTCTTTTAAGGTCATCACTTTTTGTGTGCGGCAAGGGTCACTGTATGCCTAAAACTCCCATTCATCGGATCGGCCCGAATATGCCAATATGTTATCGTATCGTTTTTCAGCTTATAACAAGTTTCTCCTCCCGATCTTGTAAAAGGGGTTACGTAATAGTAACCATAGGTCTTTGAGCTATCCGAAATAAGAAAGCCGCCAGCAAGCACATCAGGATGATCAGACTCAAAATATACATTACCTGAAAGGAACTTCACAACGATCCTGACGGGTACCGTATCCCATTCTTCAGTATAGTCGCGACTGAATGGTATTCTTTGATACTTATATATATAAGCATCACCTGTATAGATATGCTCAAAGTTGTTTTTCTTACAGGAAGGAACCGTAAAACATAGCATCCCCGCGATTGAAAGGTAAACATATTTCATATAACATTCTTTAGAGATGTAACGGCTAAGACCGGATTTTATTATATTCCGGATAACTGACTATCTGCATGTAAGCAACAAAGTCATCATATGGAAGCTGCAGGGAGCAGCCACAAAGCAGGACAGAGATTCCTCACATCCGTTCGGAATGACCAGAATATCCTCTGGTAGCGAAAGCATTCCCCGACTTACAAAGCAGATATTTTTCAGCAAAACGTACCTGTAATAACAACTGTTTCCTATAGGCAGATAGTCATTTTCAGATCAATTTATAAGGATGGGCTCCTTATCCATTGAAAGCGGGCTCCCTTTCGCAGTTAATTTATTGTGCAACCCGGGCCGGTAAATAACAATAAAGACGCGCATCATCACGACTTTCCGATATTCTAATTTGTCCGGCTAAGATGTTTTTACTAAAAAGGAGCACTTTAAAGTGCTCCTTTCAATTTATTATCAGGCGATGCTTATTTGGCACCTACCAACTCTTTTGCGTATTCTGTAGTGATGGATTTGGGACGTTCGATAGGGAATCCCAGCGCCCTGTCCCAGCACAGGCTGGCCAGCACACCCAAGGAACGGCTTACTCCGAACAGTACGGTATAGAAGTCTTCTTCTACCAGCCCGAAATATTTCAGCAGCGCTCCGGAGTGCGCATCCACGTTAGGCCATGGATTCTTGATCTTCCCGGTAGCGCCCAGGATATCCGGAGCCACTTCATATACATTCCATACACACTGTACCAGCGCTGAATCCGGGCAGTATTTTTTGGCGAAGTCCATCTGGGCGGTGAAGCGCGGATCTGTCTGGCGCAATACTGCGTGGCCGTAGCCCGGCACTACTTTACCGGCGGCTAAGGTATCCTTGATATATTGAGCGATCTGCTCTTTGGACGGGGTTTCTGTGCCCAGCTCTTTCTGCATTTCCTCGATCCAGCGGATCACTTCCTGGTTGGCCAGGCCGTGCAGCGGTCCTGCCAGGCCGTTGATACCTGCAGAGAGGGCCAGGTAAGGATCGGAAAGCGCGCTGCCTACCAGGTGGGTGGCATGGGCAGATACGTTACCGCCTTCGTGATCGGCGTGGATGGTCATATATAAGCGCAGCAAGGCATAGAAACGCTTATCGTCATAGCCCATCATATGCGCAAAGTTTCCTGCCCAGTCCAGCATACCATTAGGCTGGATATGATCTCCGCCCTTATACTTACGGCGATAGATGTATGCAGCCACGCGCGGCAGGCGGGCGATCAGGTTCATGGAATCCTCATAAATATAATCCCAGTAGTCCTTCTTGCTGATCCCCTCAGAGTATGCCTTTGCAAAAAGAGATTCTTTCTGCAATGCCAGGATAGCCACGCTGAACTGTGTCATGGGGTGCGTGGAAACAGGCAGTGCTTCTATTACATCAAATACATAGTTAGGAACATGAGAGCGGCGTGCCCAAGTAGCCGACAGGTGATCTACCTCATCCTTTGTAGGGATCTCTCCCAGCAGCATAAGATGGAACAATCCTTCCGGAAGCGGCTCAATCCCTCCTTCCGCTCTCGGCAGCTTCTCTCTCAATTCCGGAATGGAAAAGCCTCTGAACCTGATACCATCGTTGGCATCCAGTAAGGACGTTTCCGTAACCAAACCAATCATACCGCGCATGCCCTGGTACACTTGCGCCAATGTAATCTCGCCGATTTTTTTGTCTCCATGTTCCGCAATTAATGTCTTGATTTCAGCAGCAAGAGTTTCCGCTTTTACCTTGAAGGCATCTTTTATAACTCCCATATGATTGATATTTAATTGTTTTGTTTTTTTATCCTCGCAAAGTTAATTAATGCAATTTAGAATAAGAAACAAGAAAATATTTTATTTTAATTAAAAAATAAGAATTGCATCTGAAATAAAAGAATAATGCCGGATCTGATAACAGCTGTATCCGAAAACAAACGAAACAGGTAAAAAACCGGGCAGCACTTTTTTATAAGTGCTGCCCGGTAATATAGTCAACAGGTAAGGATACACCTTAGATTTTTGATACCTGTACCTGCGTGATCCTGTAACCTTTGATCTCCTTGATCAAAAATTTAAAGTCTTCATATGCCAGCTCATCGCCTACATTTAAAAACTTACCGGAAAGCTCAAGTATCAGGCCGGCCAGGGAATCGCTGTCGCCTTTTATCTCATCAAAATAATCGAAGCGGATGCCTAATATGCGGCAGAGGTCCACAATAGAGATCTTACCATCGAATACATAGCTTGTATCGTTGATCTTGACGAATTTCGCATCTTCATCATCGAATTCATCCTTGATATCCCCCATTATCTCTTCTATGATATCCTCCAGGGTCACTATGCCCGAGGTGCCTCCGAATTCATCCACCACGATAGCCATTTTTATTTTTTTATCCTGGAATTCTTCCAGCAATTCGTCAATATGCTTATTCTCAAAGACAAAATAGGCAGGTCTTATCAGCGAATGCCAGTCAAAATCATCCATATCCGTGTAGGGTATCAGGTCTTTGGTATTAAGGATGCCTGTAACCTCATCAATGTTATTCTTATAGATAGGCATACGGGTATAGCCTGTATTGGTGATCTTATTCCGCACCTTCTCAAAGCTCCAGCTTTCCCTTATGCCGCTGATATCCAGTCGTGGCTGCATGATCTGCTTGACCGTAAGGTTGCTGAATTTCAGGATGCCTTTATAGATGTCTATCTCTTTCTGGGTAGCTTCATGTCCGAGGCTCAGCAGGATCGCATCCTCAAAGTCCTTGCTCTCCGTCATGTTCTTCCGCATCTGCTCCTTCTCCGTAAGATGGTGCAGCGAAGTGGTCATAAAGGCTTTGCCCAGCTGCCCGAACAGGCGGTACAGCACTTTTGTTATATGCGAGACAAACAAGGCCACGCGGACATTATTCTGCCGTGCATAGACCTTTGGCAGTATTTCCCCGAACAGCAGCAGTATGAAGGTAATCACCAGCAGTATGAGCACAAATGTCAGCACAACATATTGCTTGAAGGGAATGAACAGGTTGGCCAGGTAATTGCCCGCTATGACAATGGCAATAGAAAAGACGATCTTGGCAACACGTAAGGATGCCGACAGCAATTCAGGATGCTCCAGCAGCTGTATCACGCTCCTCGCTTGCGCCGTTTCCTTTGTCTTGAGGTAATTGACATCCTTGGAGCTAAGCGTAAAGAATGCGACTTCGGCCCCGGCGGTCAACGCTGTCAGGAACAAAAGCGACATTATGATCAGAATAATAACAGTAGCGTGGGTGGCGGGTAGTATACCTAAATTTGCGTCTAAAAGTATTATATGCATAAAACGATACATCATCTTGGGATAGTAAACTTCTTTTCCAAATCCGGTTTTGCCGGCTCCAATGCAAATCCAGGAATACCGGTCCGTCAGAACGAAAGTAAGGTATCATCATCCTTCCCGGTACGGGGAGGCATTTCAAAGTCTATATTTTCATCGTTGCTTTCGGAAGAGGAGCTAATAACATCTCCGGTCTCATTCCCGTTTTCTTTTCTTTTTTCAAGCATGATCAGGTTTTCTCCGATGATCTCTGTCTGGAAGCGCTTGATCTTATCCTTATCTTCCCAGCTGCGTGTGCGCAGCTTGCCTTCCACATACACCAGACTGCCTTTTTTCAGGTATTTGTGCGCCAGGTCCGCAAGGCCCCTCCACAAAACGATGGTGTGCCATTCCGTCTCAGAAATTACGTTACCGTTCACCTTCCGAATCTCCGTAGTAGCCAATGGGAATTTAGCAACCGGGATATCTCCTTCTATGTATTGAATATCCGGATCCCTGCCCAAATTACCTACCAGTACTACTTTATTTACTCCTCTCATAATATTCTTTTTTTCCTGTTTAAAAAATCTGATTTTATGAATAGAACTTAAAAATAATACTTATTATCCAAAAATGAAATAATTGTTTTGGGAAATGCGATTTTTTTTAACTTTTCAAGCGGCACAAACAGGGCGCTGTCCAGGAAATCCGGAATGGCATTAAGCTCCGCCTCATAGAACAGGGAACGGATATGCTGGTGCGTCAGTTTTTGCTGTATATCAGCCACCTGCAGAACATCCGATTCCAGGTAGGGATCAAATAAGGACCGGAACCGGCGAAATCCTTCCGCTTCCTCCGCCTCGATCCTATAAAATTCATGGAGATTATGCCATATATCCCCGGCCTCACGCTTCCGGATATAGACACGGTCCCCGTAGCGGCATACAAAGAAAAGGAAGGTACGATGCCTGATCTGTATTTTCTTTGATTTTACGGGCAGGAGCGCCTGGGTCTTATGCTGGTATGCCCTGCACTGCTTCTGAAGACAGCAATGCCCGCAATCCGGCTTCTGCGGCGTACAGACCGTTGCGCCCAGGTCCATAATGGCCTGGTTGTACAAAGCTGGCTGCGCTTCATCTAAAAAGCGGGCAGCCAGTGCCGTAAAGGTTTTCTTTCCCTCCGTTGTATCAATAGGCGTATCAATATCCTCATAACGGGCCAGCACCCTGAAGACATTCCCGTCCAGCACGGCATGAGGCGCATTATAAGCGAAGCTGGCAATGGCCGCGGCGGTATAGCTGCCGATACCTTTCAGCTGAAGGATGACATCGTGTTCCCGGGGAAAGACCCCTCCGTAGGTATCCCTGATCACCCTTGCGGTGAACAGCAGGTTCTTGCACCGGTTATAATAGCCCAGCCCCTGCCACAGCCTGAACACGCTTTCATCCTCCGCATCCGCAAGGTGCGTGACGGTAGGATAAGCCTCTATGAATTTCAGGTAGTAAGGCAGCCCCTGCTCGGAGCGGGTCTGCTGAAGGATGATCTCGCTCAGCCATATCTTATAGGGGTCTTTCTCCTGCTTCCAGGGGAATGACCTGAAGTTCTGTGTATCATGCCAGAGCGCGAGCTGCGCTCTGAAAAATTGTATGCGCTTGTCCGTTCTTTCCATTCCTGCTAATGTGCGTCTAACCAGTTCTTACCCATGCCTGCCTCCGCTATCACCGGTACGCCGTTCGGCAGGATCATCGCGTTCTCCATATTTTCCTTTATAAGGGTTCTCATTATTTCCGCCTCATCGGCCAGCACATCAAATATCAGCTCATCATGCACCTGCAGGATCATTTTAGAGCGTACCCGCTGCGCCTTCATCGCCCGGTCAATATTGATCATGGCCATTTTTATCATATCCGCCGCCGAGCCTTGTATAGGCGCGTTGATGGCTACCCTTTCCGCAAATCCCCTGACCGTGGCGTTGGCGGAATTGATATCTGCCAGCCTGATCTTCCTGCCCATAAGCGTTTTCACATAACCGTGCTCCTTCGCGAAATCAATAGAGCGGTTCATATACGCTTTTACCGCCGCGTATTGCTCAAAGTAGTTATCAATGATCTCTTTGGCCTCAGACCTGCTGATACCAAGGGTTTCAGACAGCCCGAACGCCGATTGCCCGTAAATGATGCCGAAATTCACGGCTTTGGCGTTTCTCCGCATTTCAGACGTCACCTCGCTTTCCGTCACGCCGTATACCCTGGCAGCCGTAGCCCTGTGGATATCCTTGTTTTCCCTAAAGGCAGTGATCATATTTTCATCACCGCTGATGGCTGCCACTATCCGGAGCTCGATCTGGGAATAGTCTGCGGATATCAGGATATGCCCGCTGTCACGGGCTATGAACGCTTTTCTTATCTCCCTGCCGTTATCGGTCCGGATGGGTATATTCTGCAGGTTAGGATTGTTGCTGCTCAACCGGCCCGTGACCACCACTGCCTGGTTATAGGAGGTATGGATGCGGCCGGTTTCGGGATGCAACAATACCGGCAGCGTATCGGAATAGGTGGATTTCAGCTTGGACAGCTCCCGGAATACAAGGATATCCTCTACTATCTTATGCTTTTTCCGGAGCTTCTGCAGGACATCTTCACCTGTGGCGTACTGGCCGGTCTTTGTTTTCCTGGCCTTTTCATCCAGCTGCATCTTCTCGAACAGCACCTCGCCCAGCTGCTTGGGGGAAGCCAGGTTAAAGCTCACCCCGGCCTGCTCAAATACGCTTTGCTGCGCCTTTTGTATGGTTATCGCCAGGTCGCTTGAATACTGGCGCAGGAAGTCCACATCCAGATTGACCCCTTCATATTCCATATCCGCAAGGATACGTACCAGGGGGTTGTCCACTTTTTCAAACAGGTCCCTTACATCTTCCTTATCCAGCAGCGGATCCAGCTGCTGCTTAAGCTGGAAGGTAATATCAGCATCTTCTGCGGCATATTCCGTGATCTGCGGCAGCGGCACATCCCTCATATTCAGCTGCCCCTTGCCTTTCTTCCCGATCAGGGATTCTATGCTGACCGGCTCATAATTAAGATATTTGATGCTCAGCATATCCATGCTCCGCTTACCGTCCGGCTCTATATCGTAATGCGCGACCATCGTGTCGAAATACGGGCCGGTCAGCTCCACTCCATATCTTTTCAGTACCAGCAGATCATATTTAAGATTATGTGCGATCCACAGCACATCTTCTTTCCGGAACAAAGGCTGCAGCAGCTCTATATACTTCCTGGCAGCGCCATCATTGCAGTTGATGTAATATGCTTCATGGGCTTTCCAGGAAAAGCTCATCCCTACCAGCTCGGCCTGCAGGGCATCCAGGCCGGTAGTTTCCGTATCAAAGCAGATCTCCTCCTGCTGCAGCGCCTTCTCAAGGAAAGCCTGCACTTCTGCTTCAGAGTTGATCAATATATATTCGTGAGGCGTGTTGCTGACGGTATCGACATGAGGGCCCACGCTGTTATCCGCGCCCCCGGAGACCTGGGCAGCAGCGCCCACCACGTTCCCGAACAGGTCTGTCTGGGTAATAACAGGATGATCGCCCGTAAGCTGGGACATCTCTCCCAGGATACGTCTTCCCAAGGCCCGGAACTCCAGCTCTTCAAATACCGCTCTCAGATGGTCCGCATGCCATCCATCCACTTTCAGGTCATCAATATGATAGGCAATAGGGACATTGGTTATAATGGTTGCCAGCTTTTTGGAAATGCAGGCGCTGTCTGAACCCGCCAGGATCTTCTCACCCAGCTTCCCTTTGATATACGGAGCATTGGCGAGCACATTCTCCAGGGTACCATATTCTTTCAGCAGCTTGGATGCCGTCTTTTCCCCGATCCCGGGAATACCTGGTATATTATCTACCGCATCCCCCATCAGGCCGAGAATATCTATCACCTGCCCCACATGCTCAATGTCCCATTTCTCGCATACTTCCTTAGGTCCCAGTATCTCATAGGTACCGCCCTTATATCCCGGCTTGTATATAAATACATGATCTCTTACCAGCTGGCCATAATCCTTATCCGGGGTCACCATATATACGTCAAAGTCCTGTTCCGACATCTGCAGGGCGATGGTACCCACCACATCATCCGCTTCATAGCCATCCAGCTCCAGGTTGGCTATATTGAACCCTTCAATGATACGCTTAACATCCGGAATGGCATTGAGCAGGTCTTCCGGCGCTTCCTGCCGGTTGGCCTTGTAATCCGTAAAGTCCGTATGCCGCTCTGTAGGTGCATGGGTATCCCATACCACCGCCATATGCGTGGGCTTCTCTTTTTTAAGGAGGTCATATATGGTATTGGTAAAGCCGAACTGCGCATTGGTATTCTTTCCTGCAGATGTAATACGGGGACTCTGTGCCAGGGAGAAATACGCCCTGTACACGAGCGCCATTGCATCCAAAAGGAATAATTTATTTTTAGCCATATTTTTTATAGTGTATTGAACGGGATAGCTAAATTACAATAATCCTGAGTGAATGAGCGAAATTTATAAGATTGTTACAGTAAAATGGCGGGGAAATTCCAGGGGTCTTACAGCAGGCAAATCAGCACAGAATAAACGCGTACGATCGTCCTTCTTTGTCAGATAACAGGCAATATACTGAAAATCAGCACCGGAATACCCTCCAACAATAAGAGGCCGGATATCCTGCCCGGTGCGGACTATTCAGCACACTGTTATTTTAAACCGCAGGACAGGTGTACCTGCTGCCTTTCTGATACCGGATCTTCTGCCGGACGGGCAACAGCTGCCAGGCTATCGTAGCACGTATAGTGTACGTGCTTAATTCTGTCCGGTAATCTGCAATGACCTTACGGGGCTCTGAAAAGCTGTACTGCCTGAAAGTAAGATCGGCCTGGTGAAATAAAGGTATATTGATGTCCATTCCCAGCTTCAGGTACCTTTGGTTCCTGAGCAGGAGATGAAAGCTCAGCCCTACAGGAATATTGATCAGCGGCCTGTTGTATTTCCCTGTTTGCTTATTGGGTGTAATCACAGCGTTATAGTCGTGCTGGATATGGGTCAGGTTATCCATCGTATATTCCCTCGTCATGCGATCTGAAAATACCAGGTGCTGGTATTGGGCGCCTGTATAGATACTTACAAGGGAGTTTATGCTGTACTGCGCCAGGAGACCGGCATACAGCTGGTGAAAATACCAGCTGTTAATATACGTATAGGTCTTTCCCATAACAGCATTGTGTGTTATTCTATGGGCGGGAGTAATGAATGCATATCCCGCCTGCGGTATCAGCTGTATATTTTTCAGCACAGGCTGCACATATTCGAGCCCCAAACCCGCAGATACCTCAGCGTTGGTCTTTGAGAAAGGTACATCCCCTACAGGCTTATAACGATACTGATTGTAATTAAAAGATGCCTGTGCATATAGCCCCGCCGTGGTCTGGGCACCGGCGGATGCTGCAGCCAGCAGGCCGGAGATCATAAGGGAAAAGACAAGGGGGCTGTTCATAACTTCAGGTACAACGTTAATTAGGTATTTTTTATTTTATTTTGTTCTACTTTTATTTCCTTACTATTATACCAGCACACAATGAAAGACAAAGTAAGGGTTGTAGCGGTCAATTACCTGAATGCGAAACCTCTCATCAAGGGCATTGTACAGCATAGCATACTGGATGATATCATACTTACTACCGAGTATCCCGCCAAGGCGGCTCAAATGCTGATAGAGGACAAAGCAGATATCGGGCTGATACCGGTAGCGGCGATGCAGCAGGTGCCCAACGGGTATATCGTGGGCAACTACGGTATTGCTGCCAACGGGCGTGTGGCATCCGTCTGCATTTTCAGCCAGGTGCCCATAGAAGAGATCACGCACGTTTACCTGGATTACCAGTCGCGCACCTCAGTGAAGCTTGCACAGATATTGCTTAAAAAGTATTTCGGAAAAGAAGTGGGCTATATCCCCGCTACCGAAGATTATATACAGCACATCAAAGGTACGGTAGCCGGCGTCATTATAGGAGACCGCGCCCTGGAACAGCTGCCGAATTTCCGGTATATCTACGACCTGGCAACAGCCTGGAAGAGCTTCACGGGGCTGCCGTTCGTATTTGCAGCATGGATAGCCAACAAGCCCCTGCCTGATACCTTCATCACGGCATTTGATGAGGCCAATAAGCTGGGACTGGATTATATCGGCAATGTAGTCGCGGAAAACCCCTGCCCGTATTACGACCTGAAAAAGTATTATGAAGAGGATATCCAGTTTGAGCTCACCGATGATTGCCATAAAGGCCTGGAAGCCTATTTCGGCTACCTGCAGGAATTAAGAGAAGAGCTGGTATAAGTATTTTGGATTAAATTTGAGCCATGATAAATTTCAGGAATCTGCCCGAAGAAGACGAACCGGAAGATTTTTATTATGACGAGCGGGGACGGTTCGTAATGACAGCCCATTACCTGCTGAAACGCGGCTACTGCTGCGGCAACGGCTGCAGGCATTGCCCCTATGATTATAAAATGGTACCCGAACCCGGCAGGACAAAGCTGCTGGAAAAAAGGAAAGCCGACCAACAGCAAGACGACTATTATGACAACCCGGACCACGAATAAGGATATACTGGAGCTTATTTTTGAGATCGTCAGGATGATCCCCGAAGGGCGGGTCACCAGCTACGGGGCCATAGCCGCAAGCATTGGCCTGAGGAGCAGCGCCCGTTTTGTAGGCTGGGCCATGCGCCAGGCGCCTCTCTACAAAAACGTTCCCGCTCACAGGGTGGTCAACAGCCAGGGCCTGCTGAGCGGGAAGCACCATTTCACACCGCCCGAAGCCATGCAGCAGCTCCTGGAGGCAGAGGGCGTAGCGGTCAGCAATGATAAGGTCGTAAATTTTAAAAAATTATTCTGGGATCCCCAGTCAGAGATACAATTATGAGTACACTAATCACCAATATCAGGCAACTGGTCTGGACAGAGAATGAGCACAGCCGGCTCCAGCGGGTGCCGGGAAAAGAGATGCACACGATCCCTTCCCTGGAAAACGCCTGGCTGCGTATAGAAAACGGCCTTATAAAAGGCTTCGGGACCATGGATTCCATCCAGGACACCATTCACGATGCAGAGGTCATCAACGCTAAAGGGAAAATAGTCCTGCCGGCCTGGATAGACAGCCACACCCACCTGGTATTCGCCGCGACCAGAGAGCAGGAATTTGTAGACAAGATCAAAGGGCTTACTTACGAGGAAATATCCCGGCGCGGGGGAGGCATACTCAATTCTGCCGCCAAAATGAAGGATATTGATGAGGAGGAATTGTTCGAGATGTCTGTAAGAAGGCTGGAAGAAGCTATCAGCCTCGGTACTGCCGCCATAGAGATCAAAAGCGGCTACGGGCTGTCCACAGCTTCCGAGCTGAAGATGCTAAGGGTCATCAGAAGATTAAAGGAATTGAACAAGATACCGGTCAAAGCCTCTTTCCTGGCCGCGCACAGCTACCCTATGGAGTACCGCAGCAACCACGATGCCTACATCAGGCTGATCATTGATGATATGCTGCCCCGCGTTGCCGGCGAAGGCCTGGCAGATTATATAGATGTATTCTGCGAACAGGGCTTCTTTTCCGTGCACGAAACGGACACGATCCTGGAGGCGGGTGCAAAATACGGCTTAAAGCCGAAGATACATGCCAATCAGCTCTACAGGTCCGGCGGCGTACAGATAGGCGTGCAGCATAATGCCGTCAGCGTAGACCACCTGGAAAGTATGGGGCAGGAGGAGATAGACTGCCTGGCTGGCAGCAATACGATACCGACCCTGCTGCCCGGCGCCGCCTTCTTTCTTGCGATGCATTACCAGCCCGCGAGAATGCTGATAGATGCCAACCTGCCCGTTGCCATCGCATCGGACTATAACCCGGGTACCTGCCCCTGCCTGAATATGAATACCATACTCTCCATATCCTGCACACAGCTGAGGATCACGCCCAATGAAGCCATTACTGCCCAGACCATCAATGCCGCCGCGGCGCTGGAGCTGCAAAATGAAATGGGCACGATCAAGGTGGGAAAAAAAGCCAGCCTGATCCTTACCAAAGAGGTGCCTTCACTGGATTATCTGCCTTATGCTCTGGGCAGCAACTGGATAGAAAGGGTATTCATATAGCTTTAAGTGCAATTCATTAAAGGTATTATCATATCCCATCGGCTGACAGGGGATGATAATACCTTTGATCTTTTAAAGCAGGACAATATCGTATGCCTCGTTCAGTCTTAGTTTTCCATCTCTTTTGTCGCCGATGTCCGTTTTAAAGCCTTTAATGATACCGGTCTGCTGCTTCACGACCAGGTCGGCGATTTGCTTATCCGTCAGCTTTTTGCCGGCAAACTCAAAGGGTATCTTAAACCCGCAGACCCTGAAATTCAGGCAGCCGTAAGCGGTATTGCCTCTGACCAGCTTATGCGCCTTGCATTTGGGGCAATCCAGCGTTGCTATATCCACCTTAACCTTTTCCGGTGCCTGCTTCACCTCCGCCAACGGTAAAGAGCTGTCTATGGCCACTCCTCTCAGAGACCGGTATTTCACTTCGTGAACCAGGTCGGAAACCATCTGTGTAAGCTCCTGCTTGAACTGCTCTATGGTCAGCTTACCCCGCTCTATCATCCGCAGCTTTTTCTCCCATTCCCCGGTGAGCTCAGCGCTTTTAAGCAGATCGTTCTGGATCACATTGATCAGGTCTATACCCGTGGGAGTAGCAATGATACTCTTCTTTTTACGTGCAATATACTGGCGCCTGAATAATGTTTCTATAATATTGGCCCTGGTACTGGGTCTCCCGATGCCGTTATCCTTCATCAGCTCCCGGAGGTCTTCATCCTCTACCTGCTTTCCCGCAGTTTCCATGGCCCTGAGCACCGTGGCCTCGGTATAGTATTTGGGGGGCGTTGTTTTGCCTTTGTGTATAACAGGTTCATGCGGTCCGTGCTCCCCGACCGTAAAGTGAGGAATAGCCTGCTCCTTATCTTCTTTCCCGTCCTCTTCCTTTGCCTGCTGCTCTTTGGGATACAGCGCTTTCCATCCCGGCTCCAGTATCTGTTTTCCCGAGGCTTTGAAAGGTATATCGCCCACCTTTCCTTCCACTGCCGTATTGGAAATTTTACATTCCGGGTAGAAGACCGCTACAAATCTCCTGGCGATCAGGTCATAAATATGTTCTTCTTCGGCAGCCAGCCGGGGCGCCGTAATATGGGTAGGTATAATAGCGTGGTGATCGGTTACCCTGGCATCATCAAAAACATTTCTGGATTTAGGCACCGGCTGCTGCAACAGGGGTTGGATATAGCCGCTATAGGCATTCATGGATTGCAATATACCGGGGATCTTGGGATACATATCATCCGGCAGGTATTGCGTATCCACGCGCGGGTAGGTTACCAGCTTCCGCTCATATAAATGCTGGATGTACTTAAGTGTCTGCTCTGCGGAGTAGCCGTATTTTTTGTTGGCATCCACCTGCAGTGAGGTGAGATCATACAACCTGGGCTGTTTCTCCTTGCCCTCTTTGATCTCAAAGCTGATAATTTCAAATTCCCTTTCCAGCAGGTACTGCAGGCCGCTTTGTGCCCTTTCTTCCGTTTTCAGCCGGGGAATGGCCGCTGTAAATTCCACCTCCCGGTAACGGGTCTTAAGCTCCCAGTAAACTTCCGTTACAAAAGCGTCTATTTCTTTCTGGCGCTCCACTATCATGGCCAGGGTAGGTGTCTGTACCCTCCCTATGGACAGAACGGTCTTATTGATACCGAACTTCTTTGTGAACAGCCTGGTGGCATTGATGCCCAGCAGCCAGTCCCCTATGGCGCGGGCAGAGCCGGCCGCATAAAGATTATCATATTCCGAAGCGTCTTTCAGGTTGTCAAAGCCTTCTTTTATGGCCTCTTCCGTAAGAGAGGAGATCCACAGGCGCTTTACCGGCACCTTGCACCGGGCTTTCAGCAGCACCCAGCGTTGTATGAGCTCCCCCTCCTGCCCGGCATCCCCGCAGTTGACCACATAGTCACATTCCCTGCTGATAAGGTCCGCTATGATGCCGAATTGCTTCTGCACCCCTGCATTATCCATGACCTTTACGCCATATTGCTGCGGAATAATAGGCAGATCCTCTATTCTCCAGTATTTATAAAAGGGAGCATAGTCGTGAGGCTCCTTCAGTGTGCACAGATGCCCGAACGTCCACGTGACCCGGTAGCCGTTCCCTTCCATGTAGCCGTCTTTTTTCATACCAGCGCCCAGTATCCGGGCGATGTCTTTAGCTACACTTGGCTTTTCGGCTATACAAACTATCATATGTTCCTGAAGGCTTTACTGATGCGAATTTACATCAATAATTACATTTTGCCGGGAGATGCAAGGATGGCCCGGATACCACGATAACTACATTTTAAATATTAATAGTGGAAATGTATGTAAATTGCTTTAATCCTGTATTTTTTATATCATTCGTTATGAATAATTATAGAGTAGAATCCGATCTTTTAGGAGAAAAGAACGTACCGCAAGATGCCTATTACGGCATTCAGACCTTAAGGGCCGTAGAAAACTTCCAGATCTCACATACAACGCTCAGCACCTATCCTGTGTTTGTAAAAAACCTTGTGCTTGTGAAAAAAGCTGCAGCGCTTACCAACTACAGGCTGGGGCTGCTGCCGGAGCAGGTGTTTAAAGCCGTAGACACGGCCTGTGATAAGATCATGAACGGCACTTATACAGACCAGTTCCCCGTAGATCTTTTCCAGGGAGGCGCAGGCACCTCTACCAATATGAATGCCAACGAGGTGATCGCCAATGTGGCGCTGGAAGTCCTGGGACACCCTAAAGGAGCTTACCGGCATATCTCTCCCAATGACCATGTGAACCTCAGCCAGTCCACCAATGATGTCTATCCCACCGCGCTGAAGCTGGCGATCTATGATATGAATGCCTCCCTGCTGCCTGTGCTTGAAAGGCTGGAGAAAGGCCTGGATGACAAAGCAGCAGCATTTAGCAACGTCATCAAAATGGGGCGTACGCAGCTACAGGACGCAGTCCCTATGACCCTCGGGCAGGAATTCGGCGGCTTTGCCTTCCTCATCCGACAGGCCATAAAGGACCTTCAAAAGGCCGGAGATTCCCTGCTGGAGATCAATATGGGCGCTACAGCTATCGGGACCGGCATCAATGCGCCCCGGGGATTCAGCAACGGCTGCGCTGCCGCGCTGAGTGAGCTGAAAGGCATAACTGTGACCCCGACCGAAAACCTGATCGCTGCCACATCAGATACAACACCATTCGTGGAATACGCCGCTTATCTCAAGAAGCTGGCGCTGAAGCTCACCAAAATATGCAATGACCTGCGCTTATTATCATCCGGTCCGCGCACCGGCTTTAACGAGATCCGGCTACCGCAGCGACAGCCGGGATCCTCCATTATGCCGGGTAAGGTTAATCCCGTTATCCCTGAAGTTGTAAACCAGATATGCTATAAGGTGATCGGCAATGAGCTGACCGTCACGTTGGCTGCGGAGAATGCGCAGCTGCAGCTGAATGTCATGGAGCCTGTCATAGCTCTCAGCCTGTTTGAGAGCATTCATCTCCTGTATAATGGCATCAATACCCTTACGGATGAGTGCATCAGCGGTATTGAGGCCAATGCAGAGCAGACGCGGGAAATGGTGCTGAACAGCATTGGCATCGTAACAGCCCTGAACCCTTATATCGGCTATAAGGCAAGCTCCCTGGTCGCCAAAGAGGCCCTGGCTTCGCACAGGCGGGTATATGATGTGGTACTGGAGCATGCGCTGCTTTCTCGTGAAGACCTGGAGCAATACCTGGACCCTGAAAAAATGGTATAAAACAAAGAAGAAGCCTGAAAGAGACCTTAGTTATCATAACAGCCGTAGCAAAGCCGGGACATCTTCTATTTAAGATATCCCGGCTTTGCTGTGTTTGCGCTTTCTTCCGGGATAATGGCTTTGGGGCCAGGCCCTTTCTTATCTGCCGGCTCTTTTCATTTCCTCCTCGTTGGAGATGGCCTTTTCCTTTTTGGCCTGCAGCTGCCCGTATTTGAAATTATAGCGGACAGTCAGGGTAACAGCCTGCTGGTCCCTGTAAACGTGCCGCTCTCTCAGCGTTTCGTTGACAATGGAGTTATAACGCATGGCCCCTGTCCTGAAAATATCACTGGCTGTAATACTCAACTGCCACCTGTTATCAGATATGCCGTAAGTGATAGTTGCCGACTGTGCCCAAAGCGTTTTGAACTGCATAACCCCGTAGCTGCGCGGCGCATAATAGTAGGTATTGAGATCCAGCAATAATTTCTTTTTCCTGTCTAATGCGATCTGCTGATAGACGGCGGCATACCCGAAGTAGCCGGCAGAGTACTGCAGGTAATCCACTTTGGAAAATATCCGGGTATAGCTTACACCCGCCTGCGGATACAGCAGCCAGCGCTTCCGGATATTAAAAGACGTACTCACCTGTGCATTGTACATATCAATATCCAGTATATTATCGACCAGGGTTTCGCGGGTATGCCGTATCGGGTCCACAAGGTCTATTTCCGAGAACATCTGGTTCACACGGCTGTAACCTACATTGAAATTCCATTTCATCTGAAGCAGATAGCTCAGCTCTATATTATGACTGAATGAAGGCTGCAGGGAGGGATTACCATGAGTAAAGGCATACTTGGTATGATACCACCGGAAAGGATTGACCTGAACAAACATAGGCCTGTCTATTCTCCGTGAATACCCGGCATTCAAAATATTACCGGGCGCGTATTCATAACTGATATCGGCGGAAGGGAACAGCTTCAGGTAGCGGTTGCCGTTTTCAATCTTATATACTTCGCTGATGCCCCGCGTCTGTGTATTTTCAGCCCTTATGCCGGCCATAAGATTCCACTTCCCCGCTTTCCTGTCTGCCTTGGCATACAGCGCCTGTGTATTTTCAAAATACCTGAAATGATCGAAACGGGAATGATCCGGCTCCCAGGTTTCCCCTTTACGCTCATAAAAAGATGTACTGTTGATATTGCGGATAGCTGTCAGCTTACCCCCAAAGGACAGCCTGGCCCACCTCAGGGGCAGGTCCACGGCAAGATTGGCCGTAGTAATGGCCATAAGCTGCTCATTGCCGGATTCATATCTTTCAGCTGCCCTGGTTTCGTTACCGGCATTATCATACTCGTAATTGGTAAAATCCTGCTGCCTGTCGGACCGCTGGCTAAAATGGTCTATATCCAGACGCAGCTTTTTACCTGTACTGTCTATATCTAAGGTATAGTTAAGATTTGCAGACCCGATGCTGTTCAGGGAGGGATTGATACCCGTTGTACGCAGCATGGAATCAAGGGCCGTCCGGCTCTTATTATAGATACCGGAAGGGTTATTTTCAGAAGCAGACGCGGGCGTCCGGCTCCAGTAAAAGCTACCGCCTGCGGACTGCCGCCTGCTGATACGATAATCCGCATTTACAGAGCAGATAAAAGCCCGGGATGATGTGACCTGATGACTACTGTCCACCCAGTATTTATCGGGAAAATGGAGAATATTACTGCCATTTGTAGTATTCCTGTCTTCGGAAGCGCTCATATTGAGCCCGTATTGCCATTTACCCGTATTGCCGTTTATGTTAATGCCCCCGCCATAAGAGAACAGGGATGCGTTTCTTGTATGCGCATTGGCAGTACCTGAAATACCACGGTCCCGCTTCCCTTTCAATATAATATTGATATAGCCGGAACGGTTTTCAGCATCAGTTTCGGCATACGGGTTCCTGATGATCTCTATCTTTTCTACCCGCCCGGCAGGGAGGGACTTTAAATAGTCTATCACCTGCGCAACTGGCATACGCTCCCACCTGCCGTTGATCATAATACCTGCATCACCTTTACCGCTTATCTGTATCGCTTCATCCGTGGCAAATACATTCGGCGCTGTCTTCAGAATATCAAAGGCCGTACCGGCTGACTGCATAGGAGGACTATATACCAGCTTACCCTGCTCTATACCTAATACCCGCTTCCGCTCCCTGATACCCGTGCCCTCAAGCTGGTCTTCCATTACCGTATCCACCATAATCACACCCAGATCGACCGGCCCGCTTACATTAATTACCCGGCTCCAGCATATGCTGCCGGCAAATACAGCTTCAAAATTATAGTTGCCCTCCTGCACCGTAAAGGTAAATAAGCCTGCACTGTCTGTCAGGACAGATGTAAACCCCTTTGATACGCTATCCTGCGGATAGCAGGAAACCAGGATGTCCGTTAAGGGAGACCGCTCAGGCCCCGCTACCACTGTTCCCGTAACAGGATGCTGGCCGTAAAGGCAGGAGCCCGGATAACAGTAAAACGTTATAAGCAATACAGCAACACAAAGCCTGGATATCATGCGATGGAATATGAAAAGACATAAATTAAATTCAATGTACCGGGCCTGCAATAGCGATGTACCTTACACGACCATACAATAGTATTCTACAAATATATCAAAAACAGGCGTACAAAAATTCAAAAGTGAATAGCAGTTCAGGGTGCATAACGGCGCAACATAATCATTATCACATCAAAAAATATTCAATAAGCCATTTGGGACATATACAATCTATTGAATATATTTTTTTACATAAAAAACGGTTAATACTTCTTAATTTTACCTGACACCCAACAACACATTTGTATTTCCGGTCTATAATCTATGTATAGAAGAAATACACAACCAAAAAATATATACCATGATGAAAAAATTTATATTTTTAGCATTAATACTGTATATACAACTGAACCCGGCCTTCTGCGGGTATGTTCCACTGGTGGTTAATGCAGGCTTTAACGCGGATGTTATTGCCAACGGAACGGGAAGTGTGAATACACTGACCAATAATGCAGTGGATAACGGCACTTTCGTACTGGTGGAAATCGGCTGGAAGCTCAATGCTTCAAGCAATCCTTTAGCTTACGGCCTGCCTGCAAACAGGATCATCAATAATACCAATCAGACCGGTCTCAGCTACCAGCTGGCTTCCTATGATGCCAATAATGCCTTACGGCTGCCCACCAATAATACAGCGCAACAGGTATCTTTTCAGCCTCCATACAGGATCGCATCCAAATTATACCTGCTGGCCACCGGAGGATCGGGAACCTGTGTATTATCCGTAAAGATCAACTTTACAGATAATACATCACAGACGCAAAGCAATATTGCTATCAACGACTGGTTCAACGGCACACCTTTTGTGATCGGCGGGATAGGAAGGGTCGGGACGCCCTCCAACCTGCCGGAAAATCCTTCTAACGGTCCCCGCCTGTACCAGTATGAAGTAAATATTACAGCTGCCAACCAGACCAAACAGATAAGCAGTGTGGAAATTACCAAAACATCGGGAACAGGCATTGCCAATATATTTGCTTTTGCCATTAAAGAGCCTTCCACCTACACCCCCTGGGTAATATCCGGAGGCTTTAACGCAGATGTGATAGCAGACAGTATCGGTACCACATTAAGCAGGACCACCAATGACGTAGATGCGGATAATAAGGTATTCATAGCGATGGGCTGGCAATATAATACCACCTTTACTCCCCACTCTTTCGGGCTGCCCGCCAATGGCATTATTAACAGCCTAATTGATAACGGGCTGAGCTATCAATTAGCTCCCTATAATGCGAACAACTGCCTGAGGCTGGCCACAAACAACGCCGGCGGCACCCTGGCCTTCCAGACACCCAGGGCAGCAGAGAACATCTATCTCCTGCATACTACAGGCAATGGAACGTCAACGATGAATATCACCGTTAACTTCAGCGACAATACTTCCCAGACCTTCAATAATATTGCCTCCAATGACTGGTTCTTCAATACACCCTTTGAGATCGGCCAAACCGGCAGGATAGACAGGAACACCACTTCCACCAACAGCAATATTGAAAACCAGACAGGCGGCCCCAGGATGTACCGCAGCATTCTTGCCCTGAATCCTGCTAATTATAATAAGCTGGTGACCAATATACAAATAACACGTGCTACAGGTTCCGGCACCCTCACCACACTTTGCATCTTCGGAGCCAGCGGGGAAACAACCATACCGTACCAGTGCTCCGCGCCTACCGCCCCGGTGGCAACGGCAATTACAGCCACTACAGCTACCCTGAGCTGGGTATCTCCTCCTGCTGCCATCAACTGGCAGATCGCTTACGGCCCCCAGGGATTCAATATTAATACAGGCGGAACCAGAATGATAGTCAACACTAATCCCTATCTTCTGAACCCGCCCTTAACGCCCAGCACAAGTTATGATTATTATGTAAGGGCCATTTGCGGGGCTGGAGATACCAGCGCCTGGTCTGTAGTCCATACCTTCACCACCAGATGTCTGGCTCCGGACATAACAAGGGTTCAGGACAGTTTTGTATGTGAAAACGGAAGAGCAACACTTGAAGCCTATGTCTCCAGCGGTGTGGTAAGATGGTATAATTCCGCAACAGGAGGGACTCTGCTACATACCGGCAATGTCTTTACAACTCCGAATATCACCACTACTACCATTTACTATGCGGAACCCGAAGGAGCCAATGCCTGTAAAGGTGGCAGGGTACCGGTCACGGCAACGGTCAGGAATAAGCCCATCGTCAGCTTAGGAAATGATACCACGTTATGCCCCGGCGCAACGATCACGCTTACCGCTGCCAGTAATACATCCAACAATACTTATCTGTGGAATACACAGGCGACCACAGCTTCGATTTCGGTCAATACAACAGGGCAATATGCAGTAACCGTTACGTCCCAGGGATGTTCTCAAACCGATACGGTAGAGATCACCGGAGGTATAGTACCTGCAGAAGTGTTGCCGGACACTGCCAGCCTGTGCGCCGGCAGCACAGCTACATTAAACGCGGGAAATGCCGGCAGTACCTATTTATGGAGCACCAGCGCAGCTACCCAAACGATTACCGTTTCTGCTCCCGGTATATATACCGTCAGCATCAGCAGCAGCGATAAGTGTACTATCCAGGATCAATGCTTCGTTGCTCTCCGCAACTTGCCGGATCCGCCTTTTGCGCAACCCGTAGTGGCCAAATGCCCGAAAGACACCATTTTCCTGGATGCCCTGAATCCCGGGCATACCTATCTCTGGAACACCCGGGCTACCAGCCGGACCATTGGCGTACAGGATTCCGGTACCTATGAGGTGACGATCACCTCTCCATACGGCTGCAGCATTACGGAAGACATCAGAGTGATTTATGAAGGGCTTCCACAGTCCCAGGGACTGAGCTATGTACCCTATTTCTATAATCAGATGGGCGAGGTCCAGTTTTCGGTGATCAGTCCTACTAACTTTTCGGGTGTACAATGGGATTTCGGCGATGGTACGCAAAGCAACCAGCTTAATCCGCGACACCGTTATAATACTTTAGGCGTATATACCGTGACCGTAACGCTGTTCAATGATTGCGGCAGCACCGTATATTCTCAAAATATAAAAATAGATTTCTCCACCCATATTGATGATATAGTATCTAGCGGCATCGTCAGGATTTATCCTAACCCGGCGCATTCACAATTATACGTGCAGGTTACGGATAAGCATACTGTTATTAATAATTTAACTGTACTGGACATACAGGGCAGGAAAATACCTGTGGACTTCACAGACCGCGGCACACACTATGAAATAAATACCGGGCATCTGCCTGCTGGTCTATATATGCTTGCCTTATCGACAGATCAGGGCGAATGGAAGGGTAAATTTGAGGTCGTACACTAAAAAATGCTATCCCTTATAAACATCCATGCCCCCGGCTATTCCGGGGGCATGGATGTTTATAAGCTTCTTTATATGGCCAGTTACCTTATCATCCTGTTTTGTATTGTTGATGCAGAAAACTAATAATGAAGCGGAGGATTTCTTTCTATACAAGAAAGGGGCGCGGCGGTATGTCTTTCACAGCAGCAGCTATTGCCCTGATATGGTCCGGGGTAGTGCCGCAGCATCCGCCTACAATATTTACCCATCCTTTCTCCGCCCATTCTCTTATCAATCCTGCTGTAATTTCCGGGGTTTCGTCATAGGCTCCTAAAGCGTTCGGCAATCCGGCATTGGGATATGCGCTTACGGCACAGGTAGCGAGCTCGGATATTTCCTGTATATGCGGTTTCATCTCTATGCCCCCAAGCGCACAATTAAATCCGATACTTATTGGCCGGGCATGTTCCATAGAGATGTAAAATGCTTCAAGCACCTGGCCACTTAATGTCCGGCCGGACGCATCTGTAATGGTACCCGAGATCATGATCGGCAGCTCTGTCTGATGATCGCTAAAATACTTCTTTGCAGCAAAGACAGCCGCTTTGGCATTCAGGGTATCAAAAATAGTTTCAATAAGCAGGATGTCAACCCCTCCCTTTACCAGAGCATCGATCTGCTCATAATATGCCTCCGCTACCTCATCAAATGTGATGGCCCTGTAGCCCGGATTGTTGACATCGGGAGATAAGGATAATGTCTTGTTCATCGGCCCGATTGCTCCCGCAATGAAGATAGTATCTGCTACCCCAGGGTGCCGTTCCAGGAAGCGCTCCCTGGCAGCCACGGCACACTGTACCGCTGCCAGGTTGATCTCATGAGCAAGCTCCTGCATATCATAATCAGCCATGGAGACACGCTGGGCATTAAAGGTATTGGTTTCAATAATATGAGCGCCCGCTTCCAGGTACTGGTAGTGAATATCAGTAATGATATCCGGCCTTGTAATGCTTAAAAGGTCATTGTTTCCCTTAATATCCTTATGCCATTCCTTGAACCGGGAACCACGGTAATCCGCTTCCTCCAGTTTATAACGCTGGATCATAGTACCCATGGCACCGTCCAGAACAAGGATCTGCCGCTGTAGCAGCTGTTGAATTTTAAACATGATTTTATAATTTGAAATATACAGTATTCTGCAAATGTATTAAAAAAGCAGCTTACCGGCAGATCATCCGGTACCGGAATCATGGAAACAGCTTTTTTATTTACCTATGCTGTACTTAAAGGTGCCGGATGCTGTATAGGAGAGCACTCCCTGCAATGCAGCAACCGGAGAAGGATGCAGAAAAGCCTCGTTGAAGCTTCCCTGAGAGAGCAGATCTTCCCCTGCTCCTGCAGACTGAACAGGTAACATTTGCTTTCTGTATTCCCGGTGATTGGAAATAGGTGGCGGCAGCTGCTGTAAAATGTGCTCACAACAGTGTAAAAGCATTGCATGCTTTTGCACCCAGCAGCAAAACTTATTGCGTGCCTGCAGGCGGTCAATAAATTCAGGCAGGGACAGTACTTTCAGGCTGACCGGGCCAAAAAATGCACAGTCCGTTATTACCTTCTGCCTCACAGATGGGTTAAGTGAAGCCTGCGTTGTTACCATTAACAGGCTGCATGCAAATTCATGTACCGAGGTTCTTATGGGAGATGCGCAATAGTCTCGTTGCAGATATACAGAGAGTTTACTTTTATACAGGTACACCAATAAAGGATTGCAGGTTTCTTTCAATATTTTTTTAATATGGTGCAACGCCATCTGCTCTTTCCCGTGTAAATGCCCCAAGGATGTTTTTAATTTCATAGTGTTATAGTTTTTAAAAGTTAATAATTCCATTCTTTCGGATCAGAAAAGAATACCGGCTACATTGCTGCTGCCTGGTGGCAGGATAAAAACAATGCATGCTGCGGCATCAGGAACACAGGAGATGTTACCGCTGCGTCTCTGATCCTGTTTTCTACTTTTAAAAACCTAAACCGGTTTACACTAATCATAAACACTGAACCTGCATCAGGCTGCTGCTCAGTAATAATTTAGGCCGGGAGCGAAGCGCTCACTGATTTCGCGTTTGAGATCATGTTTAGGGAATAGCAACCCGCTCAAGAAAGCCTATCCCCGTACACCACAAAGTAATAACATTCTCACCTGGTATTTTACAAAAACCATATGTATTTTACAAAGATAATCGTGTATTTTACATAGCACAGGCTTAAAGTTTACCCTTGTATAATGCAAAAAAATATGTAATTTAGGCATTCAATTTACTTCTAACAATGTCAGATATTCATATGGAGATGGCTGTTCCGGGTAAGAGAATACACCAGGGAAGAAATATCAAGAGATTCAGGGAAATGCTGGGTATCAAGCAAGAAGCCCTGGCTTATGAGTTGGGTGATGACTGGAACCAGCAAAAAGTTTCTTTGCTGGAGCAAAAGGAGGTATTGGAACCGGAGGTATTATATATGGTGGCCAAGGTCTTAAAAATGCCGGAAGCCGCTATTCAAAACTTCGATGAAGAACAGGCTGTAAATATTATTGCTAATACATTTGAAGCAGGATCAATAGGTTATCAGCAGAATTACCATCCCGTCTTTAATCCCCTGGATACTATCATACGGATACATGACGAAAAAATAGCTCTTTATGAGCGCATGCTTCAGGAAAAGGAAGAAATGATAAAACGCCTGGAGAAGCTACTGAAAAAATAAACGGCTTTCCTGTTACCGGTATTAAGGCATGGCACCGTTAACATCCCTGCATCGTTCCTGTTTTCAACAAATTATAATGCTATATGGCAGCTCTGTTAAAATGCCGTGTATATGGTCCGTCTTTATTTACACTATTATCGTAACTTTGCAGCCTGTTTTTAATATATTTCCACCCGACCATAAAGGTCTTATTTATATTCAGCAATAAAATGGAACTCAGTAAAAATTACGATTCGCAAGCGGCAGAGCAGAAATGGTACAACCATTGGATGAGTCAGGGATACTTTCACAGCATTCCGGACGAAAGACCCTCCTATTCCATAGTCATCCCTCCCCCTAATGTAACGGGTGTGCTGCACATGGGGCACGCTTTGAACAATACGGTCCAGGATATCCTGATCCGCAGGGCTCGTATGCAGGGCTATAATACCTGTTGGGTGCCGGGCACCGACCACGCTTCTATCGCCACTGAAGCCAAAGTGGTAAATATGCTGAAAGAACGGGGCATTGATAAAAACTCCCTGACCCGGGAAGAATTCCTGAATTATGCCTGGGAATGGAAAGAGGAATACGGTGGTATCATCCTTCAGCAGCTGAAGAAGTTAGGCTGCTCCCTGGATTGGGACAGAACAAAGTTTACACTGGACGATGATTACTATAAAGCGGTGATCCACGTTTTTGTTGACCTGTATAAAAAAGGATTTATCTATCGCGGCGCTAAAATGATCAACTGGGACCCCCAGGCCAAAACAGCCCTGAGCGATGAGGAAGTTATCTTTAAAGATACCAGTTCCAAACTGACCTACATACAGTACCGGATAGAAGATACTGAAGAATATATTACCATTGCCACCGTACGCCCGGAAACGATCCTGGGCGATACGGCTATCTGCGTGCATCCTGAAGATCCGCGCTATGCTCATCTGAAAGGAAAGCGGGCCATTGTACCACTGGTAAACAGAAGCATCCCTGTCATTTTTGATGATTATATCGACATGGAATTCGGTACGGGCGCGCTGAAAGTAACGCCGGCCCACGATACCAATGACAATGCCTTAGGCCAGAAGCACGGGCTGGAAGTAATAGATATCTTAAATGATGACGGCACTTTGAGCGAAGCTGCTACTATGTTTGTAGGAGAGGACCGGTTCGTTGTCCGTAAGAAAATAGTAGAAGCCCTCAAAGAAAGCGGCAATTTTGTAAAGCAGGAAGATTATAAGAACCAGGTAGGCTATTCAGAAAGAACCAATGTTGCCATAGAGCCGCGTATTTCCATGCAATGGTGGTGTAATATGGAAAAATTAGCGGAACCGGCTTTAGCGGCTGTTATGGAAGAGCAGATCAGGTTCTTCCCGGAAAAATTCAAAAACCTGTACCGCCACTGGATGACCAATATCAAGGACTGGTGCGTAAGCCGTCAGCTATGGTGGGGGCAGCGTATTCCTGCCTGGTATGATAAGAACAACAATATCTATGTAGGTGAAACGTTCGAAGAGGCCGCAGCACAATATACAGAGAAGTTTGGAGGAACAATGGAAGAGGCCGCATCCTTATTGTGCCAGGAAAGCGATGTATTGGATACCTGGTTCTCCTCCTGGCTATGGCCTATGCAGGTATTTGGATGGAACGGCAATCCTGACAGCGAAGAGCTGAGCTATTATTACCCTACCAAAACACTGGTTACCGGTCCGGATATTATCTTTTTCTGGGTTGCCAGGATGGTAATGGCAGGCTATGAATATAAAGGTCAGAAGCCATTTGACCAGGTATATTTTACAGGCATTGTAAGAGACAAGCAGGGTCGTAAAATGAGTAAGCAGCTGGGTAATTCTCCCGACCTGCTGAAAATGATAGACGATCATGGCGCAGATACCGTACGCTTCTCTGTATTGATATCTTCCCCTGCGGGCAATGACATTTTGTTTGATGAGGCATTCCTGGAGCAAGGCCGAAACTTTATCAACAAAATGTGGAATGCCCTGAAGCTGGTGAAAATGTGGGAACCCCGCATTGATACCGAAGCTCCGGCAGGCGAAGCCGCAACCTTTGCGATACAATGGCTGGGCAACCGGATCAAAGAAGTAAGCAATAACCTGGCATCTGACTTCTCCGGCTTCCGCCTGAGCGAAGCCTTAAAAGCTATCTACTCACTGATATGGGATGACTTCTGCTCCTGGTACCTGGAATGGGTAAAGCCGGGATTTGAGCAGCCGGTCAGCAAGGTGGTATATGATGCCACCATACAGCACTTTGAGGCATTGCTGCAATTATTACATCCGTTCATGCCGTTTGTGACAGAAGAGATCTATCATTTATTAAGAGAACAAAATGAGGACTTGATCAATAAGCAATTACCAGCAGACAATACGGTTGATAAAACCATCACTGCCAATGGCGCCTTATTACAGCAGCTGATCAGCAGCATCCGTGACGTGAGGAACAAAAGCCAGATCAAGCCTAAGGAAACTATCAGCATTTGTGTGGATACGCAAAATGAGGACTTTTACACTGCTGTAGGTACTATCTTACAGGGCCAGGTAAATGCGGAAGCGCTGCATATCGTGAAGGAGCCGGTAGCCGGTACCATTGCTGTTGTGATAGGCACAGAAAAGCTGTATATCCAATCCAATGCGGCAGTGGACCCGGATGCTCAAAAGGCCAAAATGGAAGAAGAGCTCAAATATCTGCAGGGCTTCCTGGTAAGCGTGGAAAAGAAGCTGAGCAATGAAAAGTTTGTAGCCAACGCCAGACCGGAGATCATCGAAAATGAACGCAGGAAAAAAGCCGATGCCGAGGCCAAGATCAGGACACTGGAGGAAAGCCTGGCTAACCTGGTATAGTTTTCCTTTTACGGCATATTTTTTAAGACGCGATAAATCGCGTCTTTTTCATCCTGGATATTCCGGACCCAATAATTCGGCATCCTTAAACTTTCAATGTCAAAAATATTCTAAAAGGCAGGCAGTACAGGTAGAAAATTGCGTTTATCTGTACTTCCGGCCTTTTTTTTGCATAAATTAGCATCAGAAAACAGAATTCTTATGACGTCTAAAAAGCTGATAGGACTATTGGGTATCATTGCGGCAGGCACATTATGGGTACAGGCACAGGCTACCAGAAAAGCCCCTGTTCAGAAAAACAGGATACATTACAATATCCAGCTGGGTAAGGGCCCTGCTGACTTTACCTTTGTATCGGTGCGTCAATTCGATTCAATTATCGGTCTCCCCCTGCACTTAAGGGACAGCACCGGCAATATTTATGAAGCTACCGCTTTTGAGGTCATCTATGCCGAATGGGGATTATTTGAGGACAGCACCGGCAGGGAACGGATAATGACGGAATATTATAATATGAATGTTCTGGGCTCCGGTATGCCCGATTACTTCCGCAAGCAGCTTACGGACATGGCTAAAGTAGGCGATACTCTTACATTCCAAAATGTGTGGGCAGAAAAAAAAGATGCTACGGGAACAAAGACCATTGTCAACGAAGCATCTTCTAAAAAATATATTATTAACTCCAGGTAAGAGCAGCTACTTTACAATCGTACCTACCAGCTTTCCGGAGATCACATCCAGCAGATTCCCTTTTTTATTGGCATTGAAGACAATGATAGGCAGCTTGTTCTCTTTACAGAGTGTGAATGCGGTCATATCCATAATATTCAGCCCTTGCCGGATAGCGTCATCGTATGTGAGCTGATCATACTTAACGGCCTGGGTGTCCTTTTCCGGGTCAGCAGAATAAATACCATCTACCCTGGTACCTTTAAGGATCAGGTCTGCATTGATCTCTATCGCTCTCAGGGACCCGGCGGTATCTGTCGTAAAATAAGGATTGCCTGTACCTGCACCAAAGATCACCACGCGGCCCTTTTCAAGGTGCCTGATAGCGCGTCTGCGGATATACGGCTCTGCTACCTGGTCCATCTCTATAGCGCTCTGCAGCCTGGTCTTCACACCGATCTTTTCCAGGGAGGCCTGCAGCGCCATACCGTTAATAACAGTGGCAAGCATACCCATATAATCTCCATGGGCCCTCTCGATACCGGTTTCTGACTCATTCATACCTCTGTAGATATTACCACCACCTATCACTACGGCTACCTGTACTCCTAACTCGGTAACTGATCTGATATCTTCTGCATAATGGGACAGCATTTTAGGGTCTAAGCCATAATTTCTCTCTCCCATTAAAGACTCTCCGGAGAGCTTTAAGAGAATTCTGTTATATTTTGGTAGCATAATTTGTGAGTGGATTTTATTTGACACTGCAAAGCAACAAAAAAATCAATGAATTTTAAAACTAAAGTCAATTATTCAATACTCCGGGCACATCTTCCTCCCTCTTGCTGCTCACATACCGGCAGGCAGGCATAGGCTCTTCTGCAAGCTAGCAACAGCACATCCCGGGGAGAAGAATGGCATTGACCATTTGTGCCGTGTGAGATCTTCCTTAAAAATGTAAAATGTTAAAGCTATCTAAGGGGGCCTAAAATATCGCAGCGGGATGTTGCTCCCTGCAGGAGCAGCATCCCGCTGCTGTGGCGATTAACGGCCCGGTAATTCGGGCAGCATTAAAGCCGGGTATTACTGTGTTTTGTTCTTGATCCTGTCCAGCACACGGACCAGTTGAGCGCGCATTTCATCCGTTATTTCCGCAGACCGGTCTTCCAGGGTAGCCAGCAGGTCCTGCATTTCTTTTTCTTTTAACCCGAACATATGATCAATCTGATCTTTGATATCACAACAGGTATCTTTTAATTTTGCCCTTGTTGTGCTGCCTTTATCCGGCGCAAACAAAACACCCAGTATCGCCCCGGATATAACACCGGACAGGAACTTATTACATCTCATATTCAAAAGTATTTATTGCATTGAAAAGTAACTAAACATATTTGGTATCCATATTGTTGCAAAACCCGCTAAAATATATAAACTTTAACTTTAAAGTTATATCGGAAGACCCGTAAAAATTCTGGGATAAAGGTTATTTTTGAATTTAATTTCAGAGCATTTTAAGCGCAGCCGTAAGTATGAGCAAAGCATCCAGAAAATCAACTCCCCAGCCGGTACAGCAGGACATAGTGGTACAGGGAGCCAGAATGCACAATTTAAAAAACATTGATGTACGATTCCCCAAAAATAAGTTTATAGTAGTGACCGGAGTTTCGGGATCCGGCAAATCATCACTGACCATGGATACCCTGTTCGCGGAAGGCCAGCGAAGGTATGCGGAGAGCCTCAGCTCCTATGCCCGTCAGTTCCTGATGCGCATGGACAAGCCGGATGTAGACTTCATTCATAATGTATGCCCGGCCATTGCGATAGAACAGAAGGTAACGACCCGCACTCCGCGGTCTACGGTAGGCTCTATGACAGAGATACAGGACTACCTGAGGCTGCTCTTCGCGCGTGTGGGGATTACCTACAGCCCGGTCTCCGGCAAGGTGGTCAAAAAAGATGAAGTAGCAGACGTTGTAGACGTCATTCAGCAGCTGGAGCAGGGCACGAGGATATATATTACAGCGCCGTTCACGCTATGGAATGGCAGGAACCTGAAAGAAGAAGCGGACATACTGATGCAGAAAGGCTTCACCCGGCTGGCATGGTACAGTGCGGACAGGCTGAAAATAATAGACCTGGAAGACCTGCTGGGAGACGAGGGACTGCAGATCGCCATGGAAAACGATCTTATAAACATCCGCATACTGATAGACCGCCTTGTTGCCAAAGCAGCATGGGAAGAGGATGAGCTGCACCGGGTAGCCGACAGCATACAAACCGCCTTTTACGAGAGTAGCGGCAGCTGCAGCCTGGGCATACAGCACCAGGAAGGATTACAATGGGCACACTTCAACAATAAATTTGAAGCGGACGGCATGGTATTTGAAGTGCCTACTCCCAACTTTTTTTCATTCAACAATCCCTATGGGGCCTGTCCTACCTGCGAAGGGTTCGGTAAGGTGCTGGGCATAGACCTGGACCTGGTCATTCCTGACAGGACCAAAAGCGTCTATGAGGATGCTGTGGTATGCTGGAAAGGCGAAAAGATGAGCGAATGGAAAAATGAGTTTATAAAAAAAGAAGGCAGGAAAGGATTTCCGATCCATCGCCCGGTCAATAAATTATCCGCAGCGGAATTTGCCCTGCTTAAGGCCTGGATAGATGATTTTTTCCGGATGGTGGAAGAAAATATCTACAAGGTGCAATACCGCGTGATGCAGGCAAGATACCGCGGCAAGACCACCTGTCCCGCCTGCGGGGGCGCGCGGCTCCGTAAAGACGCGCTCTACGTGAAAGTAGGCGGCAATGATATCACCTCCTTGTCCAACCTGCCGACCGACCAGCTGTACCAGTGGCTTAAAGACCTGGAACTGTCTGATTATCAAAGAAAAATAGCCCATCGTATCCTGATTGAGCTGGAACAGCGATTAAGCACCCTTCTGGATGTAGGATTGGGATACCTGACCATGGATAGGCTGGCCAATACCCTTTCCGGCGGAGAAAGCCAGCGTATACAGCTCACTAAATTCCTGGGAAGCAACCTTACAGATTCATTATATATCCTGGATGAGCCCAGCATAGGGCTGCACCCCCGTGATACGGACAGGCTGATCGAAGTATTGAAAAAGCTAAGGGACCTGAATAATACCGTGGTGGTTGTAGAGCATGATGAAATGATGATGGAAACAGCAGACCATATCATAGACATGGGGCCGCTGGCAGCCCACTTGGGAGGTGAGGTTATCGCAACCGGTACTTATGATGAGCTGATCCGGAATGAAGATTCCCTTACAGGCAAATATTTATCCGGCAAGCTGCAGATCAGCGCTTCAAAAAAGCCGGCGTTCCCCAGGCACCCGTCCTTTATAAAGCTGGAAGGCTGTCACCAGCATAATCTGAAAAATATAGATGTATCCTTCCCGCTCAATACCCTTTGCGTAGTGACAGGTGTAAGCGGGAGCGGAAAAACCACCTTGATAAAGGGCACCCTCTACCCTGCGCTCATGCGCCATCTCGGCCTGGGCGGGGATCGCCCCGGAGCGCATACCGCGCTCAGCGGCGATATCAATGACATTTCCATGGTGGAGCTGATAGACCAGAATCCTATCGGGAAATCTTCCAGGAGCAATCCTGTGACCTATATTAAGGCCTATGACGAGATCAGGTCCTTATTCGCATCGCAGAAGATGGCAAAAATGCGGGGTCTGGACAGCAAGCACTTCAGCTTCAATACGGACGGTGGCAGATGTGATAATTGTAAAGGGGAAGGAGAAGTGATCGTCTCCATGCAGTTCCTGGCGGATGTTCACCTGGAGTGTGAGGTTTGTAAAGGCAGGCGCTTTAAGGAGGAGGTGCTGGAAATCGTTTACAGGGATAAAAATATATATGATGTGCTGAATATGAGCGTGGATGAGGCTATTGCATTCTTCTCGGATAAAAAAAGCGTGCAGGCCAGGCTTCAGCCCCTGCAGGATGTAGGTCTCGGCTACATTAAGCTGGGCCAAAGCTCCAGCACCCTGTCCGGAGGGGAAGCGCAAAGGGTGAAGCTGGCTTCTTACCTGGGGAAATCCGGAGCAAAGGACAAGATCCTGTTCATCTTCGATGAGCCCACTACAGGCCTGCACTTCCACGACATCAGCAAGCTGCTCAACTCTTTTTATGCGCTGATCGAGAACGGGCATTCCGTTATTGTGATAGAGCATAACACTGCGGTCATCCAGAATGCACAATGGATAACCGATATAGGGCCCGAAGGAGGCGAAGGCGGAGGGCAGCTGGTATATGAAGGAAAGCCGGAGGGATTGAAGTCCGCAAAAACGAGCATCACAAGGAAATACATATCTTTTGCACCAACAAAAAAAAGTGTGTAAATATTGCCCTGATTAATATTTTGACTATCTTTAACTCCGTTTATTTGGTAATTTGGATGTTAATTGGTGGGGTTCCCAACCTTTGACATTCATCTGACGTCTTTATAATATAAGCAAACGATATAACTGATATTTTATATGAAAAAAGTATTACCCGTTTTACTGCTATTCTCCGTATTTGCGTTCAAGCTGGCGGCCCAGGTGCCTTCACACTTAGGGTATCTGTTATCAGCTCCTATTGATACTGCCGGATGGACCTTCTCCAGCACAGTACGCTTTGATGGTCCGGGCCAGGATGAGATCGTGCTGGTTGAAAGAGCAAACGAGGTAGGATATGTCTTCTACCAGCAGCCTCAGCAGATATTCTTCTGTGATTCCACTGTTGTCGAATTCGAGGTAAAAATTGATGGAGCTTCCAACGGAGGATCCGATGGCTTCGCGTTCTGGGTATTATCATCCAAGTCAAATAGTTATGCAGCCAGCCCGGGATTGGGTATTCCTACCAATTCCACGGGACATGTGCTCCTTGCTGATATGTTTGATAATGATAATAACAGCAACAACCCGATCCTGGGGTCCAGATACTTTAATAACCAGAACTATACTGAAGGTTCTACCGTGGGTCAGCTTCCCGGCAATACAGACCAGCTGAACTCTCCTATAACGACAGGCGTATGGCTACCGGTAAGGCTGGTATATACCTGGGCAGGCGGTACCGTGAACAATGTACAGCTTACTGCTACTGTGGGTGGCGGCCTGTGGACAGGTACGGCTTTTGTGACATTGGCCAGTATGAATACTTATTTCGGTATCAGCGCCTCCAACGGAGCCACCAACTTTTCCAAATTATCTATCAGGAACCTTTCTGTTAAGCCCCATGCGCTGCCTCCTGAAACATTAATACCTATTTTGTGTACAGACCAGACCCCGCTGCCTTATGTATTCCCTAACGGAGGAAATCCCGTATGGTATGACGATATGTTCGATAATACGCCAAGCGTGGTAGCTCCGACCATTGATGTAACTACTGCAGATACCAATGATGTATATGTAGCCTCCAGGGTTATAACTTCCACCGGGATTTGTTACGGCCCCAGGATGAGGCTCAGGACCATTGTGCACCAATCACCGCTCATTGACTTTGATTTTACCAAAGCAGAAGGCTGCGGAGCTGATACAATTGATTTTAAAAACCTCTCACAGGATGCGGACATCTATTTCTGGGATTTCGGTGACGGTACAGATACCTCCGTATTTGAGACCAACCACATATTTGCAGGTGCCGGAGAGTACAACGTTGTCTTAAGAGGGCAGAATGATTTCTGTACGGACTCCATGGTACAAAAAATAAAATTAGAGAATCCGTTTACTGTCAGCTTCGATATCTCTGCCGATAGTATCTGTCAGAACGGAAGAGTGACATTTACCAATACAAGTGCCGTAAGTGATAAAAATGGTATACCTACCTATTGGAAATGGGACTTTGGTACCGCCGACTGGGATACAGTGATCGCCAAAAACCCTCCGGCCAAATGGTACTATGAGCCCGGCTCTTACGAAGTGAAGCTGACTGTAACGAACGGACTCCCCTGTACCGACAGTTTTTCAAGAATCGTGCGTGTGGATCCTTACCCGAGCGTAAACTTTACGCGTATGGATACGGTTATCTGCCAGGGTGACGCCATCAGCTTCAAGGGAACAGTACAAACAGAAGGCCTGGATGCCCTTACCTGGTCATTCAGCGATGGTACACCTGACATTACCAATATGACAGAATTCAATAAATCCTTCGATATTCCGGGCGTATATGATGTTAACCTGACTGCTATGTACAGGATCTGTCATGACAGCGCGTTTAGCAGGAAAGTGGTCGTAAGAACCATCCCTAACATCAACTTACCTAAAGATACCGTACTTTGTTACCTGGGCCAGGGCTTTGAGGTAGGTGATGCCATCAATGCCACTAATCCTGCAGCTAAATATGTATGGAGCACCGGAGATACCGGATCGGCCATTACGATCAAACATCACGGCACTTACAAAGCGACTGTTACAATTGACGGTTGTTCCGGATCCGATGAGATCACCGTGAGCAAGGATTGCTATATCAACATTCCTAACGCCTTCTCTCCGGATGGGGATGGCCTGAATGATTACTTCTTCCCTCGTAATATGAGCGAACAAAGCATCAGGGAATTCAAAATGCAGATATACAACCGTTATGGTCAGGTGGTATTTGAAACTACCAACGCGGAAGGACGCGGATGGGACGGAAGGTTAAATGGAGTAGAGCAGCCGTTCGGAGTATATGTATATACGATAGAGGTTACCTTTACAAATGGCGCCAACGAATCTTACTCAGGTAATGTGACCCTTCTAAGATAAGATAATCAAATGGTTTCTTTATGATCAGCCGGTAGTGATTGACCTCACTACCGGTTTTTTATGTCCCGATCAATTTAATTATTATTTTTACAGTACCCTATTAATCACCGGGGAACAATAGAATTATGCAATTAAATATCTCCAGACAAGCTGCAAGTTATCTGAAATACTTACTTCCCTTTCTTATATGTATATTGGGGGATATCGGCTTCTACACATTCTGGCGAAATGACCTGGGACCTCATATTTCACCTGTTATATTTACACTGTTTGGGATAGGCGTGGGCATTGCTTTTTTCAGGATATTATTTGCCGGCTATAAAGGTAAATTTCAATACGATCACCGGGAAGCTTCTTCACGGGCCGGGAAACCTCGACGTTATACCTATGCATATCTGATCTTAATCCCGCTCCTGGCTTATTGGTATTTTGAATTATCCGGAGTTTTCCGGAGCCTGCCTATAGATTTTGATACCGATCCTTTTAAAACCCGCTCTGACGTTATACCGAATGTGATGAGCTATGTAAAAAGAGTGGTAAACGGAGAATTTCCCTACCAGCCGATCCGGGGCAGGGAATGGAGCTATGAGCTGATGCCTACCTACCTTACAATGACCTGGCTTCCTTATATTCCCGCAGAGCTCCTGCATGCGGACTACCGCTGGGTTCCTGTGATAGCGCTGACGATCTGTATATATGTCTATTATAGACAAAGCATTTCGCTAAAAGGTAATCCGCTGTTCTTCTGGATAACATTTATAGCGCCGGTATTGTTCCTATATCTTCACACCAGGTTTAATATAGACGAATATAAGCTTACAGTAGAAGGTCTGGTCACAGCCTACTATCTCCTGCTGGCATTTGCATTGGGTAAGAAAAAATATACCTGGATAGTGCTAATGGTGCTGCTATGTCTACTTTCAAGGTTTTCACTCCTGTTCTGGCTCCCGTTGCTGGTGCTCGTGGTATGGCAGGAATACAGTATAAAATATGTGTATAAAGGTGTGCTGATAATAGCTGCAGGCGTGGTATTATTATATGGGATCTTTATGATAAAAGATCCGATGGTCTTCATCAATGCCGTTAAATATTATTCCGGCGCTACAGTAGGGGAATGGACCATTGCTGACTGGCTTAAAGAGCAGGGTGGCAGGCATCCGTTCGCTCTGAGCAGAGGAACAGGCTGGGCCATCTGGTTCTATGACTATCCGGTCGGAACGCTGGAGGATAAAATCGCCATCCTGAAAAAAGTACAGCTTATTATTGTATCCGCTACCACTCTCGTGCTATGTTTGCATTACCGGAAACACAGAACGCATACTAACGGGTGGCTGTATGCCCTGGCCGGATTAAAAATAAGCCTTGTGGTATTCTATGCCTTTATACAGATCCCATATACTTATCTCTATATTCTTCCTGTATTCCTCAGCCTTCCTATGCTTATTTACGGGCTGAAAATACTAAACGGGGAACCACAGCCGGCTCCGTTGGCCGCACCCCATCAATAGGCATTATATATCAACAGTACACTCAACACACAGGGGTGTTGCTTTCTAGGAATATCCGTGCATACGTATCAAACAGGTCTGAGTCAATACGGTATATAATCCTTTTATATCCTTCAAGCTTAGTTCATTTGTCCGGGAACAATCAATAAGTGACAGGATCAATATGTACAGGTAAACTGTACCAGGATACAGGCAGTAAGCTTGGGGGAAAGACAGGATTAAGCACCTTTCATATCCTGGCATGCACGGTTACACTTCACCGGAAGCTTAGTTTTTCCTTACATTTCTTTCATTACCCAACCTAAGAGGTGCGGCTTACTCAGTGTAGCTGGGTCGGGGAATAAGTGGTGATGGGTATTCGTGTAGATACTGCTACTGCTTATGAAGGGTTTGGTTGGTGGTTGGGGTTAGTAGTTGGGGTGGTTGGGGATTGTGGTTGGTGTTGTTTGGTAGTATATAAAGCAAAAACGCCTCAACATATTGTTGAGGCGTTA
>JBBCJL010000017.1:0-2721 GCA_037190225.1 Edaphocola sp. | reverse complement strand
CAGGGGATTTCTTCGTTACACTTTTTGTCGAAAAAATATCTTCTTTTTTCAGTAGTAACGGGGGCTCTAGGTTGTTTTTCCTTCAACAAATTTCTGGGGGGATTTTATTATGCTCTTTTGAACAGCCTACCTTATAGGTTTCACCGCTCCCTGTTCAGTGAAAGCGCAAGGCAGGGAGATGCTGGATCGATGCTTTTGCGAACCGGTCACAATTTGTGACCGGATGCGTATAATTTATTGTATTTCAATTTATTGTGAATTCTTTGGGTAAAATTTTGTGCTACATGAGCCGAATAAACAACCTATTCGGCTCAAAAATTGTGTATATTTGAGCCGAATATAATGTATAATCGGCTCATGGAAGTGTATAACTGGCAACAAAAAGACTGGACAAACTTCCGTTTTTCACCGGAAAATACGGAAGGCCCCTTGGTGCTCTTCTCCGAAAAAACAGGCAGGGTATCGGGTATGCTGGAGGGGTTGCCCGAAGATACCCGGCAGGAAGTTGTTGTTGATATCATTCTCGCCGAAGCACTCAAAACATCAGAGATCGAGGGCGAATATCTCAGCCGCAAAGATGTGCTTTCCTCTATCCGCAAAAACCTCGGTCTGCATGTCAGTGCCGGGCAGATCAGGGATAGATCCGCTGCAGCTCTCGGAGAGTTGATGATCGATCTGCGTCGGTCGTTCCATGAACCACTGACGGAGGAAAAGCTTTTTTTCTGGCATACATTGTTATTGAGAGAAAATCAGCACGTTGCAATAGGGCAATGGCGCACACACAAAGAACCCATGCAGGTGGTGTCCGGGGCCATGGGTAAGGAAAAAGTTCATTTTGAAGCCCCTCCTTCGATACAGGTGCCGCAGGAGATGGAAACCTTCATCCGGTGGTTCAATGAAACAGCGCCGGGCGGTAGGCAGGAGATCAAATACGCCCCTGTACGATCCGCCATTGTGCATCTTTATTTTGAAAGCATCCATCCCTTTGAGGACGGCAACGGCAGGATCGGTCGTGCCCTTGCTGAAAAAGCATTGTCGCAAACGATCGGCAGGCCTGTTATCCTGAGTTTATCCAGAACAATTGAGGCAAATAAAAACGATTATTATGCCGCCCTGGAAAATGCGCAGCGCTCCAATGAGATCACAGCCTGGATAACTTATTTCGTGAAATTAGTCCTGGACGCACAAACGGAAGCTGAGGAACAGATAGACTTTACTTTGAAAAAAGCCAGGTTTTTCGATAAGTACAGGAACTTGTTGAACGAGCGACAGCTTGTTGTTGTCAAACGAATGCTGGAGGAGGGTACAAAAGGATTTGAAGGTGGTATGAATGCCCGGAAATATGTCGGCATCACTAAAACTTCCAAAGCAACAGCCACCCGCGATATGCAAAACCTGGTGGAAACAGGCGTGCTTGTTCCGGTGGGCAAAGGTGGGCGCAGTACCAGTTATCAAATCAATATTATGTAGATCTTTATCAGGATTTCCAACCTTCGGAAGATTGGAAACCCTGAGTCCTTAAACGGTGGATTTCTCATCTACTGTGTTGGCTGAGCTAAATCGCATAGCCAACTTACAACACCAACCGGTATCAGGGCATTTAGACGATTAAAAAACGGACTTAACATTTACTACTGACATACGCTTGTCATCCATCTGTTTTAGTTTCGTTGTATACCGTCAAAAGAAAAATAAAATGGATAACAAAAAAATCACAGCAATTGTCGCTTCACAGTATAGGCATGCCTCGGTATGCTTCGTAATGTTATCAGCAAGGTACCTGACGACCAATGGAACAATGACGAATACAACAACCCGAACTGGCAGCTCGTATATCATACTTTGTGGGCTGCAAAATACTATTTAGCAGCAACCCCTGAAAGTTTTGTTCTTTTCACAAATGCTATTGAAGGAGCAGAAAGCCTGGGCGGTACACAGGAATGGGAAAACTCTGAAGCGGATGTGGTAGTAGAGGGATTTCACACAAAGGAAGAACTTCTTGCCTTTGCGGATGAAGTCGAGATCGATCTGGCGCAGCATATAGAACAATTCCCGCTTGAAGGAGATGCAGGTTTTGAATGGTATCCTTATTCCCGTTTGGAATGATATATCAATTGTATCCGGCATACGCAACACCATACCGCGCAAATCATAGAACGCCTGAAAGCAAAAGGAATAACGGGACTTTCCTGGTGGATCGATCAGCATCCACCGCAGGCATGGTAACAGGATAAATCAGCAAGAATACCATAGAGCGGAATATTAATTATATTAGCCTGGCTAATCATTATAGTGACGCTGTCGGATGTTTTTCATCTTATTGGCGATTTTTTTCTTATCTACTGTTGTTGGTGAAGCCAAGTCACATGGCCAATCCACGAATACCAGCAACAACATCAGTTTACCATCTGGTTTTAAACCCTATCCGGTCACGATCATCCCATTTCCGTTGAGCGACTTTTTCATCCAGCAGGTTTTCCAGTGCGTCATAGATCCGGCTCAACTGCACGTCATGGTCACCAATGCGATCTCTGATCTGTTTTATTTGTGCTGTTACATCGTTCGGTCGGAAAAACCTATAAGGTAGGCTGTTCAAACGGCAGGGGATTTTTTCGTACACTTTTTGTTGAAAAAATCTCTTCTTTTTTTCAGTAGTGATGGGGCTGTATTGTTGTTTTTCCAGTCATGGATTTGTTGTATGGATACTTGTGACATCGCTGT
>JBBCJL010000016.1:0-62115 GCA_037190225.1 Edaphocola sp. | reverse complement strand
GATTTTAAAACCATTCCGCCAAATTATTTTATTGCTTCTCATCCCTTTTAACCGTTCATAAAGATATCACCAGCCATACAACCATTCCGCTACCCCAAAACAGCAGAAAGCGATCATCAGGAGCCTATCTGCATGGTGATGTGGCATTATTGTAGACGGGAAAGCCGGGCATAGGGAGGGCCCGGTTGTTGAGAATGACCTGTCCTGGCCCTTTGCTATAGTGTATGGCATTTACAGGACGTATCAACAATTCATCCAGCGCAAGGTAGGACGCCCCGAAGTCCGCATTATGCACCACCACATCTGCCTGTACGGTATGCGGAGGAGCTGTAAACCTGGTATCATATAAGAACCAGAAATTGTCTTCCATAGTAACATTCCAGCTCTTAACCAGGTAGCTGCCTAAACCTTTCCCTTCCTTATCTTTAAAGAACAGCTCAAAAACAGGATGCCTGTAATCCGTTCGATTGACCTGCGCCCAGATACTGAAAGCATAGTCTATACCTGATGCGGTATCCGGCAAAGGCACTGCGGTGATATAATCCTTCTTTTCCCTGGAACCGGCGGCACTCCACGACCTGCGCCCCCGGTAACCATAGTTGAGATTGCCCATAGATTCGAAATCTTCTTTATAATAATACCCCGGGGCATCATGAAGCAGTCCTGCCGGGGACGCGGCAGCAATAGCTTCCTGTACTATTTTGTCCCTATATTGTGCGCTCAGCCTTTTATAAGCAATCAGGTCTATGGTATATAGCGTCATATCATCTTCCGGTACATGAATGATCTCCTGCGCATATTGTAACCATTCCGATTCTTTATGTGATAAGGACGCCGACCGGGTCACAGCCAAAAGCAATGGCTTATCATTAAAGCATTCCAGGATCGCTTTCTGATTAAAAGGGCCGTCCGCGATCTGAATAGATGCGAAGGTCTGGCTCCAAGATGTACGCGACATCATCACATCCACTATAGGTAAACCAAACAACATAGACAGCCTGGCAGCATTGGCCATGATATTATCCTCTGTTTCCTGCTGCAGCCACAGCTTCTCCGAACCAATATGAAAATAAGGCAGCACCAGGATCGCCTGGTATGCTGTCATATCTATTTGCTTATCCGCTAATGCCTTACGCAGGCTGCCGCCCTTATCGGTTATTTTATCATAGGTAACCATCGCGGGTATCAGCATTTTCCTGAAATGCTGCGCATAGCCAAAGATCTGGATACCCCACACGACACCCGCCAGCCCCAGGACACCATACCCCATGATCTTCTGCCGCACGGCTAATTTCAGCGACCATCTATACACAACGATGCAAGTATAGGTCATAAATAAGTAGTAGAATATCCATGAGAACCGGCCTATGGTCCGGAACTGCCGGAGTGTTGAAATATTATCGGCAAAAAACTGCCTGAACCAGACAAAAGGTATCCCCATACCGATGAGCAGGGCCAGGAATGCCACAATCAGCCAGATATTGAATTCAGGAACTATATGCCAGGATGCCGCAGCACGTACTTTTTTGCTGAACAAATAAGAAAACATCCTAACAATAAAGTAAATAGCCACAACAATGCCGGCTACCCCTATATAAATATAGCCTTCTGAAGCTGCCAATGACTCAGACTTACCAAAAACAGGCGCCAGCAGCTGCCCCAGGTAGGTATCGGACACGAATATATCCTTTCCTTCCGTAGCTCCGTTGAATACGCCGAAAGGGTAATCGGGCCTGTCTGCTATCCTGTCGGTAGATCTCATATAGTAATTCAGACCCGCGAATACCGTACCAATAGCTACAAATAAAGGCAGCACATGAAGTACGGTCCTCCTGAAAGGACCGGCTTTTCCATACAGCAGCAAGTACGCAAAGGCATATCCGATGACAGTAATAGCCGTCAGCACAAAGTTGTAGAGATGCAGAAACGTAAACAACGATAGTACGATAAATATCCATACGACATTTTTCGGCCTGCGATGCTGATGGTACGCCATCAACTGATAGATCACAAAAGGCAGCAGGCAGGAAAACGACATCCCGAAGTGCATCAGCATCTTAAAGGCCTGCGGTGACCCGTAGGCAATGAGCAATGCCCCGATACCGGCCCATAGCGGGGCTACCTGGTAATTGCAGAGGATCTTAAATAAATAATGCACCCCCGCCAGATGAGCAACCAGCATGGCGATGTGCAGGATACCTATGCTGTAATGGATGATACCCGGGAAACAGGTCGCCAGCTTTTTAATGCCCATGGAAAGCAAGGGCATATTGTCTGTAAAAATAATATGCTCACCAAAGGGGTAATTCATACCCGTAAAATGATGACCGGAATCGTGATATATATAATACCAATAAGTAAAATAGTTCTTTATACCATCGCCTTCACCCGTTACCAGCATAGAATTGGGAGCGAATACAAAGGGCTCAAAACAAAAGACAAATAATAGAAACGCACCCAGCCAAAGCAATAAATAATGAAACACCGGACAGGTAGCGTGCGAATTGGTAAACATATAATGCTAAAAAACCAGATAAATATAATGAATACTCCGGCAAGTTACCCCTTTGCTGGAAAGAAAAAACTAAGGACCTGAAACCTTCAGGTACCTTACCCCACGGATATAACCTGCCAGTATGCTATATAGCAAAACTGCCCGGATAGCTTTTTATTGTTTTTTGACAAGCTTTTTTCATACCGGGACACAAAAGGAGAATGTAAGAAAGCGGATATAGCACAAACGCATTACAAATTCATGGCATGAAAATGCCCCCGAAGGAAATATCCTGTTCGGGGGCACAATCTTGAGCAAACTGATCAGAGCTTACCAAGGATTTGATCTGCTATCCCATAGGCCAGCGCCTCTTCTGCATTCATCCAGTAATCCCTTTCCAGGTCCTCCAATACTTTTTCATAAGTCTGATTGGTGGCATCAGATAATATTTTGGCGCCCAACTCTTTCGTTTTCTGGATCTGGCGCGCATGGATCTCCAGGTCTGCGCTCACACCCTGGAAGTACCCGCCCAGGCTGGGCTGGTGTATCATCACTTCTCCATGCGGGAATATGTAACGATGACCTTTTTCTCCTGCAGCCAGGAGTATGGAACCCATACTGGCCGCCAGCCCCATACATATGGTATGCACCGGGGAAGTGATCATCTGCATAACATCATACATGACCATGCCGGATGTCACCACGCCTCCCGGGCTGTTGATATAAAATTTGATAGGCTCCCCGGGCTTATCAGCTTCCAGCAGCAATAATTTGTTGACAATATCCCTGGCAGATTTATCTTCAACGGGCCCCCATAAATAGATCGCCCTGTTCTTGAAAAACAGCTCCTCCTGCTTTTTGGCAATTTTGCCACCGGGCATATCCTTTTCCACTATAGGCTTCTCATCTTCCTCCTCACCCTCATCGCTTTGAGTAAATAAATTCAGATGCGCTAATTTATCAAAATTCATATTATTAATTTTTTAATTAAATTCAAATATTTAACTGCGGATATTACTTTTCCGTATTCCTGGCTTTCTTGGGATTGCGCTGCAGCACCTCATCCACAATACCATAAGCTTTGGCTTCCTCTGCAAGCATCCAGTAATCGCGCTCACAATCTTTGGCGACCTTCTCATATGGCTGACCGGTGTGCTCGGTAATAATAGAGTAAAGGTTGTCTTTCACCCTTTGGATCTCCCTTACCGTAATGGCAATATCCGTTGCCTGCCCGCCAATAGCGCTGCTCGGCTGGTGAAGCATGATACGAGAATGCTGCAATGCCGTACGCTTGCCGGGTGTGCCTGCGCACATCAGAACAGCGGCCATACTTGCTGCCATACCCGTACATATCGTAGCAATATCAGGATTTACGATCTGCATGGTATCATAAATACCTAATCCTGCATACACGCTACCACCAGGGGAGTTAAGGTACATTTGTATATCCCTGTTACGGTCCGCGCTTTCCAGGAACAGCAGCTGGGCAGTAACAATATTGGCAACGTAGTCATTTACAGGCTCGCCCATAAAGATAATACGGTCCATCATCAACCTGGAAAATACATCTAACGCCTGTGCATGCATAGGACGCTCTTCCAGAATATAAGGAGTCAAATTGGTAGGGATCGCAGTATTGATATATTTTGCATAATTATCAAAAGTATTGCTGCTGATGCCCTGGTGCTTTATCGCGTATTTTCTGAATTCGTTTTGATCAAACATTGAACTGATAGTTTTAATGAAAATTGAATTATGAAAGATCCATAATAACCCTGTTGCAAAAATCTCACCTGTTTTTATAACTGGACAAAACGTCCGATTGTTCTGTAATATTAAGTCAAAATATGTAATTAACCCGACATTTTGTAAGTTTTGATCAGTTGGATTCGTCCGCGCTCGGCCCGTAAATGGCCGGTACGGGGATATCCAGCAGCCTGAGGTAAACGGACAGCTGGGCACGGTGATGTATTATGTGGTTCTGGCAGATAAAGCGGATAGCCATAACCTTAGGCAGCTGCATCAGGATATGATCCTTAACCTTAAGCGTCCACAGCGTTTCATAATCACTTTCATCCCAGCTCTCCAGGGCCTCCCTGGTCTGCTTCAGGTTCGCTTCCGCATAAGCGGCCAGCTCTTCCGCGCTTTTTATCTCCGGACGGCTCAGGTCTTCCGTTGCAAAATCCAGGGTATCGCTTTTAATGATCCGCGCAGGCCAGTTGCAAAGGTCCGCGACATGGGTAGCCAGCGTGAGGAAGCCCATACTTTTTTCGTGGGGTTTCCAGTCGCCTTTTTCAAAATCCACTCTCGCCAGGGTTTTCAATGTGCTGGCGCCCTCCATCTCCAGTTCCTTCGTCAAAAATGCTGCTATAGTCATATGGTATGTATTTTACGGTTATAAATCATATTTATTCGTGATGATAAGGGGAGTTATGCAATATACTGAATGCCCTGTACAATTGCTCTGCCATTATCAGTCTTACCAGCTGATGCGGGAACACCAATGAAGATAAGGACCAGGTTTTCTGGGCCCTCTGCTTCACTCCCTTTGTAATGCCCCAGGGGCCCCCTATCAGGAATACCAGCGTCTTGGGACCGGCATTCATAATATGCTGCAGCTCCTGTGCCCATTCGGGGGACGACAGCATTTTACCCCGCTCATCCAAAGCTATCAAATAGTGATGGGGTGTAAGCTTATTTAATATCAATCTTTCTTCTTCCTGCATGGACTGCTCCGGCGAGGTGTTGCCGGACCGCTTTGGCGGCGGTATGATCAACAGGCTTACCGGGCAGTAGCTCTTCAACCGTTTCAGATAAAACTGTATGCCTTCCTCTATATAACTGTCATTCCTGCTACCAACAGACCATATTTCTATATTCATACCTACAAAAATAACTGTATTGCCCGTAAAACATGATGCCAGCTTATAAAACAAATATCATATTTTTCCCCGTGCGGTTAAACAATCCGCTCTCAGAAAGGTTGAAATATATTGCATCCGGTCGCAACAGGTAAAGATATTGTGAAAGCAAAAGTCCATCCCTAATGTCCTATTGATTAAATAGCAGTTTTTTATAACTTTACATTTTACATACTCATCCATATATCTATTTAATAATGAGATTTTTTAATAAAAGCCGCATAGCCAGCATCATATTAGTTTTGTCCCTGTTTGCAGCAGGATGCCGTTCGCAGAATGACGAAAGTCTCCTGGCGCCGAAAGAGTTTCAGCAGGCCATTGCAACAACAAAAGGTACAGCTATCATACTGGATGTCAGAACACCCGATGAATTTGTTAAAGGTCATTTGGATAACGCCATCAACATAGACTGGAATGCAGGAGAAGAAGCGTTTGCCAATCAATTGCAGCACGTTCCGAAAGACAAGCCGCTCTTTGTCTATTGCCAGGGTGGCGGCAGAAGCGCCGGCGCTGTCATAAAACTACAGAATATGGGCTTTACGAATGTCCGGGAATTAAAAGGCGGCTGGGTGGCCTGGAATTCCGAGTTCGGCAACAGCGCTCCTGCCAAAAACTGGACAGGTATGACCATGGAGGATTTCCAGGAAAAACTGAAAACCGATAAAGTCGTGCTGGTGGATTTTAACGCCCAATGGTGCGCACCCTGCCAGAAGATGAAGCCTTTCCTCCACGAGATGCAAAAGGAAATGGGCGATAAGCTGGAGGTGATCTTTATAGATACCGACCAGAATCCTGACATTGCCACCTTATTCAAAATTGAAGCGCTCCCCACACTTATGATATATAAAGGTGGCGTAAAAGAGTGGCATCATTTAGGCTATATGAGCAAAGACGATCTGATAAAGCAAGTAAAAACCCATTATTAAGATGCCCGGAGCCATTATAACAGGAGCTACCAAAGGAATAGGAAAAGCCATTGCCGATATGCTTATCGCCAATGGCTTTGATATTGCGATCTGTGCCAGGACCCTGGCGGACCTGGAACAGCAGCAGGCCGATTATAACCGCCGGTATCCCGGCCAAAAAGTATATATACAGGCAGTAGACGTCGCTGACAGATCCGATGTGATCAATTTCGGCAGGCAGGCTCTCGCATTCCTGGAAGGCACCCTGCATATCCTCATTAATAATGCAGGCCTGTACTTCCCGGGCAATGTGCTGGATGAAGAGGATCAGCAATTAGAATACACAATGCAGGTGAACCTGTATAGCGCCTATCATCTCACACGGACCGTTACGGAAGCATTGATACAGACCCCCGGGAGCCACATCTTCAATATGTGCTCTATCGCCAGCCTGCAGGCATATCCCGGAGGAGGCTCCTATAGCATTTCCAAATACGCGCTGCTTGGCTTTAATGACAATATACGGATGGAGCTCAGGGATAAAGGCGTAAAAGTGACAGCTATCTGTCCCGGGGCCGTATGGAGCAGCAGCTGGGAAGGCAGCGGCATCCCGGCAGAACGCATCATGGAAGCAGATGATATCGCCGCAAGCATATGGAACGCGTATAACCTTTCCCCCCGTGCCGTTGTGGAGCGGATCATCTTAAGGCCGCAGCTCGGAGACCTTTAAAATATCTTAATGCTCAGTAAGTATGCTACACTTCAAAGATATGATGGGACATCAGCTGTCGCTCAGGAAATATCCCGGGCGTATCGTATCGGTAGTCCCTTCGCAGACAGAGCTGTTATTTGATCTAGGACTGGATGAGGAGGTGGCAGGCATTACCAAATTCTGTGTGCATCCTGAAAAGTGGTTCAGGACCAAAAAACGGGTGGGCGGCACCAAAACATTAAATATAGCCACGATCTCGGCCTTGCAGCCGGATCTCATTATCGCGAATAAAGAGGAAAATACACAGGCAGATATTGAGCTCTTGCAACAGCGCTTCCCGGTATGGCTGAGCGACATCCAAACTGTAGACGATGCTTTCCGGATGATAGCCGCCATAGGTACATTGGTCAACAAAGAGCAGGAAGCAGATGCGCTGCTATCCTTGCTGAGATCTGATTTTTCCACGATGCCCCCTGTTCTCAAAGGTAAAAAGGTCGCTTATTTCATATGGAAAAATCCCTGGATGGTAGCTGCAGGCCAGACCTTTGTAGACAGTCTGCTCCGGCACCTAGGAGCAGAGAATGTATTTGGCAACCTTACAAGATACCCGGAAGTGGCCCCCGAGCTTATCAGCAACAGTAAGGCGGACCTTCTCCTGCTGAGCAGCGAGCCGTTCCCGTTCAGGGAAAAGCATACCGAAGCGCTCCGGCAATTATTACCGGACGCAAGGGTGATGCTGGTGGACGGAGAAGTATTCAGCTGGTACGGCAGCCGCCTGCGACACCTGAAAAATTATCTCCTGGAGCTGGAAAAGCATATGAACGGGTAACATCACCCGGTATGGCAGCATTCCCTTTTAAAGTACAAACACATCCTCAGCATTTGAATATTTTGGTATAAAATACCGTTATCTTTGCACATAGTTATGGAAGCCTTAAAAGCAAGAGTTGATGCGCTGCTGCAGGAGATAGCAGGCACAACCATCACAGACGCAGCAACATTAGAACAGTACAGGATTAAATACCTCGGGACCAAAGGGATCATTAAAGATATCTTTGGCATGATGAAAGACGTACCCGGCCCGCAGAAAAAGGAAGCCGGCCAGCTGCTGAACTCCCTTAAGGTACAGGCGGAAGCGCATTATGCCGCTCACGAGCACCTCAAAGAAGGAAATGCCGCAGGAGGCGCACAGGTGACCGACCCGTCCCTGCCTGCCGTGCCGGTGAACATCGGTACCCGTCATCCGCTGAGGATAGTGGAAAACCAGATCGTAGGAATATTTGAGAAGCTGGGATTCGTGGTCGCGGAAGGACCGGAAATAGAGGATGACTGGCATAACTTCACGTCCCTGAATATGCCGGAAGATCATACCGCCAGGGATATGCAGGATACATTCTATGTCAGCCAAAACCCCGACTGGCTTTTGCGTACCCATACCTCTTCCGTACAGGCCCGCATCCTGGAGGAAGGAGAGCTACCCGTACGCATCATCTGCCCCGGCAGAGTGTACCGGAACGAAACGGTCAGCGCCCGTGCGCACTGCTTTTTCCACCAGTGTGAAGGTCTATATGTAGATAAAAATGTGTCTTTTGCAGATCTGAAGCAGACATTATATTATTTCGTAAAGGAAATGTTCGGCGAGCATACAAAAATACGCTTCCGACCTTCTTATTTCCCGTTTACAGAGCCCAGCGCGGAAATGGATATCAGCTGCAGCGTATGCGGCGGCAGCGGCTGCAGCCTCTGTAAGCACACCGGATGGGTAGAGATACTGGGTTGCGGTATGGTGCATCCTGACCTGTTAAGGAATTTCGGGATAGACCCCGAAGTGTACACCGGCTTTGCCTTCGGTATGGGTGTGGAGCGCATTACCCAGCTGAAATACCAGGTCAATGACCTGAGACTCTATTCGCAGAACGATATCCGGTTCCTCAGGCAATTTGAGCAGGTACTGCCCTGACCTGTCTGATAATATTTTTTCAATGGAGATAGGATACTTAAATCTGGTATCCTATTTTTTAGCCTTAAATAACGCACCATTTTGATCTTAGTTACCGGCGCCAGTGGATTTTTAGGATTGCAGCTGTTACAGGAGCTTATTACCCGGCAGAAGCCGGTAAGGGCGATCTATAACAGTACTGTACCTCAGCTGCAGCATCCGCTGATACAGTGGGAAAAAGCAGACCTGCTGGACATTTTCGCAGTGGAGCATATTTTCCGTGATGTAACGCATGTGTATCACTGCGCCGCCATCGTATCGTTTGACAGCGTGCATAAGGAAGCGCTGATACAAAACAATATCCACGTGACGGCCCATGTAGTGAACCAGGCGCTGGAGCAGGGCATTGACAAAATGATCTATGTAAGCTCCATTGCCGCGATGGGAAGGTCGCAGACCGCGCAATTTATTGATGAGGAGACTTTCTGGACGGAAAGCAGGGAGAACAGCACATATTCCAAAAGTAAGTATTACGCGGAAATGGAAGTATGGAGAGGTATCTCGGAAGGCCTGAATGCGGCTATCGTCAATCCCGCCATCATCCTGGGCGAAGGCGATTATTCCAGGGGGTCGGCACAGCTGATGTCCAATGTAGCCAAAGAATTTCCTTACTATACGGAAGGGGTCAACGCCTGGGTGGATGTCAGAGATGTGGCCAGGGCCATGGTGCTCCTGATGGACAGCGCTATTTCAGAAGAGCGGTTCATCCTCAGCACCGGCAATTACAGCTACAGGGAAGTATTTACACTGATGGCCGAAAAGCTGTCTGTAAGGCCTCCTTTACGGCACGCTACCCCGCTCCTCGCATCCATTGTCTGGCGGCTTGATTACCTTCGTTCCAGGATCACAGGCAAAAATCCTTTGATCACCCGGGAATCCGCCCGGACCGCACAGAACCGGTGCTATTATGATAATTCCAAATTCCTGAAAGCCTTTCCGGCATTTGAGTACACGCCCCTTTCCACAACGATCGAACGTATGGCGTCGGACTTTAAGTACCGTACAAACAGGGAAAAATCCTAACGTTTCTTTGTCACTATAATTCCTGCCTTATAGCTATCTTTACATGGTAATAAAATACCCGGACGATGATAAATTTTGGTGCAGGTCCTGCCCGGCTTCCGGAAGAAGTGATATCCGGCATGCGATCGGCTTTGCTGAATGTTGAAAACAGCGGATGGTCTTTGGCAGAGCTTCCGCACCGGAGCGCTACGTTCAAAAATATACTCAGCGAGGCGAACAGCCTTGTAAAAAGACTGCTGAACATTCCGGACAATTATGAGGTGATATGGATACAGGGAGGAGGAAGGATGCAGTTTGCCATGCTGCCGATGAACTTTCGCTCCTCCGGCAAATCGGCCGCCTATCTCGAATCCGGCTACTGGGCCAGGGACGCAATGAAGCATGCGTCCTATTATCTTCCGACCGTAAGCCTGGGCAGCAGCAAGAGCAGCAGCTTCAGCTATATTCCCGAACCTGTGGTCCCGGAAGGCATACCGCTGGCGTATGCCCATATTACCAGCAATAATACCATTTACGGCACCCAGATGGCCACTTTTCCGCAGCTTGATATACCACTGGTAGCAGATATGAGCTCCGATATTTTCACCCGGCCGATTGACGTTTCAGCCTTTAAAATGATCTACGCGGTAGCACAGAAGAACCTGGGCATCGCAGGTGTGACCATGGTGATCATTGACAGGGGCTTTGCTGAGCAGGCAGATGTCCACATCCCGGAGATCCTCAGCTATGATGCCTATATCCGCCATAATTCTCTTATCAATACCGCGCCTGTAACGGCCATTTACAGCTGCCTGCTTAACCTGCGTCATATGCAGCAGAAGGGCCTGGCAGCTATCCACGAGGCCAGCCTGGCAAAATCAGGAATGCTGTACGATTACCTGGAAAACTGCGCGGCAATAAGGCTTTTCGCGCTTAAGGACAGGAGCCGGATGAACGTCTGCTTCACTTTCGTTGACGAACGTCACAATGAGGGCTTTATAGATTTCGCATTGCAGCATAACATTACCGGCTTAGCGGGGCACAGAAGGGTCGGCGGCATCCGGGTCTCTCTTTACAACGCGATCTCCGTAGCTGATGTCCAGGCCCTGATCTCCGTGCTGGACAGCTATATCGTCCGCCATCTTTAATTGTGACAATACTGTGACAATAATAGGTGCAAAAAAGAGGAAATTTGCAGACATAATGAATGTCCCAACATTTTTCCTATGAAACGTATATATCCCTTGCTTATAGGCGTCCTGTCATTCGGAGTGCTTTCGTGTGAGAAAAAAGAAACACCCTATCCTATACCGGACCGTCCGGCAGCCTCCGATAGTATGAAAGAGGCTATGGTGGAACTGGGTGCGGATTATAAAACACAGGTATATTTTAGCTTTGAGAACGGGGTGGTCAAAAGCTTACCCTACGAAACCTGGGATATCAATTTTACCACGGACGCGTCGGATAATGAGCTCAGGGTGAACGGGGGGAAGCTGAACCTTATTTATGTCACTGACGCCACCCGTATGAGCGATATTTCCTCATCCTATACCATTAACGCTGCCAAATGGAAATATGACAAGCCCGGCGGGCTGCCGCAGACATCCGGCCTGGGTGTGCTGAACAATAGCGCTGTGCTGGGTAAGGTGCTGATCGTCCAGGTAGGGGCCGACAAAAGCTATAAGCTTATCATCAGGGACGTTTCACCTACAGCCTATACCATTGCTGCGACCAAAGGACTGGATGATAACACGGAAACAGAATTTGTATTAGAGAAGGACCCGGACTATAATTTCATTTATTTCAGCTTCGAGGACGGGATCGTAATGGCAGAGCCTCCTAAAAAGGACTGGGATATTGTCTTTACCCGCTACAGGTATATCTATGAAAAATACAATCCGGACGGTTCCGATTTTTTATATGGCGTAACCGGCGTATTACATAATCCCTATAATACGATGTCCGCCGGGGACTCCTTAAGGGTCCATGACTTTTATACCTTTACCAAAGACTCCCTGGATCAGCATATGGAATTGCAGCCCAACCGGGATGTGATCGGATGGAACTGGAAATCGGTAGATATCAATACTGCCAAGTATAAGGTCAATTCTAAAATGGTATATGTTGTCAAAGATCAGAAAGATATACTATGGAAACTGCATTTTTACGGCTATACCAACGATGCCGGCCAGAACGGCTATCCTAAATTCCGGTATGAAAAGCTCAAATAAGAGCTTGCGGCCTTTACTTTCTCCTTCATATAAAAACGCTACCCGGGACTTATATCTTATCCGGGTAGCGTTTTTACTTCATGGATCCTGGGGTTACTGGTTATCTCCCCACGGTAGCTTCATCAGACAGACCTGTGTATGGAGCGATACAGCTTTCCTGGTTCTTAGCTTATACTGTATAGCCTCATTCTGCGCGTTGGCAGGATATATGTGACCATAGACCATGGAACACCTTGATGCCACCAGCTAAAATAAAATTGCGTCCACTTTCGTGGACGCAATCAATCAGTATTCGAACTTATTTCGGAAAGCAGGCAATATTATTTATTACCTTCCTCTTCTTCTTTCAGTTTGTTCTTGATATCAGCTAAAGCACCTAAGTCACCCAGAGTTGGCTTTTCAACTTTTTCCTGTACTTTTTTCACTGATTCTTTTGTTTCCTTTGCCTGTGCTTCTCTTTCATCAGCTTTAGCCTGCTCCCAGGTACGGCTGTGAGAAACAAGGATCTTCTTTTCGTTACGGTCAAATTCCAAAACCACGAAAGAAGCGGTATCCTCGTTGCTTAAAGAAGTCTCATCTTCTTTACGCAGGTGGCGGGTAGGAGCAAATGCTTCCAGCCCATGCGCCAGTTGCACTACTGCACCTTTATCATCTTTGCGGATGATGGTACCTTCGTGAACGGAACCTACAGGGAATACGGTTTCAAAAGTATTCCATGGATCTTCTTCCAGTTGCTTGTGACCCAGAGATAATTTGCGGTTTTCTTTATCAATAGATAAAATAACAACGTCTATCTTCTCACCAACCTTGGTAAACTCGGAAGGATTGTTGTAACGTTTGGTCCAGCTCAGATCACTGATGTGGATCATACCGCCGATACCTGTCTCCAGCTCAACGAATACGCCGTAAGGAGTGATATTTTTAACTACACCGGTATGCCTGCTGTTCTCAGGGAATTTATTTTCGATATCTCCCCATGGATCATCGGTCAGCTGCTTGATAGATAAGGACATTTTCCTGTCTTCCCTGTCTAAGGTAACGACTTTTGCTTCGTACTCGTCACCCATTTTAAAGAACTCTTTTGCATTGATAGGCTGGGAGCTCCAGGTGATCTCGGATACGTGCACCAGGCCTTCAACACCAGGTAAGATCTCCAGGAAAGCACCGTAATCTTCGATATTTACTACTTTACCTTTTACTGTAGAACCTTCGGCAACAGCTTCCGGTAAGTTTTCCCAAGGCTGAGGCGTCAGTTGCTTCAGGCCTAAGCTGATACGTTTTTTATCATCATCAAAGTCCAGTACCACAACGTTCAGCGTCTGACCGTTGCTTAATACTTCGCTCGGATGAGATACACGACCCCAGCTGATATCTGTAATATACAATAAGCCGTCTACACCACCCAGGTCCACGAATGCACCGAAGTCTGTAACGTTTTTGATTGTACCTTCTAAGATTTGTCCTTTTTCAAGTTTAGACATGATCTCACCACGTTGCTGCTCTAAATCGCTTTCGATAAGGGCTTTGTGTGAAACCACTGCGTTACGGATCTGCTCGTTGATCTTAACAACTTTGAAATCCATAGTTTTACCCACGTACTGATCATAGTCCGTAACAGGCTTAACATCGATCTGGGAACCAGGCAGGAACGTTTCAAGACCATTAACGTCCACAATGAGACCGCCTTTGGTTTTGGAAGTGATCGTACCGGTAACCACTTCTCCTGATTTGAAGTAGTCCACAATGTTCTGCCAGCTACGTACCTGGCGGGCCTGCTTGCGGCTTAAAGAGAGCTGACCGTCACGGTCTTCCTTCTCCAGGACAAGCACTTCAACTTCGTCACCGATCGTGATGTTCGGCATATCACGGAATTCATTCAGTGATATCAGACCATCAGATTTGAAACCGATGTTGATGATGGCATCCGTTTTGGTCAGGCCAACAACGGTACCTTTTAATAATTCTGCTTCATTGATAGACTTAAAAGTCTCCTCGTACGATTTTTCCAGGGCCTCACGTTGGTCTTGGGAATAAGAAGCTACGTTGCGCTTATCGACACTCCAGTCGAAATCATCATGCGCTGTGATGTTTAAGTTTTGTGACAAATTAATTTCCTCCTTTTGTAAAAAAGTATTTTAGGGTGCAAAGATACGATTAATATTAATATAAATGTGAAAAACTTTTCAATAAATAAATTTGGTAAAAATATTTCCGCACAGTAAATTTGCACTCCGTTTATGCACTGTTTTAATACAGATGCGGTCCTATAGCTCAGTTGGTTAGAGCACCTGACTCATAATCAGGGGGTCCTTGGTTCAAGCCCGAGTGGGACCACAAGACAGATAAGGGTTTCAGCGTTTCAAAGCTGGAACCTTTTTTTATTTGCACAGGAATTTTATATATCCTGCCATTTTTTGTTTAAAGACAGCGCACAGACGCTTATAAAAAGGGCCGATTACTGACGAATCTTAAAATATTCCGTATAAAGTACTGAAAATGTAAATAATAGCATAGTTTTTGTAGTATTATCGTTACCAGTGTTCTTATACGAACTATTATTTGAATAAATAGCCTGAATCATACTTATCCCAACACAATCGGGAAGAGTTCCTTAACGTTATCTGGGGGCAGATGGCAGGGAAGCGGGGAGAATATTCACGAACATTTTATATACATTCATTATTCGATTACAATTTAAATAACAAAAAAATGAAAAAGCAATTTTCCTTTTATTTTATTTTACTCCTGTTTCCACTGCTTACCCAGGCACAGGTATGGACTACCTATAATACCAATAACAGCGGACTGGCGGAAGACCTTGTCTATTGCATTGCTACGGACGCCCAGGGCCATCAATGGTTCGGCACCTATACCGGCCTGAGCACATTTGACGGCAGCAACTGGCATACTTATTACACTTCCAACAGCGGATTGGCCAATGACCAGGTCAGAGCTATTGCCATAGATGCACAGGGTACCAAATGGTTTGGCACCTCGTACGCTGGTGTCAGCAAGTTTGACGGTACAACGTGGACTACCTATAACACTAACAATAGTGGATTGTGCTACGACAACGTCACTTCTATCGCCATAGATGCACAAGGCAATAAATGGTTCGGAACCACATACGGCGTAAGCATGTTCAATGGCACAACCTGGACTACCTATAATACCAACAATAGCGGGATCGCAGATAACTATATCAATTCTGTTGCCATAGATGCACAGGGCAACAAATGGTTCGGCTCTGAGTACAGTGGCGTCAGCAAATTTAACGGCACTACCTGGACTGTTTATAACACCGGCAACAGCGGGCTGAGCTATGACAAGGTAAAGTCGATTGCCATAGATGCTCAAAACAATATATGGATCGGCACTATGGGCGGTGGCATCAATAAATTTGACGGTACCAACTGGACTTCTTACCATACCGGCAACAGCGGACTGAGAGATAATAATGTTACTTCCATTGCCATAGACTCCAGGAATAATATATGGATGGCCGGCTATGATAACGGCATCAGCAAATTTAACGGGTCTACCTGGACCGCCTATAATACCAACAATAGCGGCCTGGCAGATGATGCGGTCTTCTCTATCGCTGTGGACGCCCAGGATAATGTATGGGCGGGGACCTATTCGGGAGGTGTTTCCACTTTCGGGTGTGTGGCATTCACACCTGCGGTTACAGCAAACGGCAACATACTTTCCACCGCTGCCGGCTATAGTAGCTATCAGTGGAGCCTTAGCGGTACAGCTATCCCTGGGGCTACCGGTAATACATATACCGCGCAGGCTAATGGAGACTATACTGTAGCAGTAGTGGACAACAACGGCTGCAGCGGCACATCAGATGTATTTTCATTCTCCACTACAGGTATAGAAGATATTACTGCAGCCTCTGTAAAAATATATCCCAATCCTGCGAATGGAGTTGTTTACATTGCTTCACCTGTACCTGTAAACGCCACACTCATAGCAGTGGATGGAAAAGTAATACTGTCACAGGTAAAGGCTGTTACGCTCAACCTGGAAAAGGTACCCGCCGGGGTATATAGCCTGAAGCTGACCGATGAAGCCGGTAAATTTATCAAAACAGAACAATTAGTGCTGCTGGGAGAATAAGGCCGGTCAATCATTATAAGCATAGCAAAGAACTCAAAAGACCCCGTAAAAAGCAAATGCTTTTTACGGGGTCTTTTGAGCAAAGGCAGAAACGGACCTAACATTTTATAAAGTCACATTGGGCAATCTTTACCACCAGGTGCCAACCGGATCATTCATAGGGCATATTATCTCTGGCAAGAATTATTGTAAAATATCAGGAGCAGCAATTTTACAACTCATTCCTTCATAAAGAATCGGCCCTGCCGCTGGCAACCCTGACCGTTTATGAACAGCGGGGACAGGCTCAATCCCTAATTCCATATACCAACGCTGCACCATGCATTAACTCAGGAAGAACGTATGGACCATTTTTAAGATCCCGCCAATAAAGGAGAAGATCACGCCGGACACGAAATAGCTCAGTGTCTTTCTGTAAAAGCCATTGACATTCTTCTTATCATAATTATTGTTCAGTATACGGTACAGGGAGATAATCAGCAACGAAATACCTATAAGTGTAAACCCCAGGATAAAAAGCGCCATTACATCGCTCCTGTTATTCCGCTTCACCAGCGAAGTAGCAAAATTCAAAACAAAGCCTAAAATGATCCCGGCAGCGGTAACCAGTGGCTGCCGGAAGTTAAAAAGCGGGTCTTTTTCCATTTGTATATATAATAATTAATCACTATCTGCTTACAGGCAACAACTTGTTATTTCCAGTACGTTTCGCTGAAAAGCGTGTTCCCTGTGAGCCAGAGCATGCTTTCACTGCCAAAAGGTATGATAGGCGTGCCTGGTCATCTGCAGCTGATGCCTGCGGCTTCACATGATGGTATTGCTTACAGGCAGATAGTCTGCTAATAACTTATCCGGTCCGGTATAAGCAGGGATCGGATAAATAATGTCCTCATCTCTAGCAACCGGAGCTGCATAACCCGTCAATACGAATAGACAGAGGTATGTTGTTTTTTGACATCGATACGTAACCCGAGACTAAAAACATTCAGCTCCCTGGTACCGGTCTCCGTTCTGCCTAATGATATCCTTTGCTCATAATATACTGCAACATCCCTTATAGGATAATATATGATGCCGGTTATAATATCATTACGCTGAAAGCCGGCAGCCAGGGGATTTTCTACAGACAGGGAAGACAGCTTTTTCATATGTGGCATATACAGGTTGTACCCGGCCAGGATGGCCAGCTTACCCATATTGTATCTTCCTGCCACCTCTATGCCGCCTGCACCAAATACAACCGTTGGTTCCAGCGGGCCCAATACCGGATCATACATCCGGCCCCGGACAAAGTCACCGTTCTCCTGCAGGATGGCTACCAGCCCTATATGCATTCTTTTATTATAATATTTTACCCCTGCAGATACGTAACCGGGATGGCCCGAAAGCCCGACCACTTTATGGTTTGCAATAAGCGTTTTGCTCAACAGCACCCTGCTAAAGGCCATGCCTGCGTCCAGGTTGCGTGTAATGGCAACCCGGGAAGACAAGCCGAAACCATCTAAAAAGTAACCATTATTGCTGCCCATCGCCTGCAACTGCAATCCCAGCTGTACCCTCCCTATGGTATTCCTGTAAATAACAGACTGGTCTGCCCTGCCTGTTCCCGTCTGCCCGCCATCCGTACCTCCGATAAACGTACCAGAGGCCCTTCCGCCAAATACATTAAAATAATCTGTAAAAGCAGTAATATCCCTGTAAACGCTCCACTGCTTGCCCAACGTTAACGAACCGTATTTTCTGAGATCTACTCCCAGGTATCCCAGCCTGCCTGCAAATACCGGCTGCTCCTGCCGTGTCTGAACCACCAGAAATTCACCGGCGAGGTCTGCATCAAGGTTAAAGGAAGAGCCTCCTTTAAACATATTCAACTGTACCTCCACACCTGCCAGAAACCGGGCGTTCTTTTTAGCAACATCCAGCAGCACTCCCAATCTGGAAGCATTATCCTGTAAGGCTACCTTACCGGCATACCCGGATACCTGTCCCCGTATGCTTGCATACGGCAGAACGGATATCGTCACAGAATCGGGTTCTGCAGCAAAGAGTGGTAACGATCCAAATGCAGGAAGCATCACAGCAAGCTTTACCAGCAAAAACTTCCCCCAACTCATTTTTAAAATATTTTAGCGTAAATAACACACGCAGCATTATTTGTACCGCCGGAAACCGGCGGGGATCAGATTGCTATATCCCTACAAATTCGAATGGCTTTGAAATGCTGAATTGTCCGGACACCTCTCCGGAATAGATCTCATTTTTGCTGAGGCTCAGACGCTTGACCTTTCCTTTTTCCTTGCTGAAATCTATCTTTTTCAGGTCTACCCAGAAAGTATTAGGGGTTTTTACGGTCTCAAAATAGTAGACCAGGCTTTTCTGATCGGCAACCGACCTCCAACGGGTGGACGATATATTGGGCTCTGTTTCGGAAGAGATACCGAAAGGGACCGAACAGTTCCGTATAACACTGAAGACACTTACCACAGCCGTTTGTATATCCGATGTTTGCGGTATTGCCTTAATATAGTAGGAAGCCCTCACATACCTGTCCGCTGCCCTGTTGGTTCCGGGCAGCATAATGGTTCCGGGTATCTGGCTCCAGTAGCTGTTGATAGCCAGCTGCTCTTCAAATACCGGGGAATTGGTCATTACGGTATAGGACGGGTGATGGTGAATCACCAGCTTGCCATCAATATATTCAAAAATGGCATTGTCTCCAGTAGCGTCTGAAATAGAGAGATGGAGCGTTGTAAATTTTTTTGTACCCGGTATATAATCGGACACAATAACAAACTCTTCCTTTTTCAGGACATTGACCGCTTCACTGACGGTTGCAAAATTGTCAAGGACATATTGCGCCCAGGCAGATATCGTAATGCCTTTGCGGGTACCCTGCGGGTTGAATTCGGCATACTTGCTTTCCACCAGCCACAGCACATTGGCCACCAGCCCTTTTTCATTAATACCGTCAGCCGTGGCAATATCCCAGGCGCTGGCAATAACGCTGCCATATTTGGAGACCCAGCTAACAGAGTTTTTCCCGACGTTGCCCTTTCTCTCCATTCCTCTGGGAAAAGCCCAGAGATTGGCATCTATTTCATCTTTCCAGTCCATAGACCGGGCAGTAATGACAACACTTTCCGGTCCTTTGAAAACAACCCTTGTACAGGCATTACTGTCCGTTATCAGCGCCCCGCTGACAAACATCATTAAACTTTGTGCAATCCGGCTAAGGCTCTTTTTCATATCATCGTTTTTTAATTTAAAAAATAATAATATTCAATAGGCTCCAAATATATAACAATAATATCAATATTCACCTTTACAGCAATGAATATTGCTGTTATTCCCGGCAGCAACTGCAAATACCGCATTCACCTGCCGGCTGTCACTGTCCTTAAGGTCTGTGATGCTGCAACCTGTACCATTCCTGTCCCAGTATTATACAATAGCCCCCGGCCGTACTTTCTGGCCGGGGGCTATTTATTGAATCAGCTGCTCTTACCTGGATAAGTGCATGCTTCTTTCTTTATACAGGGTACGGAAGTAAGGGTCCTTCAGGTCTTTAATGAACCTGATCGCCTCCCCGGTTGATTTCATTTCAGGTCCCAGCTCCTTGTTCACATTCGGGAATTTGTTGAAAGAGAATACCGGCTCCTTGATAGCATATCCTTCCAGGTGCTTCTCGATAGTAAAGTCCTTTATCTTCTTAACGCCCAGCATGACCTTGGTAGCGATATTCAGGTAAGGGACGCCATAGGCCTTGGCGATGAACGGTGTGGTACGGGAGGCTCTCGGGTTGGCCTCGATCACATATACCTTACCGTCCTTGATAGCAAACTGGATATTGATAAGCCCTTTTACATTCAGCTTCAGGGCTATTTTTTTGGTAATATCTATCATTTCTTCCACTTCCAGCTTGCCAAGGTTGAAAACAGGAAGCACGGAATGGCTGTCGCCAGAATGGATGCCGGCAGGTTCGATATGCTCCATAATGCCCATAATATGTACTTCCTCTCCATCGCAGATAGCATCAATCTCGGCTTCCTGGCAACGGTCCAGGAAATGATCTATCAGGATCTTGTTGCCGGGCAATAAGCGTAAGAGGTTGATAACGCTCGCTTCCAGCTCATCATCATTGATCACGATGCGCATCGCCTGCCCGCCCAGCACGTAAGAAGGACGCACCAGCACAGGATAGCCAACCTGGTTGGCCACATCTATGGCCTCATCGGTAGTGTAGGCAGTACCGTAGTTAGGATATAAGATGCCCATTTCTTTCAGGAGGTCGCTGAAACGTCCCCTGTCTTCCGCGATATCCATACTATCAAAAGAAGTGCCTATGATACGGATCCCTTTCTCGTGCAGTCTTTTTGCCAGCTTCAATGCCGTTTGTCCTCCCAGCTGAACGATCACACCTTCCGGCTGCTCATACTCGATGATCTCCCATATATGCTCCCAGTAAACAGGCTCAAAATACAGCTTATCCGCAATATCGAAATCCGTTGAAACGGTTTCCGGGTTACAGTTAATCATAATAGCCTCATAGCCAGACTCTTTAATAGCTAATAAGCCGTGTGTACAGCAGTAATCAAATTCTATGCCCTGACCAATTCTGTTGGGTCCGCTTCCTAAAACGATAATTTTCTTTTTGTCGGTTTGGATGGATTCGTTTTGTTGCATTGATAGTAAGGAAGAGGCTTTTTGTAGCCGTCTTAAAGCGCAAAATTATAACATTTGAGATGAATAATGATGCTTTTTTTAGTAATCGGGGAAAATAAGCGGCGGGATGCTGACCCTAAGCCGGGGCTCTGGAACCGGTGGCGCTGCAGCCCTGCCAGGCATTAAAAGAGCAGGAGCTTTTCCGGGGTGGAAAAGCTCCTGTATCATCAGCGTCCCAGGAATTGGTTCAGGACTTTGACATAGTAGTCGTAATGGCTTTCATTAAGGCCCGGCCATACACCCAGCCAGAACCCGTCATTCATGATCCTGTCGGTATTGGTAAGGTCACCCACGATGCGTTTTTCTATGCCTGCATATGCCGGCTGCTTGGTCAGGTTGCCGGCAAACAGGAGCCGGGTCCCTATTTTGTGCTCTTCCAGGAAACGAACCAGCGCATTCCTGTCAATACCGGCATCCTCCTTAATGGTGATCATATACCCGAACCACGAAGGATTGCTGTTTGGCGTAGCTTCCGGCAGGATAAAGACATCCCTGAAGGACTCCAGCTTGGCAGCGAGCAGCTCAAAGTTCTCCCTTCTCCTGGCGACAAAAGCATCCGCTTTCTTCAGCTGGCTGATACCTATTGCGGCCTGCATATCCGTCACCTTGAGGTTAAAGCCGATATGAGAGTAGGTATATTTATGGTCATAGCCGCAGGGCAATGCACCCAGGCACTGGTCAAAACGCTTGCCGCAGGTATTATCTTTTCCCGGCTCGCACCAGCAGTCCCGTCCCCAGTCCCTGAAGCTTTCCGCAATCTTTTTCAGGGACCCGTTATTGACCAGGACGGCGCCGCCCTCTCCCATCGTGATATGGTGAGCAGGGTAAAAGGATACCGTAGCCAGGTCGCCGAACGTTCCTGTATTTTTATTATTATACGTGGCGCCCAGAGAATCGCAGTCATCCTCTATGACCCACAAATTATATTTCTTAGCCACCTGCATCACTACTTCCAGGTTGAAGGGATTGCCCAGCGTATGCGCTATCATGATCGCTTTCGTTTTGGGCGTGATCGCCTCTTCTATCCTTTCGGCCTTGATATTATAGGTTGGGATATCCACATCAATAAAGACAGGGATGCAACCATATTGTACCATTGGGTTTACGGTAGTAGGAAACCCTGCCGCTACCGTGATCACTTCATCTCCCGGTTTGACCTGGCGGTCGCCCAGCTTGGGAGAGGTCAGCGCGTAAAATGCCACGAGGTTCGCGCTGGAACCGGAATTGACCAGCAGGGAAAACCGGCTTCCGAAATATCTTGCGAACTTTCTTTCAAAATCCTGTGCATACCTGCCGGCCGTCAGCCACCCGTCCAGGGTAGCGTCTACACCATACAGGATATCCTCCGGGTCCATTACCTTTCCTGTTACGGGAATATAGTCTTCGCCGGCTGTAATTGTCTTACGGGTATTGCGCTGTGCTACAAGCAGGAGTTGCTCATACAGAGCCGCATCTATGTTCTTAAAATCCATTGAACTGTATAGCGCTGTGCTGGTTAAAATAGTATTGCGATTCAAAAATAAGGAAATAATATAACTCTGAAAAGGGCACGGCATCTGCGAAGCCCATGTTCAATAATTGACAACGGGTGATTTCCATCTCAAATTTAAGTGCCGGATAGTTAAAAAGAGACATGCACGGCATACACGACCCGTTAGAGCACCTTACCGCTATAGCCGGATTATCTCTAGCTTTGAGTTATATAACAAATCCGCACAAAAATGTTTCGACACAGAGGAAAAAGCAGCACCTTTTCCCATAATTTAAGATTGGCATCTATGTTATCGTTTGTAGCGGGTATCGTAAATGTATGTGGGGTAATGGCTTTAAAAGTATTAACTGACTATCTATATATAGGCAACAAAGCCATTATATGTATAGGATGCTACTAAGCTGTATAAGAGATTCCTCACCTCCGTTCGGAATGACTACACAAGATACAGTACATTTCACTCCGTTGTTGGTGTTCTTCACCAACAACCCTATAAGGCTTTATCAGGGAGCTCCACTCCGCCGTCTTTACGAAATAAAATAAACTGACTGTGTCTATATGATCAACAAAACCAAAAGTGCGCATACGCAAGACAGTTTTCATAATATAATTACCAGAAATGGGGAGCATTTGAGACTTCGCATCGTCCCTGTTTAATTTTTCTGAGCCCATGCCTGTTATATAAATAGGTAAGGGTCATACCATAGTTCCTGTCAATTATATACACTTTTTTAAGTCTTCTGTTCTTGACCGTTATTTCTCTTTTGCCAAATGCAGGTGCGGGTTCTGCTATAGTTTTATGAAACACTCCATTTCCAATTTCATAATATCCCTTATCAATAATTACGGTATCTTTCATATTACTATAGTCGTAAAGGTTTAAATAATAACCTGCCGGGCCGGGTAATTCCTGCCCGGATGCCATACCCGACAAGAGTATAAATGAAATAAGCATGAGTAGTTTTTGTTTCATTATTTATAGATTTATAGTTTCAATCTTCTGCTCCCGGTTATCATTTCACAGGAACGTTTCACTTACGAAGCAAAATCTATTTAATATCGCTATAGACGTTACTATGTGACAGGCCAGGAAAGACAAAAGAATGCCAATCGGTTTAACGTCCGTTAAACTACTAAATAGCATTCGTATTTTGATCAAGACTATGTGAAGTATGGATTTCACCTGGTAAAAATATAACCGGGGCTTCAGTTACGATCCTTTGCAATGCTGACACTTTCAGCAGGTTTAAATTCCTGCATACCGGGAATGTACTACTCCCGATCAGCCATACCGGGGTTCAAACTAAAAAAGAAAGCAGACCAGAAAGATCTGATCTGCTTTTAAGCAGAGTGGTTCTGCCAGGAATCGAACCTGGATCTGGAGCTTCGGAAACTCTTATACTATCCATTGTACTACAGAACCCGCTTATGTGGAAAGGAACGCAAATTTAAAACAATTCTTTACACCACGAACAATTCTTTCATATTTCATATATCCTAATACTAAAGGTACATGGCTGCGAACGTAATGGTATTGGACCGGAAACAGGGAATAAGCAACGACAGCGCGGAGGTCTGCAATGCATATTTCGGCACCCAGTCATAAGGCCTGTCGCTGATCTTAACGTGCTTGTAGTTCGTCTGCCCCTGGTTATCAATGGCAGCAACGGTCAGGGAGTTCTTATTATAGGTATAGTCGTTATATACGAATACAAGGTACCTGCCCGTGTTCATAAAGGCAAAGGAAGAGAATAATCCTTTATCTTCCTGTGAATACTGGCTTTTGCGGATAATGTTATCCCATACCATATTTCCCTGCCCGTCGAAATTGATGATCAGGATATCCCCGTAATTATACTCCGTAATGACCCTGCTGGGCGTCATCCCGTAATAAGAGGAATAGAAGCCGGCAGCCGGCACCGAAGTCCGTGTCGTGATATAATAGTTCTCAGCGATCAGCATGATGCCGCCGTCTTTTTTTACGATCACTTTCCTGATATCAAAATTCTCAAATATCTTTTTCTTATTCCTGGTGCTCACCTTGGACAGGAACGTGAGGCTAAATTTGTTCTGCTTAAAGGTGGGCGCCTTATCATCTTCCAGGAAGACCCTGCCATATATGACGCCTTCAATATTCCCTTTCCTGCCGGTTGTATAAAACGCCGTATAATCTACTGCTTCCGTCTCCTGGTCCGCCTGGATGTAGAGCTGCTCTATCCACGACCCGTTTAAAGGGACCGGGTGGCGGGAGAGCCTGTCCTCCTTAAAATCTATCAGGTAAATATCGGCGAAGTCGCTCCTGTGCTCTTTGTCGCTGTTAAGATGAGCGGTAAAGAACAGGGTGCCTTTATTATTCAGCACGAACTGCCGGGGATATACAGGCTTGTCGGCGGCGCTCAGCAGCACATCTTTATTACCCAGGAGCTTTCCGTCTGACTGGAACAATTTGGTATTGAGATATTCCTGCTTGCCGTCCAGGAACCTGCTGAACACGGAAAAATAATGCTTGTTATCCGCAATAACAAAATCAAAAGGAGCATTGCTACCCGTGAAAAGACGGCTGCTGCTCTTTACCGAATCCAGCTTCAGGGGCGGCTGCAGCAGCCGCCCGTCCGTATCCATCTGTGCTATCATAGCATACTGTATGCCGCTCTTTGTGTATTGATATAATAATGTGATATGCTGTGCCGTGGTAAAAAAATTCAGCGTCTGCGCATTCTTGGGCAGGAAATCCAGCTCTACCACAGCAAGCTGTGTCATAGAATCGGAAAAGATATCCAGGTAATGCACCTCAGCGTCCGTACGGTAAGTAATATTCTTGTGATCGGCCCTGCCTACAATAGCGAACTCATTTTTACGGAATCCGAATTTTATATCATTACTGTAATGAATGGTCTGCGGATAAGCCGTGATACAGCTCAGCAGCGCTCCGGCCAATACAGCGAATAATGCGCTTATTTTTCTCATAGTAACAAATTTAACAAGGATTAGGATGAATTTCAAAGGAATGAATTGTATTCTTTTTGTTATATTTGGTACAACCTAAGACCTTCATTATATGAAACTGAACATATCAAAACCGGCAGGATATATAGCTATGGGCATATTGCTGGGACTGGGAGCCGGCCTGTTCTATTCTTTTTCTTCGGGAGATACCGGCAATAATTTTGAACGCGATGACCGCATCATGTATAAATGGCAGCCGTTCCCGGTGCCTAAAAAAATAGATTTTGCCGGCGAACGCACACCGCTGGAGCGCCAGGAGGTCATGGAATATTTTGACAGGGAGCTGCAAAATAATTATTACCGGCATGGCAGCTTCATCTATACGCTCAAGCTGAGCGGCCGGGTATTCCCGGTAATAGAGAAGATACTGAAAGAGGAAGGCATCCCGGATGATTTCAAATATTTATGTGTGGCGGAAAGCAACCTGCAGAACCTGGTGTCTCCCGCCGGAGCGGAAGGCTACTGGCAGTTCCTGAAAGCCACGGCTACCCAGTACGGCCTGGAAGTGACCGATGAAGTGGATGAAAGATACCACCTCGAAAAAAGCACGCGGGCGGCCTGCAGATACCTGAAAGCAGCCTATGATAAGGCCGGCAGCTGGACAGCCGCCGCAGCCGGTTATAACTGCGGTACCGCCGGCTACAGCTCCAGGGCCGTTTACCAGGGCTCGGGCAATTATTATGACCTGATATTACCGGAAGAGACCAACAGGTATATTTTCAGGATATTGACATTCAAGCATTTAATGGGCAATGCCGAGGAAATAGGGTTCGTGGTCCCCAAAGGGGAGATGTTCCGCCCGTATAAAACGAAAAAAGTAACCGTTACGGAGAGCATCCCTGACCTTGCCGCATTCGCACGGTCGCAGGGCTCCAGCTACAAGCTGGTAAAAATGCTCAACCCCTGGCTGAAGGACAAAAAGCTCACTGTAAAGCCTGGCAAGAGCTATGTGATAGAAGTCCAGACCAGCTGATAAAGAAAGGTTAAGCCCGGAAATCCGGGCCTTTCCCGCTGCTATATAAGCCCGGATTTTTTACCTTTGACGTTTTATATACATAAATGTATCGTATTATATTCATATTACCGGTTATGTTGCTGTCCCTGGCAGGCTCCGGCCAGGAGCAGGCAACGCTGTCCGCACCGGCAGCACAGCCGGATAGCATAATAGCCGGAGACACTGCTGTCCCGAAGATGACGCTGGCAGTGCCGGAGCTGAAGCGCGAGCCATTCATCACTCCAAAGAAAAAGGCCATGTTCTCTGCCATCCTGCCCGGCCTGGGCCAGATATACAATAAGCAGTACTGGAAACTGCCCATTGTTTACGGGGGACTGGGTGTAGCAGGTTACTACCTTGTAAAGAATACGGACGATTATAATAAGTACAGGAAGATCTATGCCGGACGCCTGAGCGGCAGGGAAGAATATTTCCAGATGGAATCGCAATATAACCTGGAGCAGATCAAGCTAAAGCAGGATGAGGCAAGGGAATACCGTGATCTTACCGTGCTGTTTACAGTGCTGGGTTACGGCCTGCAGATCGTGGATGCCCTCGTTTTTGCCCACCTGAAGGATTTTGATATTTCCGATGACCTCGCTATGCAGATCAGGCCGACCCTTACCCCCAATCCATTGAACATTTACCGGCCCGCCGTAGGAATGGGCCTGGTTATCAAATTCAGATGATCAGAGTATGAGCAGGATCCTGGCTATAGATTACGGAAAAAAAAGAACAGGCATTGCAGTCTCGGATGAGCTCCGTATCACCGCAAACGGCCTGACCACCATACCCTCCGATACGCTGATATACTGGCTGAAAGATTATTTCCTGAAAGAAAATGTAAGCATTATCTTGCTGGGATATCCTACCAACCTGGACGGTTCTCCTACCGACATCACGGCCAAAGTAGACAAGCTATACAAACAGCTTCAGCTTCTTTTCAAGGATAAGGAGATCATACTGAGAGACGAATGGTACACCTCCAAAATGGCCTTCCAGACGATGATAGACAGCGGTATGCGTAAAAAGCAACGCCAGAATAAATCCCTCATTGACGAGATCAGCGCCGCTATTATCCTGCAGGAGTACCTGGGCAATATTTAAGGCCATACCCTACAGCCCTCTAGAACCACCGCCTTTTCCTGAAATACCATAACATACCTATGGTACATCCGAAAGCCAGCAGCAGGATGACCTCATACCCGTACCGGTAATTCAGCAAGGGCATCTTTTCAAAATTCATACCGTAAATAGACCCGATAAGAGTCGCCGGCGCCATCAGGGTCGTGACAATGGTAAGGATCTTCATCACCTCATTCGTCTTGGTATTCAGCTGGTTGATATACAGGTCCTGCAGGTTGACCGTAGTCTCACGGTAGTTCTCATTATACTCTATCGCCAGCAGGATATGATCCAGGATATCCTTAAAGTATTTTTTGTTGGTATCTTCGATAAGGCCGATGTCTTTCATCCAGAGCGAGTTCACCACATCCCTTACGGGACTGATGGTCCTTTTTACAAAGAAAACATCTTTACGGACCTTTGACAGCCGGTCCAGGAACCAGGAAGGGATACGCCGGGAATTGATCTTGCTGTCCAGTTCCTCTATCCTGACAGACAATTCATCCAGCAGGTTAAAATAATCATCCACCACGGCATCCATAAGATAGTACAGCAGGAAGTCGATATTACGCTGGCGCAACGGGTGCTGGGCATTACGCATAGCGGTCCTTATACCTTCAAAAGGGTCCATATTCGGCTCCTCCTGGAAGGTTACAATGAAATTCTTTCCCACAATCAGGCTCAGCTGCTCTTTCGTAACAACATTGGTAATGCTGTCCCACCGGAGCACCGGCACCAGGATAAAGATCGTCCCGTCATCTATATCGTCCATCTTGGCCCGCTGGCCCACACTCAGGATATCATTGATGAATAGCTTGTGGACATTAAAATGCTTACAGACTCTGTGTACGATATCCTTATTGATACCATCTATATTTACCCATATATTGTAGTCCGGATAACGGCTGAGCAAAGTCAGGCCGTCCTGGGTATTTTCCGGCTCAAACTCCAGGATATTATGTTTATTATAAAGCCGTATCTGGACAGAGACATTCTCATCATTAAAATAATCCGCTTCTTCTCTTAAATGAGGGTGGTATTCGTTCAGCTTATGCTGCCTGTTGTGTTTACTCATATCCGGAATGCTTGGGATGTTTTATCAAAAATAAACATACTGTCCTGAATAATTGCATTTTATTACGCATAAGTCCGGGAGGCATGGCTTCCGGGCACCCGGGTCAGAGCATATCCTTATCCGCGAAACTAAAGTAAGCGTTATGACCGATAATAAGATGGTCCAGGAACTGGATATCCAGTAATTTGGAGGCTTCCTGGAGCTTGCGGGTAATATCCTTATCCGACTGGCTGGGCGTCAGGTTGCCGCTGGGATGATTGTGGGCGATAAGGATCTTGGGTGCCGCATGAAGCAGGGCATTTTTGAGTATCAGCCGGATATCCACCACCGTAGCGCTCAGGCCGCCATGGCTTAATACTTCCGTATGCTTCACTTTATTGGCGGTATTCAGGTAAAGAATGGCCAGCGCCTCGTGCTCATGGTCCCCTATCATCGGGTTGAAGATATCAAAAGCGTCCTGGCTGCCGCCTATCTTTGACTTTTCCTGTACGGTAAACCGCTGCCGGCGGCGACCCAGCTCCAAAGCAGCGGCGATGGTGACGGCCTTGACCGGACCGATACCTTTTAATTGTCGCATGATTTCATGGCTCAGCTTTCCCAGCTCATTCAGGTCGTTATCTGCGATTTTCAGCAAATCCCTGGCCAGGTCAAGCGCGGACTTCTCTTTCGTTCCCTTAGTGATAAGAATAGCGAGCAGTTCCGCATTGGTGAGTGCCTCTGTTCCTTTGGCCATCAACTTTTCCCGTGGACGATCTTCCTCATTCCAATTCCTGATAGATTTCTGCATAAGGTATCCGGTTTTTCACAGTTGACAATAATGTACCATAGCAGCACAAATATATAAATAATTATATAATATTTCAACGCCGGGTAACCTGATAGGTTATTGCCGCAAGAGCGGGTATGTACATCGGCATAAAAAGTAAAGTGGCTGCCCGGGTCCGGGCAGCCACTCTTATACTACAAATGCAAAAAAATGTTTTACCTGCTGTAGTTGGGGGCTTCCTTAGTGATCACGATGCCATGGGGGTGGCTTTCTGCCATAGAAGCGCTGGTAATTCTGATAAACTGCGCATTTTCCTGCATCTCTTCAATGCTTTTGGTACCGCAGTAGCCCATACCGGCCCTTAATCCGCCAATGAACTGGTAGATCATTTCCGATACGGTGCCTTTATAAGGTACGCGGCCTACAATGCCCTCCGGTACAAGCTTCTTGACATCATCTTCCGCATCCTGGAAATACCTGTCCTTGGAGCCTGACTGCATAGCGTCAATAGACCCCATACCACGATAGGATTTGAATTTACGGCCTTCGTAAATAATTGTATCGCCGGGAGATTCTTCCGTACCGGCCAATACAGAGCCCGCCATGATACAGGATGCTCCTGCGGCTATGGCTTTTACCAGGTCGCCGGTATAGCGCACACCGCCATCAGCAATCACGGGGATCCCGCTGCCTTTCAGCGCCTGCGCACACTCCATAACCGCGGTAAGCTGGGGGGCGCCGATACCTGTAACGATACGCGTTGTACAGATGGAGCCCGGACCGATCCCTACTTTCACGGCATCCGCACCGGCTTCTTTCAGGGCCAGCGCACCGGCTGCCGTAGCCACATTACCGCCTATGACCTGTAAGTCAGGGAATGCGGCCTTTACTTTCCTGAGAGAGTCCAGGATGCCTTTGGAATGGCCGTGCGCGCTGTCCAGCGTGATAACATCTACACCCGCGTTTACCAGCGCCTGCACACGATCCAGGATATCCGGGGTAACGCCAACGGCGGCACCTACCAGTAACCGGCCGTATTCATCTTTCACGGCATTGGGATGGCTTTTATGCTGGAGGAGATCACGGTAAGTGATGAGCCCTATCAGCTTATTCTGCTCGTCTACGATGGGGAGCTTTTCTATTTTGTTCTGCTGCAGGATATCTTCAGCCTGAGACAGCGTGGTTCCTTTGGGAGCTGTTACCAGCGGCAGGTGGGTCATAACCTCGGAGACGGACTTCGACCTGTCCTTTTCAAAACGCAGGTCCCTGTTGGTCAGCATGCCTACCAGGCGCTTTCCTTCGTCTACGATGGGGATGCCCCCGATCTTATTTTCCCGCATGACGTTCATCGCATCACCGATGGTATTATCAGCGCGCAGGGTGATGGGATCCAGGATAAGGCCGCTTTCGGAGCGCTTGACCTTCCTTACCTGGTCTGCCTGCTGCTCGATGGTCATATTCTTATGCAGTATGCCTATACCACCCTCTCTTGCCAGCGCTATAGCCAGGGTAGCTTCCGTTACCGTATCCATTGCCGCAGATACGATAGGCGTATTGATCCGTATGGTTCGGGTGAGATTGGTTGAAATATTGACTTCACGGGGAAGTACTTCAGAATATGCAGGAACTAATAATACATCATCAAATGTTAGCCCCTCTCCGTAGAATTTAGATTGAACTGCCATATGCAAAGGTATAGCACAAATTTTTATTTTACAAAATCAATTCCCCTGAAATAATGTTATCGCAACATAAACAAAATTTATATACAAATCTGCCCAGTCATTCAGAACAGCCGGAAGAAAGAAGAAGGATATCCAAGCCCTATTTCTGCACCCTTATTACCTGGTACAGGTCCTCTCTCCGGTCCGAGATCGTTTTGACCGAACCGTAATGGTGCAGCTCTTTCAGCAGATTCAGGTCCACATCCACGATCAGTGTCATTTCCGTATTAGGGGTAGCTTCCGCCTTGATGGAATTGGTGGGAAACGCGAAGTCAGACGGCGTGAAAACAGCAGCCTGCCCGAACTGGATGTCCATATTCTTCACGCCTGGCAGGTTGCCCACACAGCCGGCTATGGCCACATAGCATTCGTTCTCTATGGCCCTTGCCATAGAACAGTTCCTGACCCTCGTATAAGCATTCTGGGTATCGGTCAGGTACGGAACAAACAGTATCTTCATGCCGTCCAGCGCCAGCAGCCTCGGCAACTCCGGGAATTCCACATCATAGCAGATCAGGATGCCTACTTTCCCGCAATCTGTATTGATGACCGCGATATTGTCGCCTCCCGTTATCCCGTAATACCGGGTCTCGTTGGGGGTAATATGTATTTTCCTGTACTCATCCTTTTTCCCGTTCCTATGCAACAGGTAGGAGACATTATAGAGCTTCTCCTCTTCTACCACCGGCATGCTGCCCGCTATGATATTCACATTATAAGCGATAGCCAGCTCGGCAATACGCCGGGTGATCTCTTCCGTATGCTGGGCCAGCGCCCGCATTGCTTCATGGGTCTCCAGGTGATTATAGGCAGCCAGCAGGGGCGAGTTAAAAAATTCGGGGAACAGGGCAAAATCGGATTTATAGCCGCTCAGCACATCCACGAAGAATTCCACCTGCTGCATAAATTTATCAATATCCGCAAAGGGCCGCATCTGCCATTGCACCAGTCCCAGCCGTATAATGGCATCGGTGACCGTATTCTTTTTCTGGGAATAATAGATATTGTTCCATTCCAGCAGGCAGGCATATTCCCGGGACTCCGTATCTCCCTTGAGGTAGTTCTTCAATACTTTCACTACGTGGAAATCGTTGGACAGCTGGAAGCTCAGCACCGGGTCGAATATCTCCTTCTGCTTTACTTTCTCTATATATTCCCCGGGGCTCAGCTCATCGCTGTATTTATGATAATTGGGCAATCTCCCTCCCACCTTGATCTCCTTCAGGTTGAGCCTTTCGCACAATTCCTTACGCCCGTCATACAGGCGGCGCGCCAGTCTCAGCCCGCGATAATCAGGGTGCACAAAGACCTCAATGCCATACAGCACATTCCCGCCGTCGTAATGGGTATTGAATGTATAATTCCCCGTGATCTCCTCGTAGGTATGATCGTCCCCGAAGAGCTTATACTGTACAATGATGGATAATGCACACGCAGCTACCTTACCATCCACTTCCACGCACAGCTGTCCTTCCGGAAAAACGTCTATCAGCTTCTTAATGCTGTTCTCACGCCACACCGAGCCCAGGCCTTCGTATGCGGCGGACATCGCTTCTTTGAGTCCTTTATAGTCTTCTTCCTTAAGCGGTCTTACTTTTACTTCCATAATAATAATCTTACAATGCCTCTTTTAACAAACTTTACAAAATATTGTTGACCGGTGCCGGATACAGGTGGTTTACATTTCCATATGGCGTTCTGATATGGCAGCAACGGCATTTAGAATTTCATCCGCTGTATCTTCACCGCGTTCAGGATAGCCAGCAGCGCAACACCGACATCCGCAAATACAGCTTCCCACATCGTGGCCAGCCCCCCGGCTCCCAGGATAAGCACTATTATTTTAATGCCGAATGCCAGGATGATATTCTGGATCACGATCTTCCGTGTCTGTCTGGCTATCCGGATAGCCAGCGGGATCCTGGAAGGGCTGTCATCCTGGATCACCACATCAGCGGTCTCTATAGTGGCATCGCTGCCCAAACCTCCCATGGCGATCCCCACATCACTTAAAGCGACAACCGGCGCATCATTGACGCCATCGCCCACGAATGCCACAGATGCTCCCCCGGCCCTGATCTCCTTCACCTTATTTACCTTATCCTCGGGCAGCAGATCCCCGAATGCGGTCTTTATACCCAGCTGACCGGCCACCTGCATGACCACAGCCGTCTTATCCCCGCTCAGCATCGTGGTCTCAACCCGCAAGGCCTGCAGCTGCCGGACAGCTGCCGGCGCATCCTCCCTGATGCTGTCCGCAATGGTAATATAGCCTGCAAAACGGCCTGCATATGCTACCGCGATGGTCGTGTACACAATATCCGGAATATTCACATCATATGCAATACCGAACTTATCCATCAGCTTGAAATTACCCGCCAGCAATTCCGCTCCCTTAACAAGGCCTTTCAGGCCATGACCCGGGATTTCCTCCATATGCTCAACGGCCAGGCTGCCGTCCACCGGACCCGTATATTCCCGGATGGCCGTAGCTATAGGATGGCTGCTCTGAGACTCCAGCGCATTTACCATATTTAATATTTCCTGCCTGTCAAAACCTTCGTTAAAATTCACTTCCTGCACCCGGAATACACCCGCGGTCATGGTACCCGTCTTATCCATCACCACTTGCCGTATGCCTGCCAGGCGATCCAGGAAATTGCTGCCTTTAAACAGTATGCCGTTCCTGCTTGCCGCACCGATGCCCCCGAAGTAGCCCAGCGGGATGGAAATAACTAGCGCGCAGGGACAAGAGATCACAAGGAAAATAAGCGCCCGGTATAACCATTCGCTGAACTGGTACTCCGGCACGAAAAAGTAAGGTATCAGGCATATGCCTATAGCCAGGCCTACCACTATCGGGGTATATATCCTTGCAAAGCGGCGGATGAACAATTCTGTAGGCGCTTTCTGCTCCGTAGCATGCTGTACCATATCCAGTATCCTGCTCAGCTTGCTGTCTGTATAAGCCGTGGTCACCCTTACCTGCGCAACGGCGTTCTGATTGATCATACCCGCTAACACCGGGTCTCCCCGGCGCAACGTATCGGGCCTGCTTTCACCTGTAAGGGCAGCTGTATTGAAGGATGCCGAAGCGGACAGCAATTCCCCGTCCAGGGCCAGCTTTTCTCCCGGCTTTAATTGTATAATATCATCAATATCCGCTGACGTTGCCCTGATAACTTCCTGCCGGCCGTTACGAATCACGGTCACTTCGTCCGGCCGCTGGTCCAGCAGACTTTTGATATTGCCTTTGGCCCGGCTGACCGCCATGGTCTGGAAGATCTCCCCCACGGCATAGAACAGCATTACCGCTACACCCTCAGGATATTCCCCTATTGCGAATGCTCCTATAGTGGCGAGGGTCATCAGGAAAAATTCTGAAAAAACGTCCCCTTTAATTATGCTGCGGAACGCATCTCTGATCACGGGAAAGCCGACCGGGGCATAGGCCGCTATATACCATATGACCCTGGCCCTGCCCACAAACCAGTCCTGCGGTATCCAATGGTCCAGCATTATCCCGGCCATAAGCAGCAGCAGGGACACCAGCGCGAAGACAAACATCCTGATCCAGGCACCTCCGGCGCCGCCCTGGTGCGAATGGTCGTGCCCGTCATGGGAATGGCCATGATCTTCCTTCTGTTCTGCCAGCATCTCCGCCTGTGCGTTCACTTTGTCTTCCAGCGTGCAGCAAAGCTGCTCACCCTTTTCATTATAAATATGTTGATGTGCCATTGTAGATCTTCGGTATTTTAATGGTATTAAAAATAGTTATTTTTTATATATTCAAACCTCTCCGGGTCCTCTGCCATATGCCCGGCAGGAGCTGACATATAGCTTTTATCCAAAATTAAAGCGGGGAAGGATGCAATGCTGTTGCAAACAATTATTTTACAATAAAGAGTCATATCCTTAATAACATATATTTTAAAAATAAAATAAACCTTTACTGATCCATTACTGTTAAGGTAAAACGAAAGAATCGTTAACCTCTTAACTGTTTCTTCTATATCTCATTTAAAGTGTTAAACCATATAATAGTATTATATTTTTTTTAATAACAAAATGACCTCTTATCTATGAAAAAACTATTATTCATTTCACTATCCAGCTTTGTAATCGTAAAATCCAGCGCCCAGGTTGAAGATGTCAGTGTTATCTTTACTCCCACTCTCGGCTACAATTGGTTCGATAAAAAATCGACCGTGGAAAACGGGACCATGTTCGGCTTCCAGGCCGGCTTCGGCTTCGGGAGGCACATTGAGCTTCGCGGGACCTACGAACGCTCGATCAATATGATGCAGAACTTCGGGGAATATGAGCGGGATATCCAGCAGTATTTTCCCGGCTTCAATTTCACCGACAGGAAGATCAATATCACAAGGGTCGGCGGAGAGTTCAAAGCCAATATCCCCTCGAACGGGTTTGCCCCTTACCTGATATTGGGTACAGGTATCCAGACCTTTGAACGGGAAAACGCTCCGAGCAATGTTGAAAAGAACCAGAACCTTTACGGTACGGGCGGCCTGGGCTTTAAGATCAATATGGGCAACCGGGTCACTCTGAATCTTGAAGGAAGGGGCATTGTCTATAATATGAATCCCGGCAGCCTGCTTTATAATCCCGGCGGTACCTCTGATTTTGACGACTGGATTAACAACCAGGACCGATCCACCATGTACAACTGGAGTGTATCCGCGGGTCTGCAATTCTACTTCGGAGGACGCAATGACGGAGAGCTCAGCAATATGGACAAAGCCTACCTGGACAGGTTCAGCAGCGGCTTTTCCGGCGTCAGGCTTACGCTCGTACCGGCCGGATCCTATGTTGATTTCAGCAGCAAATCCGCTTACAGGAACACCTATATGCTGGGCGGACAGCTGGGACTGGATATTACGGATTTCATAGGCATACGCGGATATTATTACCAGGCCACTGAAAACGAGAATCCTTCTTTCAACTTCGACAAGATGGCAATGTACGGTATAGACTTCCTCGGTAAGCTGAACGTGCCCCGCGGTATCGTACCTTTCATCAGCGTGGGCGGTGGCTATATAAATGTACAGGACGGATACAGGGGTAAAACGCTCGCTCCCGGCATTTACCAGACTGCGCATTCCAAATATTATGCAAAAATAGGCGCAGGTCTTGAGATCCCGCTTTCTACCTATGTTGATATATATGGCGGTGCGAACCTGATGTACACCATTGATAACAGGAATACAAGCGTTACTGACCTCAGAACTGCCGATGAGCTGAACCAGCACATATTGTACAGCGTGGGCCTGAGATTGAAAATAGGCAGAAATGCCAATACGGCCAGACAAACTGAAAAGGCCTTTGAAAGCAGGTTCTCCGGAGAAAGGAACGAGTACAACCAGAAAATAAAATCGCTGGAAAAAGAGCTTAAAGAAGCCTACGAGAATAACGACAGCGAAAAGGCCGCTCAGATCATAGAAGAGAAAAAACGGCTTGAAAAACAGTCTAACGATAAGAATAACCTGATCAGGCTGACGCCGGCAGAGCTGGAAAGCCTTATTGACAAGGTAATGCAGGATGTAGAGAACGAAAGCACACCCAATATCGAAAGCCGCCTGGAGCGCCTGGAGCAGCTGCTGCTGAACCTGAATCAGAACCGCGCTATGGCACCGAATACACCTCCCGCGGCCAATAACTATGATCCCGGCTACAACAATGTCAATGACAGGCTGCTCCTGGAGATCAATAAGCTGAACCAGCAGCTGGAAGCCCAGAGGCAAAGCATTGAGACCCTCAGGCAACAAAACAATAATGCTGCTGCCCAGGGAAATCCCGTTATCGTCAATCCCGTAACACCTGCACCTGTAGTGCCGGTGCCCGCTACGCCCTCCAACCAGCCAATAACCGGAGGCGTGATCAATAAAGGTATAGGACTGTTCGCCGGGGCAAACTTCGGAGACGCCACTACTTTCAATGTGGGTATCAGGGGACATTACGGATTTACCAACAGCCCTTTCATATTCATGCCCGAGGGATATGTCGCCCTGGGAGATAAAAACGGGTTCGGCATCAGCGCCAACGGCATCATCCCTATCAGGATCAATAACACCAATTTTGAACCTTATGCTGGCCTCGGTTTAGGACTTCATTATTTAGGAAAGGATTTTACCTTCAACACCAATGTCATTGGCGGAGTGGCTTACAGGCTGGGCACTTCCAGCGTTTTTGCAGATTACAGCGTAAGAGGTCTTTTCAGGAATAACCAGATCGTTGTAGGTTATAGATTCGGCTTCTAAATTGATTCCTAACACCATAAAACTGTTTCAAAGATGAAAATACAATTAAAATACTTGTTTTTGGCTTTTGCTGGCTTGGGAATCCATTCATTTAGCTATTCCCAAAGCAAGACCGAAGACCAGGGAGAGATCGTTATGACCAAAGAGGAGCTGAACGATTTCCTGGAAAATATAGCGGATAAAAAACGTAAGCAAATGGAAAAAAGAAGGCGGGAGCTGACCATCAACCGGCAGATGGACGATGCCTTCAGGACAAATGACGGGAGCAGGGGAGATATGAGCGCTGATTTCAGGCTGTATCGCGAATTTGACCGCATCAACAGCAGGATAGACATGCTGATGCTGAATATGAACAACGGCAGGATGAATTACTACCCGCCTCCTTCTTCCTATCAGCAGTCCACAACACCTTCGCCTTACTATTATTATGATCCTGCTTACCAGAACAGGAACAGCCTCGTGCCGGGAGCCGGGACCAGCGGAGTATTGCCACAGGATGAAGAGATGCGCCGCCAGAACCAGGTCAACGCCCTCAATGAAGAGCTGCGGGTACTGAACCAGCTGTCCAGAGATCTGAAAAGCAGTGATTATGACAGCGAGATAGCAGCATTGAAAAACAGGCTCAATGAGCTGAATGCACAGGTAGAAAAAAAGAATGCCAATGTGAATAACCGCACTATTATCATTGATAATTCAAACGATATGCTGCTGAAAGGCCTGGAGGATTATCACCGGAGTATCTATTTCGGGAATAATAAGACAGCCATTTCAAATGAGGATAAGGCTACGCTCAGGCAGCTGGCAGCGCTTGTCAAGGAAAACTCTCCGAGGGTAACCGTTGTTGTCAGGGGATTTGCCAGCAATACCGGCAGCGCGAAATACAATAATGAATTGTCTTTTAAAAGGGCAGAAGCCGTTAAACAGTATTTGCTGCAATGCGGATTAGATGCCAGGGATATCCTTACCATGTACCATGGTATAGATAACGGCAGCAATGAGCAGAAAGCGAGAAGAGTAGAGCTTTCGCTGCTGGTACAGTAAAGCACACCTTAAATATTGTAAACCGGCTGACCTGAAAGTCAGCCGGTTTTTTAATGCGTATCCTGTAAGGAGGTTCCTGCAACACCTGGATTAGCTTAATACCAGCTATATCCCGCAGCAGGCTTACGGATCCCTTTAAATACTATTCGCCCTGCTCTTCCATACACTGCTCACAGATACCTTTGGCGAATAAACGGATCTCATCGATCCGGAAGCCGGCTGTTTCCTGCTGCGGGATATTAAAATCTTCCCGGCAGGTGGTCTGCTTACATATCCTGCAATAAAAATGCAGATGCCAGTCCTTATGCGTCTCTTCATTACACCCGTCATGGCACAGCATATATCTGGTCGTATGATTTTCCCGGATGCTGTGTACAATACCTTTTTCTTCAAATGTTTTCAGCGTCCGGTAAATAGTTGTCCTGTCCGCATTGTGAAATCCGCTCTCTATTTCTGAAAGGGATAAGGCTGCCGTTTGCTCAGTGAGGAAATCATATACCAGGATACGCATGCTGGTAGGCCTGGTATTTTTATGAAGCAGCTTATTTTCAGTAGACATATAGATTATTTTTAAGTTCCCGTAATCTTATTGCACCTTTTACCTATGCCCCGGTCAATGCGCATGACCATGCTCTCCGGTATCATTCATTTTAGCAATGACAAAGAAAGCTCCTTTGGTTACGATCCTGGCATGCTCCGGCAGATCTCCCAATACAGTGATCTCTGTATAGCCTACATCGGATGTTCCCCTGGCGACCAGCACTTTTTTAAACGTATAGCTCCCTTGGATCGTTTCCGGTTCATGAGCATGCGCTCCCGGGGGATCCTGAGCATGCTCCGTTTCTGCTACCACAAAGATATAATCCTTGCCCTTATCCGTGACAATAGCCTCATTGGGAACGGCTTTCACCGTAGCCTGATCCAGGCTGACCACCGCGGTAACGCTCATACCGTCTATCAGTCCTGTTTTATCTCCCAGCACTTTCGCGTGGATGGATACGGCCTTGCTTTCATCCTCGAACGTATTGCCCATAGAGAATATCTGTGCGTCATATTCCCTGCCGGGATTGTTGGTGAGCGTAAAGTGTATGGTCTGACCGTCATTAAGCTTTGCCAGATCCTGCTCGTAAACGAAAAGGTCTAAGTGCAGCTGGCTGTTATCTATTACTTCCGCTATCAGGGCGGCAGTACTGACAAAAGCGCCTATCTCAACCCCTATTTTGCTCACCGTTCCGGCAATAGGGCTCCTCACTGACAGCTCCGATATCATATTACCATCGGAAACGGATGCCGGCGATACCCCCATCAGCCGTATCTGCTTCTCATACATGGCTTTCATATTCCGAAGCGTCCTGAGCTCCGTTTCTGCTGCCTGCAGGTTTTTTAAAGCCCCCGCATTGCCTTCATACAGCATACGCTGTCTTTCCGCTTCCTGCTCCGCTTTCCTGACCTGGGACAGGGTATTCAGGTAGGCACTCTGCACCTGTATAAATTCAGGGTTGGCTATCGTGGCAATGACCTGTCCCTTTTGTACCCGGTAGCCCGGCTCCACGAGGATCTTCTGTACGATCCCGCTATAGAGCGAATTGATTGTAGCCTTATTCTGGTTAGGCACTTTCAGTATACCGTTAGCTTTAAGGGAGCTGGTCAGCTGCTTATTTTCAATATGCCCTATCTGTATGTCAATGGCCTTTAGCTGCGCTTCACTGAACGTTACCGTACCCTCTCCGTGCTCATGGCCGGATATGGCCGCAGCTTGCTGCTTTTGCGCCTCTTCCCCGATACCGGTCCTGCACTGTACATTAGCCAGCAGCAGCAATAAAGCGGCTGTATTCAAATAGCTTCTCATAAATGCTCTTTTTTAAAATGTCTTACTTATAGGTATAATATTGATATTCGATTACGGACTGGTTGTAATTATTCAGGTTGTCGAGATAGCTGCTCTCTATTTCCACAGCCTGCGTAAGATATTGGGACAATTCAGCGAAGCTTATCTCACCCGCAGTATAGGAAAGGGTGGCCGCAGCAATGATCTCTTTCGATTGCCTCAATCCTTCCGTCTCATAAAAATGTAAAAGCATGCTGTTCTTTTCAACTGTCAGCAACGCGCTGTGCCTGTCCGCATCCAGCTTCTGGCGGGCGAGATAAAGCTGCTGCTCTTCTACCTGTATACCCGCCCTGGCCGCCTTTAGCTTCTGCCTGTTCGTGCCGTAGCTGAAAACAGGAAGGGACACTGTAAAGGAAAAGCCAGAAAAAGGATCCGGCATGCCCATGATACGCTGAGAGAATACCCGCCCGGAAAAATCCGGCAGCTGGCTTCTCCTGAGCATTTTCAGCTCCTGTTCCACTATGGCCAGCTGCTGCTGCTGAACTGCTATTTCGGGATGCGTGCCCGCTTCCGGCTGCGTGGAGAGGGCTACCTTAGGAAGCGCGGCAGCTACAGGAAGCAACCGGGTATCCGTGTTCAGAAGCCTTGATAATACTACCTGGCCAGCTTCTATTTCTTTGGTCACCTGGAACAGGTAAGCCCGTATCTCTTTCCATTTTACATTAGAGACGATACTGTCCAGACCGGGCCTGTCGCCAGCCCTCACCTTAAGACGCGCTGCCGCATCCAGGCCGGCATACAGGCTGTCCAGCCGTTCAAAGAGGAGCAGCCGTTCCTGCAGGTACCATAGCTGGTAATAGGCGGCACTGATATCACGTTCCAGCTCTGCCGTAATTACCTGCCGGCCTGCCCGCATCCGGTCGGCCTGCCTGTGGTACCATTGTCTTTGCGCGCTGTAGACGCCAGGCCAGGCCAACTCCTGGCTGATGCCCAACTTCCAGATGCCCACGTAATCACTTGGCCTCAGGTCTTCATTTTCAATGAATATTCCCGTCCGGGGCAACCACTGCACGCCCCTGCCTTCATAAACATTCCGGAGCTGCTGCGCCGCATTGATCTGCAGCCTGATATTATTACCTGACATGGACAGCAGCTCCTCCAGCGATCTCCTTTCCTGCGCGCCTGAAGACAGGGTAATCATCAGGAACAGGCCGGTAAGCGTTGCCGGAAGGACTGTGCCGGGGATGATTTGTTTCTTTTTCACATTGAACAGGATATATAATACCGGCAATACGACCAGCGTTAATAACGTTGCGGATAGCAGCCCGCCGATCACCACTGTTGCCAGTGGCTTCTGCACCTCAGCACCGGCGCCCGAGGAAATAGCCATAGGTAAGAACCCCAGGGAGGCCACCGTGGCTGTCATCAGCACCGGGCGCAGCCTCGCGCGTGTTCCTTCATACACCCGCTGCAGCAAATCAGTCACACCATCCTTTTCAAGCTGGTTGAAGGTGCCCAGCAATACGATGCCGTTCAATACAGCCACACCGAACAGCGCAATAAAGCCAATACCCGCCGATATGCTGAACGGCATACCACGCAGCAGGAGCGCAAATACACCACCAATGGCCGACATAGGAATAGCAGTAAAGATCAGCAGGCTGTCCTTTACCGACCGGAAGGTGAGGAACAGCAGGAAAAAAATAAAGCCCAGGGCTACCGGCACAGCAATGCCAAGCCGCTGAGACGCTTCCCTGAGATTTTCAAATGTTCCGCCATAGGTAAAGTAATAGCCCACCGGCAGCTTTACATGCTTACCGAGGCGTTCCTGTACATCTTCCACAACAGACTCCACATCCCTGCCGTTCACATTAAAGCCGATCACGATCCTTCTTTTCCCGCCCTCCCTGCTGACCTGGGCCGGGCCTTCCTTAAAGGCTATACCGGCTACCTGGTAAAGCGGTATCTGGCTACCGCCGGGCACCGGGATGAAGAGGTTCCTTATATCTTCCACGGATACGCGGTGCTCCTCATGAAACCTGACCACGAGGTCGAAGCGCCGTTCATTTTCAAATACAATGCCCGCTATACCGCCTGCAAAAGCAGTGCTGATGACCTTATTGACATCATTAATGCTGAGCCCGTAGCCCGCCAGTATATTCCGGTCATATTCTATAGTTATCTGCGGCAGACCTACGGTAGATTCCACCTGGGGGGCCGAAACGCCCGGTACCAGCTGCAGCTGCGCGGACACTAACCTGGCAGCCAAAGCCAGGGAATCAATATTTTCCCCGAATATCTTGACGGCCACATCCTGCCTTACACCTGTCATCAGTTCATTAAAACGCATCTGGATAGGCTGTGACGCTTCAAAAAAGACGCCCGGTATCACTTCCAGCCGCTTCATCATACTGTCTGCAAGCGCCTTATAATCCGTAGTGGTGACCCATTCCCGTTTGGGCTTCAGGACAATGATCATATCCGTGGCTTCAGGTGGCATCGGGTCGGTAGGCACTTCTGCGGTTCCCGTTTTACCGATGACCATTTTCACCTCCGGGAAGGATTTAATGATCCTGCTGGCCAGCATGGACGTTTCTATGCTCTGGGAGAGCGAAGTGCCGGGCGGCAGAATGCAGTGAAATGCATAGTCGCCTTCCTGCAGCTGGGGTATAAATTCTCCGCCCATCCTGTTAAATACAATAAGCGCCAGCGAAAAAAGCGCAACGGAAATACCCACCACCATATATTTAAACCGGATTGCCTTTTTCAGGAGCGGCTCATAATAACGCTGGAAGAAGCCCATCATCCTGTCTGAAAAAGTTTTTTTGGCTGTTACCGTCCTGGACAGCAACAGCGCGGACATCATGGGGATATAGGTAAGTGAAAGCAGCAGCGCTCCCAATATGGCAAAGCATACTGTCTGGGCCATAGGCCTGAACATTTTTCCTTCCACACCCACCAGGGCCAGGATAGGCAGGTACACGACAAGGATAATGATCTCTCCAAAAGCTGCGCTGCTCCTTATACCGGAAGCCGCGGTGAAAACCTCCTCATCCATTTCCTGCCGTGTAAGCGTCCTGTTACGCCCACGCAGTCCCAGATGGTGCATGACCGCTTCCACGATGATAACCGCGCCATCCACAATAAGCCCGAAATCTATAGCGCCGAGGCTCATAAGGTTGGCGCTGATCCCGAACAGGTGCATCATACCGATGGCAAAAAGGAGCGATAAAGGAATGGCGGAAGCGACTATTAAGCCCGCTCTCAGGTTACCAAGGAAAAGGACGAGCACAAATATTACAATAAGGGCGCCTTCCACCAGGTTGGTCTTTACGGTGCTTACGGCCCGGCTCACCAGGTCGGTCCGGTCAAGAAAGGGCTCTATCACCACATCTCCGGGCAGGCTTTGCTGAATAACCTTCATCCTGTCCCTGACGCGCTGCACCACCTCGTTGCTATTGGCGCCTTTCAGCATCATTACGATACCGCCTACAACTTCCTTTTCTCCGTTATAGGTAAGCGCACCGTAAGGAATGGCGGACCCCAGCCTTACTTCGGCCACATCCCTGATCAGCACCGGGATATTATTGACCTTTTTAACCATGATCTGCTCAATGTCCTTGAAGGAGCTTATCAATCCCACGCTCCTGATAAAGTAAGCATTGGGCTTTTTGTCAATATAGGCGCCCCCGGTATTTTCATTATTGCGGGCCAGCGCCTCAAATACGTCAGAGACCGTAATGTTCATGCCTTTCAGCCTGTCCGGGTGAATGGCCACTTCATATTGCTTCAGCCGGCCGCCAAAGCTGTTGACCTCCGCTACACCAGCCAGCCCATAGAGCTGTCGTGCCACGATCCAGTCCTGCATGGTCCGCAGGTCCATTGCGGAATATTTATCCTCGGCGCCTTTGGCCGGGTGGATCACATATTGATATATTTCTCCCAGGCCTGTGCTCACGGGCGCCATTTCCGGCTTGCCTATCCCGGGAGGGATCTGTTCAGCGGCTTCCTGGAGCCTTTCGCTGATCAACTGCCGGGCAAAGTAGATATCCACCTTTTCTTTGAATACCACCGTTATTACAGACAGCCCGAATCTTGAAATGGAACGCACCTCTTCAATATCGGGGATATTGGCAATGCTTTGCTCGATGGGAAACGTGACCAGCTGCTCGGTTTCCTGGGCTGCCAGCGTGGGTGTCAGCGTAATGATCTGCACCTGGTTGTTTGTAATGTCGGGCACTGCGTCCAGGGGAAGCCGGGAAAGGCTCCAGCTGCCCCAGACCAGGAGCCCGAGTGTCATAATACCAATGATAAGTTTATTCTTGATACTAAACCGAATGATGTTATCCAGCATATGGTCAGATGAGTTTTAAGTGTAAATAATACGGACAGACGGTAGCGGTTGCCGACACGTGCTCCCCGGGAAGATCAGCAGCCTGCGGCGCATGGCTGAAAAGCATACACAGAGCCGCTATCGGCCAAAGCTGATGCTGACGGGCAGACGTTACAGAAAAAGCATAATATCAGCTTCCCCGGCTGCCATAGTGCAACACGGAAACGGATACCGGTAATTTTTAAAACATTAGCTGAGCTGAGGGGGTTGCCAGATCTTCTGGTCTTCGTAAGAATGGAATTGCTCCTGCCCCATAATATAGGAGATAGCTGTTTCAAATTTCTCCGGGACGGGGATAAGAGGATATATCTCCGGGATACAGACGGTAACGGCGGCGCAGCAGCTGCAGACACAGAAAGGAGAGCAGCGTTCATTTTCATGCCGGTGGTCCTCGTGAGAGGGTATGCCATCATTTGCGACATGGACGGTCACAGGCCTGCATTCCTCCGTATCACTACAGGGAAGACAGGTAAGCACCTGCATCAGCAGGCTTAAAAGGAGCGCCAGATATTTCACAAAAACAAAGATAGGAAAAAATATTACATATATATTGCAGCAAGGCAGTAGTTGCCATTCCGGTACAGCACTATAAAAAAACCGGGGGCCTGAAAAACAGGTCCCCGGTCCGGATAAAGATATTTAAATTGTTTACAGGGTCTCTTTGAGCCAGCCGAAAAATTCACGCTGCCATACCAGGCCGTTATGGGGACGCAATACCCAGTGATTCTCATCAGGGAAATACAGCAATTTGGATTTAAGTCCTTTCAGCTGCGCTGCCTTGAAAGCCTGCAGGCCCTGCTCCGTTGGAACACGGAAATCCAGGCCACCCTGGATAATGAGTATAGGCGTATTCCACCTGGCTACATAATCGGAAGGGTTAAAGGCAGTATAGGCTTTCAGATCCGGGTGATCCCAGTAATTGCCACCCAGGTCCCAGTTGGCAAACCACATTTCCTCCGTGGTGCCGTACCAGCTTCTCATATCAAATAGACCGCAGTGGGCAATAAAAGTTTTAAACCTGTTGTTGTGCACACCGGCCAGCATAAATACGCTGTAACCGCCGTAGCTGGCGCCTACAGCGCCCAGCCTGCTCTTATCCACATAGCTTTCACGGGACACATCATCAATAGCGCTTAAATAATCCCGGATGGCCTGTCCGCCCCAGTCCTTGCTGATCGCTTCATTCCATTCCACGCCCCATCCCGGCAGACCTCTCCTGTTGGGTGCCACAACGATATAACCGTTAGCGGCCATCAGCTGGAAGTTCCACCTTACGCTGTAGAACTGCGAGACCGCGGATTGCGGGCCGCCCTGGCAGTATAGAAGCGTAGGGTATTTTTTAGTGCTGTCAAAGTCGGGCGGATAAATGACCCATACACCCATTTCCTTACCATCCGTAGTTTTCACCATCCGCATCCGCACCTCACTTCTGGCGATCCCGGCATAGGCATCGTCATTGGCATGTGATAAAGGAGTGATCTGCCTGGTCTTCAGGTTGACATTGAATATCTCGGCAGCCCTGTTCATATCGGTCTTTGTAACGATGATATTATCCTGGTATTGTCCTGTAATACCTGTAATATCGTGCTGCCCTGCGGTAAGCTGCCTCACGGCCCTTTTAGGCGTAGCAGCCACCTCAAACAACTGGGATGTGCCTCTGACCGTAGCATTGAAATATATTCTGGCATCATTATTATCCCAACGGAAGCCGCCGTCCACTGTACCGTCCCAATGCTGCGTAAGGTTCTGGCGGACAGCGGTCTTAAAATCATACACGATGATGTCGTTCTTGTCCGCTTCAAACCCGTCCCTTGCCATACTGAGCCAGGCCAGCCGGGTGCCGGTGCTGTTGAATTGCGGTGCCAGGTCATAACCCATCATGCCTTCAGAAAGATTGGAGGTATGCCCGCCGGCTATATTATACATATAGATATCGGTATTGGTGCTTACAGCATATTCCTTACCGGACTTTTTCTTGGTGACATACACCAGGAAATCGCTGTCGGGGCTCCACACATAATCTTCCGTACCGCCAAACGGCTTGGTGGGGCAATCATAAGGCGTGCCTTCCAGCAGGTCCCTGGCAGCGGCTGCCTCTTTCAGCGGCGCCACGAACAGGTGCGACACCTTCCCGTCATACCACGTATCCCAATGACGGTAATTAAGATCAGTATAAACCTGCGCGGTAGCATTAGGCACGTCATTGTACAATTTATTGCCGTCTACCTTATGTACCGTTACAGGCTTTGAAAATGCCACATACCTGCCATTGGGGCTGATGCGGATCGTTTCCGCATCCTTATAGCCCGAAGCAATGCTTACCCAACCGGCTCCCCTGTCTTTGGTCAGCCAGATATTGCCTTCCTTGTCATGGGCATAGATACCGTTCTTGTCCCACTGGATAAAAGATCTGTCTCCGAAGAACCCGGCGGCCTCAGATGCCCCGGTCTTATTATTAAGCAGATAAAGCGCGCTGGTGTTTTTTCCGGTCTTAAGATCCGTTCTTGCCACCCTGTACAACGTATAGCTGCCGTCCGGTGAGATCCCGAGCGTTCCCACTCTTCCCAGCTCCCACAGCGCTTCCGGTGTGAGGGGCCGCTGGGCCGGGAGTCCTGTTGCTGCCAGCACCAGGCAGCCTGCTGAAAGTATTTTTCTGATCATAAAATGTATATGTAAATGGACATTAATTCAAATATAGCATCAAAACACGTTCGTTACCCGGCATCCCGGGTAAAATTACCGTTTTAAGGGGGATAAGCTCTTCCTGCTTACAGCAGGTCCAGCAATCCTTCTTTGGAAATCACGGTAAAGGTCTGCTGGCCGTCCGGTGTGTAGTTAGGCTGCTCACAGGCAAAGAGCTCATCTATCAGCGCCTGTGATTCCTCTTTTTCCAGCTTATGATCCCAGGACATTCTCCTGGCTATGGACTGTATGATCTTTTCCTGTACGGAGTTGGTCGGATCCTGGTCTGAATGCAGCAGCTGTTCTATAATACCTTCCAGCACCTGCAGCTCTTTGCCTGACGGGATATCTATGGGCACACCCTGGATGCAGTACGTATAGTTGCCGGTCAGAGATATATCAAAGCCCAGTACCGCGAGATCCGGCAGGATACTTTCCAGGAAAACGCCATCTGCAGGAGATAATTCCATGGACGCCGGAAACAGCAGGGTCTGCGTGGCCGGTTGCTGGCGGACGGCCCTTTTTTTCAGCTTTTCATAAGCGATCCTTTCCAGCGCGCGTTTCTTATGTATCAGCAGCAGGCCGGATTTCACAGTAGAAAGTAAAAACTCATCCCACTGCAGTACGGACTGGTGAGCGGATACGGGAACGGTCTGATCAAAAAAATCCTCCCGGGAAGCATTCCCATGATCTTTATCGCCTCCGGCAGTATCGAACATGAGCTTGGAAGGGATCGTATTATCCGGCAGACCGGGCAGTGAAAATGTTGATCTTTCCCTGCTGTCAAATCCTGTCCAGGGATTGTACAGCTGTTCTTTCTGCTGCTTCCATTCCCTGAGATCATCTTTCTTTTCTATAAAGTGTGCCTTCCCTCCCTGTGAAAAGGACCGGGTCAGGTATCCCCCGGCTACCTGGTCGATGTCCTTGTCGGTCGTAGGCAGCCGCAGCGCATCCAGGTTGGTAATATCCGGGTTCAGGCTGAAATCTATGGAAGGGGCGATATTATGTATGGAAAGCGCATGCCTGACGGCGCTCTGAACGTAGGCATACAGCAACTGCTCATCCTCAAATTTGACCTCCTGCTTGGTGGGATGCACATTGACATCCACCTTTTCCGGGTGCAGCTCAAAATAAACGGCATAAAAAGGATGGGCCTCCTTTTCTATAAGCCCCTCAAAAGCCTTTGCCACCGCATGATGCAGGTAAGGGCTTTTTATAAACCTGTTGTTGACGAAAAAGTATTGGTTACCTCTTGTTTTGGTGGCAATCTCCGGCTTGCCGATGAACCCGTGGATATGAATGCCATCCATCTTTTCCTCCACCGGTATAAGATGCTTTTCATAGCGGGTGCCCAGGGTATTGGTGATCCTCGCTTTCAGGCTGCCGGCAGGCAGGTGCATCTGCTCCACGTTGTTATGAAACAATTTAAAGGATAATTGCGGATAGGTCAATACGATCCTTGTAAATTCCTCCACGATATTTTTAAACTCGGTAGTATTGGATTTCAGGAATTTGCGCCTGGCCGGAACATTATAAAAGAGGTTCTTTATACATATGCTTGTCCCTTCATTGCAGGCCGCGGGCTCCTGCGTCAGCACCTGGGAGCCTTCTATTACGATATGGGTGCCCAGCTCGTCTCCCCGGCGCCTGGTCTTCATCTCTACCTGCGCTACGGCCGCCACGGAAGCCAGGGCCTCACCACGAAAGCCCATGGTGGCGATAGAGAACAGGTCTTCTATTTTCCTGATCTTGGACGTGGCATGTCTTTCAAAGCTCATTCTTGCGTCCATCGGCGACATGCCTTTCCCGTTGTCCACTACCTGGATCAGCTCTTTCCCGGCATCCTTTATAATGAGCTGTATATCTGTTGCCCCGGCGTCAATAGCGTTTTCCATCAGCTCCTTTACCGCAGAGGCCGGACGCTGTATCACTTCTCCTGCTGCAATCTGGTTCGCTAAATGATCGGGTAATAATTGTATAATATCTGACACGGTCTTTTCTCCTTTTTCAAACACAAATTTAATCAAAGACCCCGTGACTATCTAATTATCTGTGGAAGCAGCAGGTTTTTCCACCACTTTTATCTCCCGGACGGGCGCTTTGGCGTGAAATTCCCTGTAATATACCTTAAACAGCAATATGAAATAGGCCAGCAGCAGGGGGCCGAAGATAAGGCCCATAATGCCGAATATCTGCAATCCCATGATCACGCCGAATACCGTAATGATGGGATGCACATCGCCGATCCTTTTCAGGATGGTGAAACGGAGCACGTTATCAATATTGGAGGTGATAATGGCGCTGTACAGGAAGACCCCGACCGCGGTTCCCGTATTGCCCGTGGCAAACAGGTAGAGGGTCAACGGTACATATATGGCCATACAGCCCACCACCGGTATAATGGACGCAACGCCTGTCAGCAGCCCCCAGAAGACGAACTGGTCTACTTTGAATATCCAGTAGCCGAGGATGGCTACCAGGCACTGGCAGATCGTCAGGACCGGGATGCCAACGGCATTGGATATTACCATATTCCTGGTCTCGTCCCACAAGGAAGAGGAGTTGGACTCCTCAAGCGGCATATATCTTCTCAGCCCCCGCTCCATCGGCCGGCCGCTCAGCAGCATAAAGTAAAGGATAAAGAAAGCCACAAGCACATTGACCAGCACATGCGCCGTCCCGGTCATCGTTTTGGTCAGCACATTGGTGGTGGTCCTGATAGCCGACTGTATCTGGTCCTCTGATATCTTAAATTCGGGAAAGTATTCTGCAAGGAGCAGCTTCGCCTTATTGAAGATATCCACGAACATATCCGTGTGATTGATAGCATAGGTGATCTTAGGCAGCAGCAGCTGCACAATCCCGAAAACAGGCAGCACCATGGTAAGAAAGGTTGTGGCCATGACAACGAAGATTGCCATCCATCTTCTCCAGCGTTTGATAATGGTAAGATAAAAGAACCATTTACGCAGGCAGATATATAAGGTAACTGCCCCCAAAAGACCCGGAACAAAATACCATAGTTGCCAGATCAGCAGGATAGCAAGAAATAAGATGGACAAAAGCAACCCGATCTGCTTGAGAACCTGTGGATGAATACTTTTCATAAAGGGATAGTTATTAAAGATATGTGAATTTTTAAATTAGTCAACAATTCGGACATGTATATTGTTGTGTAAGCATCAGATTTTAATTATCTTGCGGATGCAATATAGGAGAAAATCCTGTGCTGAAATTTTTTCATTTATTAAACAATTATAAATATTAATATTATGGCAAACAATGTTGGAAAAGCAGTAGCAACTTTATTGATCGGTGCAGCAGTAGGCGCTGCCGTAGGTTATGTGATCGCAACTGACAGCGATAAAAGAAATGAACAACTGGATAGTATCAAGGACAAACTGAATCAGTTAAAAGGCAAACTGACCAAGAAAGCGAAAGATATTGAAGAAGAGATCTTTCAGGACTAGAAAACTAAATTCCTGCCCATAATGGATTTTCAATCCATTATGGGCATTTGTTTTTATTCTTTGGTAAAAAAAATCAAATATTTTGTTCGGTAATATAAAAAATAAGATAACAGAGTACCTGCAATTGAGGCTTGAGATTGTAAGGCTGGAAATAATTGAAAAGCTGGCGAATGCTATGGCCTACATCATCTTTGTGGTGATGTCTATCCTGGTAGCCTTTATCGTTATCTTGTTTTTAAGTATCGGTCTGGCAGAATGGGTATGTGAGCTGATGGGCAGCAGGTTCTTAGGCTATTTTATAGTAGGCGGCGCATTGCTGTTGTTCATACTTATTGTATTCATGGCCAGTAAGCACATCATCAGGTTTTTCGGAAACAAGTTCGTCAGCATACTGACTGCTACCAAGAAAAAATCCACCGGCGATGATAAAGATGAGATAGTCAAACATTCCTAAATCACACAGCGTATGGCCAAGAAGAAAAAATACAAATCACTGGATGACCTGAATGCTGCGCAAAGAAAGATGAATGCCAAATGTGTGGCAATAGAGGAAGATCTGCTGGGTGTGGTGACCAATCCCCTGTCTTTACTGACCGGCTCATCGGGCAGCAGGAAAAAGAAACGCAAAAAGGCTAAAAATAAAGGTTCCCTGAACCTGGCCGGCTTTATGCCGGGCATCCTCAGCCTGGTTCCCGTTGGCAGCCTGCTACGGCTACCTCTCAGGCTCCTTCCTTCCAGGAAAACATCCGCTTCCATCTTCAGGGTCGCGGCAAAATCTTCGCTGAAAGTAATCATCGTCAATGTCGCCATATGGGGATTCTTAAAAATAAAGGACCGTATACAGTCCAGGCGAAAAAAAATTAGCACCTGATTCACAAAAATCAAATTTTAATTACTACATTTATACAAGAATTCGTATTCCCGCTTAAGGTGGGAATATATTTTATATCTGTATTTATAGCAAATCCGAACTATATATGAAAAAGATTTTACTCGCATTGTCTTCATTCGTCCTGCTCTTTACAGCCTCCTGCACCAAGGAGATAGATGACAGGGATGTGGATGTTTCCAAACCCGTATACCTGCAGGAAAGCTACTGGATGCTGACATCCCTGGTAGAGAACCTGGATTACGGTAATGAAGAATCCCCGGATAAGGAGATCTTTCCTTTTCTTGACGACTGTATAAAGGATAATGTTTATGAGTTTGAAACCAAATCGGATTTTTCCGTAGCGGAGCACCATTTGAAATGTAATGCCAATAACCCGGATAAGACCAATTATTATTACAGCATTTCCAATAAGGACAGCTATATAAAAATATGGTCCAATCCCGATGATATTGATAACAGCATCTATATGCAGGGTGATATCACCACGATAAATACCAAGAAATTCACTATTAAGACGCTTCACTATAACGAGTCCACCACCAAGACAGAAATGCGCCTGTACACTTACGAGACCTACTTAGTGAAGCCTAAAGTCAAAAATTAAAAAATATACTTCCTGAAAAGCCCCTTTACTTTAAAAGTAAAGGGGCTTTTTAAACGGCCCTTTTTGCAGCAGACACAATGAACCAAAATATCCGCATCCAGCGCAGTATTGCGATACTGGCTGTTATTGTATTCGTCATCAAGATCACTGCCTGGTACCTTACCAGGTCCGTTGCCGTATATACGGACGCGCTGGAAAGCGTGGTCAATGTAGCAACGGGTTTCCTGGGCCTTTACAGCGTATGGCTTTCTGCCCGGCCCCGGGATCAGAACCACCCTTACGGGCACGGCAAGGTGGAATACCTGTCTGCCGCCATAGAAGGCATCCTGATCATTATTGCCGGACTGGTGATCATAGCGGAAACCATTAAAAAATTCATAACACCCCAGCCCCTGCTCGAGCTAAACTGGGGAATCGTTCTGGTGAGCAGCACCGCCCTTCTCAACGGCGGGTTCGGGTGGTACGCCAAACATTACGGCCAGAAGCACCATTCCATCGCTATAGAATCCGGCGGCCGGCATCTGCTTTCTGACACCTACTCTACCCTGGGCATCCTCGCAGGACTGGTGATCATCAAGATCACGGGTATCCAGCTACTTGATACCCTTATCGCCGCCGTCTTTGCGCTTGTTATCATTTACAGCGGCTATACCGTGCTCCGGAAATCCCTTGCCGGGATCATGGATGAGGCCAATATGAAGCTGCTCAAGCAACTGATAGCCCATATCAATACGGAAAGACAGGCGGACTGGATAGACCTGCATAATCTCAGGACCATACAGTATGGCAATATCCTCCACATTGACGCTCATATGACCGTACCCTGGTATTATAATGTGCTGGAAGCCCATGAGACCATCGGTACCCTGGAGCACAGCATCCGGAAAAAATTCGGCAACCAGATAGAGCTGTTCATCCATACCGATGCCTGCACGGAACGCTCCTGCCGGCTGTGCGCCCTGGACGCCTGTGCCGTCCGACAGCACCCGTTCGAGTCTACTGTCGAATGGACACTGGAAAATGTACTGCAGAATAAGCAGCACAAGCTGTAAGCAGATACCCGGCCGGGCATTTTATATACCCGAAAAATAAATTTAAATTTATAGGGAGCAATATGATGCTGGAATCGAAAAGCTTATTATATTTGCAAACACTTCCAAAAAAGGGGAATTAGCTCATTTGGTAGAGCGCTTGCATGGCATGCAAGAGGTGACCGGTTCGATTCCGGTATTCTCCACCCTAAAGCCCGCTCTGAGAGTGGGCTTTACTATAGGAGGGGCAATTAGCTCAGCTGGTTTAGAGCACTACCTCGACAAGGTAGGGGTCACTGGTTCGAACCCGGTATTGCCCACATTACGGGAACGTCTCTTTTTAAGGCGTTCCCTTTTTTATTACGCCCGGCTACTGCTTATATGATAGTGCCGATGTAAGGGTATTTAGCCTTACCATCCTTTTATCATACCTGCTACTACGCTGAATAATAACAGTAATCAAGTACCGGGAACAGCGTATTGTCAAATCATAAAAGCTATATATCAGACAATGATAACAAAAACGGTAATTTTTCTGCAGGTGTGAACAATTCTGGTGAAATTACATTCAACCGGACAAATGGAAATGCCAGGGGAGACAAACCGGCCTTTCTAATCTATAACGGAGCAACCAATGGGAAAACGGCAGCCTAACCACACCATCAAACAATACGGATAAAAGGGCTGCTCATGTTACAGCTTTAAATTTTGAATTATGAGGATACTGTACCGGCTTTCAATAATAATTATTATTTGTGCCATTATAAAAATATTAGCCGCAAACACCATTACCTGGGGGGTACTGAACACTAATACTAATGGTGGTGGCATGTCCGGAAATGAATTTATTTTTATAGGTGTACCATCTTTATTTGATTTGCTAATGACATTTTTGTTGGTGAAATTACTTTTTTCCTTCTTCTTTTTCCGCTCTTTCTATCGGAGTGTATTAAAACTGCCTTAAGCCACTGATCTTTTCTTTGGTCCTCAATTTATTGGTCGTAATAGATTATTTGCCCTTATTAATAAAAAATCGAACGGATGGAGACATTTTTGTTTTGGGATACGTGTGTCTGTTGCTACACTTCGTGGCCTTTATTATTTATTTGAGCTTTTTTATTTATAAATTATTTAAAAATAAGCATCAACAATATAAATTTAAATGATTATCTGTATACAGGAAACAAAGCTATAAGAGATTCCTCGCATCCGTTCGGAATGACCAACACCCTAAGTACTTTATAGTAAAAGCGGTCCCTGGCCCTCAGAGAGAACACTGTTCAGCGAGGCGTATCCGTAATAAAAGGCTGCTTTCTATAAGCAGAGCATCGTCAATATCTTTCAAAAGCCGGGAATAACAAACGTGCCCGGTTTACGGGCAATTTACCAACTGTTCTGTTATAATCTTATACCCGTTTATTGTTACTATAGAAAGACACCAACAGGCAAGCTATCCCAAACGGGATCACAATGAGCACCTCTCTTAAGGAAGCATTTAACGGCCACTCCAGGTTAAATATCTCGAATTTAAAGTAAGCGCGCAACCTGATAATATGAACAGCTCCCAATACCAGGTGCACCAGGCCTGCCACCAGTCCCGATATTAGCCGTAATGACCTGATGCTGACCGACAATATTGCCAGGGAGATCACCAGCGTATAAAATAACATAAATAAATAGCTTTCCGAAACGGTCAGGTTCCAGTTCCCGATAACGAACGAGCTTTTTGTTTCGATCCTGTAATAATGGCAAGCCCAGTGGGGCATAAAAGAACAGGCCGTTATGCTAAAGAAAAACCGGAGGAAACTTTCCTTATACCTTATATTCATTTTCAAAAATTATAAAAATACCGGCACGAAGATCCCGCATATTAAATGCTCCCATTTTCCCGGACATTGCTCCCTGTAAACGCCGGGTACTGGCGATGAAAGCGCGCAGCCGGGAAATTTTTGGGTAGGGACCCTGCGCTTTAAACACCGGAAAGAACACGCCGGATAATCAAACTATACCTGACCGGTCCAGGCTATAGCGTAGGTCTTACCACACCTGAAACCACATCTGGCCATACAGCATAAGCAGTCCAATATATGGAGATTCAGTATGTCGTGTATGGTGTAGCAGGCCGCACAGCAAAAATTACTGCCGGCACTCAGCCGCATCCGGTCAAAACCGCTAAATTGATTAAAGCCGCCCATAGTAACATTATTGATCTTTAATCCGGCCGGAACAACTTCAATTTTTACGTCAGCACGAGGATCTTCAGTAATATTAAAGGAGGATAGCTTAAGGTAACTCTCATGGAGCCCGATAGAAAGATACTCTTCAAACACACCATTATTATTGATAATAATGTAAGAAACTGTATCGCCAATAACACCGGCCAGCACCTCCCGGGCTTCCCGGTTGGCATACCTGCCGAAACCGGATAAGAAATCATCCCCGGGAATTTTTCGCTCGAAGGCAGCTACCCCGGGTGAAGAAGAAACGGGCCGTATATTCCCAAGCTCCGCACCGGGTCTGTTAAAGCCGTTATTGGCATGCTTATTGCATCCCGGACATGTCCCTGATCCCATAGTAAACAGTACCATACATACTAATTTAAAGCAATTCGATCCCTATACCAGGCATTTACCTTTCCAGCCCGCTCCTGCAGAGTAACCTGTCACGCTTCGTGTTCAATTACCTTATAGCGCCAGGCCCCGACTTTAATATTATGAAATCAAATCTATCAATATTAAATATATCGTTGCATCGGCATCCGGAAGCGCGGACCTCAATGGTATGATCCTGACGGGAAACAAGCGACAGGCATCAGGGCTTTACGATCTCTTTGCGATGTCCGGTACCGAATTCTGAAAGACGCATTATGATAGCTTCCAGCTCCCGGCCATATTCCGTAAGCTCATATTCTACCATAACAGGCTGTGTATCCAGAACAGTTCTTTTAAGGAATTTGTTCATTTCCAACTCTTTCAGCTCTTTGCTCAGCATTTTGTTGGAGATGCCTTCCACATCGTTCAGCATATCTGAGAACCGCCTTTTCTTATGAAAAAACAGTGTAGCGATAATGGGTATCTTCCATTTGCCATTCAACACATACATCGCATCATGTACAGCCCTGATATGTTGTTTGCAGACTTCGTGTGATGTTTTTTCTCTTGTCATAAGTTACCTGGTTACCCGGACGTTACAGTAACTTTTAGTTACTTCGTAGCAAAAGTAAACAAAACCGTTCTAACTTCGCTGCTCAACCATACAATTTTATAAGATATGAAAAAGGAAAAAATAATTTTTTGGACTGCGACCGGTATATTTTCCCTCTCCATGCTATTGTCCGCCTATATGTACCTTACGGCTGCGGAAATAAAAGAAGGTTTTATCAACCACCTGGGCATCCCGGATTACCTCAGGATCGAACTGGCGGTAGCAAAATTCCTGGGAGCCTGCACCCTGCTGCTTCCCTTTATACCTAAAGCGCTAAAGTACTTCGCATATGCCGGCTTTACCATTAATCTTGTTTCCGCAACCGTTGCCCATATTTCCGTAGGTGATCCTGCAGCCGAAGCGATCAAGCCCGTCATTTTCCTGGCATTGCTGGCGGTCTCCTTTATGTATTACAGGAAAACACAAAAAGGCCTGTATCCCGCCGCATATTAAAAGACGGGGCCGTATTGCTGAATTGAATATCCGGCCTTTTAGTATTAATGCGATAGCCTGCCAAGCAAAAGACCTCCCTGCAGGGAGGTCTTTTTTATCATCAATATTACCTGTCTTGCGCCGTCAGCGTACCGGTCGCTGTTCAGTGAACAAGCTTTCTTTTAAAATAATAGTACCTTAAACGGGCATAGTCATAAAATAAGGCTACCAGGAGCGCCGCCACTGCCAGTAAGAGCGTATGGAGCAGCATCCTGCTGTATAAAGCGCCACCCAGCAGGCAACCTGTAAAAAAGCAGATGATAATGGTCAGCTTCAGCCGGATACCCTGCATGAGCTTTTTAAAATTGACCTTATTGCTCCTGTGGAAGATCAGCTGGGATAACTCAATGCCCAGATCCGTAAACAGCCCTGTAAGATGTGTCGTCCTGACCACTGAGTTGGATACCTGAGTAACCAGCGCGTTCTGCAGTCCCATGGCAAACAGCAGCACACAGGCGATGATACGTGCATCAAAGACGGGTCCCCATATGGCGATCACTGACAGCCATAATATTTCTGCAGCTATGGGGAATACATAGGAAAACAAGGCACTTTTCCGGGTAAATATTTCTATCATCAGGCTGGAGAAGAATGCACCTGCCAGAAAGGACAGGATATACAAAAAGGAAATAAAGGCGAAAGTATAATGCCGCAGCACCATTTCCTCAGAAAAGTAGGCGAAGTGTCCCGTAATATTCGTGGTAAGCACCTTCAGGGCCATTACGCCCGTTACATTTACTATGCCCGCTACAAAAGATAGCATAGATGCCAGTCGCAGGTTGTGGGAATAGGTTCTGCTCTTGCCTTTGTGCCGAAACATATTTACAGGATTTATTAACCGCAAAGGTAGGGATATATCCCGCCAAAGGCCAAACAGCCGGGAAGTTTCCGAAGTTAAAAACAGCGATTACAGGGAAGCGTGGCGCTTTTTAGAAACTTTTTGCATTGTATCGGTGTTGTGGATGTGGATAATATAGCCGGGAAACGGGGATTATTGCCGCAAGCAGCATTTTCCGCATTCCGGGGAAATCATAAGGTTGTACTATGAAGTATTATATAGGATGCTCAGGATATTACTATAAGGAATGGAAGCAGGTCTTCTATCCCGAAGGGATGGCAGCCAGGGATTGGTTTAAGTTCTACTGTAAACATTTCAACACGCTGGAGATCAATTCCAGCTTCTACCGTATGCCTTCTCCCGCCTCCCTGCAGAAGTGGTATGAGGATAGCCCGGTGGATTTCCTTTTTTCCGTAAAGGCCCCCCGCCTGTTCACTCACCTGAAACGATTTCATATCGACAAGAAGGAAATACTGGCTTTTTGCGACCTGGTATCCGCAGGCCTGAAGGAAAAGCTGGGATGTATCTTGTTCCAGATGCCTCCCGGCTTCTCTTTCACACCCGAGCGGCTGCAGCTGATCTGTGACCAGCTGGATCACTCCATGCCTAATGTTGTTGAGTTCCGGCATGAAAGCTGGTGGACACAGGAGGTGCTGGATACGCTGAACCGGCATCACATCATTTTCTGCGGGCAAAGCTATCCCGGCAATAAGCTGCCGGAAGCCGCGGTGGTCAACAGCCCGGTAGTGTATTACCGTTTTCACGGCAAGCCGGTATTGTATAAGTCGGAATATCCTGAACAAGCTATGAGGGATGTCCTGGAGGCAATAGGCGACGGCCACGATAAGGCCTTTATATATTTCAACAATACCTGGGGCAGCGCCGCTTTGGTCAACAGCAGGCAGATGCAGCAGCTCGTCCGGCAGAAAACCATGAATCATTCAAATATCTTATAACATAAACAATCCTGATCATGCCTGAAGGTCCGTCCATCATTATTCTGAAAGAGCTGGTACAGCCTTTCCTGGGAAAGAAGATACTTGCCGTGACAGGCAACAGCAAAGAAGCGATACAGCGTGCCGCCGGGCAGGAAGTGACCGCGTTCCGGTCATGGGGCAAGCATTTCCTGATCTGCCTGGAAGATTTTACCATAAAGATCCATTTTATGCTGTTCGGCTCCTACCTGATCAATGAAGAGAAAGCCGCGACGCCCCGGCTGGGGCTGAAGTTCAGCAATGGCTTTATTAATTTCTATACCTGCTCCGTTAAGATCATGGAAGCAGATCCGGACACGGTGTATGACTGGTCAGCGGATATCATGAGCGATTCCTGGGATGCGAAAGCCGCGGGTAAAAAATTAAAGACAAGACCCGGCATGCTTTTATGCGATGCGCTCCTGGACCAGGATATTTTTGCCGGGTCGGGCAATATTATCAAGAATGAGGTATTGTACCGCGTAAAGCTGCATCCTTTGAATACTGTTGCCGCACTGCCTGCCAGAAAGCTCTCGGAACTTATAAAGGAAACCAGGAATTACGCCTTTGATTTCCTGAAATGGAAAAAGGAGTTCACCCTTAAAAAGCACTGGCTGGCCCATACCAGGAAAACCTGTACCCGGTGCAACCTGCCTATCATCAAAAAGTATTTGGGCAAGACAAACCGGCGGACCTTCTATTGTGAAAATTGCCAGGTATTGTACTCCCCGGGTTAAAAGTTAGTGCTTGTCCCATACTTGTACTGTATTTGGGTTCTTTGAATAGTGGCACACGCGGGGGAAGCGTGCGCCAGCAGGGAATCCAATGGACTGCACGATTTTTACACTTTACAAATGTGAAACTATTGATTTTACTATATTATTCCTCCTCTTGTTCTAAAAAACAACAATTTGAATACACTACTATAAACCGGATTGCAAATCCGGTTTATATACCGTTAGAGATGCCCTACGGAACATCTCTAACAGCGGGTGTTTTAACTCTAAGATATTGCCTGCCTCATCATATGTATTTTTGCTTATAGTTCTGCACCGCATTACCATCGCCTTTGTGGCTGGTCTGCCAAGCTGCATCGCTGTAGTTATCGTCCGTACCAAAATTATTCGTGCCCTGCCGTTCCCGTCCCTCAGCTTCTGTCAGCCTATACAGCGCATCATAGGTAAACTGTTGGGTAGGGGCTACTACACTGTTGTCAAAGAACAGCGTTTGCCGCGCATCGTCCTGTATCCCGGTAACGTTGCCCACCGGGTCGTACCAGTATCGTAAAGCCTGCATCTTCTTGTTGTAACGTTAAGGGTAAGTTGCCTCCTAAGCCGGAACGTCTGCGGGTCGTAGGCATAACGGGTTTTAGTGCCGTTGCTTTTTGTTACTGCTGCATCCATTTCTAACACAACTTCCCGGACAATATATACATTTTATTTTTAAATCAACAATTCTGGAACACTTAGGAGGCTTTGATGGCATTTGAGGTAGATTTTAGCCCCTAAAATAACTAAGGCAACCCAACAGGATTGCCTTAATTATTTACTTTAATGCCTTAGAGGGTTGATTTATCAATATATTACCGGACTATTTTTAAAAATCAACATTTCTGGAACACTACCTATTTTAAATACCTGCCCGCACAGGTTGTAGATAGCAGCACACGCCACAGGCGTGCGCTAGCAGGAGTTTTCAGTTCTATAAGAAATCTTCTAAAGGATAATCATTGATACCTATTTCATTTAAAGGAATATCAAAAGCTGTCGCCTGCTGTTTTATTAAGTCGAGACACTCATAAATGCCCATACTAACTCCTTTATTAAAATCATCATTGGATATAGACTGATTTTCTTTAGCCTGCTCTAATTTTTCTTTTAATAGAACAACCAAATCCTGTATAAAAAATTTATATTGCTCCATTATCTTGTTTTTATTATACCCTGTAAAATATTAATTTGCTCCTGTGCTCGCTGAATATCACCCGGCCATTTGACATTTAAAAGATGTTGTTGCTGATTTGGGTGCAATGCACTCCAATTACCCTTACCATATTGTTGTAAATATTTGGCAGGGTTGCTAATCAAATTTTGATGCTCTATAATATTGGCTTCCATAGAAGTGATACTCTTTTGCAGTTTAGAAGTAGGTAATTTGGACATAGTATTAAGCCACCCTGAATGCTTACCACCTGCCAATGCAGCTTCATAAGCAGTTACTCCCGTCTTAGCAGCTCCTTGATTCGCCGTACTCATTGTTTCAGAAATCTTGGGAGTTCCAGTACTTGTTGGCTCTGTAAATTTAGGAGCTCCGGTACTCGTTGGTTCTGAAAATACAGGGGGTTCAGTGGATGTACTTATCCACGATTTACTACCAGACTGCGTATTAGACCCTTTTCCTCCTCTAACACTTCTGAGACCTCTAATACCGGCAAACCCTCCGCCTAATAACTCACCGCCCATTTCCCAACGCCGACCCTCATCTATTTGCTCACCAGTAAACATTTCTTTTCCCGATATAATTTCATATCCGGATTTAACGGTCATAGCCGTACCAACACCAACCGCTGTATAAGTCATAGCCGCTGCTAACCCAACTGCGCCAAGTCCTCCTGTAAATGCTATAATAGCTGCTACTCCTATACCTATTGCTAAACCCGTAGCAAAACCTTTAAGAAAGCGATTAAACTTCTGACGCCCTGTTAACTTCTCAGTAATAGTAACCCCTTCCAGTACGTCTCCTTCATCATATATAGTATTATCTTCATCATCTATTCCTACTGGTACCTGCTCTCCATTCGGATCAGTAAATCTTACAGGGTTATCATAACAATACTCATAAGAACTTGCTGTAAGCTCTAAGAAATTGCGTTTCTTATTTTTCTCTATACCATAACCCTTTTTCAGATTGTAATTTTCGCTATTAATTGGATCCACAGCGCTCCACCTGCACAACCACGGAATATAATACCTCGCCCTGTGATAATACAAACCACTTTCCTCATCTCTTTCTTTACCGGTGTATCGGTATCTCTTTAGCGAAACCTCCGTCCCACTTCTGCCACTCTTTAAAACCGGTGCTGCCGTAAGGATAGT
>JBBCJL010000015.1:0-4721 GCA_037190225.1 Edaphocola sp. | reverse complement strand
ATCCAGCCGGTTGGTGCCCGGTGTATAATAATAAGTAAGACTGTCCATTGACGGATTGTCATGCAGGTATCCATTACGCCATACCCTGGTAATGTTGCCATTGGCATCGTAAGCAAATTTTTCTCGGTAGCGATGATCGGGCACCGAGAAGTTCCAACTGTAGCTGCCGGCATGGAAGGTGGTATAGATGTCGCTCCTTACCAAACGATTGAGCTGGTCGTAATTGTAAAGCCTCCCCCAGCCCCTCCGAAGGAGGGGTGTAAACCTACTCCGTAGTGGTGATCAGTGTTTCTTTAATGATCTTTTTATTTTATTGCCGGCTGCAGTGCTGCTATTAAGCTTGCGTTGTGTCGCACTCTTGTACGGTTGGAGCGCTACGCGACTTTTGAGTGCTTCATATCGTTGTCGATGAGAAAAAAGTAAATACTGAGTGCAATAGCTACGGGATGCTATACTAAAAAAGCCCCGTTACAGGGCTTTGATCTATTAAAAATCCACATTTTTTTCAGTAAAAAGCTACGAGGAGACCGAAAATGCTGTCTGTAAACGCTTTATTTCCTGATGATTTTTGAATCCAGATAATCTGATACACTACCCATTTCCATTCAATCTTCAATCATAAACTCACAAGGAGACAAATAATTGTCATCAATTATATCTATGCATCCCTTTTTAATTCGAATTACTTTAAATGAATTCAAACTGTCTTTAATTTCATCATCCCTATAATAGACTAATCCATAACTCAATGTCGCTATAGTAGCAATAAATTCGAGAAGATTATAAACCTGAATAAAATAGCCATTGTCATGATTATGATTTAATCCAATAAACAAAAAATAGCTCCCATTTATACTTTTAATTTCAAAAATGCTGTTTAACATTGACATTGGCTCTATTTTCCTCTTTAAATCTTCTATAATCACTTCCAAGTCCCCCAAGTTACTATTTGAAGGTATATCTACCCTTGTCCACCCTGTTATCTCAATCATAATTTAATATTTAATAATGACTTCAACTGCGAATTCCTTCGAATATTGATTCAACTTTTCTATAACTACGTCTCCGGGTTTACCATCAAATCGATAATATACACCTCGCCCTGTTTTTTTCGCCGCCTCAAAAGTTGCTCTTGCCTGGTCTTTAAATGATTTTCCAAAATTATCTTTTAATGCCGGTTTATGTTGGCCGATAAACTTATCACTTATTGCGTCAAATTCTCTTGTGCTATTTCTAAATCTAACCTGGGCCTTTCCTCCAATCTCCTTTGCGAGTTCATGAGCACCCTTGTCATATTTCATGTTTGTGGGTAGAATATCCCATTCCATCCTTGCCCATTCATCTTCTAGAATTTTTAGTGATTTATTCCCAGACTCTACAAGTGCTTTTTCGTTCATCTTCAGAGCATTTGCCGCCATACTTTCAGAGGCTTTTTCTGCGCCGGACACTGCTTTTCTTTCAGCAGCCCTGGCTAAGGCGCCAAAGGCGTTTTTTCCAGCACTCATACCTTCACCTATCGGAGCAGCAGTACTTACTCCTTCAGCACTTGCAAGAAGCATATCAGTCGTACCCTCAATCATCTTCGTAGCTCCTTCGACCCGATCCTTTTGATTCAACATATTCTGTACATGTGCTGGAACTTCAGGATTATTGTAAGAAGCTTGATTAGTTTTCGCCAAGCTTAATTGAGCTGCGCCTTCTCGCACCTTCATCCCTCCTGAAGCAAAATCATCTGTCCATCCTAAAAAGACACCTTTCACAATTCTGTACATCGCTAATGGATCATGATAGAAAATTTCCATTCCATCTAAGTCCGTGCCCTGTATCGGAGTGTTGGAGGCAAACTGATATGGTGTCAACTCCGGATATCCCTTGGTCAGTGGATCCACACTCAAAAACCTGCCCGCTCTCGGGTCATACACCCGCATGCCGTAGTCCAGCTCATTACCGACGCCGAACATTTCATTGTCATGCTCCTTACCGTTGAAGCTGTAACGGTAGTTATACAGGGGGTTATTAAAAGAACGTGTCTGTACGCCGAATGCCTGATAATCTGCGGCGGTGATCATCTCTGCATAGCTGCCCAGTATCACAGTAGGACTGCCGGGTACATGAACAGGTACCAACTTGTCGCTTACGGTGACCATCACATTGCCCAGGTGATTGGTTAATTGCCGTGCGCATTTTTATTGTTTTTTTGCCACGGCGAATGCTGCACTGCGTTTCGCATTTCAAAGAGCTTATTTCCTCGGGTAAAGTTAACCAAATATCCGTTACCCAAATGGTCAATTTCTTCCCCAACCAGCCGGGGCTGATCCGCATCCAGGCTTCGCCGGATGATGCCCAAACGGCTGCTGCCATACATATGGTGCTCTGTCAGGCTCAGGGTGCCCTGGCTGGCCCCTGTTACTTCATTTACCTGGTACACAGCCATTACATTGCCCTGCGCATCTCTTACATACCAGGTGAAGTTATAGATAGTAGTGCCGCGGTGGGCCACACCTACCCGGTTGCCGGAGGGATCAAGCCCCCTCCAGCTCCCCCGAAGGGGGAGTGTGAAAACCGCTCCGTCCGGTGAGCAGTTTTTCTTTAATGATCTTTTTATTGGTTGCCGGCTGCTGAACTGCTATGAGACTCCGGTTGCGTCGCACTCTTGTACTGCATTAAGTCTATTGGGCAAAATTCGTATCGACGGATATTTTACCATCTTTATGGTATCATCTCCCTGTAAATTACTACTGTCGCGGCAGGTTCTTTTCATCTTAAAACCTTACATTTGACCTGTTATAAACACCATCATTATGCAAAACAAAATACACGAAGGAAGGAACATAAAACGCTTCCGCGAAATGCTGCGCATTAAGCAGGATGCCCTGGCTGCCGACCTCGGCGACGACTGGAACCAGCAAAAAATATCCCTGCTGGAGCAAAAGGAAACGGTAGACCCCGCTATACTGGAACAGGTATCCGCTGTCTTGAAAATACCGGTGGAAGCTTTCCGGAATTTTGATGAAGAACAGGCAATCGTTAATATCCAAACGAATTACGGTGGTACCAATACGAGTGGTAATCAAATCACCTATGAAAGCTGCACGATTAACCCTGTTGAAAAATGGTTGGAAGCAATGGAAGAAAATAGAAAGCTGTACGAGCGAATGCTGAAGGAGAAAGATGAAATGATTAAGCGACTGGAGCGCTTACTGGAGAAGAAATAAAGATCGCAGATACCCTTAGCGTTTCACTCGACTACCTGGTGGGTAATACCGATGTGCTGCTCGATAAAAGTATCCTTGATAAAGTGGTGGCTATTCAAAAGCTACCCAAAGAAGAACGATCTCACCTCTTTGCTACCATGGATGCGTTTTTTGCTAAACATAAATTACAAGCAATTATGCAATAAAAAAAGCCACTGCATTTGCAGCGGCTTTTTTCGGCTGTTGATAACCCAATGATATTGATAAATTTTACTCTTTATTTTCTTTATTCGTATCAAAATAATTTTCTGGTATTTCCATTGTCATTACATTCCATCTCCCACAATTATCACAAATCATATAACGGTCTAACTTTCCATATTTCTCCGCAACTTCATCTTTTATTTTTAAATATCCAACGCCACATTCGGGACATCTGACTTGTGCAAGAGGGTTAGATTCAAGAACCTTGACTGCATCTATCCATTTTTTTATTTTTTCCTTGCTTTCCAATTATCATTTATTTAAGGTATGGTGCCAGTTTATTTGAAGCATCAAGAGCAGCATCCGTATAGGGCTTTGTTAAATCAACTGTTATTTCATTTGTGTTTTGAGTAAACAATCTAAACAATTCATGAATTACTGTTTTCCCTGTTTCTTGTTTATTCACAAACGCTTTAGGCCCTAATAAAAAACCATTTTCATTATGTAATGTCATTGCTTCACTGTATGACCAACCTGGTTCATATTGTACTAACCTCTCTCCAATTTTAACTTCTGCTGAAACTCCTTTTTCATACGCTTTTTGTATAAGATCAAATTCCTTAGAGTTTAAGATTACATTAGCTTCATCTACAATTTTCGTTTCCAGCTTCGTTAACTTAGGTACTTGCTGAAAAACCTTCCTTTCAATCCCTGCTAAAATCTTATTAGTAAACTTGCTATTTAAAATTCCATCCAAGACTTTAGCTCCAGCCTTTTCTGCACCGGCACTTGGCATATAGGCTGTTAATCCATTTATACCTAAGTCTACTCGTTTCGTTTGATCTTGCATTCCATGTGACTTATGAGCAGTGCCGCCAATATTGTGGATATAATCAGCTTGTCTTGCGCTCGCTGTTAATTGCTGTGGTAGCGTATATAAACCATTTGCCACATCATAAGTAATATTCATCAGAATATTTTCTGAATCCCTCCAGTTCTGCGCCCAGGTTTTAGGTGGAGCCGGGCCGATAGTGGGAGCTGTTCTTACAGGAACCTGAAGTTGGGCCTGGTGTCTCAAAAGATTCATACGGTGTATTTCCAGTTCCTCGGCGCCATCCAAATCAATGCTATTGATTGGTTTATTTCCAGCGAACTGGTAAGGTGTGTACCAGGGATAATCTTTCGTCAGTGGGTCAACACTCAAAAACCTGCCCGCTCTCGGGTCATACACCCGCATGCCGTAGTCCAGTTCATTGCCGACGCCGAACATTTCATTGTCATGCTCCTTCCCGTTAAAGCTGTAACGGTAGTTATACAGGGGAT
>JBBCJL010000014.1:0-46391 GCA_037190225.1 Edaphocola sp. | reverse complement strand
TTTGAGCTACCAAATCAACAGGTATATTCACCCATTTTTCCAGTAATCGTCTGGTGTACAGATAATCTATTGAATTGTCAATATCAACATTCCTGATATGCTTACACCAGTCGTTAAACTTGGGTACAAGATCATCGAGATTGACCGATAATTTACTAGCCTTGACAGGTGCTTCATTTAAGGGTGTTTCTTTGACAATAGGGACTGGTTTATATTTTTCCAGAGATGAGTCAAAACAACCCCTCATAATGTCTAATTTGATCTCTGTGGCCTTTACGGTTCCATGATGCAGGTTTTCAGGTAAATAAGCATAGGGGAGGTTCAAAGAGTATCTTTCCCCTGCATACCTCCACCTGATTCTTATTCTTCCCTGAAAATTGGTAATGCTGATCTCTCCCTTAGAAGTTCTAGTTTTCTGACCCATTTCTGACCCAAAAGGTGTTTTAGGGGGTCAAATCAGGCTTAACATTCTTGCCGGTAAGCAGAGGGGTAATTAAAATGTAAAAGCTCCGAAAACCTTATCAACGAAGACTTTCAGAGCTTTTGCTATTTGTCGGGACGACTGGATTCGAACCAGCGACCCCTTGCACCCCATGCAAGTGCGCTACCGGGCTGCGCTACGTCCCGAACATTTTTTGGAACGACAAAAGTAATAAAAATTTACATTTGCAGATCAATTGGCTTGTATAATTTTTTATGTTATTGATTCCTTCATTACAGACCCGGTTCGAACACCATAAGATATGTGTGCTTATACCTACCTATAACAACGCATCTCTTATCGGTGATGTGATCCATGATATCCTGCAATACACTACGGATATCATCGTGGTGAATGATGGTTCCACAGATAACACTCCCGAAGTGCTTGCGGCTTTCGCTGCTGTTGAGGTCCTGAGCTATGCACCCAACAAAGGTAAAGGCACCGCCCTGCTCACTGGCTTCCGTCACGCCTACAGCAAAGGATACCGCTATGCCATTACCATAGACAGCGACGGTCAGCATTATGCCAGCGACCTGGTCCGCTTCGTTGATCATATAGAGGCGCATCCTTCCAGCCTTATCATCGGCGCACGCAATATGGACCAGCAGCACATTCCCGGCAAAAGCACCTTTGGTAACAGGTTCTCCAATTTCTGGTTCTGGGTGACTACCGGTAAAAAGCTGCCGGACACACAGTCCGGCTACCGGCTCTATCCTTTGGAAGCCATCGTGAACACGCGGTATTTTTCCGGCAAGTATGAATTCGAGATAGAAGCGCCTGTAAGGGCATCCTGGAGAGGCGTACCGATTGGTGTGGTGCCGGTAGCGGTGTACTACCCCGACCCGGAAGAACGGATCAGCCATTTCAGGCCGTTCCGGGATTTTTTCCGGATCAGTTTGCTCAATACCTTCCTGACACTGACAGCGCTCCTCTGGATCCACCCCAGGGATTTCCTGAAGAAGATACTGACCAAAAAAGGGTTGAAAGATATATGGCAGAACAGCTTTGTCAAGCCCGGGGAAAGCAACCTCAGCAAAGCCCGGAGCCTGTCCTTCGGGGTATTTATGGGCATCGTGCCGGTATGGGGCTTCCAGCTGGCTATAGGCATACCGCTTTCCATTGCCTTTAAGATGAACAAGGCCCTGTTCCTCCTCGGCGCTAATATCAGCATCTTCCCGTTCACGCCGGTCATCTGGCTGCTGAGCCTTATGACGGGTAAGCTCCTGCTGGGTTATGATGACTGGCAGTATGACCTCCGCCATCTGCTCACGCTGGAGCAGGTCAAAGAGGCTGGTTTCGCCTTTTTCCTGGGCGGTACGGTACTTGCGCTCGCCCTGGGAACGCTCACTTTTATTATCGCGTTCCTGCTTTTCAGCACTTTCCGGAAACAACAGGCCACCCAAAGCTAACCATACTTTTTAGATATTCCTTTTATGAACAGATCACTTTTACAGATCCATACAGCCGTGTTCCTCTGGGGATTTACAGGCATACTCGGCAGGATGATTACCCTGAGCGCCCCCCTGCTGGTAGGCTACAGGATGCTGTTTACCTGTCTGATCCTGTGCCTACTGCTGACTGCAGGACGGAAATGGGTCCGCTATGAGCGGAAGGATTTCCTGACCGTCCTGGGCGTGGGAGTGCTGTTTGCTATCCACTGGTTCCTGTTCTTCCAGTCCATCAAGCTGGCCAATGCGTCCATAGCTATGCTGTGCCTTGCCACTGCCAGCGTTTTTATCGCTCTCCTGCAGCCCCTGGTCAGGAAGACCCCTTTCCAGGTAAAAGAGATCGTCATAGGAATGATCGCGCTGACGGGAGTGGGCTGCATTTATTTTATCCAGCCTGCTGAAAACGCACTGTCGGGTATGACGGATTTCCGATCCGGTGTCATCTATGGCGTGCTGGCGGCTATCCTGAGCGCGGTCTTTACCATCTTCAATAAACCCCTGTCTGAAAAATACCCTTCCCAACCCACTGTATTCTGGGAAATGCTGAGCGGCTTTACCGTGATATGCCTGGGGCTGGCCTTCACCCAGCCGGAAGCCCTGCAAACCCTGCCGCTTCCGGAGGGACAGGACCTGGCCGCATTGCTTTTCCTGGCCGTATTCTGTACGGTCATCGCACAATCGCTCGCGCTCAGTGCGCTCAAAAAGCTGGATGCCTTTACGGTGACGCTGTCAGTAAACCTGGAACCTATTTACGGCATGATATTCGCGTTCCTCCTTTTCAGGGAAAACGAGCAGCTGAACCAGGGCGCCTTCCTGGGCATAGGGCTCATCCTGGGCTCCCTGGTGCTGCAGGTGTACAGTCACCGCAGGCAGTCCCGCCGGGACGCGCCTAAAAGCTGATGCTTCCAGACTAACGGCGGGATTGCCGGACCTTAGCATATAAAAAAGAAAAGATAGCAGGCTGCCCAGGGCATTCCGCTATCTTTTTTATATTAAAGAAAATCTTTGTTTTATAATTTCTTACCAGGCCGATCCTAGTTCAAAGGCTGGTGGTACAGGCTTTCATCCACGCTTCTTTTCACTCCATAGTACTGGAATGTTTTCCTGCCGTAGCCTTTTTTAATGTAGAGGTCTGTCCTTCCTTCTTCAGGAATCGTAACCCAGTCTCTTGTTTTAGGTACATGCCAGCGGTATACAGCGACCCTGTTGCTATCCCTTCTTGTAGGCGCATAAAATTGCAAATTCTTCTCTGTATAACCCATTTTCAGCATTTGGTCGTCAGAAAACTCATCTTCTGCCACGCTGACCCAGTCTTTGGTAGTAGGATTAAACCAACGATATACTGCTACTCTGTTCGGTCCAGGAGTTTTAAAAGCATAGAACAACAAAGTCTTATCTGTCCAGTGCCAGTTTAACATTTGTCCCTCTTGAAACTCTCCCTCAGCTACAGTAATGTAATTTCTATCTACTTTAGAGAACCATCTATATACAGCCACAACATCATCATTATTTTGAGCTTGTGCTATATTGCCCATTAACATACTGATAGCCAAAGCAGGCACAAAGAATATTTTTTTGTTCATAATTAAATAGCTTTTTTCTGAATTCGCAACCAAAATACAATATTTTTTTGCGTACTTACAAGAATTCTTTAATTTTTTTTTGGGATATACAATTATGAACACAATACTACGAAATGAATTTGACAAAAAAGAATAGTTGATAAAAAAATATTTATTTTTTTTTATCATTTGAAATGCCTCATTTTACCTGCCAATTTTCATCAGATACTTCCCTGATTCCCGTTAAAAGCATCCTTATTATTAAATATAGTATTAAAAGGAAGCTCACGCCGTCTTTTTCCGATCTTTTTTACTTAACTTTGGCGCTTGCTTTTTACTAAAGACCCCTTTAAAATAAAGAATCACAAAATGTCATTACCCTCCATTCTAAAGCACGTATATAACAACGCTTCCGATGAATCCATCCGTAAAGGAAAGATCATCTTTCATACCGGCGGCGTACAACTTACGGAGTATGACACATTGGTAGGACATGCTACATTCAGGGTTAAAAATGACACTTATGCGGTACAATATAAAGTATCCGTACAGAGCTTTCACGACCCGGAACATCTGAATGTAAGATGTCAGTGCCCTTATAATATGGGCCCCGTATGCCGGCACGAGGTAGCGGCCCTGTTCCAGCTGAACGAGCTGGTGCAAAGCGGCTTTTTCAGCAATGTAAAGATCACCTATGACCAGCAGCATTCCGTGATAAGGATGCGGCAGATCACCTCGCACTTCATAAAATTATTTTCTGATAGCACTATTTTTGAAGAAGCCAGGACACTGGCCAGGAAAGGGAATGTATCTATCAGCTATGCCAAAAATGAAGAAGTAAGGGCAGAGGTGAAGGCAGGCAGCAAAAAGTTCCCTGTCATCATCAGGCAGAACGAGGAGCGCTATTTCGACACTTCCTGCACCTGCGATCATACCCAGCATCCGCTGTGTGTGCATAAGGCAGCCGTGCTCCTGGATATCGAGCATCAGCACGGGCCGCACTATTTCAATACCCTCCGCAACTGGGACACACAGAAAAATAAGCTGCTCGGGCTGTACGGCTATTCCCTGGAAGACGACCTGGCCGGCAAATTTGAATTTTATTACCAGGAAGGCAAGCCCTTCCTGAAAGTGCTGGACCCGTCCATCAAAAAGATCGACACGTCCGTTGAAAATACGAAAAGCGTGATCGCCTCGGAGCAGGCCGTCAAGCCCAGCAATATACTATACAAGCAGATAGGCATCCTGCTCAACCACGACAGCGACTATTACCCTTACATCAGCTTCGACCTGATAGCCGGTGAAGTGGATGACAACGAGCATATCTTCGTAAAGGATATGGAAAAGCTCTCTCCCGGCACCTATATCTCCCCTAACCAGCTGCGTGACAGGGATAAGGTCGTCATCGCCAACCTGAAAAAGATACAGTCGGAAGAGCTGATCAAGCACATCAAGCGGAACTCTCCGTTCGGGGAATTCATGGAAAATATCGGACAGGACCTGAAGGACAGCCCGGACCAGGAGCTCATCCACCAGGCCTACGAATTTTACCTGCCCCGCTATAAGAGGCTGCTGGACCAGATGAGCGAAATGCCCCTGGTCTATTACCTGCCCCTGAAAAAGCCGTTCACCAAGAATAATATAGAGAAGATAAGATTCTCCCCAAAACACTTCCAGGTGCAGCTTTACATCCGGCAGCTAAAGAATAAGGATAAAAAGATAGATATCCGGTACCGTATAGAGGACCAGATCTATACCCGGCAGGAAATACAGGTGCTGAATACCGCGCTGATCATGATCGACCATACGGTATATGCCGCCCAGGATGACAATACGGTAAGATCCATCCTGCATCTCTCCCAGAGCGCAGGGGAGGTCATCCCCGCCAAAGACTGGGAAGCCTACCTGTCCGACACTTTACTGCCGCAGATAGATTCGCTTTCGGTGGACTTTGACCCGGCCCTGAAGCTGATCGTGGACGGAGTGGAACCCCAGCTGAAACTACAATTCAGCGAAACGGAGCGCAATATGGTCTTTAAGCCGGTATTCAATTACCACGGTGTGGATAAATACTGGCTGGACTATTCTGCCGCCATCATCGCGGAAAAAGGCAAAGTGGTGATGATAGACCGTAACGAGGCCGCAGAGCAAACCTTCCTGACCTTCCTGCGCCATGCCCACGAAGCGATGCAGGAAAGCCGCAAGGCTGCAGCCTTCCTGCTGCCGGCCAATGCCGCGCTTAAAGGCAAATGGTATTTCACTTTCATGGAGCAGCTGAAAGAGCTGCAGATCGCCATTGAAGGATATGAAGGCCTGAAGGAATTGAAGATCAACCCCAACAAGCCGGTCACCAATATACAGATCACCAGCGGCATAGACTGGTTCGATGCCAGCATGGAAGTACAGTTCGGTGATAATGTGGTAAAGATATCCGATATTAAAAAAGCGCTGTCCAATCACCAGGCGCACATCAGCCTGAAGGACGGCAGCATCGGTATCCTTACGGACGACTGGATAGAAAAATACGGGCTGCTGATGAAAATGGGCACCCTCAATAAGGACGGGCAGTCCTTAAGGGTGAAGCAGATCCATTTCTCGGTGATAGATACCCTGGCGCTGGAATCCGGGGCGGACCCTACCCTGCTGCAGCTGGCAGAAAAGCGGGAAAAGCTCAACAATTTTGATTTTGACAAGCACCTGGAGGCCAATGCGCTCCCGGACAATGTCAATGCGCAATTAAGGCCTTACCAGCAGGCAGGCTTCAAATGGTTCCAGTTCCTGGAAGAAACCGGATGGGGCGGTATCCTGGCCGATGATATGGGTCTGGGTAAAACGCTCCAGACGCTGACCTTCCTGCAATCGGTACAGAACCATTCCCCCGGGGCCAGGTTCCTCGTAGTATGCCCTACCTCCCTGATGTACAACTGGGAAAGTGAATTATCCAAATTCACCCCTTCCCTGAGCTATCATATCCATCACGGTACCAACAGGGGACATTTTGATATTCTGAAGCATCCTGTCAACGTGCTGATCACCTCTTACGGAACGCTTAGGAGCGATATCAAGAAGCTGATATCCATAGAGTTCGACTATGTGATCCTGGATGAATCCCAGGCTATCAAAAACCCCTTGTCCCAGGTAGCCAAAGCTTCTATGCTGCTGAATGCCAAAAACAGGATAGCGCTGTCAGGTACCCCTATACAGAACAATACTTTCGACCTGTATGCCCAGATGAACTTCCTGAATCCCGGTATGCTGGGCAGCATGGAATTCTTTAAAAGCGAATTTGCCACGCCTATAGATAAGATGCAGGATTCCGATGCCAAAATGCATCTTAAAAAGCTGATCAACCCATTCTTATTAAGACGCACCAAGGAGCAGGTGGCGCCGGACCTGCCGGCCAAATCTGAAATGGTAATGTACTGTGAGATGGGCACCAGGCAAAGAAAGATATACGAGGCCTACAGGAATTCCTTCCGCTCCCAGATACTGGGTGAGATTGACGAGAAAGGTATAGAACGCAGCCATATGAGCATCCTTACCGGGCTGACGAAGCTGCGCCAGATATGCGATTCCCCGGCTATCCTTACCGGCGAGGAGTATGAGAACCACTCTATCAAGATAGAAGAGCTGGCCAGGGAAATGTCTGAAAATATGAAAGGTCATAAAGCGCTGGTCTTTTCCCAGTTCCTGGGGATGCTCCACCTTATCAAGGAAGAGCTGGACAAGCAGAGTATTCCTTATGTGTACTTCGATGGCAGCACCAGCTCCGGGGACAGGGAAAAAGCCATCCAGGAATTCCAGAACCAGGAAAGCTGCAGGGTATTCCTGATCTCCCTGAAAGCAGGAGGCGTGGGTCTGAACCTTACGGCAGCGGATTACGTGTACCTGGTAGACCCGTGGTGGAACCCCGCGGTGGAGCAGCAGGCCATAGACCGTACCCACCGTATCGGCCAGACCAAGAATATCTTTGCCTACCGTATGATCTGTAAAGACACCATAGAGGAAAAGATACTGCAGCTACAGGACAGGAAGCTCGGACTGGTAAAAGACCTTATTTCCGAAGACAATGCCTTCCTCAAAAAGCTGACCAGGGAAGATGTGGAATATCTGCTGAGTTAAGTAGCTACCAAAAGCGATACGGACCTCCTGTTTAGTAATAATAATTCAATATATTTGAAACATAGAACATTCTTATTGACTTATGGTACACCATACAATCACCCGATTATCAGCAGTCATTATACTGCTCCTGCTCAGCCGGATTGCCGGTTTTGCCCAGGCCCCGGATACCCTGCAGCCTGATCTCGCCGCCATCCCACCCGCTACTCAGCAGACAAAAGTAGAGTTACAAATGCAGGTTGATAAGCAGGCTACCTTCCCCGGCGGGAACCAGAATATCAATCCTTTTATAGCTAAAAATATCGTATATCCTCCTGAAGCTATAGCGCAGGGTATAGAAGGAAGGGTCAATGTCTCCTTCACGATCAGCAAGGAAGGCAAGGTGACCGATGTGAAAGTACGGAAGCCGGTGCATCCGCTCCTGGATGAGGCCGCTATCAACATCATCAAAAAAATGCCGCAATGGGAACCGGCTATGTTTAAAAACGAACCGGTCAATACCCTTTATACCATACCCATCAATTTTAAATTGCAATAATACTATACGAGGCGGTCACATTGGTGACCGCCTCGCTTTTCTAATATCTTCTGTCGCGGCATTACTTCGCGACAATAGTTTTTATATTCACAAACTCCATTAAGCCGTTACGTGACAACTCCCGCCCGTAACCGCTTTCCTTAATGCCACCGAACGGTAAAGCCGGCTCTGAAACCACGCAGGAATTGACATTGACCGTTCCGGCGTCCACCAGCAGCTCCGCTATCCGGAGAGCCCGCTCCTCATCCCGGGAAAATATCCCGCCGCCCAGTCCGAAGACGGTATCATTCGCTACCCGGACAGCTTCCTCCTCCGATGCCACCGTAATGACAATCGCTACCGGTCCGAAGAATTCTTCACTGTAAGCCGGCATGCCTTTAGCCACACCGGCCAGGATCGTAGGCGGGTAATAAGCGCCTTCCCTGTCGGGGATATAGCCGCCCATAACCATACGGGCTCCCAGGGCCACACTTTCCCGTACCTGCCGGTGCAGCTCATTCCTCAGGTCCTCCCTTGCCATTGGTCCCAGTTTACAGGAAGGCGCTGACGGATCACCCATTTCATATTGCTGCATTTCCTCTGATAGCAGGGCTATAAATTCCTCTTCCACAGCCTTATGTACAATAAAACGTTTGGCGGCAATACAGCTCTGCCCGGCATTGTTCATCCTTGACTGGGCCAGCGCTCTGGCCGACAGCCGGAGGTCCGCATCTTCACATACGATATAGGCATCGCTGCCTCCCAGCTCCAAGACCTGCTTCTTGATGTATCGGCCTGCAGTTGCCGCTATCTTTTTTCCCGTTGCTGTGCTACCGGTAAATGTAACAGCCTGAACTGCGGGATGCGATATAAAATATTCCGTATCTTCTGCCTGTATGATCAATGCCTGGAAAACACCTTCCGGTAAACCGGCGTCTTTCAGTATTGATCCGATAGCCAATGCACAGCCGGACACATTCGACGCGTGCTTAAGCAGCATTACATTGCCGGACAGCAGCACAGGCGCCATCACCCGGAATACCTGCCAATAGGGGAAATTCCAGGGCATCACTGCCAGCACGGTCCCTAAAGGCCTGTAGACGACATAGCTCTTCCTGTTGGCTGTAGATATCACCTCCGGCTGCAGGAAGGCCTCGGCATGAGCCCCATAATAACGGAGAGAGACGGCACTTTTTTCCAGCTCTGCCACACCCTGGCTGATCGGCTTTCCCATTTCGGCTGTGGCAATGGCAGCATAGCGATGCAAGTCCGCTTCTATTACATCCGCGATCCTGAGCATAAAGGCTGCCCGCTCCCCAACGGTTAAACTTTTCCAGCGTTCAAGCCCCTCGCTGCTGTTCCGGAGCACTGCATCAAAACCGGATGCTTCCAATACGTTATAGGTTGCTATTGCTTTGCCGTTAGCAGGGTTAACGGACGATACGGATGTTGTCATAATTAAAAGGTTGTATAGCAAATTTAAGCCATAATGCGACACTGCACTGCACCGGACCGGGTAATCAAATTAAAAATAAATTATTTTATATTTGTTTATAAAAAATATAAATAAAAAAAATGAAACTGGGTAACAGAGCATTCTACATCATCATGAGCATTTCAGGACTGCTTGCCTGTATCCTGTTAGGATGGTTAAGGCATCGCCAGCATCATACCCACGCGGAAGTCCTGTTTGAGCAGCTGGATATTTACAATCATGACAGCCTGCTGCTGTCAGAAAACCTGCCGGTACGGAAACCTCCGGGCGATGCTGAAAGGAAGCAGGAAGTGTCTTACTTTCATTTTGATCCCAATACGGCTACAGCGGAAGAGCTGATCAGCCTGGGCCTTACGCCCAGGGTGGCGCATACCATTGTCAGGTACAGGGACAAGGGCGGCAGGTTCTACCAGCCCCAGGATTTCAAAAAGATCTATACGCTTTCTGAACAAGATTACCAGCGACTGCTGCCTTATATCCGGATCGCCTCACCCGGGCAAGGGGCTGCATCACCGGGACCTCCCGGCTACACGCCGAAAACCAATCACCCTATTGACATCAATGCCGCGGACGCTGCCGTATGGATGCTGCAGAAAGGCATAGGCACCGCTTTCGCCGGGAGGATCGTGGCTTACAGGGAAAAGCTGGGCGGATTCCTTTATAAAGAGCAGCTCCGGGAGGTGTATGGCCTGCCGGACAGCACCTACCAGGCTCTGCTGCCCCACATGTTCATCTCCGACAGCACTGTGCGCAAGATCAATGTCAATACGGCCACAGAAGAAACGCTTGCGGCGCATCCTTATATCGGGCGGCGGATGGCGGCGGCCATTATCCGCCTCAGGACAGACCTCGGCCGGTACTCCAAAATGGAAGATTTAAGAATGGTCCCTTTGATAAATGAAGAAAATTATCGTAAAATTGCACAATATTTGACCGCAGAATAAACTTATTTTAATAATCACACACAATATATGGATTTCAATTACACGGATACTCAGCAGGAGATAACGGCTATGATCAAAGATTTTGCCGCCAAAAAAATAAAGCCCCGGATGATGGAATGGGATGAAAATCAGATCTTCCCTGTCGAGTTGTTTAAAGAGATGGGACAATTGGGTCTCATGGGCGTATTGGTGCCCCAGGAATACGGCGGCTCCGGGCTGAGCTATTTCGAGTATGTAACGGTGGTGAGTGAAATTGCCAAAGTATGCGGTTCTATCGGCTTATCCACAGCGGCGCACAACTCCCTGTGTACCGGACATATACTGTATTTCGGGAACGAAGAGCAGAAGAAAAAATATTTACCCAAATTAGCCACCGCTGAATGGATCGGCGCATGGGGCCTTACAGAGGCCAATACCGGTTCCGATGCCGGCAATATGATGTGTACCGCTGTCAGGGACGGCGATGACTGGATCATCAACGGCACCAAGAACTGGATCACGCACGGCATTTCCGGGGATGTGGCGGTTTTACTGGCTCGTACCGGCGAGCCCAGGACTAAGAATAACGTAACGGCTTTCATCATAGAAAAAGGCACACCGGGGTTCAGCGCCGGTAAAAAGGAAAATAAATTGGGCATGCGTGCATCCGAGACCGCAGAGCTGGTATTTGACAACTGCCGCATTTCTGACGCCCAGCGTATGGGTGAGGTCGGTGAAGGCTTTAAGCAAGCCATGAAAGTGCTGGACGGCGGCCGTATCTCTATAGCGGCCTTATCCCTGGGTATCGCAAAAGGAGCTTATGAAGCTGCTGTACAATATTCCAAGGAGCGCCACCAGTTCGATCAGCCTATCAGCAATTTCCAGGCTATCGCATTCAAGCTGGCTGATATGAAAGTGAAGATAGAAGCCGCGGAAGCGCTTATCTACCAGGCGGCCGACCTGAAAAACCGCGGCGAGAAAATGACCAAGGAGTCCGCTATGGCCAAATATTATGCTTCGGAGATCTGCGTGGAGATCGCGACAGATGCCGTGCAGGTGTTCGGCGGCTACGGCTATACCAAGGATTTCCCTGTCGAGAAGTATTACCGGGATTCCAAATTATGTACCATAGGAGAGGGTACTACGGAGATCCAGAAACTCGTTATTTCCAGGGATATCCTGTCCTAAAATATTACTTATCCTATGTTCAGAAAGGAGGCTGCCCGCTTTGGACAGCCTCCTTTATTTTTTTGATGCTCCGTTATCGGTGTGCTTCTTCAGCAGCCAGCATATCAGGGATAGCCGCCGCCTTACCCTGTCTTATTAAAAAAATCCTGTCCTGCCGGTAAGGCAGGACAGGAACAAAATAAAGTCGGTCTCAGGTATTATCTTGCAGCAATGATCGCGGCGAAATCATCCGCTTTCAGTGCAGCGCCGCCTATAAGGCCGCCGTCAATATCCGGCTGGGCAAATAATTCCTGCGCATTCTGGGCATTACAGCTGCCGCCGTATAAGATGGTCATATTATCAGCCGCTTCCTGCCCGTATTTGCCGGCTACCACGCTCCTGATATTGGCGTGCATATCCTGCGCCTGCGCCGATGTGGCGGTCTTACCCGTCCCTATGGCCCAGATAGGCTCATAAGCGATCACGATCCTGGTCATAGCCGACCCGTCCAGGTGGAACAGGCTTTCCGCGATCTGGGTATTTACAAAGTCATTCTGGGTACCGGCCTCCCTTATCTCCAGGGGCTCGCCGCAACAGAAGATCACATCAAGGCCTTCAGCAAGCGCGGTATTCACTTTTTCAGCCAGCAGCGCGTTATCCTCGTGGTGGTATCCCCTGCGCTCACTGTGCCCCAGTATAACGTATTTACAGCCCAGCGCTTTCAGCATAGACGCGCTTACATCGCCGGTATAGGCACCGGAAGTCTTCTGGTGACAATCCTGCCCTGACACAAAAAAGCCTTTGGTATCCTTCAGCAATCCGGCCACCCTGTCAATATATACATACGGCGGAGCGATCACCACTTCCGTATGCTCCGGCAGGCTGATCTGCTTTGCTGCCAGCGCTGTCACCAATTCATTACACGCCACCGGGCTTAAATTCATTTTCCAGTTTCCGGCCACTATTTTTTTCCTTGTCATTTTTATTTGAATAGCATTAATTATTTTAAACAATATGATCGTATATATTTTTCAGAACGGCTACTTCCGCCTCCGATAATGCCCTGTTTCTCCTGCTCATCATACGGTTGGCAGCTTCTATGGCTTTTTCAAACCGGTAGACCGCACCTTCTCCCGTACCACCCCAGGTAAACGCCGGTATATATTTATCCGGAAATCCGGAGCCGAATACATTACAGCTCACGCCGACTACCGTGCCGGTATTGAACATGGTATTGATGCCGCATTTGCTGTGATCCCCCATCAGCAGGCCGCAGAACTGCAGACCGGAACTTTCCGGCGCACCGGCCTCTATGTTCCAGACCTTTACCGTATTATAGTCATTCTTAAGATTGCTGCAATTCGTATCAGCGCCCAGGTTGCACCATTCGCCAAGCACGGCATTGCCTAAAAAGCCGTCATGCCCTTTATTGCTGTTATTGAATACCACGATATTATTCACTTCACCGCCCACCTTGCTGCCTTCACCTATAGTAGTGGCACCGTACACCTTAGCGCCCATCTTCAGAACGCCATGAGCTTTCAGCGCAAAGGGGCCGCGTATCATACAGCCTTCCATGATCTCACTATCGGCGCCGATGTAGACCGGGCCTGTGCGGGCATTGATGATGCAGGGCCCTATCACTGCTCCCGGCGCCACAAAAACATCTTCCCTTTCACCGATCACCGTCACCTGGTCGGGCAGCTTCTGGCTGTATTGCTGTACCTGTATGGCATCAAAATCAGACCTTATGGCAAAATCGTTGCAGGCAAATATATCCCATGGCTTTACCAACCTGGCAGCATCCTTATGAGTGCTCCTCTGTGACGACAGGCTACAGGCCGCATACAGCGCTTCCAGGTCATTCAAAGGTACAGCGGAACGATAAGCGATGGTACGCTGCTCCCGGTCAGCCAGCACCTGTCCCCTTTCCAGCTGGTGGATGGCTTCTACCAGGGGCATGTTGGCAAAACAGGCCGCATTGATGTACAGGGTATCTTCATTGGCTGTACCGGAAGCATACAGGGGCTGCAGCTCCGGTGTCGTAAGGATACCGGTATCAGCGCCCAGGAAAAAATCCCAGCGCTCCTTCATGGTCCAGATACCGCAGAGGATGTGAGCCACGGCCCTTGTCTGGGTAAAAGGATAGAGCTGCTTTCTTAAAGTATCGTCAAATAAGATATAGTTCATAATATGAAGATTTTATTTTGACCATTTTTCCAGCTGCCTGACGGTAGCCTGCATATCCTTGGAAAGCGGCGCATGTATGCGGATATCCTGTCCGCCGGCATCCTTAAAATGCACTTCAAAGGCATGCAGGGCCAGGCGTTGCAAGATAGGCTGCTCTTCCAGCTCGTTAACGGACAGCTTGAATTTTTTCTTGATCTCCGAAAGATAGACAGGACTGCCCTTGCCATACAGCGGGTCACATACCACCGGGTAGCCCAGGTCATGCATATGTACCCTGATCTGGTGTGTTCTCCCGGTAAAGATCTGCAGCTTCACCAGCGAATAGCCCGCAAAGTTCTGCAGGACCTCGTAATCCGTCCTGGCCTCTTTTCCTTTGGCATTCACTACCATCTTACCTTTCAGCGTGGGATGCGGCATAATGCCTTTCCTGATGCTGCCGCTTGGCTGGGCAGGGTTGCCCTGCACCAGCGCCAGGTAATATTTGTCAATATTCCTGCTCAGGAAAAGGCTGCTCATATACCGGTGCGTCTCCTCATCCCTGGCAAAGACGATCAGCCCGCTGGTATCCCTGTCAATACGGTGCACGACGAATAGTTTGCCATACCGGCTTTCCGCGAGCTTCAGGAGATTGGCCTTTTGGGTATCGAACCTGTCCGGGATGCTCAGCAGGCCGGACGGCTTATTAAACGCGATGAGCTGTTCATTTTCAAATACAACCTCTGGTTTCATGCTTCGTTATCAAAATATTGGGTCAGACATTCCTCTTCCTTGCTGCTCATTAAGGCCGCGTCCTTTTTTGTCTTGTCCTTGAACCCGCATAAATGCAGCAGGCCATGAAAGATGACACGGTGCAGCTCGCGCTCATAGGAAGTATTAAATTGCTGCGCGTTCTCCGTAATGCGGGTGACGCTTATATAGATCTCGGCCTGTAGGTGCTGCGCACTTTCCGAGAGATCAAACGTTATAATATCGGTATAGGTATCATGCTGCAGGAAATCCTGGTTGATCTGCAGCAGCCAGGCATCATCACAGAATATATAAGTGATATCCATTTTGCTGACATCCGGGAGATAGCGGGCTACCGTATCCTTCAGGAACCTTTTGAGCCGCAGCCTGTCCTTAAGCCGCGCCCTTACCCCTTCCTCGTAAAAAAAAACTGCCATAGCCTTACATGGATTTCAGCGCTTTCACGCCACGGTAGACCCGGAACACACCATATAATATAAAGACCGTTATCAGTATCCAGGACATAGTAATCCCGATTTCAAAGACACCATCCGGTAACATGCCCTTATTGATCCTGTATGCTGATATGACTGCTATAGCTATATATAAGAGGCCCATAAAAACGCCCAGCATTCCCTGTAAGCGCAATGAGGCCTTTTTCCTGCTCTCTTCCGGCAAAAACTGACTCATAGATATATTGTAAAATTTATAATTCCCGCAAAGTTAATCTTTAAATGCGATATCCCCCTCCTTTCAACGGATTTACTTGATAGCGTCCGCGAGCATTTCCAGCAGCATTTCCAGGAAATGCGCATCCGTATCATCAAAGGTATTATAAGCCTCGCTGTCCGCGTCCAGCACCGCCGCCACCTCGCCGTTCACCAGGAGCGGCACCACTATTTCCGACCTGGAGAGCGAGCTGCAGGCGATATGCCCGGGGAATTGATCCACATCCGGCACCACGATGGTAGCCGCCTGCTGCCAGGCCGTACCGCAGACACCTTTCCCTTTCGCTATCCGCGTACAGGCCAGCGGACCCTGGAACGGTCCCAGCACCAGCTCTTCCGGCGTATCTGTCAGGTAAAATCCTATCCAGAACCAGCCGAATTCCGCTTTCAGCACAGCGCATATATTCGCCATATTGGCAATGAGGTTGGATTCATGAGCAAGGATCGCTTCCAGCTGCCCCAGAACGTTTTTATACTTTTCATCTTTCCGGGACGTCCCGGAAATCTTATAATCGAATGCCATACACAAATGTATCCATAAAAAACAAAAGGACCAATCAACAGGTGTCGACTGGTCCACTTATAATAATGCTTTAAATATCTTTCTTACCGGCTGGTAGGCGTAAAGCTGAAAGTATATTTCAGGCTGATAGTATTGAGGTTGAACCTGGCTGATTCTGTCTGGAAGACCTGGTCCCAGCCCACCGCATGGTACTGTATCTCGGTCTTGCCCACCCTGTAATTATTAAAAGGCAGGAAGAACTGTATCCCCAGGGTAGACCTGTTCAGGAAGTCGCTGGTCGTATTCCGCCATCTCAGGCCGGCATAGAGGGACGCGTAGGTGCTGGACCAGGTATTGCCTTTGCCCATCTCCATATGCTCAGTATAGTAGTAGGACAGCTTGTTGCCCTGTTCCTCTATTTCAAAAATATCTCCATATACATTTTTCTGCTTGTTCAGGTAGATGCCGGCTCCCAGACCCAGGCGGAATTCCAGGATCGCCGTCTGCCGGATGGGATTGGTCATCAGGTTGATATCAAACTGGGGAAGGAACATCACCGAGTTGAACGAGCGCGTTATTTTCTCCCCGCCACCTGTAGGATACATATCGGCATTGCCCAGGGTATCCCTTGGAATGAACCCTATGTTATTATATTTCTGGGTATAGCTGTAGGAAAAGCTGTTAAAGGCCAGGCCCCCGCTTACCGTCATGCTGAAATTCTTATCTAATGCCAATTCATAGAAGCCTCCTATTACAGGCATAACGCTCATATTTCCTTTCAGGGATTTGGAGATCCCCGTTTTAGACTCTACCGAATTATTAATGTTATTCACACCCAGGCTTCCAAAAAGACCCGCCCGGTCAAACCGATCATGATATTGCGCTGATGCGGCAGTTGAAACCAGGAGAGCCAATGCACCCACACTACAAGTTAACAGTTTTTTCATTTTCGTTTATTTTGTCTAAAATTTGCTCAAATATATAAATTTGTATCCGAACTTTTTAACAAGAAATAAAAATTTATTTTACAATTTTTATACTACCAAAAAAATTTCTATATTTGAATCATTAATTTTTATGATATAATAAACTTTTTTGCCTTATTTTTGTCAAAAATACAAAAGCAACTTTAAATACATTAAACTTCATAACAGCATGAAACACTTTATACATATCATTATAACGGCTTGTTTATTGGGGTTTTCTTATTTATCCCAGGCACAACAGCAGGATAATAAAGGCATTATTTCAAATGAAAGCATCAATCTCTATACCTACCCCAACCCGGTGGTCAACAAGCTGAACGTAAAGCTATCCAGCAACCTGAAGCAGCAGGTATATAAGGTAGAGATCGTCAACGTGGTGGGCAAAAAGCTGAGAGAACAGCAATTGCTGGACCGCAATACCACGGAATTATCCTTCAATGACCTGGACGATATCCCGCAGGGAGTGTACCTTGTGATCGCACGGGATGAATACGGCAAAATACTTCAATCCAACAAGTTCCTTATCAGTAAATAAGCGCTTGTGAAAATTTAAATGCGGAAATCTTACGATTTCCGTTTTTTTATTTAATTTCCTCTGAGAAAACCGACCGGTTGGGTTACCCTTTTTAAAATATAGAATATAAGAAAAACATTAGGTATGAGTAAAGCAGAATGGAGACCGGATATTGATCCGGAGCAGGAGAAGAAGCTGATATTACGCGAGTACAGAGGTCTGCTGCGCGCGCTGAAAAGCCGCCTGAAGAAGGGTGACAAGAAGACCGTAAGAAGGGCGTTTGAGATTGCCTCAGAAGCCCACAGGGATATGAGACGGAAATCGGGAGAGCCTTATATCTTCCATCCCATCGCCGTAGCCAGGATCGTGGTGGAAGAGGTGGGCCTGGGCGTGACCTCTGCCTGCTGTGCCCTGCTGCATGATGTAGTGGAAGACACCGAAATAACCCTCCAGGATATAGAAGCGGAATTCGGGACCATTTATTCCAAGATCATCGACGGGCTGACCAAGATCTCCAATATTGTGGACACCTCAGCCACGGAATCCATGCAGGCTGAAAATTTCAGGAAGATATTGCTGACGCTTGCCGATGATCCCCGCGTGATCCTGATCAAGATGGCGGACCGGCTGCATAATATGCGGACCTTAAGCAGCATGGCGCGCCAGAAGCAGCTTAAGATCGCTTCTGAGACCTCGTACATCTATGCGCCGCTGGCACACCGCCTGGGTCTGTACGAGATCAAGACCGAATTCGAGGATCTCGCTTTGAAATATACCGAGCCGGAGATCTATGTGGATATTGCGCAGAAGCTGCAGGAAAGCAAGAAGGAAAGGACCCGCTATATCAATGAGTTCATCCGGCCGATCAGGGAGGAGCTGGAAGAGAACGGCCTGGTGTTCAGGATCTTCGGTCGCCCCAAGTCCATTCATTCCATCTACAATAAGATGAAGAAAAAGAAAGTGGAGTTCAATGAGGTGTACGACCTTTTCGCCATCCGTATCATTGTGGATGCCCCCAAGGAAAAGGAAAAAGCAGAATGCTGGAAGGTATATTCATTCATTACCAACCACTATGCGCCCAATCCCGACAGGAGCAGGGACTGGATCAGCTTCCCCAAAAGCAACGGCTACGAATCCCTGCATACGACCGTGATGGGTCCCGGCGGACGGTGGGTAGAGGTACAGATCAGGAGCGAAAGGATGAATGAGATAGCGGAAAAGGGCCTCGCCGCGCACTGGAAGTACAAAGACGGCAATACACAGGACAGCAAGCTGGACCTCTGGCTGAAGCATATCGCGGAGGTGCTGAACAACCCGGACACCGATACCGTGGATTTTGTAAAGGATTTCAAGCTGGACCTGTTCACCGAAGAGATCTATGTATATACGCCGAAAGGCCAGATGCGGGTGCTGCCGCAGGGCGCTACCGCGCTGGATCTGGCGTTCGACATCCACTCGGAGCTGGGCGCAAGGTGCATAGGCACCAAGATCAACTACAAGCTGGCCCCCATCAGCCAGGTGCTGAAAAACGGCGACCAGGTGGAGGTCATCACATCCTCCAAGCAAAAGCCATCCGAGGACTGGCTGCATTTCGTGGTGACCGCCAAGGCCAAATCAAGGATCAAGTATTACCTGAAGGAAGAGAAGCGTGAGAAAGCGGAGACCGGGAAAGAGATATTCCTGAAAAAGCTCCGGCATACGGAGATATCTCCCGGCAACCAGCATTTTATACATGAGATCATTAACCATTATAAGTACAGCAATCCGACCGATTTTTACTACGCCGTCGCTGTAGGCAACATTGACCTGAAAGACCTGAAGGATTTTACCGTAAAAGGCGACAAGCTGATCCATAAGGACAAGCTAAGGGAGAAAGAGCATCCCGTACCACCACTGCATCACGCTGCTGAAGCCGAGATCAGGCCCACCAAGGAAGAGCTGATCATTTTCGGGGAAAGCTCGGATAAGATCCTGTACGAGCTGGCCATGTGCTGCCAGCCCATCCCGGGAGACGATGTATTCGGGTTCATAACCACGGGCAAGGGGATGATCATTCACCGCACCAATTGCCCCAATGCGGCCCACCTGATGGCCAATTACGCCCACCGGGTGGTCAAGACCAAATGGGCCAAGAATAAGGAGATATCCTTCCTTACGGGCGTAAAGCTGACCGGCCTGGACGATGTGGGTATCATACAGGGCATTACCAATATCATAACAGGGGATATGAAGCTCAATATGCGATCTATCAGCATTGATTCCACCGATGGCGTCTTCGAAGGCACCATTATGGTGTTCGTGCACGATAAGGAAGAGTTTGACGTACTCTGCGAAAAGCTCAATAATATCAGGGGCATCAGCAAAGTAGAGCGTATAGATTCCGATGGCAATGTCCAGCAGGTGATCTAGCCCTTTGCATAACGATATATCCTGTAAAAGCAACCGTCCGGTTCCCTGGGGAACCGGACGGTTGCTTTTATCATAGAAAGGCAGGCTTGGCTTACTCCCACTCTATGGTAGCAGGCGGCTTCGAGCTGATATCATACACCACCCTGTTAATGCCCTTTACTTCATTGATGATCCTGTTGGAAACCAGCTCCAGGAATTCGTAAGGCAGCCTGGACCAGGTAGCGGTCATAAAGTCGATGGTATTGGCAGAGCGCACGGCAGCGGTGTACTCATAGGTCCTTTCATCGCCCATCACCCCTACCGATTTTACCGGCAGCAATACCACGAAGGCCTGGCTGACCTCATCATACAGGTTATGCCTGTACAGCTCCCCGATAAAGATATCATCCGCTTCCTGGAGGATGCGTACCTTTTCCTCGTCCACTTCGCCCAGCACACGGATACCCAGGCCAGGGCCAGGGAAAGGATGGCGGTACACCAGCTCTCTCGGGATGCCCAGCTCCACTCCTACTTTCCTGACCTCATCCTTGAACAATTCACGCAGCGGCTCCAGCAACTGCAAATGCATATCTTCCGGCAATCCGCCTACGTTATGATGCGATTTAATGGTTGCAGACGGTCCTTTAACGGATTGCGATTCTATCACATCGGGGTAGATGGTACCCTGCGCCAGGAAAGCGGCATCGCCGAATTTTTTGGATTCTTCATTGAAAACCTCCACGAAATCCCTGCCTATGGACTTCCGTTTGGCTTCCGGGTCACTGATGCCTCTCAGGTTCCCCAGGAATCTTTCCGAAGCATCCACCATCTTGATCTGCATTTTAAAATACCTGCCATAATTCTCCATTACCTTTTTGCCTTCGTCCTTACGGAGCAGGCCGGTATCTACGAAAATACAGGTCAGCTGGTCGCCGATAGCCCTGTGGATCAGTACAGCGGCCACGGAAGAATCCACACCACCGGAGAGCCCTAAAATGACTTTCTTATCTCCCACCACTTTTTTGATCCGTGCTACTTCGGTTTCTATAAAATCCTTCAGCACCCATTGCTTCTCAGCCCGGCAGATATCAAACACGAAATTGGTCAGTATCTGTGTGCCGTATTCCGAATGGGATACTTCCGGGTGGAACTGCACGGCGTAAATATGCCTGTCCGTATCGGCCAGCGCCGCTATCTCTATATTGGACCTACCCGTAACGGTAAAGCCCGGAGGGGCCTTTGCCACTTCATCAAAGTGGCTCATCCATACCACGGAATTTTCCGGTACATTTTCCAGCAATCCGCCGGAAGCCAGCACCCTGAACTCAGATTTGCCGTATTCTCCCTTTTCTCCCTTTTTAACTTCTCCGCCCAGCAAATGAGAGATCAGCTGCATACCATAGCAGATGCCCAGCACCGGTATCCCCAGATCGAACAGCTCCGGGCTTACCAAAGCCGCCTCCGCGCCGAAGACAGAAGAAGGGCCACCGGAAAGAATAAGGCCTTTGGGATGCTCACGCCTGATATCCTCTACGGATGTGTTAAAAGGAACGATCTCGGTATAAACACCCATCTCACGGATACGGCGTGCTATCAGCTGGTTATACTGAGAACCGAAATCCAGTATTAAAATTTTATCCATAACAGTATATAAAAGGAAAGGTAAAAATTAAGAAAAGAGTATAGTAATGTGTCTACTATACTCTTAAAAAACTTATGGTAAAAGCACGGTCGTCATTATGCCTCACCCTGCGTACCGCCTACGAAAGGTACAGGAACATCCTGCTCTTTGATCACACCGTTCTGTGCTTCAAATCTCTTTACATTATCAATTAAGGCACGCATCATTCTCTTGGCATGCTGCGGCGTCATGATCACTCTTGATTTGACCTTTGCTTTAGGCGCGCCCGGCATTAAGTTTACAAAATCTATTACGAACTCTGCAAAAGAGTGATTGATGATGGCCAGGTTAGAATAAGTACCTTCAGCTATTTCTTCTGTCAGCTCTATGTTGATTTGTTGCTCCTGATTTGGATTCTGTTCCATTGTTTATTACTTTTTAGGATGAATTATTCTTTATGTATTGCAAATTTACAAAAACGGAATTACTTAATAAAAATAATCTTGGGTTCCGCTTTCCCGTTTTTCCGGCAGTAAAGGTACAGGACGGCTGTCACCAGTAAGACTGCTTAAGCCCCGCTCCCGTTCCTGCCTGAAAAAGCTATTTGAAAGATCTTTTGGATACCACCTGGAGCCTGTCAAAATGTGACAGATACGGATAAACAACCCTGACCATATTCCTACCGGGCTCAATATGAGAGGATGGTTTACCTTCGGGGCAGCCTTCGTTATAAGGTATAATAGGAAGTGTTGAGGTTCGGATTGGCGGTTTCCGCCTTTTCAATTTCCGTATAATCGGACAGTATCTCCGCCTTGCCTCTCTTTACGCAAACATCATGCTCAAAATGAACGGAAGGGCTGCCGTCCTCCGTCAGGATGGTCCAGCCATCGTCAGCCGTATATACGTGCCTGGTACCCAGGTTGATCATCGGCTCAATGGCCAGCACCATATTCTCCAGGAGCTTTTTGCCATATCCCTTACGTCCGTAATTAGGCACCTGCGGGTCCTCGTGCATTTCGCGGCCCACACCGTGGCCCACCAGCTCCCTTACCACGCCATAGCCGTGCTTTCCATAGGTATGCTGCTCTATCGCCCATCCTATATCGCCTGTCTTCTTGCCTACTATCGCCTGCTCAATACCTTTATATAAGGACTCTTTGGTGATCCTTACCAGGTCCAGGACCTTCTGCTCCACTTCTCCCATGATAAACGTGTAAGCATGGTCGCCATGAAATTTGTTCTTATAGACGCCGCAGTCGATCGTTACGATATCCCCGTCCTTTAATTCATATTTTCCCGGCAAGCCATGCACAACGGCATCATTCACCGAAATACACAGGGAGAACGGGAAGGGATTCCTGGGGCCGCCATATCCTTTAAAGGACGGCACACCGCCATTATCGCGGATAAACTGCTCGGCATATGTATCTATTTCCAGGGTAGTGATGCCCGGCTTTAAAATTTTAGCTATTTCTGTCAATGTGGCGCTCACCATCAATGCGCTGTGTCTTTGTATCGCTACTTCTTCGTTGGTTTTAATTATGGACATTACTGTTTTGTTTCTTACTTATATAATATTTACAGGCCCTCATCTTCATTATCCTCCCGCAGGGTGAGCTGCACTGTTTCAGCGGAGTTCCTGTACATCTTCACAATCGTGACATCGTACCCGTTGATCCTGATCTGGTCGCCTTCCTTTACCGGCTCATCATTATTGAATTCCGTGATCAGGCCGGACAGGGTCTCATAGTGCTCTCCTTCTTCCAGCTTTACCGGGATATATTTATTGATGTCTGACAGGGTCTGGTGAGCGTTCACCAGGAAGGTGGTCTCAGAGGTCTGCTCCACTATCGGCTTTTCATTATCATACTCATCCTGTATCTCTCCTACCAGCTCCTCCAGGATATCCTCCATAGTAACGATACCGGTGATCTCCCCTACCTCATTGGTAACGACAGCCATCTGGATACGTTTCTGCTGGAATTCCTTCAGCACATTCTTGATCTTGGCCGTTTCCGAGATAAAGTTCACGGGGCGCAGCATATGGGCTATCGTCCGGGAGTCCGGGGTCGTATTCAGCATATGCTTGATGATATCCTTGGTGTACAGCACTCCCTTTACATTGTCAATGGTCTCCTCGTACACGGGATACCTGGAATAGCCTTCCAGTATGGCAAATTCCAGCGCTTCCTTCGCCGTGCTGCTGATATCAATGGCGGAAACATTCTTTTTAAGCGTCTGGATATTGCTCACCCTCCTGTCATCAAAGTCAAACACATTCTGGATAAGGTCCCTCTCCGTCTGCTCAATCGCACCGCCCAGCTGGCTTTCCACAATGATCATTTTCAGCTCCTCCTCGGAGTGGATATCGCTGCCGTGCACCGGCTTGATACCAAATATCCGGAGCAGTTGCGCGGCCAGGCCGTTCATCAGCCAGATAACCGGCCTGAAAACTATATAGAATATCCTTAAGGGCCATGCTATCCTGAACGTGGTAGAGGTAGGATATTGTATCGCGATAGATTTGGGAGCCAGCTCACCGAAAACAATATGCAGGACCGTTATAATGGTAAAGCCTACGGGAATGGACAGCGCCCTGGCCGTTTCCGGTGTGATAAAGCTGCCGAGGGTAGCCATAAGGATGGATTCCATGACACTTTCCCCGACCCATCCCAGTCCCAGACTGGCCAGCGTGATCCCCAGCTGGGTGGCAGCCAGGTATGAATCCAGGTTATCAACTATCATTTTCGACACACCCGCAACGCTTTTGCTGAGATTGGGGTGCACTTCAATTTGAGAGGAACGAACTTTTACAATGGCAAATTCGGCAGCAACAAAAAATCCATTGAGAAAAACCAGGAAGATGGTTAAAAATAGCTTCCACCAGGAGATTTCGGCATCCGCCGTGAGAAGAATCAGGTGGTTAAATAAAAGGGGGTCCCCGTCCATATAGTGTTTTTTAGTGAACAATAGCCGCTTAATCCAGAGTTCGGTCACTTCTGAATTTAAACTAATGCATCATTAGCAAATATAATTATTATTTTATTGAAACAAAAAACACCGGGAAAATTAGGGGTTATTTTGCAATATTATTACGACAGGCTGACAATCTGATAATTCTTGTAAATCATTATTTATATAGGCCGCATTTATCAATAAATTAAATTTAAATTATTAATTTCGCCTGATGTATTTATATTTACTCACATTTTAACCAGATCAATCATTCATTCACACAAAAAAAGAGACAGTATTAAAATATATGGAGTCAACAGAAATAATTATCGCCGTAGTCGTAGTCGTGGCAGTAGTCGTAGGAATTTTCTTAGGCAAATCAATTTTCTCTAAAAATACGAAACAGCTCATAGATGACGCTAACCAGCAGGCCCAAAAGATCATAGATGATGCCAAAACCCACAGCGAAACATTAAAAGAAAAGAAAATCCTGGAGGCCAAAGAGCACTTTTTACAGCTAAAGACCCAGTACGAAAAAGAAGAGATCCAGAAAACAAAAAAATTACAGGAGGCTGAAAACAAGTTAAGACAGAAAGAACAGTCCCTCAACGAAAAGAATAACGCCCTGACCAAGCAGATCAACGAAAACGCGCAGCTAAGGGCCAACCTTGACAAGCAGCTGGAAGCCAATGAGCTGAAAGCGCAGGAGCTGAAGAAGCTGCAGGCTCAGCACCTCGAAAAGCTGGAAAAGATCTCCGGCTATTCCGCCGAAGAGGCCAAGAACGACCTGGTGGAATCATTGAAGGAAGAAGCCCGCACCGATGCCATGTCCCATATCAAGGAGATCGTGGAGGAAGCCAAGATAAATGCCTCTAAGGAAGCCCGGAAGATCGTTATCCAGTCCATCCAGCGTGTAGCCGCAGAACAGACCATTGAGAACGCCATCAGCGTGTTCAACCTGGAAAGCGATGAGATCAAAGGCCAGATCATAGGCCGTGAAGGACGTAATATCAGGGCGCTTGAGGCCGCCACCGGCGTGGATTTCGTCATTGACGATACGCCTGAGGCCATCATGCTGAGCTGCTTTGACCCCCTGCGCAGGGAAGTGGCGCGCCTGTCCCTTCAACGACTGGTACAGGATGGCCGTATCCACCCTGCAAGGATCGAGGAGATCGTGGAGAAAACACGCCGCCAGCTGGAAGACCAGATCCTCGAAATCGGGGAACGTACCGTTATCGAGCTGGGCATCCACGGCCTGCATAAGGACCTGCTGAGGATGGTCGGTAAAATGCGCTTCCGCTCTTCCTACGGGCAGAACCTCCTGATGCACTCCAAGGAAACGGCCAATCTCTGCGGTATCATGGCTGCCGAGCTGGGACTGGGCCAGAAAGTGATCAAGCTGGCCAAAAGAGCCGGCTTGCTGCACGATATAGGCAAGGTGCCGGATGAAGAATCCGAACTGAGCCACGCATTGCTGGGTGCCAAGCTCGCTGAGAAGGCCGGCGAGCATCCTGCCGTAGTGAATGCCATCGGCGCACACCATGATGAAATGGAAATGTCCTTTATCATCTCCCCTATTGTACAGGCCTGCGATGCCATCTCCGGGGCCCGTCCGGGCGCCCGCAGGGAGATCATGCAAAGCTACCTGCAACGCATCAAGGACCTGGAAACGCTCGCTACCAATTATACCGGCGTGGAGAAAGCTTACGCGATACAGGCAGGCCGGGAGCTCCGCGTCATCGTTGAAGCGGATAAGGTGACCGACAGCGACAGCGACAGGCTCAGCTTTGAGATCGCTGATAAGATACAGAAAGAAATGCAATACCCGGGACAGATAAAAGTAACAGTGATCAGGGAAAAACGCGCTGTCAACATAGCAAGATAAGCTCCCTCCATCTTTTTATACCGGAACGGCTGCTCTTTCAGGAGCAGCCGTTTTTTGTCTCCGTGTGCTGATGTTATACTTTGTTGCCCGTGTGCTTCATCAATAATTCAATGCTAAGATCGCCCATCTGCCCCGTCACTGCTTTACCTCGCCAGCAACCCAATACAAAGGAAGCCTTCATGCCCCATCTCCACATTCCTGAACCCGCCTGAAATAGCAGCGGTATCCGTATCTTTATACCAAAGCAGCTACCTATGAAAATACTCAACGCATGCCTGATAGCCAGTCCACACACCAACCTGGATATATTCAGGCAGGTCACCTCCGGCCTGGACGGGCTGACCATTACAGTGGAAACGGATATGGAAAAAGTGGTGGATGCACTGCATACCGGCCGATTCGACCTGCTGATGATAGACCTTGAACTGCCCAAAGAGGATTTTAAAAAGATCAGCAGGCTGACGGAAAGGGTGTTTTCCGATATTGCGACCGTTGAGCTGGACCTTTCACAGCCTCACTATATACAGTATAAGCTCCATATGCTGCTCTCCAGATGGAAAGACGCCCAGTCCGATGGCAGCACTATTTTTATCGACAACCCTGATCTTCATTAAAAAAAACGTGCGCCCCGATTAAAACCGGGCGCACGTTAATATGATTACTGTTCAGGTGGTATTATTCTGCCATCATTTCCCTGATCACTTCCGCGATTTCTTCCGCATTCGGCTTGGAAAAATAATCTCCGTCAGTAGCGTAGGCCGGGCGATGAGCTTTGGCGGAAATAGTACGTGGTGCCACATCCAGCCATTTGTAGCCACCCTGATTTTCCATTACCTGCTGGAACATATAAGCCGCCGCACCCCCGGGAACATCCTCATCAATGAATACGATACGGTTGGTCTTCTTTAAGGATTCCACGATGGCGTGTTCCGTATCGAAAGGCAGCAAGGTCTGCACATCTACCAGCTCGCAGCTGATACCTTCAGGCGCAAGATACAGGTCTATAGCTTCCTGGATCACCCTCAGTGTGGAGCCGTAAGAAACTATAGTGATGTCATCACCCTCCTGCAGGATCTCCGGAACCCCGAACGGCACCGTAAAGGCATCCAGGTTGTTAGGTAATTTTTCTTTCAGGCGGTAGCCGTTCAGGCATTCTATTACCAGGCCAGGCTCGTCCGACTGCAGCAAGGTATTGTACATACCGGCGGCCTGGGTCATATTGCGCGGCACACATACATTAATGCCTCTCAGCGCGTTGATGATCATACCCATAGGCGATCCGCTGTGCCAGATGCCTTCCAGCCTGTGCCCCCTTGTACGAACGATCAGCGGGCATTTCTGGCCGCCTTTGGTCCGGTATTCCAGCGTGGCCACATCATCGCTCAGGGGCTGCAAGCCGTAGAGCAGGTAATCCAGGTACTGGATCTCGGCGATAGGCCGCAATCCTCTCATGGCCATACCGATACCCTGTCCTATGATCGTGGCTTCCCGTATGCCTGCATCGCAGATGCGCTCTTCACCATACTTTTCCTGCAATCCCGCGAATGCCTGGTTAACGTCGCCTATCTTCCCTACATCCTCACCGAAAGCAAATACGGCAGGGTTATTGGCAAAAGTGGTGTCAAAGAACCTGTTCAGCACCTCAAAGCCGTTCAGGTTAGGGGCATCGGCATCATATGCAGCCGGTACCGCCTTTATATGCTTCACTGCCCTGGCGCTCTGGGAGGTCAGGTGTGAGTTGAATTTATCTTTTGCATCTTCCAGCAGGTGGTCCCTGTAATTGGTAAGATTGCGGGTAGCCTGGGAGGTATTGCCGGACAGTGCCAGTATCTTGTTGGCGGCACGCAGCACATCCTTACGGATCGGCTCTTTTACCGCATTCAGATCTTTAACGATAGCGGCTATGGCCTGCCCGTTGGGATGACCTTCCATGACCAACTGGTTAGCCAGGCCGGTCAGCTGAGCGATCTGTTCCTTAATAGGCTCCAGGAATTTGTTCCAGGCAGCCTGCCGCGCCTGCCGCGCCTTATCCTTGGCCCTTTCCTCCACTGCCACCAGTTCATCTTCACCGGCAATAGCGCTTTCCAGTATGAATTCACGCATTTTCCTGATACAGTCCACTTCTTTTTCCCATTCCAGCCGTTCCCTGGATTTATAACGCTCGTGGGAGCCCGAAGTAGAGTGTCCCTGGGGCTGTGTCGCTTCCTGGACGTGGAACAGCACGGGAATATGATGTTTCCTGGCACGCTCCACACCTTTCTGGAACGTCTCCACCAGGGCAGCATAATCCCAGGCTTTTATGGTATAGATCTCCAGACCGCTGGCCAGCTTTTCATCATACTGGAACCCGGAAGTGATCTCGGAAATGGATTGCTTGGTAGTCTGGTATTTCTGCGGTACGGAAATACCATACCCGTCATCATATACTACCACAGCAAGCGGTACCTGTAATACTCCCGCCGCATTGAGCGTTTCCCAGAACAGGCCTTCGGAAGTAGAAGCGTCTCCTATGGTCACAAAGCTCACCTCATTGCCTTTGTTGGTAAAATTCTCGAATCCTTCATAAGTAACGGCTGTGTTCCTGTAACATTTGGAAGCATAGGCCACACCCAGCGCACGGACCATCTGCCCGGCAGTAGGCGAAATATCGGAAGTGGAATGGACGGCATCCGTCAGCTTTTTAACGGTACCGTCATCATTATACCATCGTGTCCCGTAGTGACCGTTCATCATACGGCCCGCGGATGAAGGTTCATCAGTAGTATTGGGATTAGCGTATAATTGTGCAAAAAATGCTTCCAGGTCACTCATACCGGCAGCAAACATCAATGTCTGGTCTCTATAATATCCTGAACGAATATCTCCCGGCTGAAAGCACTTGGCCAGCGCTATCTGGGGCAACTCCTTACCGTCTCCAAAGATCCCGAATTTCGCTTTTCCCGTCAATACCTCCCTTCTTCCAATCAGGCTTGCTTCCCTGCTGGCTACTGCCAGTTCGTAATCTTTCAAAGCGATCTCCTGAAATTCTTTAAAAGACATATTTTTTTTAGTCAAAACGTTGCTTTTTTCTTTTGCCATAAATTAATATTATAGACTACAAAGATAATGTTTTGTAATTAAATGCGGGAGACGGATTGCCACAGTCATGTCAATTTAAGGACCGGCAGGGTCCGGCTGCGTCCGCTTTTCTGCTGGCAGGCGCGCAGCCTGCTAAAGTAAAAGGTGCAGGAATCATCCTGCACCTTTTTGTTAAACCCTTTTTGTAACAGGTAACAATTTAATCGAATTTCATCTTATCAATGAAGGCATTGATATTTTCCTTGGTCTCTCCTGTTTTTTTCTGAACCCGGCCCAGCAGCTCCTCTTCCTTTCCTTCTTCATACAGCAGGTCATCATCTGTCAGGTCTGCCCATTTTTGCTTAAAATTACCTTTAATAATATTCCAGTTTCCTTTGATCTTATCATTTAATGTACTCATCTCTAATAGTTTTTAGAAGTTAAAAAAATAAATAATAGTTCAGTCAGCCGCTTTGTCATCAGCTGATCCATACATTTAACCTCTATCAGGCGTAAATGGTTGGCAGCAGCTTGTTAAATATTGTTTATTTTACTTCTTAAAACAGGGAGATGCCCGCTGTCCACCCGAGCCAGAATTTCAGGCCGCTGCCGATCATTACGGACGGGTAGCTATTATCCGAAGGGAATCCATAGCCTTCATAACGGCCTCTCCTGCCGGGCAGCACCACTGTAACTGCCGGACCCGCATAGAAACCAACAGAGCGGCTCAGGTTGTACTGATATAACAGCTGGTAACGCGCCAGTGAGTTCAGGTCGTCCCAGTTGCCGGCATAAAAACCGTGAAAGGACAGCTCCTGGATGAGCTCATGCCGTTCCCGCTTTGCCAACCGGTGCCCGAGACCATACCCGAAACTGAACAGCCGTTGTCCTTCTACCGGGTTAGCGCCTGCATGGATGATGCTGTAAAACCGGTCTGTGCCGGATTTATAGGCCAGGTTAAAAGGCTGCCATTCCATAGCTGTAACATTCAGGCTGTGCTTTCCTTTCCTGGCGACATTGACAAGCCCCACCGCAACACCTGAAAAAGTGTCCGCAACATTGACCAGGCCTACCTGCACACCTTTTACCACGGACGCATAATTGAACAGCCCGGCTATCTGCACCCCGTTCATGGCCTTCCCGCTGAGATTCAGCAGCCCGGCAATGTGCACACCCTTACTGCGTTGCTGTGCATAATTCATCAGGCCAGATATCTGCGCTCCCCTGAAATGGCTGTTCTTACTGACTATGCCCGCGATCTGCCAGCCATAGCCGCTCCGGTAGTTCCAGTTGGTGATCCCTGCTATCTGCATACCCTGTATGGTATTGGTCCTGTTGAAAATCCCGCCGATCTGCATACCGGCCGTGACCGCTACGGAACTGTCTTTTTTATGGCAGCTCCAGTTGGAGATACCCGCGATCTGTAAGCCTTTCAGTGACCTGGAATGGTTAAAGATACCGCTGACCTGGACGCCTTCCGCATGCTTATGGACGTAATTGTAGATACCGCCGATCTGCACACCCTCCATATTGCCGCCAACGATATTAAAGACACCTCCTATCTGGCTGTACCGCATATCTCCCTGGACAATATTAAAGACCGTTCCCAGCTCAAACCCGTTCACACCGCCGGCATAGCCTCCCAGGAGACTGAAGGAGAATTTATTGACCTGCTGGCTGCTCAGCCTGTTCTTGGAGCTGACACCGGGCAAAACGCTCAGCTGGAACGGCTGCTCATCAAACATCCGGCCCAGGTTGATGCTGTTGATCCTGTTGCGGGCGCCCATCATCCTTTTGGCCAGCCAGTGCTCCTGTATCCCCGAAAAGCTGACAGTGTCAAGCGTGGATATGTCGCTCCTGAGCACCACCGGTGCTTTTATGGCGTAGTGGTTCTGGATATGCAATACCGTATCAAGGAAAAACTGGCGGCTGAAGCTGACCTCGTAAGCAGGCTGCTGCTGCCTGATAGGCAGCCGGAACTGACCGCTCTGGTCGGAAATGGTACTCACTTTCAGGTTCCTTTCATATACCGAAACATATTCTACCGGCTCTCCATATATATCTACGACCCTTCCGCTGATCACGATGCCCGTGCCGGCTCCCGATTTGATAATAATATGGTTATCGGCCACCTGGTAGCGGAACCCGGGTCCCAGCATAGCATTCAGGATAGCCTCCACCGTCTGGTCCCGGTAGCTAACCGTGATCACCTTATCATCCGGTACCGCTTCGCTGTTATACGAAAAATAGAACTTTCCCTGCATCTCCATCTGGTTCATCACTTCCCGTACGGTGCCCCGCTGTACCCCTACCGTCATTTTCTGCTGCAGCAATTGCTGCGCAAACGCGCACAGCCCTACGCTCATAAAAGCAGTAAGGCAACATGCAAATCTTAATATGCTCGAAGCTAACGATCTATCCATAAGCGGGCTGTCGCAGCAAAGTTAAATCATTTATCACAGGAAGCCGGGCGATATTACTTTAAAATATAACCGTTCTTATCCTTAACAACGGTAGCGTTCAGTGTGAGGGCCACCGTTTCCAGTATGGGCTCTATGGTAGCCGTTTTGGGAAACTTACCGGTAAGCTGCTGTTCCCTCAACCTGCTGTCGGCTATGCGGACCTGCACATCGTAAGCCTGGCCGAGGCTTTCGGCAAACTGCCCCAGCGGCGTATTGTCACAGACAAACATATTGGTCCGGTAGTACTGGTACAAGTGGTTATCGACACGGCTGACATCCGCCCGCATCCCCTTGCCTTTAAATACCAGCTTTTCTCCCGGCGCCAGCACATAGTCCTCTCCTCCCCTGCTGACCTTTACCGATCCTGTCTCTACCACGATCTCCGTAGTCTTTTCATCGGAACGGATATTAAAAGAAGTGCCCAGCACTCTCACCTCGATATCGTCCACGCTGACCACAAAAGGCTTTTCTTTGTTACGGGTCACGTCAAAAAAGGCTTCTCCTTTCATGGCTACCCAACGTTCTTTCTTATTGAAAGATTTCCGGTACCACAGCCTGGATTGGCTGTTCAGGATCACTACGGACTGGTCAGGCAGGGTATAGGTCGCTGATGCGGTGACGGTCTCGAACGATACATTATCTTTCCTGATAAAGACCCACCAGGCCGCAAACATGACCATAACGGCAGCCGCGGCGGCAACAGAGGTCCGGAAAGGGTTCCTAAAGGACAGCGTACGGCCCGGGCGCTCCCCTTGCTTACCGGCTTCCTCCCTTTTAAGGACAAAGCGCTGCCAGGCGGCCTCCAGGTCCGGCTGCGATAAGGCCGTACCGGTCCGGCTGTGCTCCCAGAGCGCCAGGAAATGCTCATAGGTCTTACGGTGCTCAGGGTCCCCCGCTATCCACTGCTGCGCACGCGCTGCTTCTTCGCTATCGGCTTCTCCTACAATATATTTTATAATTAGCTCATCCATTGTCTTAATTTTTAAAGAAAACACCTAAAAATGTGATCCACCCTGCCAGCATGGGCAAATAGTCTTTCAGCTCTGCCCGCAGTATCTTGAGCGCCTTGCTCATCTGGTTCTCCACGGTCTTGACAGACAGGCCCAGCTTTTCCGCGATTTCCCTGTAGCTCAGCTCTTCCTGCCTGCTCAGGTGAAAAATGGTCCTGCATTTTTCCGGTATGGCGGCCAGCACACGTAAGATACGCTGCTGCAGCTCGCCGGCCTGCAGCCTGTGCGCAGGCGACATTTCATAATCCGGCGCCCGGTGCCGCGCAAATTGCTGATATTTCTGTTCCACTTTGGCACGATTTAAGATGTTGACCGCCTGGTTATGCACGGCCCTGTAGAGGTAAGCCTGCATATTGGTCGTGACCGCAAGCTGCTCCCGCTGCTGCCACAGCTTCATAAATACATCCTGCACCACTTCCTCACTCTGCATCTCATCTGATAAAATACCACAGGCATACCGGTATAGCGGACTGTACAATTCCCTGAACAGGCGCTCAAAGCCCTGCCCGGTATTCCAGTCCAAATGTGAAGTCGGGTTCATTCCAATGCTTTAAATAAATACTGATGCTTCTTAATAATAAGACAAATTTAAGGTCTTATACCCCTATTTCCTGCCCGGGATTCTCAAAAATTAAGCACGGTGCCGGCCATATCTATACTTTTCTCCCCATATTACCGGTCAACAGGCTGTTACCGTATAAGTTTCCTTTCTCCGGCTCTGATTATTTGATTAAATTTGCACCGTATCAAATATCATATCAATGGCCATTCAAGGATATTCACATTCAGTCGCCGAGCGGCTGATGCGCTATGTACAGGTAGACACGCAAAGCGACCCGTTCTCCGCCTCACAGCCTTCTACGGAAAAACAGAAGGATTTAAGCAGGATGCTGGTAGAAGAGCTGAAAGGATTGGGCATAACGGATGCCGAACTGGACGAGGCCGGCTGTGTATATGCCACGATACCCGCTACTACCGCACAACAGGTAAAGACCATCTGCCTCTGCGCACACGTAGATACAAGCCCTGACAGCTCCGGCACCAATGTCAAGCCGATATTACATAAGAGCTGGGACGGCAGCGATATCGTATTGCCCGATGATAATACAGTGGTCATCTCCACCGCCAACCATCCTTATTTACTGGAAAGGATAGGCGATGATATCATCACCGCATCAGGCACGACCCTGCTAGGCGCGGACGATAAGGCCGGCGTGGCCGTTATTATGGATACGGCACAGTATTTAATGGCACATCCGGAAATAGCCCATGGCCCCATCCGCATACTTTTTACACCGGATGAGGAGATAGGCAGAGGTGTGGACGGCGTGGATATGAAAAAGCTGAATGCCGATTTCGGCTATACCCTGGACGGCGGCGAGCGCGGTCACCTGGAAGGCGAGAGCTTTTCCGCCGATGGCGTCCGTATCATCATCCATGGCGTCAGCGCTCACCCCGGCTATGCCAAAGGTAAGCTGGTGAATGCCGCCAAGATAGCCGGACAGATACTGGCAGCCCTTCCGGCCGACAGCTGGAGCCCTGAAACCACAGAGGATAAGCAGGGCTTCGTACATCCTACCCATATTGAAGGAGGCGCTGAAAAAACCATTATAGATTTCATCATCCGTGATCACGATACGTCCAAACTGGCGGCATACGAGCAGCGGTTGGAGGAGATAGTAAAGACCGCCGTGGAACAATACCCGGGCGCTGCCTACGAGTTCACCGTCAGGGAACAGTACCGTAACATGCGCGAGATACTGGACCAGCATCCTGAAGTGATGGCATACGCGGAAGCGGCTTACAGGGCTGCAGGACTGGAACCCCGGCGGATCAGCATCAGGGGCGGCACTGACGGCTCCCGCCTGTCCTTTATGGGCCTGCCCTGCCCTAATATCTTTACGGGAGAGATGGGCATCCATTCCAAGCAGGAGTATTGCAGCGTACAGGATATGGAAAAAGCGGCGGAAGTCTGTGTTCACCTCGCACAGATCATTGCTGCGGACCAACAGTAACAGTATTTATACCAGATAATGAAAAAGGGGAGTGTGTTATGCGGGCTGATATTGCTTGCCTGGTGCGGATTCAATTTTATTTCGCCAGGCAAGAGGGTCGCTTTCCGGTGGCCCTTACCCGACCACGTGACACGCTCCTTTCATTCCCCCAATTTCCCCGATAAGGAGAACCCTTTGAGCAGGGAAGGCTTTGAGCTGGGCCGCAGGCTCTTTTACGATGCCAGGCTCAGCAAGACACAGACCATCAGCTGCGCATCCTGCCATATACAGCAATTCGCCTTTTCCGATACCGCCAGGTTCAGCAGGGGCATTCATGACCGTACCGGCGACCGTAACAGCATGAGCCTTGCCAATATAGGATGGAGCAGCCGTTTTTTCTGGGACGGGCGGGCAGAGCACCTGAAAGAACAGATCCATAACCCCGTAATAGACACCAGGGAAATGGGCAATACCTGGGAAGATATCATCACCTATGTGCGTTCCGAAGCATACTACCGCGATGCTTTCCGGAAAGCATTTCCCAAAGAGAAGATCGGGGAACAGACCATCAAAAAAGCGCTGGAACAGTTTGTCTCCAATATTTACTCTTTCGACTCCCGTTACGATGCCTATTTTTACAACGGGCAGCTATCCGTATTCACCGAGCAGGAAAAAGCAGGCATGAAGCTGTTCCATGGCAAAGCCGGCTGCTCCGGGTGCCATAATACGGTTTTATTTACGAACCACCAGTTCATGAATAACGGCCTGGACAGCATACCCGCAGCCGGGCTGTATAACGCCACCGGCGTACAGACGGACAAAGGCCTGCAAAAGACCCCTTCCCTTCGTAATGTTGCTATTACCCCGCCTTATATGCATGACGGCAGGTTCGCTACTCTGGAAGCTGTGCTGGATTTTTACAATACCCGGGTGCAGGGCGGCAGCCCCAACCTTGATTTCCGGATGGCTCCTTTTGCCGGCAGGAACGGCTTAGGACTGAGCCCCGAAGAAAAGCAGGCTATCATCGCCTTCCTGCATACGCTTACGGATTCCACCCTATTGCACCATCCTATGTATAGTAATCCCTGGGAATAAAAGGATCACAGGTTACTGTTAAAGACATATTCAATAATATTGGCGCCCATCTGCAAGGCCTTTGTCCGAACCTCAGGCGGATTATTGTGCACCTCCTCATCTTCCCAGCCGTCCCCGAGGTCACAGCTGAAGGTATAAAAGCAGACCAGCCTGCCTTTGTAAAGCAGGCCGTATCCTTTGGGCGGCGCCCCGTCATGCTCATGCACCTTGGGAAGCCCCTTGTCGAAGCGGAACGTCTGGTGGTAGATGGGATGCGTAAAGGGCAGCTCCACAAATTCCAGCTCGGGGAAAACCTTTTTCATTTCAGTGCGGACATAGGCATCCATCCCGTAGTTGTCATCTATATGCAGGAAGCCGCCGCTTTCCAGGTACAGCCTTAGGTTCCTGGCTTCCGCATCGGAAAATACGATCCGGCCATGACCTGTGGCATGAATAAAGGGGTAATTGAAGATATCACTGCTGCCTACCTGCACCTGGGCCTCCTGGGCAGCCAGCTTTGTCCGGAGCTGGCTGTTACAAAACGCAGCCAGGTTCTTCAGGGACGTAGGGTTGGCATACCAGTCACCGCCGCCGTTATAGACCAGCAGCCCCAGCTTTATCTGGGAAAATGACGTCACGGACACGATCAGCAGTCCGGTGATCAAAGCAAAGATTCTACGCATCATTCATCGCATTAAATATGGTGGCTGCATAAATAGCTGCCGTTTCAGTCCGGAGCCTCCTGTTCCCGAGACTGACAGCGGTTACATCCTTCTCCTCCAGGTAGCGGATCTCATCAGGAGCAAAATCGCCCTCCGGTCCTATAAAGACCAGGGTATCCTTACCTCCCTGGCAGGCCTTATACAAATATTGCCTGGCCATATCCGCCTCACAGTGCGCCACAAATTTCTGGGCATACCCGTCCGTATCCATTTTGCGCAGCTCCACCGGCTCTGAGACGGCAGGAAGGAAATATTGCCTGGACTGCAGCATGGCCGCTACCAGTATTGCCTCTATCCTTTCAAAATTAAATTTTTCTTTTTCCGTTCTCCGGGTCATAAGCGGCACAATGTTCGACACTCCTATCTCCGTCAGCTTCTCCAGCATCCATTCATTCCGGCTCCTGTTCTTGGTAAAGCTCACTGCCACCGTCAGCGTCACATCCGGCTTTTCGTGCACAGTAAAAGATTGCACCTCTACCCGGCAGTGCCTTTTGTCCGCCTCCACGATGCCGGCCAGCGCGCTCAACCCTTTACCATTGGTCAATCCGATCATACTGCCGGCTTCCATCCGCAGCACCTGCACCAGGTGCCTGGAGGTATTGGCATCCAGCGTAAAAAAGGTAGTGTCCCGGTGAAGCTGCGGCTCGAAATACAGTTGCATAGGTTCCAATAGGTTTTGAAGAAAGTCTAATAATTGTAATAATACCTTGTAACGGTCGTTACAGGGTCCGAGAAAAGGCTTTTGTCATATTCCTGTATGATAACGGATTTTTCCGTATTGTAATGAAGCTTTGTTGCCCTGGATCTGAACAACCCGGATTTATTAGTCTCAATATAAACGGAAAGTATTTTATACGTCTCATCATGGATACCCAGCTGCACCTTTTGGGTCAGCAGGTCCTTGTCCAGCGCATTGTAATACAGGAACAGCATCGCGTTACCGAAATCGTGGCTTTGCTCCACCTGGTATTTATCTTTCAGGATAACATCGCTGATATCCGTAGGCGCAAAGTAGGTACCCAGCTCTCTAAAAAAATCCTTATTGACCTCTACATAAGAGCTGTCCGAACGCCCGTTCTTCTCCACCACTTTCAGCAATACATACGGCTGATCCTTTTGAAGGTCCTCCTGGCCTTCCAGGTATTCCTTAATGGAAAAGTATTTACCTTCCTCTTCTTCAGCAGCATCCTCATGCACAGATGTACTGTCCCCGGCTCCCCGCTTGCAGGAGCTGCTTCCACCGGCCACAGCCGCAGCCATTAAGATATATAATAGTATCCGCATTCCTTTCATATTTAGACGGCCTGTAATAACCGTTTTCCAAAAATAGAAAAATATGATCAATAACCATCAACCACGGCCATGAATAAAGGGCATGCCATATAGCACACCCCCATTCAATACCCGGAATATTATTTTAGCCCTTCTTCTTCACCTTACCGGACCCTGAAACATAAGAATTGACTACAGGGTTCCCATAATAATTCACGTCACCGCTGCCGGACAGGTTCACGGTAAGCTGGTCACTCACCCTGACGGTGGTATTGCCCGACCCGGACGCCCTTACATCAGCCGTATTGCTTTCCATATGCTGCGCATTAAAGTTACCGCTACCGGTCAGACGTATATCCAGGGCATCTGTCGAGCCGGCCAGGATCTTCAGGTTGCCACTGCCGGTCAGCTCGCAGCGTACCGTTTCCGAGCTGATCTTATCCAGCTCCATATTGCCGGATCCTGTCAGCTTCAGGTCGATACCGGTACCGTTAAGGGTGCTTTCACCATATACATTGCCGGAACCCATAGAAGTAACCGACCTGTATTCCGGGATGGTGATATGAACCCGCAACCTGCCGGAATGCAACAGGTTGGTATTATTCCTGATCTTCATTTTGAGGATACCGTTCTGCACTTTTGTTTCCACCACATCTACATATTCCTGCGGGCCTTCGAGGATAACCGATTGCTCATTGCCTTCACTGAGGTACACATTACCGGGAATACTGCTTTCTATCCGGTCAAAATCCGGCAGGGTCCTTTCATTGCTTACCACAGGACCTCCGCCTACCACTTTCCTGCAGGCGCTCAGGCCCGATAATAAGGTTACTGATAATACAGCGATCGCGACAGCGTAAAATACTTGTTTCATAAATTTAATGCAATTGTGTTTTTGTATAATGTTTGACTAAGGTTTAAAGTTTAAAATGAATACCGGCGACACCACCCACATAAAAGCTGTTAACGGAATAAGCGCCGTAAACCTCGAAAAGGCTGTAGGCCACATAAGGCTCATAGCCGGCCAGGTAGTTGACATAGTTAAAGCTAGGCCCGGCCACCAGCTCCAGGTATTTACCCAGCTGCACGCCCACCAGTCCCCTGAAAGCAGCCTTATAATAGGCCGTGGTATAGAAATTGGTATTGGTGATATTGCTGATCTCCAGGTTGAGCCTTACCACGCGGCCTAAAGGAATATGCATACCCAGGCCCACCTCGGCAGCATGCCGGGCTTCCGGCATCAGCACATTGTTGCCCAGCCCTAAAATACCATAGGTCTTCCTGCTGCCGGACCGGAAAGCGACAATGGCATTACCCGATTCATCGACTGTCAGCCCCAGGCTTTTTTCTCCTTTTTTGATCAGGTTCAGGAAGCCTACAGGATATTCACTTTCTTCTGCAATGTTCACCAGGCCGGCCATTTGTATGCCGGTTACCTTACGGGCAATATTGACCAGACCGGCCAGCTGCCCGTTGCCTGTTCCGGTGATATTGACCAGTCCCGACAACTGGAAATTGCTGTGGCGAGCGGTATTGCTGAGACCTGACACCTGAAAGCTGGCAGCACCGGCAGCTATGTTCGCAAGACCGGCCACCTGGGCGCCTTTCACTGACCGGGCGGTATTGCTCAACCCGGCTATCTGCACGCCTTTTACCGTCCCGCCGGCAGTATTCAGCAGGCCTGCGATATCCGCGCCCTGTACCTCACCTTCAACCAGGTTCATCAGCCCGCTCACTGCAGCTCCTTTCTGCTCTCCCCTGATTATAGTGGCAAGACCCGACACCGCAGCGCCTCTTTCACCCGCGCTGACGCCGGACAGCGCGTGAAGGGATATGGAATTGCTGATCTGCGGCGCCCTGGTACCATTCGTGCTTACCGGGTAGATCAACCCGATATGTGCCCGCTGGTGCTCTTCCTGCGCCGCTGCCTGCTGCCCTGCACCCATTATGGAAAGCACCATCCCTGCTGCCAAGGTGTAAAATGATAATGATTTAATGATAGATAACATTGTTCGTTCTTTTGATAATAAGACAGCATCCCGCTTTGCTACCCCTACGAAGAAAAAAAATTACCCGCAGCTACCCGGCCAAAACACGCTCCCCCGTACCCACGGCGGCATTGCAGCTGCCTGAAGGGTACGGGGGAGAGCATCGTAGCAGCCGTTCTGATCTTATGCAGATATTACCGGGCTGTTAATACGGTACCAGTCGATCTTCCTGGTAAAGTACATGATCAGTGCAAGGAGTATAAAGAGCGCTATACTGCCGAATATAAGCGCCATATCTTCCAGCTGTATCAGGAAGTACACATAACCGTACAGCACGAGCAAGCCTGCCGTAAAGCCGGCTACGATCTTCAGCTTCCTGAATATGGCTTTGATGTAGCCGCTTACCAGCACGACAATGGCCAGCGCCGCTATCAGGTAGGCCCACCTGAAATCCATGTATTCTGAAAAAGACAGGAGCAAGGTATAGAATATCACCATAGCCAGCCCTACCAGTATATACTGCAACGGGTGGAGCTGCAATTTCTGCAGGGTCTCTATCAGGAAGAAGACACCGAAAGTAAGACCTATGAACAGGAGCGCATATTTTACTACCCTTTCCGTCTGGGCATAATGATTGGTCGGCGCCACCAGGTTTACACCATAGGCATTTTCCTGGAGGTCTGTCTTTTTATTCATCCATACCTGGGGAAACGGACGATGCGCGGCGATCGTCTTCCAGGTCGCGTCAAAGCCTTTTACCTGTTCCTTACTGCTGTCTTTCCGGGGCAGGAACTTACCTGTATAAGAGGGGTGCGGGTAAGAAGAGGTCCAGCGTACTTCACTCTCGTTAGCCAGCGGTGCCATCCTGAGACTGGAGTTACCGTTAAAATCCAGGGCTATCTCGAAAGGCTGCGTAAAAATATCCTGGGAAAGATTCTTTATCACCAGGCCCTCCCGCAGCATGCCCCCTGATTCCTGGAAAGCGCTGAACAGCCTGCTGCTGCCGGGTGTTTTGTAAAATATTTCCTGTGTCAGCCCTGCGGGGTCCGATAAGCCCAGGATCAGCCGGGCATCTTTCCAGCTGACCCTGGACAGGTCCACATTGACCTGCGACCAGTCGATATCTCTGAAATCTCCCGTCAGCTTAGCCCGGGCATTATATAGGTTCACCTTGTATAAGCTGCGGTGACGCTCCTGCGGTATGATGGTACCGTCCAGCTTTAAGCGCGAAGGCAGCACATGGATGAGGTCAGTATAGGTAGCATCGGAACCGTCCTTCAGGCGGGTCGTATAGGATACGGGTAATTCCAGCACCGGCCCTGTGAGGAGCTGCTCTCCGCCCCATTTACCGCTCACTTCCGCTACCACCTCCTGCTGGCGTGCTGCCCGCTCGGCGATCAGGCTTTTGATAAAGGACAGGGGTATCAGCAGCAACAGGATGATCAGCAGTATAATGCTGCATTTCAGCAGCAGTTTCGGGGACGGATTAGAGGCCACAGCCCGGTTGGCAAGGGCTGGCGTGGTTGCCTGTACATTGTTTTCTACGTTGTGGTTTTCCATATGAATTGTGTTTTTAAATTTCTGAAGGTTGCAGCAGCAGCTCCCGTACCAGCTGCATGTTAAAGGGCAGCAGGTCAAACCATCTGACCTGCTGCAGGGATTTATTCCTGTACCCGCGCCGCAGGGCTTTCCCGAAATCCCGCCAGTATTCCGGCATGGTACAAAATCCGAACAGCACCGTCAGCAGGACCGGCAGGGTATAGCGGCCGTTCGCCAGCATAAAGCATTGCAGGCATACCTCCCCTTTTTCCGTAGGGGGATAGTCCAGGATGATATGCTTGATGTCATGCTTTTCGTAATAAGGCAGCAGCGCCAGTTGATGCTGCTGTAAAAAATCAAATAGTCCGCGGCCTACCGTATCCGGGGGCAGCTGTTCAAGCGCTGCCAGGGAAAAGGCGAAATCCAGGGGTTTACGGACCGCCCTGAAATAAGGCATGCCTATTTTGTGTGTGAGGAACACCAGTATGCGTTCGCGGTAAGGTTGCAGTTTCATATGATATCTGTTTTCTGTATGGATGCTCAAAAAGCCGCTCAATGGTCTTTTATATAAAAAGCGCTTTGTATTTCAAAGTATTTAAAGCAAAAAAAATTATTTCAGGTTATTGAATATTTTTTCCAGCGCGCCTATATGCTCCCGGAACGCTTTTTCTCCTGTGACGGTAATGCTGTAGGTGGTATTGGTCTTACGCCCGATAAAGCCTTTCTGCACATTGATAAACTGCTGTTCCTCCAGGGCTTTCAAATGCGATGCCAGGTTACCGTCGGTAACGTCCAGCAGCGCCTTCAGATCGTTGAAGTTCATAGACTCGTTCACCATCAGGGCGCTCATTATACCGATACGGACACGGCTATCGAACAGCTTATTTAATTTATCAAACTCCTGTCTCATCTTTTATCATACTTATGCCACATCAGGATACCATATATAATATGCAGCAGGCCGAAGCCCGTTCCCCATATCCACAGGTGCCACCTCATCAGGAATAATGCCAGCAGCCCCAGCAGCACTTCCAGCAATCCCAGGTATTTGATCTCCGTAAAGGTATATTTACTGCAGTTGATCAGCGCCAGGCCGTAAAAGGCCAGCGATACGGGAACAAAGTAATGATAATTCATTTCCGTGGCAAATTTCAGCAGGAAGGCCGCTCCGGTGCCTATCGGGATGGCCATATTGATCAGCAGCTTGCGGGCCACACTGTTATACCCTGCCGCATGTCCTTCCTTTTTGCTTTTGGCATAGCTGAAGAATACGGCGCCTATAACTGCCAGTACAAAGATAGCCAGCACGCTGTAAAACAGGACCTGCAGGTTATCGGCACTGATCGCCCTGAGCGGCTGAGCGTTGTACATATTCTTATTCGCATCGAAGTCACTCAACGCTATCATTTCCGACCTGCCGAAGTCCGACAATACATACCCTATCCAGGCAGTGCCGGCAAGCGCCACGCTCCCCGCCCAGATCCCGCTCCAGCCGCTAAGGCTGAAAATACGGGCCGATTGCTGCATGACCTTCCGGATCTCTTTTAAAGCCTCCAGGGGATTGTTTGAAATATTATCGTGCATAACAAAAGTACTTTGCAACACAAAGTTATTTCTAAATTTTATATTACCAAATTTTTTTTCCCCGATTTTTAAGCCGGCTCTTCATAAGCAAGCCATCAGAAAAGCCGGGACAGCGTATAATAATAATAACTATTTACGTATAAAATGCACTGTAAATGATAAAAGGTTATAAATTTGTGACATTTAAAAATAAATAACTTATATATCATCACAGTATCAGCTAATATATTATGGAAGACACTATACTCATTATAGGAGCAGGCGGGCAGATAGGCGTGGAGCTGGCCCTGGCTTTAAGGGCCAGGTACGGCAATGAACAGGTCATAGCCTCCGATATCAAGGAGCCTCACCCGCTGTTATCTGACGGACCTTTTGTACACCTGGACGTTATGGATGCAGAGGCCGTTCGCCGGGTAGTACAGGAAAAGAAAGTGACACAGATATACCTGCTCGCGGCCATACTTTCCGCCACCGGTGAAAAGAATCCGCTGTGGGCCTGGGATATCAATATGAAGAGCCTGCTGTCCGTACTGGATATTTGTGTGCAGGAGCAGGTCTCCAAGCTTTACTGGCCCAGCTCCATTGCCGTATTCGGTCCCACAACCCCCGAAAACCATACGCCGCAGAAGACCGTGCTGGAGCCGACCACCGTTTACGGTATCTCCAAATATGCGGGAGAATTGTGGTGCCAGTACTATTTCAATAAATACGGCCTTGATGTGAGAAGCATCCGCTACCCCGGCCTGATCTCCTGGAAGTCCGCACCGGGCGGAGGCACTACCGATTATGCCATAGATATATACATTGAAGCCCTGGAAAAAGGCAGCTATACCTGCTTCCTCTCCGAGAACACCTACCTGCCGATGATGTATATGGATGATGCCATCCGTGCCACCATAGAGCTGATGGAGGCTCCCAAAGAGCAGATAAAGAACAGGCTAGCCTATAACCTGGGCGGCATTTCCTTTTCCCCTGCCGAGATCGCCGCAAGCATTCAGCGTCATATCCCCGGGTTCACGATCAGCTATGCACCCGATTTCCGCCAGGCCATAGCAGACAGCTGGCCCAACAGCATAGACGACAGTGAAGCCCATAAGGATTGGGGCTGGAAACACGAGTATGACCTGGAATCCATGACCAGCGCTATGCTTGAAAACCTGAAAGTAAAGTTAGCGCTGTAAAGCACTACTAACCGGAAATAATCAAAACGTTCCCCGGAATATCCGGGGAACGTTTTTTCATAAAGCAGATAATCCGGTTGCAGGTAAAGAAAACCCATAACGGTAGAATGCAGTCAGGTGTATACCAACAATGGTACATAAGAAAAGCGGCTGCCCGATCCGGACAGCCGCCTGGCTCAATTTTTATGGCGCTATTTGCCTATCACTATCTTACGGTTGACAACTCCCTTGTCTGTCACCACCCTCAGATAATAGGCCGCCGCGCTGTATTGCGATACATCCAGCGTATATACCGAAAGGCTTCCTACCGTATGACGTTCCAGCTCCTGCCCTAAAGTGCTCACGATCACTATCTCCTTTATCTTCGCCCCTTCCGGTATCTCCACCGTCACTTTTCCTTCCGTTACAGGCAGCGGATATACCCTGAGTGCATCAGACAGCAGCTCCATGTCATCAATTCCTGTGGGTTTGATATGGACAGTGGTAGTATCAGATTCGTCTCCGCAACTGTTCAGCACTTTTAAGCGTACCACATAATTGCCCGAAGCCGGGAAGGTATGCACCGGCGTTTCACTGTATGACAACGGAGAACCGTCCCCGAAGTCCCAGGCATACCCCGAGATATGCGCAGGATCTACCAATTCAAATTTAAAGGTATGGGGACCGATGTTCCGGACCCAGATACCGCTATATTGAGGAGCTTTGCCGTTTTGCGTGATCAGTATGCTGTCCGTGCTTATGCAGCCGTTCTGACCGGTCACTGCCACCGTGTACAGCCCACCGTTATCCACAACCGTTGTACGGGAAGTCATACCCGTATTCCATTGATAATATATACCGTCATCGCCGGCATTCAGCAGCACTTCCCTGCCTTCGCACACGTTCGTATCATTTCCCAGCTGCACTTCGGGATTCCATTTAAAATTAATGTTGATCGTGTCATGCGCGGTGCAATGCCACTGATTGGTCACCGCTACCCAATAGGTACCGCTGCCATTGATCACTCTTACCTGCCCGTTGTAGTCATTATCCCATAAATAATCATCTCCCGCATTCCGGGCATTCAGGAATTCCAGATGACCACGGTCCACACATTTATTGATATCTGATCCCAGGTCCACTACAGGATATTCATGTACGGTAACATAGGTCGAGTCCGCTCCTGAACATCCATTGGTCCCTGTAACGATCAGCTTGTATTTGCCGGTCTGGTATGCCCTGACTGCCGGTGTTGTTGCGCCGGTGCTCCAGGAGTAGGATGCCACATCCGGTGTAGTGCCATCTATAATGATCGTATCCGCAGCGCATATATTGGTATCCGGCATCAGCGTCACTACCGGGTTCAGCCTTTTATTTACATTTACAGTATCTGATGTCCTGCAGCCGGAGCTGTTGGTCACCCATACGATATACTGCCCGTTCCCGGTCACTGTCCGGGTCTGCCCCGTACTGTTATCATCCCACAGGAAGGTCGCTCCATTGTTGCCTGCATGAAGCGTATGCGACCACCCTTCGTCCACACAATCGTTGACATCAGGTCCTAAGTTCACTACCGGTACGGCCAGGTGTGTCACAACAATGGTATCTTTCCCTATGCAATTATTATTATCAGTAACGCTCAGGCTGTAGGTGCCGGGCAGGCTTACACTGATGGCAGGCGTTGTTGCCGCCGTATTCCATAAATAGGAGATGGCATTGGGGGTAGCACCATTGATAGTATATATAATATTGGCGCAAACGGCAGTATCGTTTCCTAAGCGTACCACCGGCGAGGGATGTACCCGTAGCTGCAGCGTAGTGATGCTGTCACAGCCCGTTACCTGAGAGGGAGTGGTATCTACCAGTGTATGTAATCCTACGGTGTTCACGATCTTACCGTTCCACGTAAAAGGTAAAGTTTCCTGGCAAATGGCCTGGGTCAGGCTGCGCGCCAATGTCGGATGTACCGTCAGTGCCAGCGTTGTGATACTGTCACAACCCGTTATGGTAGAAGCAGTAGTATCTACCAGTGTATGATTACCAACACTATTCACTGTTTTACCGTTCCACGTAAAAGGAAGCGTCTGCTGGCAGATCACCTGCGTAACACTGCGTGTTAAGGTAGGATGGACCGTCAGGGTCAGGGTGGTAATACTGTCACAACCTGTTATGGTAGAAGCAGTAGTATCCACTAAGGTATGACTGCCCACACTGTTTACCGTTTTACCGTTCCACGTAAAAGGAAGCGTCTGCTGGCAGATCACCTGCGTAACACTGCGTGTTAATGTAGGATGGACCGTCAGGGTCAGGGTGGTA
>JBBCJL010000013.1:0-171802 GCA_037190225.1 Edaphocola sp. | reverse complement strand
TGTTGTCCGCAGGCGTACCGATACCCTGGCCGAAAAGGCCCCCGGTATAGAGTAATGCAGCCAATGCCGCTATAAGTCGTAGTCCTTGTCTCATCTTTATACTCCTCCTTATCTGCTGATGTGATAGTTAAATGTTTCTTTGATGTTGTCGCTTTCATCACGCGTCACTTTTAAACGGTTGAAGGCATCGTATTCATACCGTACCTGCTTGCCGTTCAGCGTCCCTTCCATATCCGTCAGCCCTTTGGCATTAAAGGATTTGATGGTGTAGGTAGCGCCTGCAGGGGCCACCACCACGTTGTCCACCCAGGTATTGACAGCGCCGTCATAGGCTATCTCCAGCCAGTCACGTTCTGCCAGGTCTATTTCTCCCTGGAAGTAGTACCATTGTCTCAGCTGGTGGTTTTGCGACAGCTGCAGCGCCACAGTACCTATGGAGCTCGTGACGGTCATGGCCTGCGGCGGTTCCGGTCCGACCCTGGTCACCCAGCAGGAGACCACGTATTTCCGGTTACCGCTCATTTCATTTATCCTTATCCTGTCGCCCTGTACCATTTGGAGCATGCCTGTACCAGATTGCGGATAGTCGAAGCGGGGGCCCGCCTGCGCAAAGCCGGACAGCTTACCGTCATCGTACACCACGCCTTCCGCATCAGCGCCGTTCTCAAAGCTGAGGAATACAAAGTCCTTATATTTTGTATTACAGGCCGCCACATCGGTTTTATAGATGTTGTTATATCTTATGGTGCTGTATTTGCTGATCCCACGGTGCTGCAGCTCCAGCGGCAGCAGCCATTCGTTGACCCGGGTAACCTGGGTTTCCGCCCTGTAGCCTTCCCGGTCCTGCAGCGTTGCCATCAGGAATTCCGCATGAGGCTTTTCAAGATCAGCAGCCACGCTCACACCGGAACGGTTGCCTTTTTTAAGGCCGGAAGTGGCTTTCACATAGAGGTCACCGCTTTCCGTGGTGGTATAGGTACTGAATGCCGCGTCCGTCACCAGGTAAGGATAGTTCTGGGCGCCGTTGGTGGTTTTCCGGGTGATGGTATAGCCCACTTCGTTCAGGATGTTCCTGTCGATAAGACCCTGGGCTATGTTCCTGGTTTCGGGAGCAGCAGCGCTTAGAAAGTCTTTAGGGTAATAAAATTGCTTGACATAGAAGTGCAGGTCGCTTTCTTTCCGGGAGGTCTCCGTCAGCAGGTTACCATTATTATCATAGGTGTAGGTCGTAATATCAGAGGTCGTTCTCGAATCGGTGTAATAGTTAATATCCTTTATTTCCTGCAGCAATGCCTTACCGCTGAATACCTGATAGGTGTCCACAAATTGCGGCACAAAGATGGAGTCCCCTTTACCTCCTATGTACATAGGATCCGTGGTGTGATAGAAGTTCATATAGTCACGGTATTGCACATGGATATTCAGAGGGTGTGCAGCCGGGGTAAAGAGGTCTTCCTGGTATGTGTATTTATATTGCTTCTCGTTAATGATATGGCCCAGGTTATCATAAGATCTTTCAGACAGCTTCAGGCCTATCTTATAGTCTTTCAGATAGCTTTTGTTGGTATAGGGCGGCTGGAAGTAATGGGTATTGCCGTTGGTAATGTAATTGTTCTCATATACATTGTTCCCCAGGTAGTTCACTGCGTTGGAGAAGCGGGTTTCCTGCCTGGACAGCAGCTCCTGGGCCGCATTGAAGGTTTCCTCCAGCACATGGGAGTAGCCGATATTGCTGCCGGAGATCGTCTGGCCGGCCGAGAACCGGTGGCTGGCATAAATCAGGTCATCATATTGGTGCCCCCTGGTAGACCACCTGCCGCCTGCCATGAATTGCATGCCGCCGCGGTAATCGAATTTTTTCCGCAGCGTATTGCCGCCGGGCATGGCAGGATCGTAGGTAATGAATTCCGTCAGCCGGAGCCCGTCGTAGACCTGCGTGGCAATTACGCCCAGCCCCGTCAGCTTGCTGCTGAAGTTCGGGTCCGGGTTCGCCACGCTGATGGAGAGCGGCTGATTGGTCAGCACATGAAGATCCGGATGGGTATCAGCGATGTCATAGAGGTATTCATTGACCTGTCCGAGGCCATTGGTCACTTTTCTGATATTGCCCACACGCATCTTGTCCACATCTATGGATTTATCCAAGCCGGAGGCATCCAGCGCATTGGGTATCAGGTTGCCCGGGAAATCCGTATTTTTCCCGTTGTAATATCCCCAGTAATCCTGGCGTGCCGAGAGGCGGGGAGGCAGATGATCATGGTTATAGTATTCAAATTTGTAATAAGGCAGGAAGCTGTTCTGGTTCGCATGGTAGTTCACCGAGTCCAGCTGTACCCGGTAGTACAGCATTTTCTTTTCATCCGAATAATCCCCCGAGGTAAAGGCATTGGATACCAGGTTACAGTTGGCGCTGCTGTTAAAGTACAGCCTTGTCTTGCCGGCATCGCTTACCACGTAAGAGTAATGCAGCTGGTAATAATGCACCGGAACCGGGTGGTTGTTACGGTAGAGCTTTACCTTATCCAGCAGCGGCGTGCTTCCCAGGTCACAGCGGTTGAAGGTATGATAGTCCAGCACCAGCGAGTCATGGTTGGAGTAGACCACTTCCTTCAGTATTGGCAGCTCCTGGCCGGGCTCTTTCCTGTTCAGGTTGGCCAGCGAGCCGGTACCCATTTCTATAGCATTCATACCATAGCGGTACAGGAAGTAGGTATTGGAGTAGGTAAGGTATTTAAACGAGACGGACTCGTTATTGGGGAAGGTCACCTGCTCCAGCACCCATACCCGCTGGGGAACAGAAAATTCCATCGTATTGTCATAAGAGCCGCCATAGCTGGCATTGGCCACAAATTTCTTATTGTCGATATCCACTGATTTTTTAAAGCGGTACCGGTTGCCGTAAATATCGGTGATCAGGAAGTCATCGCCTTCCTTAAGGATCTTCACATCATGCTGAGGCGTGACAAAGAAGTTGTTGCTGCCGTCTATATAGAATTTAAACCCGTAGCCGCCTACAGATACATGGTATTCATCGTATTCCTTGTCCCGGTAACCTTTGCCGCTTACAGGAGGCTTGGACAGCTCCAGCTTGCCATACGCAGTGTCATAGGTAGTGCTGCCGCCGAACATCATAAAGTTATCATCAAAAGCAGCCCGCGTATCATCCTCTATGTCATTGATATATTTGATGATGTACCCGCCGCCCGATAAGCCCCAGTGTAAACCGTAATTACCAGAATGCTCATCAACTTTCACACCCTTAGTATTGAAGTGCAGCGCTACACCCAGGTTGATGTTATTTTTGCCCTGCTCATAGAACGGTACCGTAATGTTAGCCGAACCTGTAAACAGATCGCCCGAGGACAGGTTATTCATACTGCCCATCCTGTTGACGATAAGGTCGGATTTAGACGAGGACGGACGCTCGCCCGTAAGGCTGGGCACAGGCGTCTGGCCAAAGATACCCGCAGCCGCAATCAATAATAATCCTGTTATAACGACAATTTTATACTTCATATTCCCTAAAATTGCCGCAAAAGTATCCCTAATTTGTTAAAAAACAAACTTCTTTTAACTAAAATCGGGAAAATACGCGTTTTTTATTTCCCCGAGCAGTACCAGAGCCCGATACCATTGCAGCAACAGAGCAGCGTCCCGACACCCACCCTGATCTGATTGCTAAAAGCGCATCCGCCACAGTTTCTATCCTTCTGGATATATCACCCGGCCTGCCGTGTCCTGCTGCCCGGCCTGTGCTGCAGCGCTACGGGTATTTCCTATTGCTTCCCGGCATTATGATACCCTTACTTAACACGCTTATATTTCTTTTCCTCGCCCGGAATTGTTATCTTAGCAATAATCAAAACTACTGCTATGCGCGTGTATCCGTCATTATCGTTCGCAATAAGCGACCTACAGCAAAGAGGCTATACATTGGATTTTAACCTGGATACGAACGGCCTGGTCTGCAATGATGAAGTCTGCAATGTAATGGATTATGAGATCGTGGAGTTTTACCGGTTTGAAGGCGCCACGAACCCCGATGACCTTTCTACCGTCTATGCGCTGGAAAGCCTGGACGGCAGCAAAAAAGGAATATTGGTGACCGCTTACGGCGTGGCTTCTGAAGGAGATAATGCCACCCTGATCCGTAACCTGAAGTTCAGGGACAGGAGTTGAGATCCCTCATTCCATTCGGTAGTACAAATGGAATCAACGATACTTAACCAGGACCGATGGTAAAGCCTGATTATTGTAATAGTAGTCCTGATACTCTGATAAAGCAATGCAATGTCTCTTGTCATTTCGAACGAAGGGAGAAATCTCTTGTACTGTTTTAAGATACTTCATTCCATTCGGTAGGACAAAAGAATTAACGATATTCAGTCCGAGCCGGCAGTCAAGCAGTCATCCCCGGTAAAGCAGACAAGCGCTCTTGTCATTTCGACCGAAGGGAGAAATCTCTTGTACTGTTTTAAGATACCTCATTCCATTCGGTAGGACAAAAAGAATTAACGATATTGGTCCGGTCTGATACTATAACAAGAAAGTGGTCTGATAAGATAACACAAGTTTGCTTGTAATTTCGACCGAAGGGAGAAATCTCAAACATATAAATAATTCAGCACCATGGTCCATCAGTATTATGTTTACATATTGACCAATAAAAATAGATCCGTGTTGTATATCGGTGTTACAAATAATCTGGAGAAGAGATTATTGCAGCATCAGGAAAATGCCGGGAATCAGACAAATTCATTTACCGGAAAATATAAGTGCATTTATTTAATCTATTATGAAGAATATCAGTGGATACAAATGGCTATTGCAAGGGAAAAGGAGATAAAGGGTTGGAGAAGAGAGAAAAAGTTAGCACTTATTAGAACAATGAACCCCAATATGGATTTCTTGAATACTCAGATCAGATGAGATACCTCCTAATGTCGGTATGACAAAAAGAATTAACGATATTCTGTCTGAGCCGGCAGTAAAGCAGATACCCCCGGTAAAGCATATAAGCGCTCTTGTCATTTCGACCGAAGGGAGAAATCTCTTGTACTGTTTTAAGATACATCATTCCATTCGGTAGGACAAAAGAATTAACGATATTCAGTCCGAGCCTGCAGTAAAGCAGACATCCCCGGTAAAGCATATAAGCGCTCTTGTCATCTCGACCGAAAGGAGAAATCTCTTGTAATAAACTTTAAGATACCTCATTCCATTCGGTATGACAAAAAGAATTAACGATATTCAGTCTGAGCCGGCAGTAAAGCAGATACCCCGGTAAAGCATATAAGCTCTCTTGTCATTTCGACCGAAGGGAGAAATCTCTTGTACTGTTTTAAGATACCTCATTCCATTCGGTAGGGCAAAAGAATTAACGATATTCAGTCCGAGCCGGCAGTAAAGCAGATACCCCCGGTAAAGCATATAAGTGCTCTTGTCATTTCGACCGAAGGGAGAAATCTCAAACATATAAATAATTCAGTACCATGGTCCACCAGTATCATGTTTATATACTGACCAATATTAATGGCAGGAACCTCTTATGGAAAGATACCACGCAATATGTTTTTGCGTACCGGCTCGTCCAGCTTTTCAATAGCATACCGTAATGTAGTTCGCGGCATATGCTGATAATGCTGCTCCAGGAATCCCAGCATGGCATCCTCATCCGTCTTGGCCAGCTCTCTCAGCATCCACCCGTTAGCCTTGTGCATCAGATCATGCGGATGCTCCAGGTTCATGGCAATAAGCTCCAGCCCCTCTGCCACATAGCCTTTTTTCCACAGGTACCATAAGGCCACAACCGCGATCCTTTTGCTCCAGAGGGACGCTTCCCCCGCCAGCACATGCAGCAGAGAGAATTGCCCTGTCTCGTGCACATAGGGACCCACTATCTTATGCGTGGAGCTGTCCACGATATCCCAGTTATTGATCCGGCCCCGGTTGCCGATATAGCAATCCAATACAGCCTGCCGCTGCTCCGGTGATGTAGCGGCATTATACCGGAGTGTCAATATAAAAGCAGCAGTAAGCCTGTGCTCGTGTATAGCGCTTTGGAGCAAGCCCTCCACATCCCCGAAGGTGGCAACCTTATAAAATGCCTTAGCCACAGCCCGCTGCTCCGGCACTTTCACGCCCAGGAAGATATCCCCTTCCCCGTACTGGCCTTTACCGGTCTTAAAGAAGCGTTGCAGGACAGCTTTCCCGGAAGGATCGGCCAAAGCCTCCAGGGCCTCGCGAATATCATCAATTACAGCCATAGCATTCATATTTAAGGCATTCAATCACAAGTTTACACAATAATTTTTCAAAACAAAATAACTGACTATCTACCTGGAACAAGCTACCAGGATAGCTGTATCACTATATCGCCGGGGAATGGAGTATATAACTTTATAAACCTCTTTTAAGATTTCTCCATTCCGCTACGCTACAGTTGAAATGACCTCATCCAACCACAATGTCACCGTAAAGCACGAAGCTCTCTTGTTGTTTCCTACATCCGGTCAAATTAAAACATAAGGCAAAGATCATTAGTAATACAAAAGCAAAAGGAATTGGGTTTTAGCCAATTCCTTTTATCCTGATGCTATCAATATTTTATTCCTTAAAGTTCTTTTTAAAGAAGCCCATCATTGCCTTATAGAATTCAATGCTGTTCTCTTCCTTGGCAAATCCGTGTCCTTCATTGTATTTCACCAGGTAAGGTACATCAAAGCCTTTTGCCCTCAACGCCTTCACGATCTGGTCAGATTCGTTGATGTTGACCCTCGGATCATTGGCGCCCTGCACTACAAATAAAGGCTTTTTGATCTTATCCAGCTGGTAGACAGGCGATACTTCTTTAGCTATCCTGGCCTCTTCAGGCTTATCCAGGTCATACCATATTTCTTTTACCATTTCCGTATAGGGCTTCCAGTATTCCGGGAAAGAAGCGAAGAATGTTTCGATATTGGATACGCCCACATAATCCACGCCACAGGTATAAAGGTCCGGCGTCTTGATCAGTCCCATCAGCGTGGCATATCCGCCGTGGGAACCTCCGTAAATAGCTATCTTATCCTTATCCACCCAGCCCTGGCTGATAACGTATTTAACGCCGTCTTCCACATCATCCATCGCCTTTCTTCCTATCTGCTTAAACCCTGAGGTGAGGAATTCCTTTCCGTATCCGCCGGATATCCTGAAGTTCACCTGCAGCGTGGCATAGCCGCGACTGGCAAACAGCTGTGTTTCCGGGTTGAAGCCCCAACTGTCCCTGATACCCTGCGGACCACCGTGAGGATTGACCACCAGCGGTACCTTTTTACCGTTCAGCGCTTCTTTAGGCAAGGTAATATAGCCATGTATGGTTTTACCATCCCTTGCCTTGAAAGTTATGGGCTTCATTACCGCCATATCCTCTTCTTTCAGCTGCGGCATCAGGTCGTACAGCAGGGTCGCCTTACCGGTTTTGGTATCGTAGATATAATACCTGCCATACAGCTTATCGCTCTGCACAATGATCAGCATTTTATCTTCATTATCCGTTTTACCGGCTACATTGAATTCATAGCCTTTGAACTGCTTGGCCAGGTTGGCATATATTTTCCTGAAGGTTTCGCTTACCGGCACGATCTCTACCTTATCTCCTTCATAGCCGTAAAAGTCAAGCTCCCAGTTGCGGTTCCTGGAAAGCGCCAGGATGGTGGCGTCATAGTCTTTATTGGAATAGATCTCCTTTACCACCTTACGGGTCTTAAAATCATACAGCACGATCCTGTATTTATCAGAATCCAGGTTGGTAAGCACATAAGCCTCATCCGGGTTTTTACCGGCATAGTTAAAGGAAGAGATGCTGAAGCCCTCATACCATTTGCTTTCGCTTACGAGCCTGAAATCCTTTTCACCATCCAGCCTGTAGTATAATTCAGATCTGGTGCCGTCCTTCATTTTATAATACGCCTTGAGCTCCCCGTTTTTATTGAATTCATAGCCGCTGATAGGATTGGAAGGATCTTCATTGGTAAACAGCTTTTCCGTGGCGCCGGTAGTTACATTCACCTTATACGGCTCATGGATCTGCTTGTTATCCTTGTTCATACTGACAATGATGAATTCCTTATGATCCCTGGACGCACTGATAATGCTGGCCTGCACGCCTTCATAAGGTGTCAGGTCCATAGTGGCGGAACCGTCAAGATTCGTGGCATAGATATGATAGTTCTCATCCCCGCCCTTATCCATCACGTATAGGAGCCGGTTGTCATTCACCCACCCGTAGCCCCTGATGAGCTCTTCCTTTTCTTCGATGGCCCGGGTTACCTTGCCGGTCGCTATCTCCTTTACATATACGTGGTTCTTATTATTGGCATCCTTTTCCTTATAGGAAAGATATTTACCGTTGGGAGAGAGCTGGAAGCTGCTGGACTTGGGTCTTGCAAAATAGTCCTCTACCTTGTATTTGTAATTCCCTTTATCCAGGTCGATCAGCTTCTGGATGTCGGCAGCGGAAGAAGGCAGTGTCAGGTCTCCGGGCAGCTTCACCTCCGCTTTGGTCAGGTTTAAGGGCAGCTCCATGCCGGCCTGGTAAAACGTTCCTTCAATGACGTTGCCTTTCAGCGTACCTTTATAGGAGATACCGGCCTGTGACATGCCCAGCACCAGCTCAGGGTTGGTAAATTCCGCTTTATCCAGCGGCAATCCCATGGCCTTCTGCATCGGGATATCCAGTGTAGCGCTTATCGCGTCGCCCTGCTCCTCGATCTTGAATATCAGTTCCATTTTGGTACCCTGAACCTCCAGGTTGCCTTTCCAGGCGCCGGCAACCTGTGCCAGCAATTCGCCTATGCCCATAAACATCAATAAGCTTGATATGAATAATTTTTTCATTGCAGATCAGTATTAATTTACTTTACAAATATAGCTAACTGCAGCACATCTGCCATCACTGCATAAATAAAAAACATATATTTTCGGTGTATGGCATAATAACATCGTCCAAATACCAGGATCTTCCTGCCGGCGTCATATTTTATATGCGCTCTACGGAAGGGCAGCTTTGTAAATATATCCGCACTGCTGCAAGCGCTTTTTTAATACTCCTTTTTATTTTACTTTTATTGAAAGCTATCGCTGATGATTCCGCTGAAATACATAATGTCCGTTACAGTCCTGCTACTGTGCATGGCCGGCTATGCCCAGGTCCCGCAATACCTCAGCAGCACGGTCCTTGGTGAAGAGGAGCTGGCCGGCACCGGCAGCTATACCGGGCTCGCCGCGGCATTCAACAACCGGAAGGTAAGGGTGAACCAGGTATTCATCCGGGACAGGGACAATGTATTTATCAGCTACAAGAAAGCAGATACCCTGACATTCGATGCGCCGCTCTATACTACCGGTGCAGGAGATGATTATACCCTGGAAGGACTGGCCTTTTATAAAAGAAAGAACGACCGCTATGAATTGCAGTTCGCCAATGACCAGGCGTTCTTCTGCACCAGCTGCAATAATATGCAGACCCACCAGATCAGCTTTTCCGGCGATACGCTGCTGCTGTCTATCTATTGGGGCCCGAGCGTGGCAAGCGTTTCCGACCATTACAGCTTTGTATGGCAGCCCGGCAGACGGCAATGGCTGCTGCAGACGGCCTATTACCCGTGGACCAATGATGCCGGCGAAGCAACCCACACATTGCTCCTCGCTACAGACAGGCACCGGATCCTGCTGGATAATTTTAACGCAGAAGACTATCCTTTCCGCCGGGAGAAAGATGCGGTAAAATTATCACTGGACTACTCCCAGGGAGATATTGCCGGTCTGGAAAAAGCCCTACGGACGTTTCCCGAGGCGGGGAGAAAATACCTGCCCTTACTGTTCAGCGAAAATGATATGTATGTTTTCCTCGCGATACTGGAAGATAAGCTACAGACGGAAGCGGTCATTAACAGCAGCACCGTTACAGGTCTGAATAATATCGCGTATTACCTGGAGCAGGCTAACAGCACGGCAGCGGCGGTTCTGCTGCTGGAAAAGATCATTGCGGTCTTCCCGGAAAGGGAAGTAGCCCACCTGAACCTTGCGGACGCCTATACCAGGCAGGACCGTCCAGAACAGGCCAAAGCACATTATATACGCTACCTGCAGCAGATGCGGCAGCGCGGACTGGAGCATAAGGTCCCCCAAAGGGTAAGAACCGCATTGAATATACCATAAGAAAGCTGTCTGTAAAGCCTCTTGAATGGTAACATCAGCTTGCCGAAATGTGATGGGTATAGATAAGCAACCCTGTCCATATTCCGGCTTAGCGCAAGATGGACAGGGTTGTTTACTTCTTCGGCAACCTGTTATTTCTCTTAAAACCTGACAGCGAGCTTCAGGTTGATGAGGCGGGCAGTAAGCCTGTCCGGTACGCCATATACCCGGTCAGAGCTGAAATCCTGTATCCATTCATAGGACAGCACATTCCGGATATTCAGCAGGTTGAATACTTCCAGGCTCAGCCAGACCGATTCGAACCGGTTCAGCAGGCCAAAATTATATTCACCTTTTTTATTACCATCCACCAGCAGGGCCGCAAAGCCGATATCCACTCTTTTATAGTCCGGCACCCTGAGCTGGTAATCAGAGCTCCAGTTGGTATTCGGCGGCCAGAAAGGCAGGCCGGTGGAGTACATCATATTTACAAAAGCCTTAAAGTTCTTATTTCTCGGCAGGTAATCGGAAAAGTACATACCGACGCTTACCCGCTGGTCAGTAGGACGGGGTACAAAGGCAGACCATTCGTTGGTAGCGCGGTTAAATATCCTGTTCTCCGTTTTCATCAGTCCCAGGCTCACCCAGGATTCCGCGTCCTTAACCAGGTTGCCGAAAAGGCGCACTTCTCCGCCGTAGGCATATCCTTTGGCATCGTTATTGGCCAGGTACCGGATCCTTACATTATCATATTCATAAGGCACCAGGTCCCAGAGCTCTTTGTAATACAGCTCTGCTGTCAGCTTGAACGGCTTCTCATCCCAGGCCGTGAAGTTCCAGTCAAAGCCGGCGGAGGTCTGGTAAGATTTCTGTGATTTCAGGTCGGTATGCAGCACGCCTTCCATATCACGCATTTCCCGGTAAAATGCGGGCTGTGCATACACACCCGTTGCCAGCCTGAATACGATCTTCCTGTTGCCCGGGGCATAGGAAAACTGTGCTCTCGGGCTTACTATCAGCTCCTTGTTAAAAGACGTATAAGTGATCCTGGAGCCTATATTCAGCGTCATGCGGTTGCTGTCATCCAGCACGATATTATCCTGGAGGTAAGCGGAGAATTTCTGGTAATTCAGTGTATTATAGGCGGACACGCTCCGGTTCATATAAATAGCGTTGTCACTGTAGGGCTGCGAAAATCCTGCGGAATCACGGCGCTGCCATTCGAGCAGGCGGTCATCAATATTAAAGAGCATCATCTCCGCACCCCACAATATAAAATGCCGGCCGGCAGTCGTATGTCCCTTGTGAGCAAGGTTAAAAACGTTGGCGTTCAGCCTGTTCCTGGCATAATCATGTATCTCTCCGCTACCCAGGGCCTGCTTATTCTCACCGAATGACGATTTGCCTATATCACTCTCTACCGCGAACAGGTCATAAAGCCCGTTGATATCATAGTTCTCTTCCTCCACGGTCTGGTAGAAGGATGCCAGCAGCTTCAGGCGGGTCCTTTCCGTAGGCCGGAAGGTCAGCGATGTACCCACAAAGCGGGTGTCGAACTGGTCTATTTCGTTGCCGTTATAGTTGGTCTGTAAGCTGTACACGTTATTAAAGTAGCCGAATGCTTCCGTGCTGGATTCCGGCTGCATGCGGAACCGGTTCCTGGCATAGTTGGCCAGCACTTCCCACTCCCAGCTCCTGTTGAATTTATAGCTGACCAGGGCCTGTATATCCGTAAAGGAAGGATTGTACTGCCCTTTTACCGGCTGGGACCGCAGGAAATACTGGTTGGATTTCTGGCGGGCCCCGAACAGGTAGGTCAGCTTCCTGTTTTTAGAGGCGCCTTCCAGGTGCATCTGCGCGCCGAGCAGGCTCAGCATGGCCGAACCGGCAAATTGCCTGGGGCGCTTATACGTGATGTCAAGCGCGGAAGACAGCTTATCGCCGTACCTGGCCTGGAAACCACCCACGGAAAAGGTCACTCCTTCGGTAAGGTCGGGATTGATAAAGCTTAAGCCTTCCTGCTGACCCGAACGGATCAGGAAAGGACGGAAGATCTCAAAATCGTTCACATACACCAGGTTCTCATCATAGTTACCGCCTCTTACGCGGTACTGGGAAGTCATTTCATTCTTATCGCCGAGCAATACTTTCAGCCGGCCCTCTACCCCTCCTACGGGGCTGGGATCCACCTGGTAGTTTTTCATGCTCATTTTTATGGTACCCGCCTCTTCCCTGCTGGTCTGGTCGGCAAAGTTGACGCCGTCCAGCTCATCAAAGAGGCTTTTAAGTATTACCACCTGCTCCGATACCTCGTTATCCTTAAGCTGTACCTTTACAAATTCCGATTCATAGCCCGGCAGGATGATCTTCAGGGTCACTCTTTTGTTGGAAGGGACCTGTATCTCGTAGTTACCCAGGCTGTCCGCTTCCACCGATTCCTTATTACCGGTATTCAGCACCTTTGCCTTTACACCCACTTCATTCAGGTCGGTCGTGATGATACCTTTTACTGTAGCATGCTGCGCCCATAGCTGGGAAGAAAACAGTACACCAGCGGCAAGGCATATACTCCGGACACTTACATTTACAACAGAAAAATCCATATATATTTTCAGAAACGCTCTACGATAGTATGATTGCAATAAACGTGCAATTTACCTAAAGTATTATATTTTCCGATTCTTAATTTCTATTATTAACACACCTGCCTGATTACGGCCGCTTTATGAATTCTTTTATTTAGTTATCCCATATGTGCCAAAACTGTGAAATAATTACGAATTTTGCTGACAGTTATGGATAATAAATATAATAGAATTTTAATTACGGCAGCATTGCCCTATGCCAACGGACCGGTGCACATCGGCCACCTGGCGGGTTGCTTTTTACCTGCCGATATATATGCCCGCTTCCAGAGGGCCCGTAAGCGCGATGTTCAATTTATAGGCGGCAGCGATGAGCACGGTGTGCCCATCACCATCAGGGCGATGAAAGAAGGCATCACACCGCAGGATGTGGTGGATAAGTACCATAAGATCATCAGGGACAGCCTGGAAGCGATGGGTATCAGCTTTGATATTTACTCCCGGACCTCTTCAGAGATACACCGCCAGACCTCCCAGGATTTTTTCAGGAAATTGTATAATGACGGCATCTTTGAAGAGCGCGTTTCCGAGCAGTATTTTGACGAAGAGAAACAGATGTTCCTTGCCGACCGGTATATCACGGGCACCTGTCCTGTCTGCCAGAATGAGAACGCTTACGGCGACCAGTGCGAAAAGTGCGGCTCTACCTTGTCTCCCGAGCAGCTGATCAACCCGAGAAGCGCCCTGAGCAATGCCGTTCCGGTAAAAAGAGCAACCACACACTGGTATTTCCCGCTGAATAAATACGAGGATTTCCTGAAAACATGGATACTGGAAGGTAAGAAGGACGAATGGAAACCCAATGTGTACGGCCAGTGCAAATCCTGGCTGGACAGCGGGCTGCAGCCCCGCGCCATGACACGGGACAGCAGCTGGGGCGTACCGGTACCCATTGAAGGTGCCGAAGGAAAAGTGCTGTATGTATGGTTTGATGCGCCTATCGGCTACATCAGCGCCACCAAGGAATTGCTGCCCCAGGCCTGGGATACTTACTGGAAGCAGGAAGATACGAAGCTGGTGCATTTTATAGGCAAGGACAATATCGTCTTCCATTGCATCATTTTCCCGGCTATGCTGAAAGCGCACGGCGAGTATATCCTGCCGGATAATGTGCCTGCCAACGAGTTCCTGAATATAGAAGGAGAAAAGGTATCCACCTCCCGTAACTGGGCCGTGTGGGTGCATGAATATATCCAGGATTTCCCGGGCATGCAGGATGCGCTGCGTTATGTATTGTGCACCAATGCCCCTGAAACAAAGGATACTGATTTTACCTGGAAGGATTTCCAGGAGCGCGTCAATAACGAGCTGGTGGCCGTATTCGGCAATTTCATCAACCGCGCGATGGTGCTGATGCATAAATTGTGCGGCGGCAGGGTACCTGCTTTCCATGATGCGGTAAAGACCGACCTGGACCTGCAGATCATACAATCGCTGCAGACCTCCAAAAAAGCCGTAACGGACAGCATAGAGAACTATAAGTTCAGGGATGCGCTGTTCGAAGTGATCGACATAGCCAGAAGAGGCAACAAGTACCTCCAGGATGTGGCGCCCTGGGCCCTGGCCAAAACGCCGGAGCTGCAGCAGCAGAACCAGCAGCTGATAGATAACTGTCTCCATATCGCGCTGCAGCTTACCGCCAACCTGGCCATATTCATCAATCCCTTCCTGCCCGAAACAGCCGGTAAGATCTGCCATATGCTGACGGTGGTCAATAAGATGCTGGAATGGGAAAATGCAGGCAGGATGGACCTGCTGAAGACCAATTACCCGCTGAGGCCCCCGGAGCTGCTGTTCCGGAAAATAGAAGATACGGAGATAGAAGCGCAAAGGGAAAAGCTGCATGCCGCGGCCGTTAAAAAAACAACGGAACAGGAGCCGCCTGCCTTCCTGCCGGTCAAAGCAACCATCGAATTTGATGATTTTTCAAAAATAGACCTGCGGGCAGGTACTATTGTGGCCGCAGAAAAGGTCAAAAAAGCAGACAAGCTGCTGCAGCTGCAGGTTGACCTGGGTTTTGAGACCCGGACCATTGTCTCGGGCATCGCCCTTCATTATACACCGGAAGAGATCATAGGACAGCAGGTAACGGTGGTTACCAACCTCGCTCCCCGGAAGATGAAAGGCATAGAAAGCCAGGGGATGATATTGATGAGCGAGGACGCTGACGGCAAGCTGGTATTTGTATCTCCCAGGGATAATGCGGCAAAGAACGGCGCTGTAGTAAGCTAATCAGGAGCCCGGGCTGCACCGATCAAAAGATCAGGCCTCCCGGGACAAAAAGATAATAAAGAGCATGGTAATAACACTTCTATCTGATTTCGGGTTACAGGACAGTTATGTGGCACAGGCAAAAGGTATCCTGCTACAGCATAGCTATACAGACCATATCATAGATATCAGCCACAGTGTATCGCCATTCTCCGTTTCCAATGCGTCTTACATCTTAAAGGACTGCTTTAATAATTTCCCTAAGAAGACCATTCACCTGTCGCTGATCAATATCCTGCACCACCTGCCCGCACAGGCCCTGATGCTGGAGCTGAACGACCAGTGGGTGATCGCGGCGGACAATGGCTTCCTGCCCATGTTCGTGGAGGACAAGGACAGGGAAAAGGCCCTGGTCTATAAGCTGCCGGTATCTGCCGGGAATTATTATGAGTGGATAGAGCAGGTAGCCGCTATCATCGGGCAGCTGTACAGCAATCCGCAGCTGCTCCGGTCCTATCCCGCCATCACCCTGGCACCCAACGAGATGCAGATGAATCTCAATATTACCCACCAGTCGGTAGAGTGCAATGTGCTGCATATAGATATTTACGGCAACCTGATATTCGCCATCCACCGTGACCTGTTCGAATCCCTCAGGAACGGCAGGAAGTATAAATTGAGGCTTCGTGACAATACGGTCATTGATACCATTGTAGAGCATTATACGGACGTGGGTCAAAGCACCGTACTGGCCAGGTTCAATCACATAGGCTACCTGGAAGTGGCCGTCCGGGAAGATGCCGCCAGCACCCTGCTGGGCTATAACCTGTTCAAGAAGGACCAGGTCTTCTACACAACTTTAAAGATAGAATTCTATGATCATCAGGATAGTAAAAATGATATTCAGGCCGGAAGCGGTACAGGCATTTGAGACATTGTTCGCAGAGCGTAAGGAACTGATCGCCGGTTTCCCGGGCTGCTCCCACCTGGAATTGCTGAAAGATACAGCTAATGGCAGCTGTATTTATTTTACCTACAGCTACTGGGAAGATACGGCTGCCCTGGACAGGTACCGGTCATCCGAGCTTTTCAGGGATACCTGGCAAAAGACCAAGGCCCTGTTTGCCGAACGGGCTGAGGCATGGAGCGTCTCCCGGGAGTTTATATCAAAAGGTATATGATGGAAAAGCTACCGTGCTGTAGCGGTGTATTTGCCTGCTATTCATCCGCTTATCGCTCCGTTATGTGATCCTTATCCAAACCTTAAATAAAGTTTAATTATAGATGATTAGAAGGTTCATATTTTTATCTTCAGGCATTTGATTGTATATTCGCGTATAATTAGTTCTAACTTTATAAACAAAATATTATGGCACACACACTTCCTAATTTACCATACGATTATACAGCTTTAGAGCCCCATATTGATGCCCAGACCATGGAAATACACCACGGCAGACACCATAAAGCATATGTTGACAACCTCAACAAGGCCATTGAAGGTACAGAAGCGGAGAAGCTATCTTTAGAAGATCTGATGAAAAATATCACCAATTATCCTGCCGCGGTACGCAACAACGGCGGCGGTCATTATAATCACTCCCTGTTCTGGACCGTTCTGGGCAATAACGGCTCCCAGCCTTCCGGTAAGCTGGCCGATGCCATCGAAGCGTTCGGCGGACTGGAAACCTTGAAGGAAAAGGTAAATGCTGCCGGCGCTGCAAGGTTCGGTTCCGGCTGGGCTTGGATATGCGTTAACAACGGCAAAATCGAGGTTTGCTCCACACCTAACCAGGACAATCCGTTGATGCCTGATACCGGCTGTAACGGCACCCCTATTTTCGGCGTTGACGTATGGGAGCACGCCTATTACCTGAAATACCAGAATAAGCGCCCGGACTACCTGAATGCTATCTGGAACGTTGTCAACTGGGATGAGGTCGGAAAAAGATTTGAAGCTGCGCTGTAACAGCTCATTACCGTCTAAATAAAGATTAAAGAAGTTACAATTATAAATATTGTAACTTTTTTTATTGCTATTTTCAATAATTTTATCATTCCCTGAACTTGCATCTTTAAAAATTCCAAATTACCGCAGCATGAACACCACCATTCAGCAACTGATAGATAAGTTATCTGTTCTGGCAGCCACCGATGATACGGATAGTATCCATTTAGAAGTGATGATCGATACTACCAAACAGATTTATGAGCAGCTGTACCTGCTGAAGTCACGGCATCCCATAGCGGAAGCTCCTGCCCCCGGGACACCCGTAAGCAGCCATCCCGGTACTTTTGACCATTTTATACAGACCACGGATAAAGCAGCCGGCAGCGATGCGGACATAAACGATGAGATCGCCGCGCTTTTCAACAGCGAATACGATAAGACCGTCCTGGATGGTACTGCCGATACAGAAGAAGATACCGGCAGCGATACCACAACAGCAGAACAGCCTGCTGCCGCACCAAAGCAACCCGCCGCTGCACCTGTCCCGCCTTCCCCGACCATTGAGAGCGGCATCAGCTTTGAGTTTCCTTCTACCAGGAATGTCACCCATACCCCGGCGCCCGCCAAAGCCCAGGAGCCCACAATGCTGTTCCCCGAGACAAAGGAAGACCTTACCAGCGAGGCAGCTATAGAAAAGATCAGCAGGACAGAAGAAAGCATTCCCATCTCAGGACAGGGATTTAAAGCACCTGTAACCCCGAACCAGAAAGACTTCCGGTCACAGATAGGGTTCAATGACCGTTACCTGTTCATGAATGAGCTGTTCCATAATAACAAGGAATTATTTGATACCAGCATTTCCAGGATCAACAATGCCGGGACCTTGCAGGATGCCAGGCAATGGATAGATGAAGAGCTGGCCACCCATATGAAGTGGGACACTAACGATACGACCGTACAGAGCTTTTACGCGCTGGTAGACAAGTATTTCAATACAATATAAGATACAATGCGCTCTGTAGCGCCTGCCTGCAGGGCAACATATTTCAAGGCACTGTCCCCCATAGCGGATAGTGCCTTGCTATCTTTCAAAAGCAACGCTATGGCCGCCGCATCACCCTCTCCATAGCTTGCAGCACTGCCCAGCGCCAGCATATCATACGCTTCCCGGAATCTTTTATAGACCGGGCCGAACAGCACCGCCTTCCCGTACACGGCAGCTTCTACCGTATTATGGATGCCGGAAGGGTTAAAGCCGCCGCCCACCCAGACCGCATCCGCATAGCGGTATATATAGGCCAGCATACCGAATGTATCCGCGATCAGCACCCTGCTGCCCTGTAATACGGACGAAGCGCCCTGCTGCTTACTATATAGTAAAGGCTTGTATGCGCTGTATGCCTGCAGGATGGCCTCAATATGAGGACGGTCGATCTCGTGCGGCGCTATCACCAGGCAATAGCCTTCCGACTGGTCCAATACCTTCCGTAACAAGGCCTCATCTTCCGGCCAGGTGCTGCCGGCGACCAGCACTTTCCTGCCGGCGGTGAATTGTTCTATAACCTCGTTCCTATAAGGTGACCCGGCTACCGCTATCGCACGGTCAAAGCGGGTATCGCCGGCAATAGCAACCCGGCCGATCCCTATCTTTTCCAGTAATTTTTTGCTTTCTTCGTTCTGCACAAAGAAATGGCTGACCCGATGCAGCATCCTGCGGAAAAATCCGCCATACCATTTGAAGAATATGTGCCGGGGCTGGAAGATAGCGGAGAAATAAACGACCGGTATCTTATGCCTGTATAGCACGCTGATATAATGATACCAGAATTCGTATTTGACGAATAAGGCCAGCTCCGGCTGCAGCAGCTTCACAAATCTTTCCGCATTCCCGGGTGTATCCAGCGGCAGGTATAATACAAGGTCTGCGCCTTTATAATCTTTCCTTACCTCATAGCCGGAGGGAGAAAAAAAAGTCAGCACCAGCGCAGTACCGGGACATTGCCTTTTAAGCGCCTCCAGCACCGGTCTCCCCTGCTCGAATTCACCCAGGGAGGCACAGTGCATCCATATCCTTTTGCGGTCCTTTAATTCGGGCAGCAATTCCCGGTACCGCTCGTACCAATCCTTCCTGCCCCGGCAGAAATGCTTCGCTTTGGAAGACCAGGGAGCGCACAACCTGATGAGCAGACCATAGAGCGCGATAGCAAGATTATAGAAAAGACGCATAACGAATAAAGCAGCCTGGATAAAGGGTTTGCCGGCAAAGATAAGCAATAACGGGGATGTTATTTAAAGATTAACGGGATAGGAATACTCGCCGGAAATCATTATCTTTGAAGTATGCCGTGGAAATTAATTATCACAGTACTCGTACTGTTCTTTATAGCCAGATTTGTTTTAAGATTTATATTGCCTGTCATCAGGGTGACCAGGCAGGCCCAGAGCAGCATCAATGATCTCCGTTCCAGGATGGAAGCCATGCAGCAACAGCAGCGACCTTCGGCACAGCCTGACAATAAGCAGCGCCCGGCTGTTGACGGGGAATATATAGATTATGAAGAAGTAAAGTAATCTCTGTCCGCCTTCGGGATTCCGGCAGCCCGCTTCTTTTCCCACACATCCTAAGTAATTCAAAAGCGGCTTGCTTACTGCATCGCCAGCTTTTCCTTCAGCTCCTGCAGCATCACTGCAAAAGTCTCCTTATCATTTGCCCAGCCCAGGCTGGTTATAGTATTCCACGAAACCAGGAAATCGTGGATACTTGGGTAATAGAGCTCTATATCATTGGTAGTAACGATCCTTAGTACGCCTTCCGGGGATGCCTGCAAGGAAAACAGGTACTTTTTCCCTTTTTCCAGGCCTTTGTCTTCGGTCAGGGAATTGGCCAGGATCAGCTGTGTGGTCATAGACTCCTGCATAATGAATACCGTTACTTATTTATTATTGTTGACGAACTTCCTGTTGTTATTCTTTTTGAAGTTATTGTTCGCTCCGCCCGTATTATTGCTCCTGTTGCTATTATTATTGCTATTCCTGTTATTGCTGTTGCCGTTATTGCTCCGTTGCGGGCTGTTATTCTTGCCTCCCATATTCCTGTTAGCCTGGTTGTTGTTCCGCCTGTTGTTATGGTGGGTTGTATTGTTATTGTGCTGCTTTCCGAACCGCACTTTACCGCTCATACCGTCATAGCTCAGGGCGCCTTCTGATATTTCATACAGCTCTTCCTTGATCATATCTTCATGTACCGGCTCATTGTGCCAGTTGCTGTAAGCCAGCTTCATGCAATAAGCGATAGCCTGGCTGAAGCCCGCTCTTTTTTCTTCATTGGGTGTTTCCAGGGCTTTGTCTATTACCTTACAGATGTTCTTACCGAGATGACGGAAAGCTATATTGTTTTTGGGATAAGGCAGGGGGTCAGGTCTTCTGAAAATTTTCTCGCGGGTAGGAACAGGATAAGGAGATTCAACATCGATCTTAAAGTCGGAAATAATGTAAAGATGGTCCCAGAGCTTATGCTTAAAGTCTTCCACATTTTTCAAATGCGGGTTTAAAATACCCATCAACTCTATAATGGCCTGCGCATTTTTCTGTCTTTTAACGGGATCTTCAATGGCCAGCACGAAATCAACCATTTGTTGAATATTGCGTCCATATTCAGGCATTATAAGCCTGGTACGCTTAGTATTGTATTGCATTGAGTGCTTGAAATAAAGTAAAATCTATTAGATTAAGTATTCACAATGTACTATTCAGAAAGTACCTGCATAGTGCAGTAGGAAGTAGAATAAGTAAGGATATTTGCCAAATCTACATGCAAAAATATACAGATTTCAATAAAAAAGCAAAGAAGATGTATTTTTTTTGACCGCTGCGTCAGTAAATTCGCAGTATGCGTTATACGGCCGCTTTTATCATTCTGCTGCTTTTCGGCTCCTGTAGCAAGGAAAAGCTGTCTCCGGGACAGGTTGAGACCATCGTTTCCGGGACTACCAATGACCTTTATGATGTATGCTTCATCAGCGATACGGAAGGGTATATAGCAGGCGGGAACACCTTTTACGAGAACATCCTGCTGAAGACCACGGACGGCGGACGGCACTGGGAGCCTATGTCCATCCTGGACAATGACCATAAGACCATCAATACGCTGTACTATTATGATCACCGTAAAATGTATGCCGTAGGGCTGGACGGCAAGGTCTATGTCAATTACCTGAATAGTGAAAACATATGGCATCTTCACCAGAATATCTGGTGGGAATGGATCCGGGATATCTATTTTTACCGGCCTGACAGCGGCATAGTCGTCACCGGCAGGAGCTGGAGCTACGGAGCGATCCATAAGGTGGACAGCTTCGGGCAGGTCATCCAAAGAGATACCTTTGAGTTTGAGCTGAACGACCTGCTGGTCAAAGGAGAGCACTACCTGGTATCCGGCTACGGCGCCATCCTGCTGTCGCGGGACAAAGGCACAACATGGAAGCATACCAATGCCAGCGGCGACCATTTCATTAAGATGACGGAGGCCGGTCCTCATACCCTCTGGGCTATCGGGCAGTACGGGACCATCCTTAAAAGCACCGATGACGGGCAAAGCTGGCAGAAAGACAGGAATGGAAGCAACCCGTTGAAAAACAGGCTTTTATTCAACAATATTGCGTTCAGGGACGCTGATAAGGGGATCATAATCGGCAATAAGGGTTTAATAATGTTTACCAGCAACGGCGGCAAAAATTGGAAAAAATTAGATACATTTACGGACGAAGACCTGAACGGGATTTTCTTATTTCCCGATAAAGCTGTGATCACCGGCAGTAAAGGCTCAATTTATATGTTAAAGACCAGTTTTTTTTAAGATTGCCCCAATAAACCGGACGGTAATTACGTCTAAGATTAAAATTAAGTTATAGCGGCGGTTGAAAAAGAGCAAAAAATATACAAAGCGAATACAGCGAAATGCACGAATTCAGCGACCAGGAAATTATTGTAGGCTGCAAGGAGAACAATCCTGTTTTTCAGAAAAAGTTATATGAGAAGTATTATAACCTTTTTCTGAAAATATGTATGAGGTACACGCAGAATACACAGGACGCCGAGAATTTACTGCACGACAGCTATATAAAGATCTTTAGAAGCATAGAAGAGTATGAATCCAAAGGCTCCTTTGAAGGATGGATGAAACGCATCGTGGTGAACTGCTGCCTGGATTTTTTAAGAAGCAAAGAGCTTAAAAACCAGAAGCAGACCATTATGCCGGAAGAGATCGGGCAGATACAGTTCACTTCCAGAGACCAGAGCGCCCTGGATACGCTCAGTATGAAGGAGCTCGTAAAGCTTATACAAACCTTACCCTGTACCAGCCAGACAGTTTTCAATATGTTTGTGTTCGACGGGTACAGCCATAAAGAGATCAGTGAGATCCTTCAGATATCCGAAGGAACGTCACAATGGCACGTAAACAATGCCAGGAAAACATTACAGCAAAAAATTAAAAATCTTTACGATAAACGATGAAGAGCGGAGAGAACAGGATGTCGGAAAAAGATTTTGATAACCTATTAAAATCTATAATGGAGCAGGAAACGCTCCATACATCCGCGCCCGAAGCGGGTTGGAACAAAATATTTAACGAGCTGCACCCGGATGCCGGCAAGCAACCCGTGGCAGTGCCTTTTGCAGCAGCTTCCAGGACCCTGCAGTTCAGGAAATGGGCCGCTGTGGCCTGTGGCATTGCCGCTGTGGTCTTCGGCAGCTACTGGGCCCTGCAGCATACGGATTCCGGAGATGATGTGTCACCTGCACAACAGATGACCGCACAGCAGGAAGCCCCCGCCCCAACCGGCGAAACGAATATTGACTTACCAACCCAAAACGAAACCACTATAGAAGCAGCCAATTCTACACATTCACATTATACGCGTGCCGCACAGCACGCTGCCCAAAAGACGGCTCCCGGTCCGGTCGACCTGCAGCAGCCGGAAGATATATTACGCCAACAGCAGGACCCTGTCACAGAAGCCCCGGAGAGGACCGTAGTACAGGAAACCTTAAAGGAGATTGATGTTACAGTGCCTGATAAGCCTAACAAAACCGAACAGACGACCATCAATACCAATCCCTACCTGAATTATGATAATAACCGGTACACCTATGCCGCTAATTCCGGTAAAAATTCCAGCGTAGGTATCAACGGAGGTTATAATTTCGGTACGCTCAATTCAGGCTATGCCGTGGCGCTGACAGCCAGGACACAGATCACGGACGACCTGTTCATCGGCGGCTCCCTGGGTATCGCTATGAATAATATGCAGACTACCAGCAGCACCGCGCTTTCCGTACCGGTCTCGAACGTGAAGGCACGTCCAGGTGCAAATAATATGAATTCCATTAACACGCCTGCCGTAACGAACAGCACGCACCAGCTGGCCTATGTACAGTTCAATCCTTCTGTAGGATATAATATCACCAAAAACCTGACCTTCAGTGTCGGAGGTGACGTACAAAGACTGGTCAATACCAAATCTGATGAGGTAAATGTGATCTTTAATGCCGCTCAGAACCAGTCCGCTATTATTCCTAAAACCGACCTGGGCCTGACCGGCAAAACCGAATTCCGTATCAGCAAGAACCTGAGCACGGGCCTGGTGTACCGGGAAGGTATCAATAATATTCTCAGCACCTCCGGTGATGTGGGGTACCTTAACAGGAGGTATATCCAGGTACAGATGTCTTATACCATACCTGTTAAATTGTAATGATCCTTTTAAAGGCTTTTCCATAAATAGTAATGCTGCAGTGATCTACTGCAGCATTACTATTTATGAGAAACAATCTCAGTCTGTTTTCCTGTAAATATAGTCCACCCGCCGGTTCTTTATATAAAAGGGACCATTTAATATTTTATATTTCTCCCGGCAAGATGATCCCTGGAAGTGATGTCAAGAGTATAGCTGTAAGGCAACAGCACCGAATTTTCTTCACCACGCCTGCTGGAATACGTACCGCTTAATATGATCTTATGCCCGTAGTAATGCCACTTCCCTGTTTCCGGCTAGCTTTGCTATATGCGCCTGATACATAGAGCAGAAAGCTAGCCCTCCTTTGGAGCCATATCTTTAAACGCCCATTCATACCAGCAGCGCAGATACATCATACCCTGTTCCGTCCCCACGGATTCCGGGTGAAACTGGATACCCATACAGGCATAGCCAGGGTGGTAAAACATCATTAAAGCCTGGTCGTCATCCGCAAACGCCAACGGGACAAAGCCGTTGATGTGCTGATAGTCCTCCAGTACCAGGGAATGATAGCGCATCACGGTCATAGGAGAAGGAAGGTCAAAGATGGCAGCGTCTGCTGTGATGTGGATGCCGCTTTGCTTGCCATGCATCGGGTAAGGCGCATGCACCAGCCTGGCGCCCAGGAATTCTCCCAATGCCTGATGTCCAAGGCAGATGCCCAGGACAGGAATACGCCCGATAAAGTGGCGAATGAGGTCCATAGTAAAGCCTGCACCCGAGGGTCTGCCGGGACCGGGGGAGATAATAACGGCGGAAGGCTGCAGCAGGGCAATATCCTTTACTGTGCCTTCATCATTTTTAAAAACCCGGATATCCCCATGCAACTGCTGTAAATAATGAAGCAGTATGTGTGTAAAGGAATCATAGTTATCTACCAGCACCCACATAATCGCCCAGCAAAGTATTCAATCGTTCAAAATAGTGTTTCAGGTCGGTAAAGGTATCCTGCAGGAAGGGAAATATCTTCTGGGCAAAGGAAAAGATGGCAGGAGCCCAGCCGGCCAGCAGGGTAAAGCTGACACTGGCCTTTTTAGTGTCTTCCTTCAATATTCCCAGCTGGTCGCACAGCCAGTACAGCACAGCGCAGGCCACACAGACGAACAACGCGCTTATGACAGCACCTCCCAGCCGGTCTATCAGGCCGATGCCCGCCCTGCGCAGGACGGTCTTTAAAAAAGCGGCCAGCAGCTTCACCAGATAAACTGCTACGAAGAAGACCAGGATATAGCTGAGAAAGGGGATCAGCCTGAGCAGGAAGATATTGTCCGCGCCGGAGGCATTAAATATCCATTTCGTTACGGAAGCAGAGAATACCATAGCCGCTATAATACCTATGAAGGAAGCTATAGCAGCAATAAAGGTTATAACAGCTCCTTTATTATAACCTTTATATGCATAGAAAGCCAGTATTACCAGGAAAAAAATATCCAGAAGCATCGTACGGTTTAAGACAAAAGAGATTTCACCATATCCGCTATCGCTTTACCATCGGCACGACCGGCCAGTTGTTTAGAGGCCTGCCCCATGACCTTTCCGAGGTCAGCAGCAGAAGCAGCGCCTGTCTGTGCGATGATCTCCCTCACCGCGGCCTGCAGCTCTTCAGCCGATAATTGCTGCGGCAGGAAGTTTTCGAGCACGGCCACTTCTTCCTGCTCCTTTTCAGCGAGATCATGCCTGTTCTGTTCGGTAAAAATAGCTATAGAGTCCTTACGTTGCTTGATCATCTTCTGGATTATCTTCACCTCTTCCGTTTCTGTCAGCGTCTCCTTGGCTCCTACCGAGGTCTTTTCCACGAGTATGGCCGATTTAATAGCCCTTAATGTTCTCAGGGCAGCTTCATTTTTATCGCGCATAGCCTGTTTCAGCTGTTCCATTACTTTTGCTTCCAACGACATAATTATAAAATTTGGTTCTTAAAAGTCTGAGGTGTAAAATTACTGAATTATCCTTTACTTTACTACCATCATTGTTCTGAGGTCCAGCCCGGTAAGCCTGTCACAGATACGAACCTGGTACATACCCGCAGGCAATGCGATCTCCACCCTGTTCTCCCGGTCTGTTACCATCTGCACCGCTTGTACGAGCTGGCCTAAATTATTATATACGGAAACCGCCGCTTCCCGGTGCAGGTACGCCGGATCTTCTATCCGGAAGCTGAAGTGATCTGCCGCCGGGTTGGGATAAATACGGAAACCCGAAGCTGCTGACAGCTCATCCAGGCTGCTGACAGTGCCCACGGTAAAGGTATGCTCCGCACTTTTACCTTCATAATTCACCTTAAAGGTGTACACGCCATCCGTCCAGGAATTGTCTATAACATAATACCAGTACCAGTAGCTGGAGGTATAAAAGCTGCCTGCCTGGTGCTGCCAGTTCTTTTTGGGCTGGCCCAGCGGGTCCAGTATCTGGTAGGTAGCGGAGGAGGCGGCATTCTGATCGCGGTAGTATACCGCAAAATAGGCCGTCTCTCCGCGCTGGAAATTATCCTTTGCATTCAGGGTCTCCACTGCCGGGCAGTTCGGAATGACGGGGGGAGCGCTGTGGGTCATCACGGCGTTAATCGTGGGGTTGATATAGGGCTCCTGGTCCTGCCACAGGCTGGGTCGCATATTGCAGGGTCCCTCGAAGGGCTCAATAATATTGTTGGCTGCATCATGGGTTTCCAGGTGCAAGTGCGGACCGGTTGAATTGCCGGAACTGCCCACTACGCCAAGATATTCACCGGCAGCTACCCTGTCACCCGCTCTCTTGGCGGTAAGGCTGTTCTCCTTCATATGACCGTACCAGACTATCGTACCATCATCGTGGCCAACATACACAGCATTCCAGGGCGTAGAGGAGTTGATATCGCAGTTTTTGTCAAAGTTGCCGTCATCCTTCGAAATGATCACCCCGTCTGCTACCGCTATGATCTCGGCTATATCTTCCTGCTGTAGATATTGACCGAAAGGCCAGGTATAGATATCTATCCCGCCGTGATTATAGCCTGATGACAGATCATAGGTGCGCTGTCCGCAGTTCCAGTCCAGGAGCTGAGCGGGATAGGCCGGGTTCAGGTCCACATAATTGCTGATGGCATAGATACTGTTGAAACGCGTTTCTGTATCCCTGATCCGCAACGGCCATATAAAGTAGCCTGCAGTGGGTCGTGCGCCGATGCCCGCATATTGTTTTCCCCAGTCCGGCGACAATATATGCTGCTCCTTCAGTTGCCTTACGGATGCGGTCAGCATAGCGTCTATCCTTTGACGCTCGGCAGGTGACACACAGGTTGCTCCATTGGTCCAATGGAACTCACCGCCGCCCTGTGGTGATCTGCTTTCCTGCGCATACAGGGGCTGCAGCAGCATTGATCCTGCCAGCAGTGTAATAAATCTGTTCATAGAAAAAAATTAAGGATTTACAGGAAATATCGGAACCCGTCCTTTCAGGATTGCCGGCAAAAAAATACGAGACTAAATATAATTAAAAAATTGAAAATAAAAAAGAGAGGCATCATTAAATGATGCCTCTCTTACGGTTATATTCAGTACACCTTACGGATTTTGCTGTACGTTGGAATTCGCATCGATCTCAGATTGAGGAATTCTGAACAGGAATTGCCTTGAATTAGCCGGCAATGTAATTACAGTTGCCCTTCCCGGAGAGTGGTCCTTACTATAGTTCCTAGGACGGTTCAGACCCTTCTGATATCTCCTGACATCTTCATAGCCAAACCCTTCGCCCCACAATTCGATCTTTCTCTGCAGCTTGATCTCTTCAAGTATCGTCCAGTTATCCGAATTGGTCAGACCCAACAATCTTTTGGCCCTCAGGGAGTCATTATGAGCTGTAACGGAAGCATTGACATCATAGGAAGGATTTCTGACTACCATCAGCTCCTGCAACACATTAGCAGCCCTGGCATTATCACCCATCCTGGCAGCGGCTTCCGCTTCGATCAGGTACATTTCAGAGGATCTCATGAGCAGGTCATTGTAATCAAACCCTGTTTTTACCACAACGCCGAATTTCTTCTGCTTCAGAAAGTCAGCGTCATTCCAGTGGGATTTCCTGATATCATCAGGATCAATAAGGTTATAAAGTGTTTCCGTAATAGCCCTTACAGCTCCTACATTGGCATAGCCGGGAGCTTCCTCATCCATCCAGGACATAAAGCAGAGCAGACCTCTCGCGTTGCTTTGCTCCGCAGTCAGCTGGGAAGCCCACATCCATTCGTCGTTCAGGCTGGAGTTGAATCCCTGTAACAGCTGAGCAGCGTTCATCAGCGGGTGACCGTCTTTCGCGTTCATCGCTTTCATGGCGGCTTTTTCATACAGACCTGCCGTTAAGGCTACACGGGCGTAAATACCGTTATATACATCCAGGGAGATATGTGACTTATTTACCGGAGTGGTACCGATACCTGAGGTGTATAATAACAGCTCAGCTTCATCAAGATCCGCAAATATCCTGTTATATACATCCTGCACTGTTCCCCTGCTCTGGAAAATAGTATTTCCTTCCGTAGGCTGTGTATAGATCGGAACTCCTAAAGAGGTAGGACCGCCGGGAGCCAGTATATGCTCGGAAAAGCAGTTTACCAGCCTGAAATAAGCGTAGGCCCTGTAGGTCAGCGCCTGACCTTTAAGATCCTGCTTCTCATTGCTGGGCCCGGAAGCGTTATCAACAGCAGCGAGGATCTGGTTAGCGTTATTGATGATCCTGTAGTAGAACAGCCAGATATGCGCGGGCATCCAGTAGTTAGCCGCCTCTGTGGATACATACTGATAGTGGTAGGTGAACCAGTCGTAGGGAGAAGCGCTCAATACGATATCCTCACCCATGATATCCAGTCCCATATCCACACTTTTCTGTCCCCAGTCGTATGCACGGGTACCTCCGGAAGCTCCGGGCCTTACAAAATGATAGTGAAGACCGTTCAAAAGGGTATATAATCCCTGAGTGGTAGACGTGATATCGCCCGTGCTAATGGAAGATGATGGCCTGGTCTCCAGATAATCCTTACTACAGCTGGATGCAAAAAGAGAAGCTGCCAGTAAAGATACAACGCCGAATTTTTTATAATTGAATGACATTTTCTTTAAAATTTATTGCATTTAAAAATTACAAACCTAAACTAACACCAAATATCAAGGCTCTCGTTGCAGGATAGTTGTATTGGGCATTTGCTGTATTGTTACCGGAAATACTGGATTGCGGATCCATACCTTTGCGTTTTGTGAACAGCCAGACATTATCACAGGACAGATAAATTCTCAAAGAAGAGATACCTGTTTCTTTCAGCACAGCCGGAGTAAAGGTATAGCCAATATTAACATTCCTGATGTTCAGGTAGTTCCTGCTGATCAGCCAGCGAGTAGAGTTGTTGGCGATATCCACGTTGTTGAACTCAGCTCTTGGCAGGGCACCTTCCTTGTTGTCGAAAGTCCACCTGTCGGTCAGCAGATCACGGTGAATATTACTACCCAGGGATAAGCCATTGCCCATCAGGTCCTGGTAGGCACCATCATAGTATTTACCGCCCAGACCGTATGTCAGCATGAAGGACAGGTCAAATCCTTTATACCTGAATGTATTGGTAAAGCTACCATAGAATTTATCGTAAGAAGTTCCTACTATTTTCCTTCCGGTAGCATTGGCTTTAGAGAATTCAGTAGTGGTCAGCTCGTGGCCGGCGCTGTCATAACGGTACAGCTCATATCCCTGATCGTCTCTTCCGGCGCTTTCCACCAGGTAGTAAGAGTACATAGAGTGACCTTTCACATAGATAAAGTTACCCTGGATCAATGTATCCTGCTGTGCTCCTTCAGGCATTTTTGTGATCTTATTGTTTTGAGTAGAGCCGTTAAAGTCTACATTCCACAGGAAGCCGTTAGGATTGGAAGAGCTCGGCTGGATAACATCCAGGTTCAGGTTTACCTCAAAACCGGAGTTTACAGAGGTCATAGAGTTCTCCAGACGGGATGTGATACCTGTTGAGTGCGCAAAAGGCCTTGCATACAGCTGGTCAGCATTTGTCTTGGAATAGTATGCGATCTCTCCCCTGAAACGGTTATTATAGGTAAAGTCCAGACCAACGTTAAACATGCTTTGGGATTCCCATTTCAGATCGGGGTTGGCGATCTGGCTGACCAGTCCTCCCGGCATTGTACCATTCGGAAGGGTAACAGCTATCAGACCCAGGTATCCGTAATAGTTACTTCCGTTATTACCCTGTGTACCATAGGAGGATTTCAGTTTTAACAGGTTGAAGTTTTTCAGGAAAGAAGTGCTGTTCTTCATGAAATCTTCTTCACTGATGATATAACCACCACCAACGGACCAGAAGTTACCCCAGCGGTTTGCGGCAGAAAAGCGGGAAGAACCATCCCTACGGAAGTTCGCGTTGACAAAGTATTTGTTCTTATAATAGTAGGAAGCGGAAGATAAGAAAGACTCCATTTTATCCTCATCGGTACCGGAAGTGGAAGAAACAGCCACCGCCGCACCGGCCAGGTCATAGATATTCCTTACCGGCAGACCTCTCCTGGAAGCAGACATACCCCTGCTGTTCAGCGCATAGTTTTCGTGGGCCACCATCAGAGAGATCGTGTGATCCTTAAGGAAGGTCCTATCATAGGACAGTACCTGGTTCCAGGTATAGATGCTGGCAAAGGTATTACCAATGCCTACACTACCACCGTATAACCTGGAATCACCATATATAGGGTTCCGGTAGTTATTTTCATATACGCCCACAAAGTTGTAGTTGGCAGTAGTTCTGAATACCAGACCTTTTGTAAGCGTAGCTTCCAGATATGGAATAGCCATAAAGCTTAGGCCATTGCTCCTGTTCCTGTTCAGGTTCATAGTACCCAATACGTTGGCATCCGGTAAGCCGGCCCTTGTACCAATGGAAGTAGAGGGAAGCGAACGGGCATTACCCCAGTCATATTTGTAATCACCGGTCAGGGGATCATATTCACGCTGACCATTATCGTTATAATAATATACAGGATAGATAGGCGCGAAGTTACGGCTTACGAAGAACGGGTTGTAACCACCTGCAGTAGAGTTGGTGCTTTCCAGCTCATTGCTGGTCTGGTAGGAACCGGAAATGTTCATACCCACTTTCAGCCAGTCTCTCAGCTTGGTATTTACGTTCAGCCTGGAAGTGATCCTTTCGTAATCGGATCTTTTGATATAGCCTTTTTCGTTCAGATAGCCTAAAGAGAGGTAGTAATCGCTGTTTCTTTCCTTATTGGAACCCATAGCGCTTACGTTATATTCCTGCCTTAAGCCGTTTCTTTGAAGCTCTTTATCCCAGTCATCATTCCACATAGCAGCACCGGCATTGGGATTGATCTTACCGTCAGGAGTAAGCACCTCAGAGTTCCTGATACCTTTATTGATATAAGGGTTGTAACCTCCAAGCTCATCTACTATCGTACGGGCAATGTTTGCGCTGGTATTCTGAATAGTAGTAGCGTTTGTAGATCTTTTCAGCTCCTGATTCCTGCGCGCATCCCAGGCAAACTCCAGGTATTCCGCAGGATCCTTAACGATATCATAGTTCTGGATAGCCCTGCTGGTCATACCCACCTTTGCATCCACATTGATACGGGGCTTAGCGGAAGATCTACCGCTTTTGGTCGTAATCACCACCACACCGTTCGAACCACGGGATCCGTACTGTGATGTTGCGGTCGCATCCTTAAGGATGTCCATACTTTCTATATCGGCTGTATTCAATGAAGCGATATCACCCATATAAATGGCTCCATCCACTACATACAAAGGATTACTGTTGCCACTGATAGAGGAGAAGCCCCTGATCCTGATAGCAGCAGCAGAACCCGGCTGCCCGGATGGATTAGAAACCACCACACCGGTTGTTCCGCCCTCAATCGCCTGGCTCACATTGGAAATAACCCTTTTTTGAAGCTGAGCGGAGGTTATCTGACCCGCACTACCTACCCATTTGGTTTTTTCTATTGCGCCACCGTAGGTCCGGACGGTTGCGCCATCCAGCGTCTCAGCAAGATCCATTGTAGTCACTACTTCCTCGTCAGAGATTTTCACATTCTTAACGGCATAACTTGCGAACTCTATGGAAAGGTTGGTTGCATTATCAGGAACCACCATTTCATAGTTACCATTCTCATCGGTAAATGTAGTATAGTTATCTTCATTACCAACTACACTAACCGTTGCATACTCTACCGGATTTCCTTTTTCATCCTTAACCGTACCTTTTACCGTACGATCCTGGGCAAAAAGCACATGCACAGAAGTCAAGCACAATGTAGCAAGCGTGAGTATCGTTTTTTTCATACGCTTTAATTTTTATAAGATAGTTTTTGCTTAATGTTATAGTTAAATTGTTAAAAAAAAATACAGCCTTAACTTAGCAAATTTAATAAAAAATTAAAACAAACAAAAAAAATCTTAATCTGGCCCTGTTAATTTTTTTCAGTGTTTTTCAACCTTTTATCAAGCTATAGAGCTGTATGTCAGCCGTTACCGTTGTAGATACAATCCAGGACAAGACTCCGCCTCCGGAAAGCATTTTTTTATTTGGTGGTGATTCCCCCGCTAACGGCAAATTTCATGGCTTCCGCTGCCGACATGTTCTCAACCGGCAGCACATTGGACCTGTCCACTACGATCACCCACCCAGATATGGCATAAGAGTGAGGGAGATATACCGCCACCCTGGTATCATCGGGAAAGCCATCCAGCTCCTCCTGCGTAAGAAAGCCGATCCGTAAGATCTCAGGGCTGTCGCTGACGCGTACCCATACCGGCCGGTTGAATTTCCGCTTATCACCCACGAACGATCCCAATACATCCTTAATGGCAGTGTAGATGAACTTAATGCCGGGCGTATGCTCCAGCAGGTAGTCAAAGAATTGCACCAGCCAGCGGCCCAGCAGGAACCGCGTGCCTATATAGCCTACCAATGTAATGATCACGATGACCGAAAGCGCCCCTACCCCGGTGCCAAACCGGGCAGTGAAGGGCAAAAGGCTGTCCAGCTTAAGGAATACGAAGAACACCGCATAAACGGTGACGCCTATCGGTCCCAGTATGACCAGCCCCTGAAGGAAAGATTTAATTATAAAACCCAATACCCGCTTCATATATCCCCGATATTTAACTGTTCAATGCCTGCCATAACATATCTTTCAGCTCCGTCAGGCCCTGCCCGGTGACTGCAGAGATGAAGACATGATCAATACCCGCAGGCAGCTCTTTCACCAGGTCCGTTTTCAGCTCCTCATCCAGCATATCCGCCTTGCTGACGGCCAGCACCATCCGCTTATGCAGCATTTCAGGATTATACCGTTCCAGCTCCCTGTACAATATCTCAAATTCTTTCCTGATATTGTCCGAATCGCACGCGATGACGAACAGCAGTACGGAATTGCGTTCAATATGACGGAGAAAGCGATGCCCCAGCCCCCTGCCTTCCGCAGCGCCCTCTATAATGCCCGGCAGATCCGCCATACAGAACGACCTGTTGTCCCTGTAGGCTACCATACCCAGCTGAGGCGTCAGCGTAGTGAACGCATAGTTGGCGATCTTAGGCTTCGCCGCAGTGATAGCGGACAGCAGGGTAGACTTTCCCGCGTTGGGAAACCCCACCAGTCCCACATCGGCCAGCACCTTAAGCTCAAGGAACTTATATCCTTCCACACCCATCTCCCCCGGCTGGGCATATTCCGGGGCCTGGTTGGTAGCGGTCTTGAAGTAGCTGTTGCCCAACCCTCCGCGACCTCCTTTCAGCCAGACCACTTCCTGGCCATCTTCCAGTATCTCCGCTTCTATCTCTCCCGTTTCCTCGTCTTTGGCCACAGTGCCCAGCGGCACTTCAATAATGATATCCTTCCCGCTTTTGCCGGTCATATTATTGCCCATACCGCCCTGGCCGTTCTCTGCCAGCACATTTTTGTGGTACCGCAGGTGCAGCAGGGTCCACAGCTGACTGTTCCCTTTGAGGATAATATGCCCTCCGCGCCCTCCATCGCCGCCATCCGGGCCGGCAAAAGGGTTATATTTGGTACGTGCAAAGTGCATAGATCCCGCACCGCCTTTCCCGGACCTGCAAAATATCCTGATATAATCTACAAAATTTTCCATATTGTCTTTTTTCTGTAAAGCAAGTCTCCTACCTGCGTTTGTAAATAGGTACCGTAGAGCAGGGCTCCCCGTACATTAATGTTTTCACTACCGGCTTCAGCTTACGGGTGATCGCCAGAAAGGCGGCTTCGGGTATGGATTCATCCCCGCAGCCTTTGATAATGATGCGCCCGTCCGCGTACGGACCTACATCCATCGCTTCAATGTTCTTTAATAATAATTCCCCGCGGTAAGCGGCCGCATCAGTGAAAGTGAAGCCTGCGGCCACACCTTCCAGGTAGCTGCCTATCAGCATATAGGCCCACATCGGGATAATGGCCTCCGAGGAGCAGACCACGGCCACGTAAAGGTCCCGGAACTGTTCCCAATCAAAGTCTTTCATAGCTTCTCGAAAGTCCTTTTCCCTCAGGAGCAGTTCCCTGAACAGGAATTGTTTGATATCAAATACCCGGATGGAGGCGCTTCCGGGCAAAAATGTCTTTAAATCAAGGGTTACCAGCCCGCTTTGTGCTACTTTATTGACGATCTCTTCCATAACTTGCTGCTCTTATTTATCACAAAGTTACAAAAGCATCCCCAATACCAAACGGGAACCTGCAAACCCACCTGGTAAAGCAGGTGCGGAGGTCCCCGGAATGGCGTATAGCCCGTTTCAGCCTTATTAGAATTTTTTGAGTAGCGAGCTCAGCGGATGCTTAAGGTTCTGGTACTGCATCAGGTCGACCTTGATGCTCCCTACAAGGATAGGGCTTTCCACACGCAGCGGTACGTGGTTGAGGTCATCGCTGACATATACCACCATTTTCTCGCCTCCCTTAAAGATCGTGCCGTCTATCAGCAGGGGTTGTATCTTCAGGGCATTGAACTCACCGTATTTGGTTTTGATCTTTACCTTTCCCATATACCTTATGTAAAGGTCGTAAACCTCATCGTCCAGGAACATGCTGAAAGGTATCTTGTCCCCGGATTTATATCCGGAGTAGTCGATGTTCCTGGCATAGTAGATAGCGGACAGCACATCCTGCACACAGGCCGGGGTGGTATAGCTTTTCCCTTTGGAAACGGTCTTTTTAATGTCCTGGTAAAAGGTTACATCATTGGTAAAGCGATACCCGCCTTCATTCACATCCCTTTTGAAACGGACAGGGTATAAGTTGGCAGTGTCCACAAAAGTCTCGTAGACGTCCCTCACCTTGAATATCCAGTCGTAGGAAGTATAGGTATTGCCGATACCCCGGATATGGTAGACCGGCTTGTTGTACATACTCGTAAGCTGCGTGGTAAATTTAGCTTCTCCTGCCGCTGCCCATACCGCGCTGACATTATAGAACACCTTGTAGGTCAGCACTTCGCCCACTGCGATAGTACGGTTGCCGGCAGAGCAAAAGTCATCTGCTGCCCGTATGGTGAAGGGGGACAGGCCTAACACGATACAAATCATTATTGCGATCTGCTTTTTCATACGCTTCATTATCTGATTGGTCTATATAGTTAGACCAGAAATACGGCCGATAGTTTATAGCGGAGCCTTACCATTGCCCAATATCTTCAGCTTCTGCCTGGCTACCTGGACATAGGTGCTGGAAGGGAATTCCGTTACCAGCAGCTCATAATACTTCACCGCTTCCGCAGTGTTGTTCAGCGGCACCTCATACAGCTCTGCCAGCTTTAACAGCGCATCATCAGCCAGCACATCATCCTTATACCCCTTATAAAGCTCCTCCAGCAACGCTACCGCGTCCGTGTTGCGGCCCTCTTCCATAGCGATCTTGGCTTTGGCCATCAGGATATCATCTGCCAGGGGCGTTTCGGGATTTTCTTCCAGTATAGCGGTCAATACATCCAGGGCTTCCCTTGTCTTATACCGGAACAACAACAGATCCGCACGGGCAAAGTTGACAAGCGGGGCATAATTGCTGTCCGGCGGGGTATTCTCCGTGATCAGCACGGACAGGTAAAGCGCATCATTGGCTATCATATCGGACGATGCGGCCTTGAGCACCTTAAGCTGCTGCTGCGCCCAGTCAAATTCCCCGAAAAAGTAAGACAGGCGGGCGTTCTTGAATTTAGCGAGCTCGCCGAGCGCATCTTCCTTGTGCGCTTTATCCACCTGGGCATATAAAAGAGTGGCTTCCCACTGGTTGCCCTGTATCAGGTAATAATCTCCCAGGTCCAGCTTGGCCCTGCTGTTCACATCCTTTCTCAGCTGGGGCCTGAGAATGTAGCTTTTAAGCATTGCAATGGCGCTGTCCGTTTCATTCAGGTAGATAGCCCTGACATACACATAATCCAGGTAAGCCGAAGTGTTGATCAGCTGCGGATATTTATCGAACAGCACTTCATAATTACGTTTGAGCTTTTCCGATTGCACCCGGTCTATCGGCTTATGCTGCACGATCAGCTTTTTAAGCACGCTGCTTTTATACAGCAGGATATCCCGCTGGTGGCGCTGCGTTTTGTTCATACCCTCGGCTATCTCCAGCACCCGTAACGCTTCGGCATAGATCTCGTTCTGATCCAGCATGATGCCCAGTTGCAGCATCAGGTAACCATCGGTCCCGTGCTCCTTATCCAGGCGCGCCACTTCCTCCGTGAGCTGGCTGATATTGCCGCTCCTCAGGCTTTGCCATATCCACAGCTCCAGTAAGGATTGCTGGGGCTGGCCGGCCATCCGTTTCTTCAGGTCCTTTAAGAGCTGCTGCTGCAGCCTGGCATCATCCCCGATGATCAGGGCAAGGCTGCTTTTGACATCCTCCACGGGCTGGAGCTGCTGGACGGCCATATCCAGGGTATAGGCCATCGCCCTGGATTTATCTCCTTTTGAGCTGTACAGCAATGCCAGCTCCTGGGTAAAGAGCATATCATTCCCCGAAAGGCGCCTGGCCTCTTCATAGAGCCTGATAGCCCTGTCGTATTGATTCCTTTTTTGTAAAGCATCCGCCAGCAGCCTGATCTGGTAAGCATCCCTGGCGCCGAGGCTCAGTACCTCTTCCCAAATCGCCTCCGCCTGCTTTTTGTCATTTTTCTGCTCCAGTATGTATGCCCTGTCCGCCTTAACCGTCAGGTCCTGCGGTCTGATCTGCTGCATATAGGCCGTCAGGGCCAGGGCCGTATCATAGCCGGAAGCGGCCACCAGGTCAGCCAGGTATTCATTGTACAGGGATTTATCGAAAGGCGCTTTGTAATACAGCTGCCTGTAGACAGGGACAGACTTATCGTATTCCCCGGCCTGGGAGAACTGGCGCGCCAGGGCCAGTTGAGTGGCATTGTCCTGCGCGCTGACAGTAAGCCGGCACCAGGCGCAGAGGCAGAAAAAAAGGAGGCAATATTTCAATACGTTCCGCTGCATAAAAAATGGTAATGCACATTTTGTACATTACCAAAGTTAGTATATTTATGATAAACCGGCCGTGGCTACAGGGGGCGGGTCAGAAAAGGCAGCTCCGAGAACTTCTTTCTCTTTTTAAGGAAGTAATCTATGATGATGCTCCTGTGATAGATGCCCTCCTTATTCCTGAAGGTCACCTTCTTTTTGCATTCCTGCCGTTTCTTATACCATAATCCAAAGGAAGCATAGAAAGAGAAATGTGCCCGGACAACAGCCCAGATGCTTTTGAACTCTCCTTTCAAAAGATATTGCATGCCGGCCACGCCATCCAGGATAAGGCGCCACAGCAGGAGCCATACCAGGCGGTTGCTTTCTTCGTTTTTAAAAAGCAATACGAGGTTATTCCTGAAATTATAGAATATCTTCTGCGGACTGCCGTAGCTGATAACGCTGCCGCCCACATGATATACGGTGGACCTGGGTTCTACCCCGATGCCGTATCCCGCGTTCTTAAGCCGCCAGCAGACATCAATCTCTTCCATATGCGCGTAGAAATCAGGGTCCAGCCCTCCCACCTTATGGTAGGCTTCCGCCCTTACAAAGAAGCAGCCGCCGGATGCCCAGAAGACCTCAATGGGGGGTTCATATTGCCTTTCGTCCTTTTCCAGCGTATCGAACACCCTGCCCCTGCAGAACATATAGCCCCATTTATCCATGAAGCCACCGCAGGCGCCCGCATATTCGAACATATCACGCTGCTTATAGTACAGGACCTTGGGCTGAACGGCTCCCAGGCGGGGATGGGCTTCCATCGTGTCATACAAAGGCCTGAACCAGCCCTTCGTCACTTCAAAATCGGCGCTCAGCAGGACATAGTACCTGGCCTGTATCATTTTCAGGGCTTCCGCATATCCCCAGGCGAATCCATGATTCTCTGCTAGGGTGATCAGCTCCACTTCAGGAAAGTGCTCCCTGATATAATCACCGGTACCATCGGAAGAATGATGGTCCACCACTACGGTCTTATAATCCGTACCGGCTTCGGCTACAACTCCGGGTAAAAAAAGCTGTAGCCATTTCAAGCTATTATAACTCAAAATGACTACAGCAGTATCTTGTTGAATAGTAATCATTCCTATTCTTTATATTGCTCTGATTATTTATTCGTATTTGGGCTCATACTTTGAGCTTTCGTTTACCTTCACATCCTTACCGGAAACAAACTTGTGTTTGTACAGGCCGTAGCAACCTGCCCACGAAAAGACAAATATACCAAAGAATCCCAATAAGAAATAAAATCTTGAAGTTTTAGGTTTGTTGGTTTTGGTATCCAACTCATTTTCTAAAATTGGTTGATTTTGTTCCATGAAGTTTTATATTTTGAAAAATATGTTCGGGCAAAAGTAAGACAAATCATCAAATTTTTACAATTTTTTGACGCATTATTGTTATTTTATTATTTCTAATATAAAAAGCTGTTCTTGCCTTAATCTTTACCGGCACCGAGCACCTGTACCTGCTCCATTATTACAACAAAAGCACCCTGCCCGGATGGTTACAGTCAGCGTGCTCTGCATACTATTTAAAATTTACATAAGCCGTCAGTATTGACCGGTAGCCAGCATCACCAGGGTACAGGCCTCATCCACCCGGATACCGTTATGCCTCAGCAAACGCTCAAACGATTCATTTTCCGTACCGGGATTAAAGATCACCCTCCTGGGCTTCAGGCTCAGGATATAATCGTAATACTGCTCCTGTATGGGCGGACTGATATACAGGGTCACCGTATCAATATCTTCAAAAGGCGCTTTTACATTGCTGTAGTCCACACCTGCCACATTGCCCGGGATCAGCCCTATGGCCACCACCTCGTGACGGTGCTGGGTGAGCTGCATAATAGCCTTATAGCTGTATCTTGCCGGATTTTCAGATGCTCCGATCACCAATGTTCTTTTCATAACACTCCTTATTTTTTAGGAAACAGCATGCGGTACCCGATGCTCACCTTGCCCTTTGAAATATCTTCCAGCTTCTTTTTAATAAGCTTCTTCTTAAGCGGCGATAGGTAATCTATGAACAGCTTCCCGTCTATATGATCGTATTCATGCAGGATCACACGGGCCGTGATGCCTTCAAATGTTTCCGTATGCTCTTCAAAGCTCTCATCCATATACCGCAGGGTCACCGTTGGCGGCCGTGAAATGTCCTCCCTTATCCTGGGAATGGACAGGCAGCCCTCGTTGTATTTCCATTCCTCACCTTCCAGCGATTCGATGTGCGCATTGATAAATACTTTTTTTACAGGCTTTTCATCAGGATAATCCCTTTTGTCCTCTTCATCAAAGCCCTCTACTATCTGTACGGTATCTACAACAAATAAACGGATGGGAAGGTTCACCTGGGGAGCCGCAAGCCCTACCCCGTTCGTATGGTACATGGTCTCCCACATATTTTTTATTATATCCTTCAGCTGGGGATAATCAGCGTCAATATCAGTCCCCACCTTTCTCAGTACAGGGTGTCCATACGCTACAATCGGCAAAATCATATATTATTTCTGTTTTTTATAGTATTCAGGAGTACAAAGTTACGTAATATGATGATAATAAATTCGTTCGGAAGACGGCAAAGGCGCCGCGGCCGTTCCGGCCCACATCCCCAAGCCCGCGCCTGCCGGTATTTTAAACAGGAGGCTTCTATAACCCGGTCTCCTGCCGGGCCTGAATTTAATTTTGGAACGCATTTCTTATAAAAGCCCTAAATTTGGATGGTGTAATCCACAATTCAATATGGAAAAAAGGAAAATCAATCAGCAAGCTGCCTTGGATTATCATGCCAACGGGCGACCCGGAAAAATAAAAGTTGTTCCCACCAAAAATACCAAAACACAATATGATCTTTCGCTGGCCTACTCCCCCGGAGTAGCGGAGCCCTGCAAGGCCATCAAGGACAATGTGGAAGATGTGTACAAATATACGGCCAAGGGCAACCTGGTAGCGGTGATCAGCAATGGTACCGCCGTGCTGGGGCTGGGCGATATCGGGCCGGAAGCCAGCAAACCCGTGATGGAAGGCAAAGGCGTGCTGTTTAAGATTTTCGCGGATATAGATGTGTTTGATATTGAATTGAATACGCAGAATATTGATGAATTTGTGCAGGTAGTCAAAGCGATGGAGCCGACTTTCGGGGGCATCAATCTCGAAGATATCAAGGCGCCTGAATGCTTTGAAATAGAAAGGCGGCTGAAGGAAGCAATGAACATACCGGTCATGCACGATGACCAGCATGGCACGGCTATCATTTCCGGCGCGGCCCTGCTGAATGCCCTGGAGCTCCAGGGCAAAAAGCTGGAAGAGGCCAGGTTAGTGGTGAACGGCGCCGGGGCAGCGGCCATTGCCTGTACCAAGATGTACCTGAATCTAGGCGCGCGCCTGGAGAACATCATTATGATAGATAAGGACGGCGTCCTGCATACCGGCAGAACGGACCTGGATGAATCGCGCCTGTTTTTTGCCAAAGACACCCCTCACAGGGTGCTGGCGGATGCGATCAAAGGAGCGGACGTTTTCATCGGCCTGAGCACCGGAAACGTCCTGACCGGGGAGATGGTAAAGACCATGGCTCCCAGGCCTGTCGTCTTTGCCATGGCCAACCCGGACCCGGAAATATCGTATGAGGACGGGATGGCCGCCCGGGAAGATATCATTATGGCTACCGGGCGGAGCGATTACCCCAACCAGGTGAATAATGTCCTGGGCTTTCCTTTTATTTTCCGCGGGGCGCTGGATGTCAGGGCCACACAGATCAACGAGGAAATGAAAATGGCTGCCACCCGTGCCCTGGCAGAGCTTACCAAGCAAAGCGTACCCGACATGGTAGCCATGGCGTATGGAGAAAAGCATTTTATCTTCGGGCCGCAGTATATTATTCCCAAGCCCCTTGACCCCAGGCTGCTGGGCAGCATTGCCCCGGCCGTGGCCAAAGCGGCCATGGAGAGCGGTGTGGCCAGGAAGCCTATTACAGACTGGAAACGGTATGAACAGGAGCTGTCGGACAGGCTGGGACTGGACAATTACCTGGTCAGGTCGCTTAATAATATGGCCAGGAAAAACCCGAAACGCGTGGTATTTGCCGAAGCCGATAACCTGAAGATCCTGAAAGCGGCACAGTTTGTGCTGGAAGAGGGGATCGCCCAGCCCATACTTTTAGGTAAGGAGTCCAAGATCAGGGAGTTAATGGAGCGCAATAAAATAGAGCTGCCCAATGTCGCTATTATAGATCCCCGTTCCGAGGCGATGCAATGCAAGCGTGAAGAATACGGCGAATTGTTCTATCAGAAACGGCACAGAAGGGGCTACAACCATTATGAGGCCGTGAAAATCATGCGGGAAAGGAATTATTTTGGCTGTATGATGGTAGAAACCGGGGCTGCCGATGCGCTGATATCCGGGCTCACCAGGAATTACCCTGATACCATCCGCCCGGCGCTGGAGATCATAGGTATGCGGGAAGGCGTCAGGAAAGTAGCCGGCGCTTATGTGGTGTTACGTCCCAAAGGACCTTTATTCCTTGCCGACACCACCGTCAACCTGAACCCGAACGCCGAAGAGCTGGCAGATATCACGCTGCTCACCGCTGAAGCCGTACAGCATTTCAATATAGAGCCCCGGGTCGCTATGCTGTCCTATTCCAATTTCGGCAGCAGCAGGACGGCCGAGGCCAGGATGGTAAGCGAAGCGGTAGCGCTGGTAAAGCAACGTTCCCCGAACCTTATAGTAGACGGGGAAATGCAGGCGTCCCTGGCATTCAACAAAGAGATCCTGAAAGAAAATTATCCTTTCTCTCCCCTGATAGAAGGCGGAGTCAATACCCTTATCTTCCCCAATCTTTCTTCCGGCAATATTGCTTATAACTTGTTGATGGAAGTAGGCGGCTTTGAAGTGGTGGGTCCTATCCTGATGGGGCTGAAAAAGCCGGTCCATATCTTACAGCTGGGCAGCACGGTCCGCCAGATATGCAATATGGTGGCCATGGCCGTTGTGGACGCACAGGTGTATGAACGTCAAAAAATGAATAATCAATAACAACTCCCAAATAACCTGAGAGCAATATGTATATCATAGACGCAATCCGTACCCCGATCGGTAAATACGGGGGAGCATTAAGCAATGTCCGCCCGGACGACCTGTTGGCAGATGTCATCAAGGCGCTGGTAGCCAGAAATCCCGATATTGACCCCGGTAGGATAGAAGATGTCATAGCAGGAGCGGCCAACCAGGCCGGAGAAGATAACAGGGATGTCGCCAGGATGTCGGCATTGCTGGCCGGGCTGCCCGTCAGTGTCGGCGGCAATACCGTGAACCGTTTGTGCGCATCTGGCTTACAGGCGGTAATAGATGCCAGCAGGGCCTTACAATGCGGTGAAGGCGATTTCTATATTGCCGGCGGCGTGGAAAGCATGACGCGTGCTCCCTTTGTTATGGGCAAAACAGATGCGCCATGGAACAGGAAAGCAGAAATATTTGACACCACCATTGGCTGGCGCTTTGTCAATCCTAAGCTGTCTGCAATGTATCACCCCTATTCTATGGGCGAAACGGCGGAGAATGTAGCGAAGCAATGGCATATCTCCCGCGAAGCGCAGGACGAGTTTGCATATAACAGCCAGCTGAAATACCAGGCCGCTTATGAAGCCGGGAAGTTCAGGGAAGAGATCCTGCCCGTGACGGTAGAGCTGGGTAAGGGCAAGACACAGGTAGTAGATACTGATGAGCACCCAAGACTGACGCCATTGGATAAGCTGGCTACCCTGAAGCCTGCATTCGTAAAGGACGGCACTGTGACTGCTGCTAACGCCAGCGGTGTAAATGACGGCGCGGCGGCTTTATTGCTGGCATCGGAAGCAGCGGTAAAGAAATACAGCTTAAAGCCGATAGCAAAAGTAATTGGCAGGGCCATAGCCGGTGTAGATCCTTCGGTGATGGGTATCGGACCCGTACCTGCCTCTGAAAAGGCCATTGAAAGAGCGGGACTAAAAATAGGGGATATCGGCCTGGCAGAATTGAATGAAGCTTTCGCATCCCAATCCATTGCCTGCATACAGGAACTGGGACTCAATCCTGATATTGTCAACGTGAACGGCGGCGCCATTGCCCTGGGTCATCCCCTGGGCTGCAGCGGGGCACGCATATCCACTACGCTGTTATACGAGATGAGACGCCGAAAGGTAAAATATGGCCTGGCCACCATGTGCATCGGTGTAGGACAGGGCGCAGCTGTAGTGTACGAGCTGTGCGAATAGCCCTGCCAAAAGCAGCGTAACCTCTTGTAAGGTGGACGAATAAAACTGATTATAAAGCAGGAGGCTGACCTTTGGGGTCAGCCTCCTGCTTTATAAAGGCAGTGATCTATTTTACTATAACCAATTTATCTCTCCAGACAATGCCGCTGCCCGGGTCTATTTCCAACACATAGTTGCCATTGCCCAGACCGGTAGCATCTATCCTGCTGTCCCTGATCTTACCTTCATGGAGCAGCCTGCCGTCCATACCGTATATCCTGTAGGTGCAATGATCGGTATCCATAGCGGTTTTCAGCGTAATATCGCCGTTTCCGGGATTGGGGTAAATATAGAATATGGTTCCCATATGTTCCGGAATGCCCGTAGCGGTCGGGATGCTGATCTTCTGGCGGTATTCCGTAGCGCCGCAGTCATTGGTCACTGTCAGCGTCACAAGATAATCTCCGAATGCCGCGTAAAGATGCTCAGCATCTTTTACCTGGGATACCGCACCGTCACCAAAGTCCCAGTGATACGTGCTGACATCCACGGGATTGATAGGTGTGAACTTAACATTTTTCAGGTCCTGGTAAAAGCCGGGTATGTAAGAGAACCCTTCCGTAAAAGGCTCGGGCCTGAACACCAGATCCGTAAAGGCGGAATCGCTGCAGCCGTATTCCGTGGTAGCAACAGCCGTATAACGTCCTTCTGTCTTAAGGTACTGTGAAGGGGTTGCAGCACCGTTGCTCCAGCTGTAGGCTACGCCGTGCTGCGCCGTAGCATCTACTAAAGCGGAATCACCCGGGCAGATAAGCGATACGGCTGGCAGGCTGAAAACGGGTTTGGGACGGCTGATGACCGTAGTGGAAAAAGACGCATTACACAGATCGGGGGAAGTGATCGAAACCCCGTAAGATCCCGGGGTGGTCACATTGATCGCCGCCGTTGTGGCGCTGGTGGTCCACACATAGCGCATGCCGGGATTCCGGGCGGATAGCTGCAGCGTGGCATCTTCACATAAATTATAGGAAGCATTGAAAGGGTTGACGGGCTCCACACCGCTCCGGATGGCAATGGTATCATAGGAAATACAGTTATTCTGATGCGTTACCCTTACTGTATAATTACCGGAGCTGTTAACCGTACGCGTGGTACCGGAACTGCTGTCATCCCATAATACGGCAGCGGGATTATAGGAAGCCACAGACAGCTGAATAGCCGCATTATTACAGATAGCCGTATCGGCGCCCAGGCTGACAGGGATCTGGCTTACGTTCACGGTCAGGGTATTGCTTTCACTGCTTTGGCTGGAATGGCTGCAGCTAGTGACACATTTTACAAGCGTCTTAACTGTAGCATCGGAAAGGGTAGCGGTAGCGGCATTGGTACCGAAGCCGGTCCAGGTGGCGCCATTATCCGTGCTTTTCATCCAGCTATAGCTGATGCCCGGACCGGTGGAAGCATTCTGGAGCTCAAAAGATACGGCCTGACCACAGGTAATATTCCCGGCCGATGTAAAGGCTGCCACCCCGTTATTCGGAGAGCCGGTACAGTTATTGGGAGCCAGGTCAAAGCCCATATACATCAGCCCCGTTCCCGCGCCGGAGGAGTTTGTGCTGCCCACAGTGCCCCACATACGGCGGTTGGGAGCATCGGAGTTATTCACAATGTAAAAACCGAATACATAATTGGTCTGGGAGATCTCCATCATAAGATTGTCGGTCGCATTGTAAAAGAAAGGGGTCTGCAGCGGGATCTCCACCCAGGAATCCAGGATAACATTGAATGAAACATTGGCAGCAGAATATACCTGGCTCATACCCGTCATCCAGGGACCTACATAGGTAGCCGTAGCACTGGTATGTCCCATCTTGATGGTAAGGTTGGTATAGGTAGCCACCCCGTTCGTACCTAAAGTGGGATGCACGCGTATATAGAGCTTATTGATAAACCCCGCCGGTACCGCAGGTGTAAAGTCAGAAGGGAAATATATCCACTGCACCATATTGGTCGTGCTCCTGAAAGGAAATATATTATTGGAAGTGCCGTTGGGAGAAGTGTACATCTGGGCCTGCAGACCCAATACACTCATTATCAGGATAAAGAGCGTAAGTAGATTTTTTTTCATACAGTTATAGTTTTATGCAGTATCATTTAAGTAACAAGACATAAAAATACAAAACAATAACACCTGATTATCATATTTAACTAATTTTTTAGTATTAACGACTGTTAATTAGCCCTGATAATTTGTTTACAGATATACTCACCGGATCAGAGCATATCAATAAAAATGCCTGCAGAAACAACCGTAAAGGTGTTCTGCAGGCAGTATAAACAGGCATAGGGGCCTGGAGAAACAATTAATCAATTGAGCCTGAAAGGCACCACCAGCTGGAATTCAGGAATAGTGATCCGGAAAGTTTTATTGTTGAACCTGTTCAGCATCGTATAATAACCGGACATTTTACCCATATCGGTAAAAAGATGCGCAGCGGAAACATACCTGTAGACCTCACCGGGCATCAGGATCGGCTGCTCTCCCACCACTCCTTCGCCGTCTACTGTACGGTGGGTATTATTGGAATCAACAATATCCCAATGCCTGCTCAGGAGCTGTATGGGGTGATTGGAAAGATTTTCAATGGAAATCCTGTACGCAAATAAAAACTCAGAATACATCGGATTACTCTGCTCCGGGCGATAAAACACCTCTACTCTGATACCTACACCTTCCGATATTTGATACACCATATGCTAGAGTTTGGGGAATGGCTTGTGTTCTTTTACTGTAAAGATAACGATATTTCCTTACTCTATATTGTCTTTTACTATTTCCCGGACGAGATTTACCTCAAACCCTTTCTGTACCATATATTGTATGATCTTCTGGCGCCGTTCAAAAGCCGGGGTCCCGCTTTCCAGGCGCGCGGCCTTCTTCTGCGCTACCTGCAGCAGTATATCCCGGTAATCGTCCTCATCTATCTCCCTGAGACCTGCCTGGATACAGTACTCCGAAACATCCCTGCTTTTAAGGAATTGTATGATCTTCCTCCTGCCCCAATGCTTATAATGCAGCTTACCATGGACAATGGCCTTTGCATAGCGTTCCTCATTCAGGAAATTCTCTTCTATCAGCAGCCCGATGATATGCTCCAGCTCTTCTCCCCGCACACCAAGATCGACCAGCTTATAACGGACCTCGCTGTGGCACCGCTCCTGGTAGGCACAGTAGGATTTGATCTTTTCCAGTATTTTAGGCTCTATATACAGCATAGCGCCGCAATATAGCAAATAATTTTTTTTCGTCTTTTTAATGAACCGTTATAGGGATGCCCCGGCAGCCATTCCGTACATTGCCGGTATGTCCCGGCGACCCGGAAATATTTTATAGCCGATACTGCGGGTTGGTGCGGATAATATTTTATTTTGTAAAGAATTCAGGCACCTATGTAGGTTTAATTTTAACTTTGCAGCGACATGGCATCAGAAATACGACCCAATAATAACCTCAACAGTAGTGAGAAGGAGTATGAAAATACGATCCGTCCACAGTCCATAGAAGATTTCTCCGGGCAGCCGCAGCTTATTGAAAATTTAAGGATCTTCATAAAGGCTGCCAACCAGCGGAACGAGCCACTGGACCACGTGCTGTTCCATGGCCCTCCCGGACTGGGTAAGACAACCCTTTCGAGGATCGTGGCCAATGAGCTGGGTGTAAATATAAAAGAAACCAGCGGCCCCGTCCTGGAGAAGCCCGGCGACCTTGCGGGATTGCTGACCAACCTCGAGGCCCGCGATGTGTTGTTCATAGATGAAATACACAGGCTGAACGTAGTGGTGGAAGAGTATCTCTACGCTGCCATGGAAGATTATAAAATCGACATCCTGATAGATTCGGGACCCAACGCCAGGTCTATCCAGATCGACCTGAATCCCTTTACCCTGGTAGGCGCCACAACAAGGTCCGGGCTGCTGACCTCCCCGCTGCTGTCAAGATTCGGCATCAAATCCCGGCTGGATTATTACCCCGCCGAGGTATTGACTCGTATCGTTACCCGCTCCGCCGCTTTATTAAAGGTAAAAATCACTTCCGAAGCCGCTGCCGGCATCGCCAGAAGGAGCAGGGGCACGCCCCGTATCGCCAACGGGCTGCTGAGACGCATGAGGGATTTCGCCCAGGTGCTGGGAAACGGCACCATAGATCTCGCGATAACGGATCACGGACTGCGGGCGCTTAACGTGGATGAGAACGGCCTGGATGAGATGGACAACAGGATACTGACCACGCTGATAGAAAAGTTCAAGGGCGGCCCGGTCGGGATCAGCAATATCGCTACCGCGGTGGGAGAAGAGTCGGGCACAATAGAAGAAGTATATGAGCCGTTCCTTATCCAGGAAGGCTATATTATCCGGACGCCCCGGGGCCGCGAAGCTACTACCCGGGCATACGAGCATTTAGGAAAATCCAATACTGACAAAGGCAACCAGCAGCAGCTGTTCTGACCTTTTAAATACCACCGATACGATGCAAAAACTGATCGCTATAATTTTCCTTTCAGCAGGGACTTTCCTGCTTTCCTGTAACGGTACCGACCGCTCCGCGTCATCATCCAACCGCGCTGAGACGGTGACGCATAATGTGGCAGAGGAACAGCTGGAAGGGGAGTGGACCTATAAGGACGCTTCCGCGGATATCGAGATCAATATCCCGGGTATGCAGGAACATTTCAGGTCCATGCTGGAAGATAAGCTCAAAACAGAGCTCCAGGGCACTACCATTATCTATACGGAAGATCATAAGATGTTCCTGATCCGCCAGAAGGACACCGTGGCAGGCCGCTATAAGATAGAGGACCGGGAGCTGGTGCATTACGACTTCGGCACCAGAGAGAATATCATGAATTATGCCAATGCGCATGTAGACGGCAACCGGCTCATGATTTCCGTTTCGGAAGCTCAGTTCGATAAAATGCTGGCCGCTGCCGGAAACGACTTCCACATCCCTGAAGAGGCCAGGAAAATATTTAAGATGAAAGGCTTAACCTATACTTTTGAGAAAACCAAGAAACTATGATGATAAGAAGCAAAGCGCCGCTAAGGATAGGACTGGCCGGTGGCGGCACGGACGTCAGCCCCTACAGTGACCTGTACGGAGGCGTGATATTGAATGCCACCATCTCCATGTATGCGTATTGTAATATTGAACTGCTGCCTTCGGATGAGATCATCATCGAATCAAGAGATCAGCGCCAGAGCCAGATATTTCCGTTATCGGACCAGCTGCCAACCGATGGCATCCTGGACCTGGCCAAAGGCGTGTACAACAGGGTGGTTAAAGATTACGGAAGCATCAGGAAGGGCTTTAAGCTGAGCACCTATGTGGACGCACCTGCCGGATCGGGACTCGGCACTTCCTCTACCCTGGTAGTAGCCATACTGGGCGCTTTTGTAGAGTGGCTCAAGCTGCCATTGGGCGATTACGATATTGCCCACCTGGCCTATGATATCGAACGCGTGGACCTCAGCCTGGCAGGCGGGAAGCAGGACCAGTATGCCGCAACCTTCGGCGGGGTGAATCTCATGGAATTTTACAGGGACGATAAGGTGATCGTCAATCCCTTACGCATCCGGCAGGAATACCTGTATGAGCTGAACAATAACCTCCTCCTGTATTATACCTCCACCACTAGGGAAAGCGCGCGGATCATTGAAAAGCAATCCGAGAACGTACATAAGAACAACCAGGCCTCCATTGATGCCATGCATCACCTGAAAGACCAGGCACTGCGTATGAAAGAGGCCATCCTGAAAGGAGATATCGACAGTATCGGCACCATCCTGGATTACGGCTTCCAGCATAAGAAAGCAATGGCCAACGGCATCTCCAATGAGCTTATCGAGAACATTTACGATACTGTATTGCGGAACGGCGCGACAGGCGGTAAGATCAGCGGGGCCGGAGGCGGCGGCTTTATGATATTTTACTGCCCGAAGAATACCCGGTACGATGTCATAAAAGCGCTGGAACCTTTCGGCGGTCAATTCTATAATTACCAGTTTACCAAGCAGGGACTTGTCAACTGGACCATTAAATAATCTTGAGGCATAAATAAGGGAGCAGTGGATCAATTATTTCAGTACAAAGACCTGTACCATTTCGTTTACCAGACTTTTATTAAGATCGGGTGCTCTGACCAGCACGCCCGGACAGCATCGGAAGTGCTGCTGTCTGCAGACCTGAGAGGTGTGGACAGCCACGGTATCGCCAGGCTGAGCGGCTATGTACGCCTGTGGGAAGCCGGCCGCATTAACAGCACACCCGATATCCGCATCGTCCATGAAACGCCTTCCACCGCACTGGTGGACGGGGACAGGGGATTGGGGCTGGTAGTGGCCCCGTTCGCTATGAAGATAGCTATCGCAAAAGCTGCCACCGCCGGTACAGGCTGGGTAGCCGTCCGGGACAGCAATCATTTCGGCATAGCCGGGCATCACGCGATGATGGCGCTGGAGCAGGATATGACGGGGATCGCCATGACCAATGCCAGCGCGCTGGTAGCCCCTACCTTTTCTGAAGAGAAGATGCTGGGCACCAATCCCATTGCCGTAGCCATACCTGCCGGTACAGAGCCTCCTTTCGTAGCGGATTTCGCCACCACAACGGCGTCCAACGGCAAGCTGGAGATCTTGCAGCGGAAAGGAACGGATATGCCGCTGGGCTGGGCACAGGACACGAAGGGCAGCCCTACCCAAAATCCTTCCATATTGAAAGAAGGCGGCGCTTTACTGCCATTAGGCAGCGACCGGGAGCACAGCAGCCATAAAGGCTATGCGCTGGGCAGCATTGTAGATATCTTTACCGGCGTGTTCAGCGGCGCCTCCTACGGTCCCTGGGCTCCACCGTTTCCCGCCTATATACCTTTACCTGAAAATATGCCGGGAGCAGGACTGGGGCATTTCCTGGGCGCTATCAGGAATGACGCTTTCAGACCCCTTGAGGAGCATAAGGCCCATATGGACAACTGGATCAAACGGTTCAGGAACGCCCGGCCCGTCAGCGATGCGCAACCGGTCTTAATACCCGGAGACCCGGAACGTGAGTCCCATGCCCGCAGGATAAAGGAAGGCATTCCGCTGCTGGCGCCCGTGATCAATGACCTGGCCACCTTAAAAGCAAAGCTGGGTATTGAAACATCCTTATTTTAAATGACCACCCGCTTATAAGGAACAGCTTCAGGGAATGTTTTCGCTGCCAAGAGATACTATAGCGCACCTGGTCATTCCTAAAGGATGTTTTGTAGACCTACAGCTTTTATAGTTTCTATAGAAAGAGAATATGTGGTTGTTGGTAAAGGCAGCAACAACAGCAAGTAACCCGGCAGCTTTAAGAGCACCCGGCTATCGAAATAATTATGCTGATACCTGGGCTTAAAAGCTCCATAAAGAAAGCCGGTGCATAAATATGCACCGGCTTTCTTTATTTTTATGATATGCTGATCTGATTATTATCTTACAATACTTACCTTATGCGTAGCAACATTCTTGGTCGCAGCAGCATCCTGCAGCTGGATCTGGTAGCTGCCTGCCGCCATACCGGCAGTAGGGATCGTAAGGGTATTGGTCATCTCGCCTTCCCATACTTTCTGCCCCATAACATTGTACATTACAACATTTAATTTGACATAGTTATTGTCATTTTTAATATTGATGTGCTCGGTAGCAGGATTAGGATATACGGTAATGTTCTTGCTGAAAGTAGTTTCATCAATGCTGGTACCGTTCACATTGATAGCGCCTTTGGCAACATCAAAGAAGATATTACCGGCGCCTTTCACTTTAATATGTCCGTTACGGGCATAAAAATTCTGAACAGGATATACATAAGAACCGGTATTAGGCGCATAGCCCACCAGCAGGATATCCGGCTCTGTAGAGTTAGGGAAGCACATGAATATGCTTACGCCCTGGCAATTGATGGGAGCGCTGTTGGTATTGGCCACATCCCATTTGATCTCTACATTATCTCCGGGATTCCAGTTGGCTGTTCCGGAATTCTGGGACGTCACCCTGAACGGACCGGTACTGGCCACGCTGATCACTTTAAGGGTGGAATCCGTAAAGTGGAAGGCGCCTCTTCCGTTCACCACGCCCCTGGCAATATATTTGAAGTTCAAGACCCTGGCCACTGACGGCAACCTGTAACCCGCAGTGTTGTAAGTACCTGATATGATGATGCTCGCCGGAGGGAAGGCCTGGATGGTAGAGGTTTTAGGATCGTGCGACCTTAAGGTAGGGCCTGTAGTCTGGCTGGACCCCTGCGCTTCCTCAAAATCAAACCCGTTATCATATTGCTCCCAGTTGTACAGGAAGGTCTGCTTGATCTGTGAACCCTGCACTGTTGCTTCAGGACCTACCAGCTCAAACGGTGTATTTAAAGGAATATAGTACGTATCCAGTATATTAGGGATCGAGAGCACGGGGATATTGGTAGACAAGGTTCCGCAACTGATATTATTATTGATATGGTTAGTGATCTCGTAGAGAGAATGCACATGATAGTAATCATCCGCAGCAGCAGGGACATTATCGCCTGCGCAGGCCCCGTTATAGCTCATAATGGTCACACCGCTCCCGGACTCATAAGCGCCCTGGGGCATACCGTTCCCGTTACAGCCGCCCCTGTCAGAGCTGAAGGTATGGGAAGCATTCATCTGGTGCCCCATTTCGTGCATGATCACCTTCACCTGTGAGGTGGAGCCTACGGTACTTGCCGCCCGGCCTTTGGAGCTGTTGGAGCATACGGCAGGAGTGGCAGCAAGGCCGCCGCCGGCAGTGCACAGGATATGTCCTATGTCAAAGTTGTTAGCCCCTACCCGGTTGACGATGGATTCGTGCGATTCACCCAGGAGATTAGGCATCTGGCTGTTGTAATTATAAGGGTCGGTATCTTTATTGGTAAAGACCAGCACATCGTTATTGGGGATCAATTCCAGGGTTACGGCAATTTCCCTTTCGAAATAGCTGTTGATCCGGTTAACGATCTCCGTTATTTTAGCCAGCACCTGCGCTTTGGTCGGAGAGCTGCTTCCCACGATAGCCACGGCCCATTCCCCTGTATTGGTAATAGCAGCCCTGAATTTACGCTGCTGGGTGCTGTGCGCATATGGCGGCGGCGGAGCATCGCCGCCACGGGTGTTGAAGTTAAAGCTCTCAGGTCCGTTATCCAGGTCCGGAATGCCGGTAGCCCGCATCATATCATCCACACCGCACATTATATGCTCTGCAGGCAGCTCACTTTTGTAGAATGCCATATAATACCCGTCCCCGGCATTGCTGTACGGATCAATGATGTAGGTATTGGCGCCATCTATTACATAAGCGCTGAACCCGAACATATTGAAACCGAATTTGGCAGTAATTAAGGGATTATTGATATCAACACCGTCAAAGGTCTGGATCTCAGGATATTTGGCTGCCAGCTCCGGCGCCATAGCCGTGTTCTTCCAGATCCTGAACGTTTTGTAATCCCCGTTCGGAGTAGGTATGGAAATGGTCTTACCCGTGCTGAAATCAGCAGATACATCAGCCAGGTATTGCTTCATAGAAGCATTATCCAATGTAAATATACTATAGGCATTGGGCTTTATGATCATCTCCATCGAAGATGGCGCATACATGCCCTTATAGGATTTCCAGAGGTTATCCTTACCGTAACTGATATTGCCGGCAAGCATTGCCCCGAATATCAAACCTGCATAAAGTAATTTTTTCATATATAAAATGCTACAAACTGTAAAAGTTTTAAAAAATACTGTGTAAGTTAATCAATATTTTTCAGAATTTAATTTTTGTGTTAATAATTTATTTCAATTTTTCTCAATTATCTTCCCACAGGTCATCCAGGTCCCGGCGGTCCTTCTTGGTAGGTCTGCCTACCTTGCTCAGCCGTTTTCCGGTATAAAAGCTCGATGCCTGCGGCCTGGTCGCCATTTTATCCTCTTCGGGCGTAAGGTCCTCGTAATATTTGACCGCTTCGCTGTAAGCCTGTCTTTTGTCCAGGAGGCCCGTAACTTTCACCAGCCACCGCCGCTCCCGGGTCTTTATATCATATATCTCTCCCACACTCACATTCTTAGCGGGCTTGACGGACGCATCATTCAGCCTCACCTTACCGGAATCGCAGGCTTCGGTGGCCAGGCTCCTGGTCTTAAAGACCCTTATGCTCCAGAGATATTTATCTATTCTTACTTTTTCCGTTGTTTTAGTATTCATTTGCTAACCTGAAATTTTAAGGAACGGCCCACAGGTCACCGTATATCCAATACACGCAACTGCAATATGGTATTGCCCTGCCATTCATTTTCCTCAATACAATATACCATATCAAAGCTTTCCTTCTGCAGTAAGGGGAACTTGGATGCCATATTAAAGCCTATCCCCGTAAATATCCTGTTATCCTGCCAAAGGTCAAACCTGATATGCGCTTCTTTCACGATCCTTGAATTCCTGTTCCTTACACCCCGGGTAAGGAACACGGGCCTCATATTGCAGGGACCGAACGGCTGCATCTGCTTCAGTATGTTATAGAACTTAGATGTAATATCGCTGAAGGATATTTCGGCATCTATATCTATAACAGGGTATAACGATTCTTCAGAGATCGTATCGGTAACTACATTTTCAAACTTTTCAATAAAGGGATCCAGGTTTTCGGGTGACAGCGTCAGGCCCGCCGCGAAAAAATGTCCCCCGAAAGAGTCCAGCAGGTCCCCGCATTGCTGTATGGCATCATGGATATTGAACCCGGCGACAGAACGCGCAGAGCCTGTCACCTTACCGTTGCTGCGGGTCAGTACGATGGTCGGCCGGTGATAATGGTCTATCAGCCGGGAGGCCACTATGCCTACCACACCTTTATGCCAGTCTTCTTTATAGATGACGGTGCTTTTTCTCCGGGCGTACACCGGGGTAGCCATCAGCGTAAGGGCCTCTTCCGTAGTGATCCTGTCCACTTCCCTGCGCTCCTCGTTATCAGAGTGCAGCAACCGCGCCACTGCCCGGGCGGTGGCTTCCGTATCGGCCAGGAACAGCTCCACGGCTTTCCGGGCATCATCCATCCTGCCCGCGGCATTGATCTTGGGAGATATGATGAACACGAGATCCGAGATGGTAAAAGAGCGGGCAAAGCCCGAAAGATTCTTAAGCGCCCGGAGCGCCAGGCAGGGATCCGCATTCGCTTTTTGCAGTCCCAGGTAGGCCAGCACCCTGTTCTCCCCGGTCAGCGGAACGATGTCCGCCGCAATGCTGGTAGCGACCAGGTCCAGGTATCGTGATACGGCAGCAGCATCTATCTTCCACAGGGATGCCAGCGCGGTAAGCAGCTTATAGCCGATACCGCAGGCGCTGAGCTCCTTGAAGGGATAGGGGCAGCCTGCCTGCTTGGGATTGAGCAGCGCGAATGCCGGCGGCAGGGTATCGGACGGCGTATGGTGGTCACAGACGATCACCTCCATACCCAGGCTATTGGCGTAAGCGATCTTTTCCGTCTCCTTGGTACCGCAGTCCAGGGTAATGAGGAGGGTGCAGCCCAGCGTGTGCGCTTCATCCAGGCCTTTAAAGGAAAGTCCATACCCTTCATTATACCGGTGGGGTATGTAAAAATGCACGGAATCGCCGCCCGGCCTGTTATAGTATTTATTGAAGAAATCATATACGATAGCGACCGATGTGGTACCGTCCACATCATAGTCGCCATAGATCATCAGCTTTTCCCCTTCCTTCCTGGCACGGTCGATCCTGTCCAGGGCCGCAGGCATATCCTTCATCAGCAATGGATCATGCAGCAGGTCCTTATGCGGCCTGAAAAAATCCCTGGCCGCCTCAAAGGTATCTATACCCCTGCTGACAAGCAGGTGGCATATTGTATCGCTCACCCCCAGCGAGGCCTGCAGCGCCGCAATGCTTTCCTCCGGCCTGCTCCTGAGCTTCCATACCTTTTCAGGTCCCGACATCATATTGTGATCTCCGTTTTTTTAATTCATTACACCGTCAATAGGGGCCTTCCCGTCAGACAGCTTCAGAATGTTCAGCACTTCTTTTTTATATTGCCACATATCCCCTTCTTTTTTGAACCCGTCAATGGGTCCTGCAGGGATATAGGTATCCAGGCGGCTCGGAGCGCTGACCTCTGATTCCAGCCTGTTGAACACGATCATGCCCAGGGAGGCATCCCAGTTCAGCATGGTCGTGGCATTCTTCTTGTAATACTGGATAAAGCGGTTGGTCAGCACAGGCTGATGCTGCACATTGGGCGCCATAAATATAGGAGCTCCGAACTGGATACTGTTGCCTTTGACCGACAGCACATCGATCAGCTTCCTGTTAAATTTGGTGGAATTGGAATTGAACCCGAACAGGAGATATACGGGCTGCCCGAAGGCCACATCCTTCATAATATGATAGTACTCCGCACCATACCATTCCTTTTCCGTGGTCAGGCCGTTAGCCCTTCCCTTATCTTCCAGCTGCTCAGAATAATCAAGCAGGGGGATGATCCTGCCATTGGAAAGCTGCACGGCGCCGAAGTAGGTCTTTTTAAAATTGCCGGAGGCTACCACCCAGTTAAACAGCCTGAAATTGCCGTCAGGGGACGCGAGTATATGCATTCTCTCCTGCAGCCTGGCAAAAGGATATAAATAGGAGTTCTCAAGGGACAGGACCTGCTTGAGCTTGGCGATAAAAGCATAATTATAGTCCATTCTTTCATCCAGGACAATAGCGCCTCTCAGGGAATCCACCAGCACCGCCAGGCTGTCCTCATGTTTCCGGAACAGCTCGGTCTCCGCAGCAGACAATTTCTGGGCATAGCTCCTGCTGCTGCCTAACAGCAACAGGCCAACCATAAAGCATGCGCCCACAAAATTCACATATCTCATATGTCAGACTTTTAAAATGATGGTATAAAGTTAAAAAATATAGCGCATATTACATTCAGTTGACACCGATAATCGCCGCTACGGACTTTCGTGCAAGCGGGTGATAGTTGTCTTTATAGCTGTCAAAGTACCGGGCAGCCCTGGCTTTGTAAGCATCGCTTTTATACAGCGCTTCGTAAACGGGCTCCAGGAATTTCATCCTGCCCGTATGCTCCAGGAATTTTTCCATAGGGGGAAACGCCGCCTCATACCGGGCGCCGATGGCCACTGTAAACCAGACCGTCGCTATTTCCGCATTGGAGCTGCCGGAAAAGCCAAATGCGGCATCCAGCGTTTTCAGCGTCTGCCCGTCCGGCTTCCTGTCCTTCAGCTCCCTCAGGAAATGCAGCCATTCATGCGTGGACCAGTGAGCCGTATTTTCTTTGGACAGCAGGCTGCCCCCGGAAAGGAAGCCTTCCAATGCCCTGTCCACGTTCCGGAACCGGGGATTCTCCACTTCCGGGCAGTTCTCCGGCAACCCTGTCTTGTATATCCAGGTATCGAACGCGATGTCCTGCCGCAACCTGGGGAAGCGGGTAAAGAGCGTATTTTCCATATACCTGACGAAGCCCTCCGTGTTCACAGACTGGAACCGGTGCGCCGCAAAGTACCGGCTGATGAACGAATCCAGCGTATTCCGGCCTATCGTCTGCTCCATAAGCAGCAGCAGGGCCGCGCCTTTTTCATAGGCGATATCAGAAAGCCCGAGGTCGGGATCCTGGCCTCTCAGGTCCAGCTTCAGCCTGGTGTACGGCTGCTTATCCTCCCCGTAGTGCCGGATGGTGGCTTTAAGGTCCTGCAGCCCGAGATCCCACAGCATCGCCGCATATTCCCTGCCTTCCAGCGCTTCCATAATACGCCGTTCAAAATAAACGGTAAAGCTTTCATTCAGCCAGAAATCGTTCCAGGTGGCATTGGTGACCAGGTTACCGCTCCAGCTATGCGCCAGCTCGTGGGCAATGAGGTTTACCAGGGATTTGTCTCCCGTCAGTATGGTGGGCGTGGCAAAAGTAAGGCGCGGGTTTTCCATGCCGCCGAAAGGAAAGCCGCCCGGCAGGAACAGCACATCATATCTGCCCCAGTCATAAGGCCCGTACAGCGCTTCAGCGGCCGACATCATACGGTCCAGCCCGCTCAGCTCTGCCGCGCTTCTTTTCAGCATGACCGGCTCTGCATAGACACCCATACGGTCGTTCAGGGGCTGAAAGGCCAGGTCGCCTACCGCCAGCGCCACCAGGTAAGAAGGTACCGGCTGCTGCATGGTGAAATGGTACAGTCCTTCCTTATTTTTTTCCCGGGGATTCTCCGCGCTCATCAGGGCCATCAGGTCTGCCGGCGTATGGATAACGGCAGTGTAGGTAAACCGGACACCCGGCCCGTCCTGGCAGGGAATCCAGCTACGCGTGTATATGGATTCCCCCTGGGTGTACAGGAAAGGCTGCCGCTTCCCGGACGTCTGTTCCGCTTCCAGCCATTGCAGTGCCGTGGCGTCCGGCGCCGTCTTATAGTATATGGTCACTTTCTTTGTTTCCGGCTGCACCTTTACCGTAAGGGGAGCGCCCAGTATCTTATCGGATTTTCCTGTGCTGTAAAGGGCTTTACTGCCGTCATCCAGTATCACGGAGTCGATCCCGAGGCGGTAGGTATCGAATATGACCTCCATCGCTTTGGAATTATTCCGCGTCAGCGTCCATTGCGCGCTGCCCGAAAGTATCCTGCTTTTAAAGTCAACCGAGAGCTCAAGGTCCAGGTGCGTCACCCCGATGCTGGTATAATCGGAGTAGGTATGGGGGTCGGAATGCTCTTCCACCAGCGCGATCTGCTCCACCTGCTCCTGCACCGTCTGGCAGGCGCTTAAACAGCACAGCATCATTAAGGCAATGCCTGTTACCTGTTGTAGTTTCCTCATGATATGCTATTTGAACCAGCTGCTGTACAATACATAATTATTGGCGATCCTGTCTATTTCCCCGCTGATGAGCTCCGGCCCGATGTCCTTCACTTTTTTGGCGGGCACACCGGCAAAGATGCAGCCCGAAGGCACCGCCGTACCTTCCAGCACTACGGCTCCCGCGGCGATGATCGTATTGCTCCCTATGACCACATCATCCATAACTATCGCTCCCATACCCACCAGCACATTATCCGATATGACACAGCCGTGTACAATGGCGTTATGCCCGATAGACACATTATTGCCTATCACCACCCTTGTCTTCTGGTAGGTGGCATGGATGCAGGCGCCGTCCTGGATATTCACCTTATTGCCTATCCTGATGCTGTTCACATCCCCCCTGACCACGGCGTTGAACCACACACTGCATTCCGTGCCCATTTCCACATCTCCTACTATAGTAGCATTGGGAGCGATGAAGCAACTTTCCGGGATATCCGGCATTATTCCGTTCACTGGTAAGATCACTGGCATAATATTAAGTTTAAATATAATTTATATAACGCTTAGAACGGTTCAAATTTACTGTTTTTCCGCGCAAAGATTTTTATAAAATAATTTAGACAAACAAATTGTTTTAGGCTGATAAAATACAATAAATTTGCATTCGGATCGGTTCATTCAGGCATACAGGTTGTCTATCTTTACGGCAGAAGAGTGTTATAAAATAATCATTTTAATTACTTTTTCATTGTAAATAATGTTTATATATTTGTAACTCCTGACATATTCCGTCACACAACTTAATTCATTAACAACAAGCAACTTATTTATATCCAACCACAATGGGTTTATTTAATTTTTTAACACAGGAGATAGCAATAGATCTGGGAACAGCCAATACGCTGATCATTCACAACGACCAGGTAGTAGTGGACGAGCCTTCTATAGTAGCAAAAGACCGGACAACCAATAAGATCATAGCCGTAGGCAAAAAAGCTATGATGATGCACGAAAAGACCCACGATAATCTCAAGACCATCCGCCCCTTGAAAGACGGCGTGATCGCGGATTTTGACGCGGCGGAAGGTATGCTGAGAGAAATGATAAAAATGGTATATCCTAAAAAGCCTTTATTCCCGCCGAGCTGGAAAATGGTGATCTGTATCCCGTCCAGCATAACGGAGGTGGAGAAGCGTGCCGTAAGGGACAGCGCCGAGCAGGCAGGCGCCAAGGAGGTGTATATGATACACGAGCCCATGGCCGCTGCGCTGGGTATAGGCATTGATGTGGAAGAGCCTACCGGCAACATGATCATAGATATCGGCGGCGGTACCACAGGTATATCCGTCATTTCCCTGGGAGGTATCGTATGCGACCAGAGCGTGCGCATCGCCGGGGATGAATTCACACAGGATATTATCGAAGCCATGCGGAAATATCACAGCCTGAACATCGGGGAGCGTACTGCAGAGCAGATCAAGATCCACGTAGGCGCCGCGATCAAGGACCTTGAAAACCCGCCGGATGATATTTTCGTGAACGGAAGGGACCTTGTTACCGGTATACCGAAGCAGATCCAGGTATCGTATGAAGAGATCGCGGAAGCCCTGGACAAGTCCATCTTTAAAATAGAAGAGGCTATCCTGAAAGCCCTGGAAAAGACCAAGCCGGAACTGGCCGCTGACATTTACAGAAGAGGCCTGTACCTCACAGGCGGCGGTGCATTGCTGAGAGGACTGGACAGAAGGATCGCACAAAAGATACAGCTGCCGGTGCATATTGCAGAAGACCCGCTGAGGGCCGTGGTGAGAGGAACCGGCATGTCGCTGAAAAATATCAATCGTTTTTCATTCCTGATGAAATAATCTGAAAACCAGAGATCATATGGTACTAAGCAAATTTAGTACCATATGTTTTCTTATAAAATAAGTCATACAGCCATTACCCGTGCGTACACTATTTTTACTTATACGGCGTTTCAGGAACCTGCTGTTATTTCTGCTTCTGGAAATAATAGCCATTGTGCTTATTGTGCAAAAGAAGAGTATTCAGGGGGCGGATATCTTAAGCTCATCCAACGCCGTTGCCGGCTATCTCTATAAAAAGAAAAGCGATATCACGTATTATTTCGGGCTCAAGGATGTCAATGAGGCGCTGGTGGAAGAGAACAGCCGACTGCGGAACGAGATCGCCCTGCTCACAGGCGTGGATACCTACCAGACCGTACAGGCACTTTTGCCGGTCTATAAAACGGATTCCGTCAAGGTGGTGGATACCATCGCCACGCTGCAGAGCGAGGACGGCAATGTGCAGTACAAATATGTAGGAGAGAAAAAGGTGCTCCGGTACAACCAGTTCGAGTACCTGCCCGCTGTGGTCATCAACAGCTCCATTACCAATCCCAACATTAATTATATGACCATCAACAAAGGCGAGAAGCAGGGTGTAAGGAAAGGTATGCCCGTAGTTTCCACCAATGGTATCGTAGGACGGGTGGCCAATACCACCGGTAATTATGCCACCGTTGTATCGGTCATTTCATCCGGCGGGGGCGATAAAGGCAACAATCTCCTGAAGATCGGCGTAGAGATCAACGGCTCTGACGAGATAGCCGTATGGAAAACGGGGAGCCCGAATTATATGCTGGTAAAAGACATCAGCATGAGCTCCGTAGTAAGGGCAGGAGATCCCGTAACTACCAGCAGCGTTTCTTCCTTATACCCGGGACATATCCCGGTGGGCAACGTGGTCCGCGTGGATACCGTGGCTACCAATAATACCAAAACCGCTACCGTAAAGCTGAGCACCAACTTCAGGACATTACGGGTGGTGTACGTGGTCATGAATGATTATGAAAAAGAAAGGAAAGAACTGGAATCCACAAAAGAGCAATAGGAGATGAGTATATATTTACGGAACATACTACGCTTTATAACCATCATGTTCATCCAGGTATTCCTCCTGAATGACATACATCTGCAATGGCTCAGCAGCTCGTGGGGACTGCCGCCCTACAGTCCTTTTCTTTACCCCCTGATCATCCTGCTGCTGCCCTTGTCCACGCCGACCTGGGCTATGCTGCTGCTTAGCTTCGGTACAGGGCTCACCGTAGATATATTTATGGATACGGGAGGATTGCATACGGCCGTATGCCTGTTCATTGCCGTGGTGAGGAACAGCGTGCTGACGGCACTGCTGCCCCAGCGACTGTCCGACTATCCCAACCTGTCTCCCGGCGTCAGGAATATGGGATGGATACCTTTTCTTACATATGCAGCCGTGCTCATCATGGTGCATCATATCTGCTACTACCTGATCGAGATCTGGAGCTTCCGCAGCTTCGGCTACCTGCTGCTGAAAACATTCATTTCTTTCATTACAAGTATGGTGCTGGTCATCCTGTACACCCTGCTGTTCTCCCAATCCAGCGGGGGCAGCAATACTCTCACGGAATAGCGTTTCGATCATACCGGCAAATGAGATCTGATACTGGCTATTGTTCCAGCACACCGGCATCAGGGAGCAGCAGGAATTCCTGTGTACTTCATTTAAAAGATAACCTTCCTATCTATGATAGGAAACAAAGACATTATAAGCTATAAATTTATAAGAGATTCCTCACATCCGTTCGGAATGACCAACATCCTCAGCTCCTTTATAGCTAAAACGGTATATGAGCCGCAGAAAGGACACCGCTCAGCAAAGTGGCACTGTAATGACAACTTATTTTCTATAAGCAGATGATCCCTTAAGATAAAGCGGCTGTTCCCGAACCGGAACAGCCGCTTTATTCTGAACATTAACCTTCAGGCAAGCCTTTCCATCGTTTGATAACGGCGGTATATAAAAACATAAATACTATGGTTACCGCCACGATGATAGCGACCACCGTTACAGGAGCAAGCCGGTTAAGCAGGGTGTACTGTAAATGTACATACAGATCAGGGGACTCCTCATACAATTCCCGGACGGCGATCTCCTGGTGGGTATTGATGAGCAGCAGCACCAGCCAGACAAAGTACGGAAATCCTAAAACAGTAATGCTCAGCGCAATGCCCGAAACGATCTTCCTGAAAGAACGCCATAAAAGCAAAGGCAGCAGCGCAATGCCGGTATATACAAAAGCAACGATATACAGGCTGACCAGCGTCCCCTCCTCCCTGTCACCGGCATAATTATAATTCAGGTTATGGATCTGGAAAATAAGCAGCCCGACCAGGATACTGATAAGGATCATACTAATAACGGTAAACAGGAGGGTTTTCAGGCCTGTTACCCGGTACATCAGCAATACGGTGGCCAGTCCCATAGCTACACAGAAGAATATGGTCGCTACATCCTTTGCAAAGGACCAAGCCGAAAGAGAACGGATATTATCCAGGGTATAGAATGCCTTGGATGTTTCCAGCAAATAACGGGTGTATCGTGGCGATACATTGGCATCGGCGATAACCGTCTCTGCAACAGTAGCAGTCGAATATTCCGCATATTCAGCGTTGTATTGATTCCCGCTAATAAAGCTGTCCACCCTGAACAGGGGAGGATTGTACACCAGCCTGTACCAGTTGTCCGCATCCAGGTTCGTAGCGATACGATACTTCTTAAGGATGGCCAGCGTGCCGCTGAGCAATGCTTTTATCTCCCCGGGATCATTACGCTGCAGCAGCTCATATACATATTTATTGTAAGCAAACTCGCGTGTCCTGAAAGCTTTTGACAGGGAAGAGGCAGGCATAGTGTCCGGCGCCTGGGAGGTATATCCGCCATTATAATCAGCCTCATCGTCATAGTAGCGCTGATACCGTTTATACTCAGCACCGGCACCCGAATAATTATAAAGGGAATAGTGAGGATCCGCGGTCCTGCTCAGATCAACAAATTTATCCGTATAAAAGACACGGATAGAGTCTGTACCGGAACTGACCCTTGTGATCTCCTTTTCATCGGAATAGGGAGCCTGCTCATCATATTGCCTGCTGACAAAAGTATCGTATAGGAAATCACGGTACATATAGGTATAGAACTGGGTAGCGTTCTGCTCATACCGTATGACAGGATAACGCTCGTCTATCTCAGAGGAAGCCACAGCAAACAGGGTATCATAAGGCGCAGGATATACCCTGTTCGAAATGAAATAATCCGAAGGGGTTTCCAGGAAAAAGACACGGCTTCTGGAAAGATGCGCTGCTTCTTCCTTTATGACTGTTTTGTCAAACCGTGTATTGAGAAATATCTTGTATCCTGCAACATAGGAAACCGGGAAGGATATGCACAGGAAAACTATGATCACATACTGCGCAAAGGCAGCAAAGATATGCCTGCCGTTCTGGGGATAAAAGGATTTCAGCGCATTATTCTTGAAGAGGTACATCATCCAGACCACCAGCAGCACCACGGAGATCATGACGGATACCACGAACTGTACACCATCGAACATGATATAGTCTCCGTATATTTCCTGGTGCAGCAGGGTGATATCAGAAAAATGACTGTAGCCCCACAGCAGGTACAGGATATGGATAACAATGGCAGTAGCGCCTGTCCAGACCAGCCTGGTATTCCAGGTCACCGGGCAGCGTTCCAGTAAATATTGATTTATTTTTCGGATAAATGTGAACATAAAAGCAACGATTGCGGATTAGGAAATCAAACCATGAAAAACCTCCGGGTGGACGAGGAAATATTGCGGATGTAGGTGATCTCAATGCCCGACATGCCGAGCACAGACAAGACCCCGGAAAAAGTGGCTTTCCCCCCGAAAGTAAGGATATAGATACCGCCGTTAAAGGAGATCCTTTCCGGAGCCAGGTCTGCAAGCGCCGCCTGCAGCGCCTCGCGGGATGCGGCAGTATCCAGCTCTACGATCAGTGCCTGCTCTTCAGTACCGCCAGTATGCTGACTGTTATCCCTGTATTGCCCGTTCTTAAGGAAGATCACCTTGTCCGATACCTTTTCCACCTCATATAGCTGCTGGGAGCTCAGCATCAGCGCGATCGGGTTGCGGGGAGACATACAGATGTTTTTGAGGTCCTCCAGTATCACCTGCTGGGATAAGATGTCCAGGTTCGCCAGCGGCTCGTCCAGCAACAGTATTTCCGGGGCCCGCAGCAGGGTGCGCGCCAGCTCGAAGCGCATCTTATAGCCGGAAGACAATTCGCTCCACTGCAGGTCCTTATATTTCCATAGTCCCAGCCGGGCCACCATCAGCAGCATACGCGGCTCTATTTCCGCAGCAGGTGTGCCATAGCTGGCCAGTACAAATTTAAGGTTGTCCATAAGGCTGCCATGCCATTTCTGTGTCCGCTGGGGGATGTAGATGATGCGGGTCCTGAGGTCATAATCTCCCTTTGCCCTTGCCTGCTCAAAATGATAGGCTACAGACCCCGAGCCATAGGAAAGCTCTTTTGCGAGTATGCGCAGCAGCGTGGTCTTACCATTGCCGTTCTCGCCCACCAGGCCATATACCTGGCCTTTCCTGAGCTCAAGGGAGACGGGCCCGAGCGCAAACTTACCGTACCCGTAGCTCTTGGTAATGTCCCTGACCGTAAGTACGGGTGCTGCCGAGGATACCTGCGGAATATTGTACTGCCTGATATCCGACAGTAGCTGCTGTCCCCATTCCTTCACCTGGCCGGCTTCCGGCGCCTGCCGGAGAACAGCTTCCGTAAACTCGATGCCTTTCCTGTACATGGCCATATCCCGGGTATCGGCTACGGCGTCCAGGACACGCCTCGAAAACAGGTCCAGGTCGTTGTTCTCCAGCATTCTTTCCAATGCTGTGAGCAATGCTGCTGTTGTATTCATATATAATCGTTGCTTCTGAAAATAGTTATATGTGCCTGCCGCTGCCAGGACCGCACATCAGAATATCACTGCTCCTCCTGGCGTTCCACGGCATCTCCGGCAGTACGCAGCTGCTGCTCACATTGCTGTACCAGGACTTTGGCTTCCGCTATCTTCCGTGCCATATCCTTTAACGCAACATTGTCGCTTTCTATTTCATTTACCAGGCGAAGCAGCTCCTGGTAAGCGTCATCAAATTCAAATTGCTCTGTCATAACGTTTCAATATTTTTAATGATGGCCTTTATCATATGCTGCCTGGTCTGGATATCAATGGTATCATGGATCTTAAGGGCCGATATATCCTCTACGATCTCTCCTTCCTGCCGTATCAGCGCGTATCCCTTATTCAGTACCTTCTGGGGGTGGAGCTGCTCCAGCGTCCTGTCAATATATTTCAGCTGCTCCTTAAGTCCGCTTATCTTACGGTGAACGGCCAGGAGCAGCCGCTGGTACAGCTGCTCCACCTTATCTTCGAACTTCATATTGTGCTCAACAAAGTAGTTGGCTACCTTGGTAGGTGTTTTAAGCTGCCGTCCCATCATATCAGCGATGCTGGTATTCCGGTCATGTCCTATGCCCGTAAATACAGGCACCGGGCAGGCGGCAATGGCCTCGCATACATCGTAATGGTCAAAAGGCTTAAAGTCTGTATTGGACCCGCCCCCGCGCACTATGGCCAGGGCATCATACCGGCCGGGACGGTCCGCTATGGCGCGTATGGCCTTCAATAGCTGTGCTGCGGCGGCATCTCCCTGCACCTGGGTTTCCATTATCTCCAGCCTGAAAGCATAACCATAGCTGTTCTGGGTGATCTCCTTTATAAAGTCCCGCAGCCCGTCGGAATCAGGGGGCGCAATCACCGCTATGCTCTTAATAACGGAAGGCAGCTGCAGCGACTGGTTAAAGGTCACCAGCTCCCCGTCCCTGGCACTGACGAAGCTGCTGCCGGCGATCAGCCGCTCTATGGTACGCTGGCGCTCCAGCTCCAGGTTCCCGATAGTATGGGCGGTATCAATATCCAGTATTTCAAGGCTCAGCCCGAACCTCGGATGGTATTTTACCATGACATCGCAGATCACCTCCAGCCCGTCAGCGAACTTCCGGCCGGTCTGCTGCTCAAACCTGGCGATGCTTCCGTACCCGGTGCTCCAGAAGACGGCCTTCAGCTCCGTCTGAATAGCATCGCCCTGCTTTTCCAGCAATTTCAGGAAGCACCATTTCTTCTGGGGATATTTCTTGACATCCGTGATCTCTCCCTTTACTGTCAGCACCTGCCGGTCAAAATAAACATCAATAGCATCTGCTATGGCTGCCGTGACAGCGCTTAATGGTAAAACATGCTTTTGCATAAAACAAATATAAGCCAATTGCTCCATATCCGTTGTAACAGAACGGGATTCAGCCCGCCGTAAAGGAAATCAATGGGAAAGTAGCTGTATAAACCCGCTCCTGTACCATGCAGCCGGGAGCTTATGACCGGGAAGAGCGCATAGCCGGCACCTTCTTTACCGTATCATCCTGCAGCAATCGCCGGTATTCTTCAGAGGCGCTGTCTACCAGCTTCACACGGCCTTCCGCATTAAAATATATCCCCCAACCATAGGTTTTGGCAAGCGGGGAAGTGCGCATACAGGGCTGTCCTTTCGAGAAAAAGCGGGATCTTTCTTCCTTATGCTCACGTGCGGGGATATCATTCCTGGCCGCATATACATCAAACAATACATCATCCGAAGTGTAGGCAAAGGGGTGCCCGGCCAGCTGCTCATACTGGTATCCGGCGACGGTCTTTTTACCCTGCTTTTCCACAGGCATGGTACCTTGCGGGTATTTGCAATCTTCAGATACAGTGATGAGGGTATTGAAATAATCAGTGGTATGCTGCTTCATATATCCGGTTGTTTAAATGGGGTCAATGCTTCAGTATATCCTTTCTTATCCTGCTGAGGGAGGTATCCGTTACGCCCAGGTAGGAAGCGATATATTTCAGGGGAGCCTGCTGGATGATCATCGGCTTCTGCTCCAGGAGCAGGCTGTAGCGGTGCTGGGCGGGCTGGGTGATCATATTGAGCATCCGGTCCTTCTGCAGCGTCAGGGCAAAGGTCATCCACATTCTTCCCCACTCCGCAAATGCCGGTATCCGGACAAATGCCGCCTGGAAGTCCTCGAAATTGATCTCCCACAGCTCACAGTCCGTCAATGCCTGGAATGTTTCCTGTGTCGGCTCCTGCTTGAAAACAGAAGCCACTTCTATCACCACTTCCCCGTCTGTATAGAATTCCGTTGTGATCTCGTTGCCGTCCGTATCGATCACAAAGGAGCGGATCAGCCCTGCTTCCAGGATCCAGTATGATTTGCTGACCTGGCCCTGCTTCAGGATATGATCTCCCTTCCTGGCGGTCCGTTTTTTATGGTGGCGTATGATCTCTTCAATGTCCGTCTCCTTTAAGCCCGGGTATTGATAAACATGGTATAAAATATCTGACATAGCGGTGGTTCTGTGATTTTATGCAGAGCGCAGACAGCCGGACGGGGAAACCTTTACCACGCAACCCGGTTTTGCTGATCTAAGCGTTAAGCTTACAAATTTTGTAAAAAATAATAATACATTATACACGAATGGCGTGAAACTTTTCAAAAATCTCACGCCATTCGCATAGTAATTATCTTATAAGATGTATCTGGCCTCTCTTGATATGCTCCGTACCGTCACTGCAGATATATACCAGGTAGTAATGGTAAACGCCCATATCCGCGGCTTTACCCCTGTACGTTCCATCCCATTTGTCATGCTGGCTGGCGGCAGAGAATACCAGCTCTCCATACCTGTTGTAGATAGCGAATTTCTGAACGGTCTGCAGGTTCGATGCCAGCAGCTGCAGCTCATCATTCAGCCCGTCACCGTTAGGCGAGAAGGCATTGGGCACAAACAGGTCGCAGCAGACTTCCGTATCAATAAACAGGGAATCCTGCCATTCACAGCCAAAACTGTTGGTGGCGATCGCATAAACATAGCCTGGTTTATGGATAAACGCGGACTTATAGCCGGGCACTTCATCCCTGAGGCCGTCAGGGAAATAGATGGACGGCCCGAATGTATATTTCACCTCATCGCTCCACGGCACGCTGAGGAATACCGTATCATTCTCACAAATGGCAACAGTGCTGGATTTCAGCGTGAATTCAGGGAACCCTGATACGTAGAAGCTGTCACGCAGCATCCCGGACAGGCAGCCGTTACCGCCGTCCACATAGAGCGTGAAGTAATGCCAGCCCGGATCAAACACTTGCAGTGTCAGCTGTTCCCCGGCGGTCATATTATCACCGTTATAGGTCCAGTGATAGACGGCATCATCCGTATAGCCCGGTGTTACCTTCAGGTTTACTTCGTCCCCGGTGCAATAATGCTGCTTATGGCTCACCGAAGGTTTCGCCCAGGATTTATTGACCCTTACATCCTTATATACGGTATCACCGATACACCCGTTGTTATCCACATACACACTGATCCTTTTCATACCATCAAGCGACCAGCTCACCCTGTAATCCGGGTGAAGGTCTGACACAGATGAAGCGCCGTTCCAGCTCCACCGGTACACCGCACCATTGCGGGTCTGCCCTGTATAGATCACCAGCAGCGTATCTGAAGCGCAGATCACGCTGTCGGGCAGGATCATAAAGTCAGGTGTTAATTTTTCTGATACAAAGACCTCAACGGAATCCTTATAGCTTTCACACCCGTTGGTGCTCTGTGTCACATAAAATACCGTCCTGCCGGGAACGCCGGTATTCGGTACAGGAGCAGCAGGCATGCCTGCCCCGTTCAGGGAGGTGTACCACAGGATATTGGTACCCGTTGCGGAAACGGGCGCTGCCGTTGCGCCGGCACAATACCTTACAGGGGATGTTACTACCGGTCTCGGTGATCTAGGGTTCACGGTCAGGCTCAGCACCTTTATGGAATCACAGCCGCCGGCTGTTACATACGGAACTGTATAGATGCCGCCGCTCAGGTACCAGCGTCCCTGGAAGCTGAACGAATCGCCCGTACAGATAGCGGTAAAGGTGGTATCACGGAAAGCAGGCAATACGGTAAGGTCCAGAATGATAAGCGAGTCGCAATTATACCTGTTGGTCAGCATGTGGCTATAGGTACCGCCCGAGGTAAGGTTGGTGCCGAAGAAATTATAAGGCAGTGTGCTGGAGCATACGCTTTCCGTCAGCCTGGTGGTATCCGCAGGATTGACCGTGAGGTTCAGTGTGGTGGTGCTGTCACAGCCATAGCGGTCTGCCGTGGTATAGGTAGCTACCCCGTTACCGCCTGCGGTTACCACTATGCCATTCCAGGAATAAGGCAGCTGGCTGCGGCAGATGGTAACAGCGGCAACAGCAGTATTCTGCGGTCTTACAAACAGGTGGGTGGTGATAACGGAATCACAGCTGCTGGAGCCGGAAAGCGTATCATAATATATGCCGGGATTGCCCACTACCCTGCTGGAAGGCAGCGTATAGGTGGTGCCGTAGCAAATCGTATCGTATTGTGTCCGTGTCAGGTAAGGACTGATAGTAAGGCGTAAGGTCACCAGAGAGTCACAGCCCAGGGATGAATTGAACGGGTGGTTATAAAAGCCTGCCGCCCTATGGCTCACCCCGTTGAATACGAAAGAATCCCCGTTACAGATACTTACGGGCAGGGTATCATTGTAGGAAGGGTGCACGGTCAGGGTCAAACGTATAACCGAGTCGCAACCCAGCCTGTTGGTCAGCGTATGGCTGTATATGCCCGCCGAATTGATATTACTACCATAGAATACATAGGGCAGGGCGGAAGCGCAGGTGGTATCGAAAACAGGGGTGGTGTCCACCTGTTTGGCATAAAGGCTCAGCACGGCCACACTGTCACACCCGAACCGGTTGAGGGCTATAAAGGACGCGACATTGGCCCCGAAGCTGTTTACGGATATATTATTCCAGGAAAAAGGAAGCGTATTGGCACAGGCCGAATCCGACACGAATACGCTGTCTCTCCTGTCCAGCACCCTGAAGCTGTCCGTAACGGAACAATACCCGTCCGATATAGCCGCGGTGTACCAGCCTGCCTGGCTAGTCCGTATAGCTGCGGTAATCTCCGTGGTATTCCACAGGTAGGTATAGGTGCCTCCCTGCCTTGTGGCATTGAGCGTAACGGTATCCTGCACCCCGCAGATATTGTAGGTTTCAAGAGTATCCGGGGCCAGGATGGTTTTAAAGATGCGTATGGTATCCGTATAGGCACAGCCATTATAAGTGACCGCAACAAAATAGGTCTGAAGACCGGGTGCGCCCACCCTGACGGACTGGCCGGTAGCACTGGTGCTCCATAAGTAGGTGGAACCCGGGAAGAAGACGTTCAGGGTGATGCTGTCCTCTGTATTACAGATCATCGTATCGGGGCCCAGGTTCACGTCCGGTCTTGCCGGTACGGTTATATTCCGGAAGGCAAAGGCAGTATCATTACAATCCGTATTGATCAGCCTTAACGTAATGGTATAGGCAGAATCCACCGGTAAGGCCGGGTACCTGTAGGCAGGATTGATAGCCGTGGAAGTGCCTGAGCCATCACCGAAATCCCAGTGATATTGTATGGAGGACCCATAGGTGCTGTAGTTGGTAATGAATACAGAGTCACAGTCCCGGCTTACGGTAAAGTTGGCGTTGAGCAGGCAGGGACTGACCGGCGCGCAGGTATCAACGTGATTGCTGGCATTCAGGTTCAGGGTAACGGTGCCGGTGGTAGGCGTGTTGCCGTAGGCATATACCGGCGTGAAGACCTGGATATAATAATCCGTATTCGGCATAACGCAGAAGTAAGTATTCTGGGTCTGGATATCCTGCACACAGCTCTGCTCTATCATGGCGTTACATCCGCCCGTCATCATCCTGTAAAAGATCTGGTTGGCATTGGCGTTCAGATTCTCCGTAAGGGAAACCCGGATGTCAAAGGTATCGAGGCTCTGGATATTGATCTTATACCAGGAAGTCTTGTAGTCGCTCGTTATGCCGTTGGGAGGACAGGTAAGGGTGGATGCAAACTCCCCGTAATCCGTTCCTATCGTGTGGCAATCCACCGAAACGGTAGCGGAAGCGTTGCCGGGACCCAGCACGTTGACAGGTACGGCATTGTAGCAGAAATCGCCGGTCAGGGTATCGAAAACGATCTCCGGCGTAACAAATTCGCTGGTCCTGTTACATCCCGTCAGCAGCAGGTAATACGTACCGCCCTGGATACAGGTCCGGCGGTAATTGGCGATATCCTGCAGCGGCACTTCGCTCAGGCCTGTGGCGGTAGAATCGTTGGGCACCACCTCCCTGAAAAGCAGGAAGTCGCTGGCATTGTAGGCATAGGACGTCCCGTTGATATTCAGGCGGATCTTCACATCTCCCGAAGTATTGGCAGGAATGGCAAATCTGTACCATAATGTTTTCTGTGCGCAGGGAGCAAGCGGAACAGGATAGCTGGCATTCCGGGTCGCGCACTGGTAGGAGGCCGTATTGCCGTTGTTGCTGCCGATATTGAGCGTGCCGATATTGCCCGCGGTAATATAAAAGTCATTGGCATTGCCAAAGGAGGCATTGGCGGTATCCAGCTTCACCGCTACATCAATCTGGTAATTAAGATTGGGAGTGAACTGTAAAGAGTTGTCATTCCTGTTATTGGCCAGGATATAATACCTTTCCCTGCCGTTGAGCTCACAATCGGTGACCGTAAAGGTGTATTCGTTCACAAAGCTGCCACAGGCAGTATTCAGATTCGTACCTCTCAGGGTAAGCCCCTGGGCAAAGGAGGAATCCACCAGGCCGCCGCTCACCACCTGCTGGAACGTGAGGTTACCGTCCACATCCGATTTATAAATGGCAAAGGGTACCTGCTGGGTCTTATCCGGGGTTTTGGAATCTATCTTTACCGTGTACTTACCGGGCCTGTCCACCACGAAAGTGTACCAAAGGTTCCTTCTTACGGTATAGGAGCCGGAAGAGGTGCCAAATAGCACCTTATTGGTATTGGGCAGGGTATATACGGCATTGTTCACATTGGTCAGGCAGGCCGCATCCGCAGGATCGGAGGTATAGGCTCCCGTGGTGCAGAAGAAGAAGTCACTGCTGGCCGCCCTGCCGGGATGCTGGGGATTGATATCCCCTGTCCTGCCGGACTGGTAGGTATTGTTAGGCTGTATGACGTCAAAGTCATAGGCGTTCCTGGCAAAGTCGAAACGGGAAATGCCCACCTTATCTATGCTTATTTTAGGCGTCAGCTCCAGGCAGCCGTTATTGGCATAGATGACCAGCGTATAGATGCCCGGCTGCATGCGGCATATCTCCAGGCGCTGGTTAGTGCGCACGCAGGCCGATACCGGCGTGGCATTGATGAACGCGATGGAATCCTGCCTGATATTGCCGGCATATACCTTGGTATAATAAGGCTCATTTACAAGGACATTCACATAGCTTTCCTGTATGATGCGGAATACATAATACGCTACTTTAGAGTAGGACTGGCCGCCGCAGTTCCCGGTATATACGAACGGGGTATCTGCCGTACAGTTGAAATATTCGGTGGGCAGCGTGTACTCAACAGCGGTATTCGGATAGGCACCCGTATCGGCGGCCTGGTTCCAGGTGACCAGGAAAGGATTGCCGGTCAGGGAGTCCACAGCCGCCTTATGGGGCCTGTTGAACCTGGGACCCTTGCAGTCAAAGGAGATCGTAAGGGTGATATTGTTCTGCGTATTGACATGGTTGGGCGTTATATTGTTGATACCGTAAGAGGCGCCCATACCATAGGACACCACCGTGTACCATCCCGGCGCTATAAACTCACAGGGCAGGGTCTGCCGGTTGGTAAAGCAGGTCCATACGGGCTGCAGTGCGTTAGGGCCCTGGGTAGAGATACGGCCTCTGAAAAAGCCGAGCTGATGGGCGCTGTTGGAGGATTGTATCCTTAAAAAGAGCGAATCACTGACATAAAATTCCCGGTACATGGCTTTGGTATAGCCGCCGCAGGGAGCGATGCCCCCAATGGTGATCGCATTATTGCTGCAGGTAAAGGTATCGGGAGTCGCTGTTACATTACCCCCGGACGGACCCACCAGGCTCACCACATCACCCATATTATTGGGTGCATTCCAGTTGCCGAAAGCAGAGACCGGCTTTTTAAAGAAGAACCGGGGCTGGGACGATGTGCCGGTGAGCGTATCATTGCCGTATTCCACAAAAGTGTATTGCCCGGGCAGCAGGCAGCCGCTGAAGGTATTGGTCTGGGTAATGCAGGACGCTACCGAAGTAAGTCCATTGATCCGCTGCGGGTAGTTCCACACATTCTGCGCGGTAGCAAGGCTGTTGGCGTCGCCCTGGAATAATTCATAGGAAAAGAAGCGCTGCTGTCCGTTGACATTGACACTGACCGGCAGGTCGCTGACCGTCAGCGTACCGCTGTCATTCAGCACCAGCTGGCGGTATTTCGCTTTATTATACTGTGTCGTGGTATTGCAGGCCGTATTATTGGGCAATACGGTACGTGTGCAGCCGAAGGTATCCCTTATGGATGTTAGGGTCGTATTATTAGCGAGCGGCAGCCCGTTGTTGATATTGTTGAATGCGCCGGCCTGGTGCAGCCTGAAGAGCGAACCCGCGCTGTTAGCCTTGGTAACGGTCAGGGTGAACCCGCGTCCCAGGTTGCCCCTGATGCAGGTAAGCGCCGTACTGGTCTGTATTTCCGCGTTGGTCACAGTATTCTGCGCCACGCTGCTCAATACCTGTATCGTATAGTTACCCGGGGGTAAACAGTTCAGCACCTTACCGTCCGTAAACTCATCATACAGATTGGCCATGGTCAGGCTGTTACAGTTACTCGTAAGGCCGGTATTGAATACACGGATCAGCCTGCCGCCGCAGGCAGGCGCAGCAGGCAGCAAGGCGGTCTGGATGGTCACGGTACCTTCGGTGGTGGTGCTGAAGGTAAAGTAGGAGCTGACATTATAGTTTACACCGCCGTACACCACACCGCCGGCCGGCTTGGTAGGTCCGCAGGCATTGTTCTGGTGCAGCGCGTTACAGGCAAAGTAGTCTGTGCGCGTTACCGTACCGTTGGCCAGTACACCGAGCGCATTATTGGCAGTAATCGAGGTCGTAGCAGGCTGCGGCCCCCCGGATGCCTGGGTGCCCCCGGCAAAAATGCCGAGCTTGATATTATGATTGAAAGCGTTGCTGAATATCAGCTGAACGGAATAAGTTGTATTGGGCAGCAGTATGCCGCAGGAAAAGCGCCGGAGCGAAACGGTGGCGCCGTCAGACCGGAAAGTATCGCAGGTACCCACGGGAATAAGCGCATTGAAGCTGCTGGTACGGGCATCTCCCCTGAACACCCTGTAACCCACCACCTCATTGATATTAGGTCCCGTAAAATAGCCCGCGCTCCCGGAGAAGGCGAGATCAATATAATCATTGTAAGCCGCAGTTGTGAAGACGTGCCAGGAGGTCTTGGGACGCCCGGTATTTCCCATTAAGTTATTACAGACGGTTTCATCACCCTCCAGCGAATGACAGCCGACAGCATAGCTGACCGCTTTCCGGTGCGTATTCATCACACCGAAATCATAGGCAGCAGCCATATTATCATAAGACGCAGTGGTCGCTTCCGTAACCACTTCCAGGTAGATCAGCCCGTTCGCCCTGTTTTTGGAAGATACCTGTACAAGGTAGGTACCGGAATCCACGCAGGGATGGAACGTATTGCCGAATGTTTCCAGGGGGATCAGCTTGCTGCTCAGCTGTGATACGCCCGGCAGGCAGGCGGTAGTATAATACACCGCAAAGCCTACGTCCCCGGCCACGATGGTGTTACCCGCCTGCCTTAACCTTATGGTCATCTTCCTGTTGGAGGCTATGGTAAATTTATACCAGACGGATTTCTGGTTCTGCGCCGCCACGAAGATAGAAGGGGCAAACTCCTCTCCGGCCTGTATAGTGGCGGACGTCAGATCGGAGTTGGGAGAAACAAAGGTCCCCAGCCCGAAGCCGTTGCCGGATATAGGGATATCGGCAGCATTGTTACAGTTATCATTGGCTGGCTGTGCCCACACACTTTTTGAAAAAGTTGTCAGAATCACAACCATACATATATAGAAATACTTCATCGTATTTAAAGATTTTTATCAACAATATACTGTAAAATTACTGAAATGACCCGTAATCATCCCTGCCGCAAAAAGTTTAATATTTTGATAAAACCCCTGAATGCCTGCCTCTTTAACCTTAAGAGAAAAATATAGTCCAAATCCGTAGCCCCAAATTTTATACCTTTATCAGCTAAATCACGGTTCAATGAGAAGTTTACTCTTACTAATAGCCTTCAGTATCCTGTCCTGTAATTCCAACGGCCAGCACAATACAGCAGCAAATAGCAAGCCAAAAGCTCAAAAAACGGAAAAACCATATGCCAATAAGCTTGCGGGTGCCTATTATAACCCCTCCAAGGCGGACCTGGATTTACTTTCAGAAATATTTAACAACCTGACCCCTGAACAAAAAGCAGCCCAGCTTATCATGATAGCATCCAGCGAAAAGCTGGGCTTTCCCTACGAAACATCCGTTAAGCCCCTGGCCGATAAGGGCATTGCAGCCAATTATATCTTCCTCAAGGGCACCAGCAGCGCTTTCAGGTTACAGGAGCAATACCTGAATACCAAAACGCAGGGCGGACTGCTGCCGGTCAAAGCCTGCGATTGCGAGGCCACCTTAATGCACAATAAGTTTACGGATCAGCCCAAAATGAGCCCTACTTCCCGCCTGTCTGACAGCACCCGGCTGATCGCATCGCTGGACAGCATCATGCTGGTCATGAAATCCCTGAACATTGATATCAATTTTGCGCCGGTGGCGGACCTTGGCGCCAATAAGGCTGTGATCAGCAACCGGGCCTTCAGCACCAACAAGGACTCGCTGATCAGGTATAATAATATGTTCATCAACTATTCCCAGGATAACGGCATCGCGGCCACCGTCAAGCACTTTCCCGGACACGGCGCTGTGGTAGGCGATACGCATAAGGAAAAAGTATGGATAGACGGCGCTATGCAGGAGCTGGAAACGTTCCGGACCATTATAGCCGCTGCTGACCCCCTGCTGGTCATGGTAGGGCATATCTCGATCAAGAATAACCCGGAAGGTTACAATACGCCCAACGGCATACCTGCCAGCATTTCCAGGAATATTGTAACGGACCTGCTCAAGAAGCAGCTGGGATTCAAAGGGATCGTCACCACCGACGCGATGAATATGGGGGCTATCAAAAACATTCCCAATGCCGACTTTGAAGCCGTTAAAGCGGGGGTCGACCTGGTGCTGATGCCCAATGACCCACAAAAGCTGCATCGCCAGATCGTAGCGGCGCTGCAGGCCAATGATACGCTCAGCAGGCAGATAGAGGTGTCCGTAAAAAAGATCATCCTGCTCAAAATAGTTACGGGAAGGATTACAGCATCCTGAGCCGGTTATATTGCCTCAGCCCGGAACTTCATAAGCGCATAAAAAGCAATAGCGGCTGTCTCCTTTGGGACAGCCGCTATTGCTTTACTTTTTAAAGCTCAATTCATCTACCAGCGCCGCCGGCAGCTCAGGGATATCTCTCCTGGCCAGCAAAAAGGAGGTCAGCTCAGAAAATTCTTTGAATATATAGTGGGAATCGGCCGCTTTTTTAAGATAATGCGCGCCGCTGCTGCCACCCGTTCCTACCCTTTTGCCGATGGTACGCTGCACCATATGTATATGACGGTAACGCCACATGCCCATCAGCCCGTCTATTTCCAGCAGCGTATCCAGCAATTCAAAAGGCAGCTGCAGCCTCGGGTAATCACGGTACAGCACAATGAACAAGGCATTCCTGCTGGCTTCCTGGCTCAGCTTACGGTCTGCAGGGTAGCTCTCGCTGTTCAGGAACAGGCTATCAAATACCTCTTTCTGGGCACGCTCTCCTTCCGTCAGCCCCCGGTAATACACTTCGCTGTACAGGCGGAAAAAGACCGGGACATTCCCGCCGGCCGCCGCTGTGCCGTAGCCGGTCCAGTAGCTGTCGTCCCTGATAAAGGGCATGCGCTCCAGCCAGTTGTTGATAAGCGTAAGCAGCGACTCCTGCTTCTCCACATCTTTTACGCGCTCCACATCGGCTGCCGTCAGCTGGGAGGTATAATATTCCTTCCCGTACCTGTCCTGGAATTCAAGCCCCAGGGCCGCTTCCAGGGATTTGAACTGTATGCTCTGGAAGCCGGATGCCGGGCGGAGCAGGTCCCTGAAATCCAGGAAATCCAGCGCGGTCATCGTTTCAAGCACGGAGATCTGCTGCACCAGGATCTCCAGGATGGAAACCACTCTTTTCAGCTTATGAACGGCATCATACATGCTGGCGCCGTTATCATCCACAGCCGTGGACCTGAATATCTCCCTTACCAGGTTAACCTCGTGCAATACCTGCTTAAACCACAGCTCATAGGTCTGGTGAATGATGATAAATAACAATTCATCATCAGCCTTAATCCCTTCCTTGCCGCTTTCCGTATGCTGGGCATCCAGTATCTTATCCAATTGCAGGTACTCGCTGTAGTAAACCGGCGCTCTGTCTTTAAAATTCATAATCTGATTATTATGGGTTAATAAATTAGATATGATCTAGGCATATCTTTTCTTACGTACGAATCCCCAGATGCCACCCAGCAGCAGGATCATTATAACGGGAACGCCGATATTCACCAGCTGCCACCGGGCACGTTCCTGCTTTACCCGCTGGGGATCCAGTATCCGGTTGCTGAATGATTTGTTCCTGGCTTCCAGCAGGTGATGCTCATTGGAAAGATACTCCACGGCATTCAGTAAAAAGCTCTTATTGTCATAGCGATAGCCGCCGTAGATATACTGGCCCAGGTCCAGGGGGCCCTGGGATACGATATCATTGTATATCACATCACCATCGCTCACCACGATGAGCTTGCCTTTGCCGCCCGACCCGGTAAGGGGCTGCTGTCCCGACTGCTGTATATAGGCCTGCACCTCGGCAGGCAGGCGACCCGTATAATGCGACCTGAAATTACCCTCCAGCAATACCGCCACCGGGATATGGGAAGCATTGAATTCGGCGATGTTGAATTCTATGACCGCGTCAAATAAGGACAGGGGTAAAGGCAGTGACAGCTTTTTCGTATAGCGGGAAGTGCTCAATAATACCGTCTTCTTAATTTCATCGTTCTGGTCCAGCACGTCAATGCTGCTGACAAAGCGCCCCAGCACACCATCCAGGTTTTTAGTAACGGGATGATCGCTGTTCCCGCTTAAGACAGGGAAGTAGACCCAGGGATACAGCATAGACTCCTCTTTCCTGCCGGATTTTGACAGGGGGATCATCTCGTATTCAGCGCCATCTGCCAGAACGTTCGGGTTGATCCTTACTCCATAGTCGAACAGCAGGTCGCTCAGGTTAAGGTCCACGGGCAGCACATTATATTTCCCGTTCGCCTGGCGGAAGCTGTCCAGCGAGCCCGTAGCCTGGTTGAGCAGCATAAATATATTACCGCCCCGCATCAGGTACTGGTCCAGCTTATACTTTTCTACCTCACTGAAAGCCTCGTAAGGGCTGCTGATGATAAGGGTATTGATCTCCGGGGGAATGTAACCGGCCATCTTTAAATTCAGCGTATCTATCAGGTAATAATCGGCCAGGTGCCCTATAGCACTCATATAATTGTAGCCCAGGTCTTCACCGTTGCCTGTCAGGAACACGACCGTTTCCCTTTCCTTTTTAGTGACCTGGCTGATCGCATTCGCGATATTATACTCCAGCAGCATCTCCGACTTGTTCAGCACGGTCCTGGAAAGCTGGGGCGCATTGGTCTCCTGGATAAAGACAGGAATGGCCGCGCCTGTCTGGACATTTTCCACCAGCACCCAGGGGAAGATCATTTTTTGCTGGGTACCCTGCTTACCGGCGTCAATGGTAGCTATCACTCCCTCCATCCGGAAGTCTCTCAGCCTCTGGAGCACCGTACTGTCATCCCCGTTGGGGTCAACGGTCACTACATCAATTTTATGCTTATTGATCCTTTTAAAGTTCAGCAGGACATCCTGTGTCGATTTTGCCAGCCTCTGGAAAGCCGCCGGCACATTCTTCCCGGTCAGGAAGACCGTGATATGAACAGGCTGCTCCAGGTTGCCGATCAGGTGCTCCGTAGCCCTGGTAGTGGTATATCGCTTATCGGTAGTAAGGTCTGCCTGAATATGAAAGTTATACGCCAGTATATTGACAAGAATTAATACTACACCCAATATCACCAGATTTCTTGCTGCTCTCTGCCTGGTATTACTTTTTTTCCCGGTTGCCATATATAATGAATCGAACTGAAATGTACTTTTTAGTGCTGCCTGGACAGCGTCAGATAATTGCGCTAAGTTATATAATAAACTACTATTTTGTATAAAATCTTCCGCCTTTTGCTGCCTTAATCCGCCGCCGGGGCCACCCGCGGTAAATACCCCGGTATCGTGCTGTAACTGTTTATAAACATTTTTCTGCCTTAAATTTGTAAGCGAACCATCACTCCAACCAATAATATTATGGAAGACCACAATATATTACTGCATCCTTTCAGGACACCGCTGGAAAGCGTGCCTTTTGACGATATCCGGCAGGAACAGTTCGAGCCGGCCATTATGGAACTGATCACCGCAGCGAAGTCTGAAATAGACGCTATTGTACAGGATCCCCAGACACCTTCATTCGCCAATACCATCGAAGCCCTGGAAAAAGCAGGACACAGGCTGCAGGTGGTTTCGGAGATCTTCTTCAACCTGAACTCAGCGGAAACCAACGATTATCTTGAGGAAGCTGCCAGGAGAATATCCCCGGAGCTGGCTGCTTACGGCAATGACATCATGCTGAATAAAGGCCTGTTCGAAAGGGTACGCTATGTCCACGAGCACGCTGACAAGCCCGCGCTTACAGGAGAACAGCAGCGGCTGCTGGACAAGACCTATAAAAGCTTTGTAAGGAACGGGGCCCTGCTGGATGAAGCGGCCAAGGAAAGGCTGCGCAGCATTGACCGGGAGCTGGCGACCCTGGGCGTGCGCTTCTCACAGAACGTCCTTGCTGAGACCAACGGCTATATACTGCATCTTACCCGGGAACAGGACCTGGGCGGCCTTCCTGACGATGTCATAGCAGCAGCAAAAGCTGCGGCTGAAAAGCGCGGCAAAGAGGGCTGGATCTTCACCCTGCAGTTCCCCAGCATCACACCATTCCTGAAATACAGCACGAACCGGGAGCTGCGCGCCGAGATCCACCGTGCTTCAGGCAGCAGGGCGCTTCACGATAATGAGTACAATAATGAGCAGATCATAAAGGATATTGTGGCCCTGCGTAAAGAAAGGGCCCGGTTGCTGGGATTTGAGCATCACGCTGATTTTGTATTGCAGGAACGTATGGCCGGGAATACCCCTGCTGTCCTTTCCTTTCTGCAGGACCTGCTGCAGAAAGCCCGGCCCTTCGCAGACCGCGAAATAGCGCAGCTGGCGGCGCTGGCAGCAAAAGACGGCATAGATACCCTGATGGCCTATGACCATGCCTATTATGAGGAGAAGGTAAAGGAGCAGCTTTTTGACTACAGCGAGGAGGCCTTAAAGCCTTACTTCTCGCTTCAGAACGTCCTGCAGGCTGCGTTCCATGCAGCGGAACGGCTGTACGGCTTAACGTTCCGGCTGCGCGATGACATCCAGAAATATCACCCGGAAGTAAATGTGTACGAGGTCATGGAAGACGGACGGCACAAAGCGCTTTTATACACTGATTTTTTCCCCAGGGAAGGCAAGCGGCCGGGCGCCTGGATGACCGCTTACCGGGGCCAGCATAAGGACGTAACCGGCGACCACCGCCCGCACATTTCCATTGTCTGTAACTTTTCCAGGCCCGTAGGCACTACCCCTTCCCTGCTGACCTTTACGGAAGTGACGACCCTGTTCCACGAATTCGGCCATGCCCTTCATGGCATACTGGCGGATACGCAGTATGAGACCCTGTCCGGCACCAATGTTTACTGGGATTTCGTGGAGCTGCCCTCGCAGTTCATGGAAAACTACTGTTATGAAAAATCATTTCTCCGGGAGTTCGCGAGGCATTACGAGACCCATGAGCCGCTGTCAGATGCTTTTATCGATAAGATAGTGGCCTCTGCCAATTTTATGCAGGGATACCAGACCGTAAGGCAGCTGGGATTTGGCATGCTGGATATGGAGTACCATACGGATGCCCGCATAGAGGCGCCTGTAGAAATATTTGAAAAGAATACTATCCGGCAGACCCTGCTTTATCCTGACATACCCGGGACAGCCGTCAGCCCTTCCTTCTCCCATATTTTTGCCGGGGGATATGCCGCAGGCTATTATTCCTATAAATGGGCGGAGGTGCTGGACGCCGATGCCTTTGAGTATTTCCGCGAAAACGGCATCTTTGACCCGGAGACAGCGGCAAAATTCAAAGTGCTGCTCAGCTCGGGCGGTACAGTAGACCCGATGCAGCTCTATATGGACTTCAGGGGCCGCAAGCCGGATACCGCGGCGCTCCTGAGACGCGCAGGATTACAATAACCATACAGCGCGGCAGGCTCCGGGGAGCCTGCCGCGCTTTTTATATCTTAGCGGCAAAGGTGCTTTTTGATTTTGACCCGTAAACGGATAATATGCTATGCTCTTAGACGTATGAGAGAAAGAGCAAAACAGGTAGCAGGTGTTATTTTTCGTTCTTTATCTGTTCTATGCCTTGCCGGTAAGTGGTTACCCGGAAGTCAGGGAAGCGTGCTCTGAATTTTGAATCGTCAAAGATATTATCGTGTTTGTATCTCGGCAGCAGCTCCAGCAGCTCTTTAGCTTCCTTATTGAATACGGAGCCTATCTTAAAGATCAGCTTTGGTATAACCAGGTATTTCAGCTCTTTACCATAGACCTCCGAAGCCAGTGCAATGAATTGCTCATAGGTAGGATGGCTTTCATCAACAGGCAAATGCCACGTTTGACCGAAAGCCCCGGGAGTGTTACCGATCAGCGCAGTGGCACGGCTGGCATCAGGCGTCCAGATCAGGCTTCTTTTTTTATGCGCGCTTAACGGTACCTTCAGCTTTTTATCTTCCCTGATATTATTGAAGATCAAGGTGTTGGTAATGCTTTGCGTTTTACCCGGCCCATAGAATTCAGGGGCACGGCAGATGACCGCTTCCAATTCTCCCGATCTCATGGCCTTCAAAACCATTTCAGCCATTGCTCTCCTTACCTTTCCCTTTCTCCCGACAGGGTCAAAAGCCGTGTCTTCCCGGAGCACTCTGCCATCCTGCGGATACATATAGGTATTGTCAAAGAATACCAGCCTGGTACCATTGATCCTGCAGGCTTCAATAACATTTTCGAGAATGACCGGGAACTGCTGCTCCCACAGATCGGAGCCGATCGGAAGCCCCAAAGTAAAATAAGCGACCTCACTGCCTTTGACCGCTTCTATCGCTTTTTCCCTGACAGACAGGTCGGCAGAAAAGACCGTATCCGTATCATTTACCTGCCTGGCCTTACGGCTTACGATCCTGATAGCTGAAGTAAAGTTCCTCTTTAATTCTCTTGCAAGCTCCTCGCCGATCTGCCCGTTAGCACCCAATATTGTTTGCATATTATTTACCTAATTTTTGCTGCTCCAGCTCACCAATGATGACTTTTGCCATTTCTTTTGAACTGAAAGGATTCTGCCCGGTTATTAAATTACCGCTTACCACAACTTTAGAGGTCATAGGGATAAACGCTTTCCTGTAATCAGCGCCTCTTTCCTTTAAGGCAGCTTCCAGGTTGAACGGTACCTTTTTCTTCCTGCCGGCCAGGCTCTCTTCCAGCCAGCTAAAGCCGGTAAGGGTCTTATCCTTTACCAAATATGTGTTATCCGGCAGCTTAACGTTCAGCAGACCGCCAACCCCATGACAAATAGCGGCCACCAGCTTACCGTTTTCATAATGACGGGCTGTAACGGACTGTATTGCTGCATTACCTGGGAAATCATACATAGTGCCATGTCCTCCTGCCAGGTACACCATATCAAACTGCCGTCCGGAAACAGCATCCAGGGCTGCGCTGCTGCTAAGCAGCCGCCTGAAGACCGGGTCGCTCCAATACGCTTTTGAGACCTTATCAAGCGCAAAGACCCTCAGGCTTTCCGGGTCGACAGGAACATTGCCGCCTTCCGGACTTGCAATCGTTATGCCATAGCCGTTCTCCTCAGCAGCGTGATAGATATGGGTCAGTTCGCTCAGCCACAATCCCGTATGCAGGTCTGTGCTCCCGTACTGACCGACATTTGTAACAATCATCAAGACTTCAATAGGATTCATAACGATCCGGATTTACCGTGGTAAAATTACTTAACACTAAAGGAAAGCAGCCGGTCAAAGCAAGCTGTAACCAGGCTCAGGAGTATGGAATCAATAAGGATCAGTCCGAAATGACATCCATTGCCCGGGCTTTACAACCTTAAAAACGCTTTTATAGCAAAAATGTTGATCTTCTGCTGTATCATTTCTATCTTCATTGCTCTGGGACAGGGTCAGGATGCCGCCCTGCTCCCGGAAAGGCTTTTCCCGTCCTTCACCCGGATCAGCATATACATAAGCGCGATCACAGCGATAATGCCGGTAATGATAAACACTTTCGGAATATGGCTGATCACATCCTGGTACAGCCATCCGGCAAGCAGGGCACCGCCGCCTATGCCGATCTCCAGGGCGATATACATCGTGGCCACGGCCTTTCCCCTGTGGTCAGGATGGCTCAGGTCGATGGTCCAGGCATTCAGGGCCGGGCCGAGGATACCCATAGACAGTCCGAACAAGGCGCTGCTGATGGCAAGGCCCGCCATCGTCCTGGAAAAAGCAATGCAGATCATCGCAATGGCCAGGCCTGTCAAGCCGGTATTGATCACCTTGATCCTGCCGTATTTATCTGATAGCTTTCCCGCCACCAGGCGCACAAGAACGGAGCTCAGCGTGAACACGATAAAGAAAAATCCTTTATTGGAAATACCGATATGATGGGTCCAGTCCGGAATAAGCGTCAGTAAAGCCCCGTACGACAAATAGGCCAGCAGCACGATGAGCGCGGACGGCAGGACATTCCAGTCTACGATGTCATTTCTGCCCAGGCGAAGCAGCCCGAAACGGAAAGCCTGCTTCTGCGGCAGGGTTTCCTTCATATGCATCAGGATAAGCATGGATAATAAGGCAAAGCCTGAAGATACATAGAACATCATCTCAATACCGTAAAAGCCGGCGACCCAGCTGCCCAGCGCCGGACCTACCGCCTGGCCGATGCTGAAGCACAGTCCATGAAACCCCAGGGCCTCGCCCCAGCGCTCTTTGGGGATCAGGTCAGATATATAGGCTGCCGTAGCCGTAGGCTTGAAGCCCGTGGAAAAGCCATGAACAAGCCTCAGGAGCAGGAAGCCGGCCACGGAAGACAATACGGGATATAAAAATCCGCAAATGAAGCAGACTACAGAGCCCACGGCCATAACAGGCACGCGGCCGACCGTATCGGTCAGCCTCCCGCTGAAAGGTCGCGAAATACCGGCAGTCAGGGTGAATAAGGCAATGATCAGCCCTTTATATTCCGCTCCGCCTATCGAAGACAGGTAAGCAGGCAGCTCCGGTATCATCATATTGAAACTGGCAGAAAATAAAAGCGAGCTCATACACAGCAGCACAAACTGGACCGTGTAAATGGAAGGTTGATCTTTAGACATCAGGGAACAATAGCAGTGCAAAATTAATAGAATTGATGCTGCTATCAACTGCACATATTGTTAAAACAGGCTACCTTTTACTTTATTGTAATACAATTTACGTCCTGTTAAAATAAGCGCACATACACTTGTATCTTCATTTTCTTATCATATGGCAATTTTTCAGAACATATTTCCTGTTATTTTTACCGGAAACTGGTGACCTGCGGAGGTCAATGTAGGACCCGATTGAACACAGACCAACCCGGAGCGTTTATATAAGAGAAATCAGGAGAAATTACTTTGAATCATTTAAGTACGCTATCATGCAGATCAGCCCTTACCGCAGCTTTAACGGAGATGCAGCAAAAGCACGTTGCTTTTACCAGTCCGTTCCCGGCGGGGCATTTTAAAGATCAGTCGATAGATAAACCACCAATAGTCACAACATAAAATAATTGTATTATGCAGTCTCTTACAGCACAGGCCACCATACAGATAGGCCGTACGCCACAGGAAGTATATGAGGCCATCACCCACCCGGATATTATGTGCCATTATTTTATCGAAGCAGGATCAGGTATCCTGGAAAACGGCGCTACCGTAGAGTGGAGCTTTCCTGAATTCCCGGGGAAATTCCCCGTGTCTGTAAAAGAGGTGAGGCCTTTCGAATATATTGCTTTCGACTGGAGCGGCGGAGAGCCGGGACAGCTGGTAGAGATATTCCTGACGGCAGCGAATGACCATGCGACCGTCATTAAGGTCGTGGAGCACGAAATGCAGGCCACGCCCGAAGGCATTAGAAAGATGCGGGGCCAGACCGAAGGCTGGGCCAACTTCTTAGCCTGTATGAAAGCCTACCTGGAATATGGCATCCATCTGAGGAAGGGCGCCTTTGATTATATGAAACAATGATCGATCACAATAAAGAACTATAAAAATGATACATATTCAGGCAAAGATACAGGCACCCCTGGCTGCCGTATGGGACGCCTATAACGATCCCGAAGACATTAAGCAATGGAACCAAGCGTCTCCTGAATGGCATTGCCCTTCTTCCGAGAATGATCTCAGACCGGGCGGCAGGTTCAAAAACCGCATGGAAGCCCGGGACGGCAGCTTGGGGTTTAATTTTGAGGGCGTATATACGGAAGTGCTGCCCATGCAGTCCATAAAGTACAAGCTGGCGGACAACAGGGATGTGGCTATCCGCTTCAGCGAAGCAGGTAATGCGACCTTAATGGACATCGGCTTTGAGGCCGAGACCACCAATCCCGTGGATATGCAGCAGCAGGGCTGGCAGGCGATCCTGGACAGCTTCAAAAATCATGTGGAAAACAAATGGACCTGATGGACAAAAAGCAACTGAAAAACGGGCAGTTCTACTGGACCGACCTGACCGTAGACGATCCCGGAGCCTTAAAGGAATTTTATAAAGAAGTTTTCGGCTGGCGGGAGATACCTGTGGCTATGGCTGACGGCACTGAGCCATATACGGATTACGGCATGGCCATAGATGCGCGGACACACGGCGGGGGCCTCTGTCACAACCGGGGCAGCAATAAAGGCATTCCTCCCCAGTGGATCACCTATTTTTACGTGGAAGACATCGCACAAAGCCTGGCCACCTGTCTCGCCAAAGGAGGCAGGCTGGTAAAGGAAAGCAGGAAGAAGGACGGCTCCTATAATTATGTGATCGTAACAGACCCGCAGGGCAGCGTCTTCGGAATGGGCAATATGCACTAAAATATCTTTTATACCGCTTCAAGCCGGCAGATGCAGGGACCCTGCTTATCTGTTCCGTGGAAGTGAGCGGGCCCGGGCATAAGCAAATGTTCAGCAACCCGTGGCCTCAGACGCAGGACCGGCTGAAAAACATATGTGAACAACAAGCAGATCATGGCAAAGAATAAAACAGCCTATACACCAGAAGATGTAACGGCCTTTATAGAAGCTGTCGAGAATGAGCAGCAACGAAAGGACAGCTACCGCCTGCTCGCATTGATGCAGGAAGCAAGCGGGGAAGCACCTCAAATGTTCGGACCCTCCATTATAGGGCTCGGCCGCTATCATTACAAATACGACAGCGGGCACGAAGGAGAAGCGCCGTTACTGGGCTTTTCGCCCCGGAAAGCGGCCATCTCCCTGTATGTCAATGCCGGCCAGCCGGAGCAGGAAGCCCTGCTAAAGGAGCTGGGAAAATTTAAGATGGGTAAGGCCTGCATCTATGTGAAGAAATTATCCGACATCCATGAAGCGGTCCTAAAGCAACTGATGCGGACAACTATTGATTTTATCAGCCGGAAATACACCAGGATATAATAGCCCCTGTAACCGGGTACTGCCGGCAGTATCCAAAAGTAATATGATATGTCCGCCACCATCTCAACCATCGATGCCTACATCGCTGCCTGCCCGGAAGCGCACCGGGAGCTGTTAAGCACGTTACGGAAGATCATCCTGGAAGCAGCGCCACGGGAAACCACGGAGACCATCTCCTACAAAATGCCAACTTTCCGCTACCATGGCAACCTGATCCACTTTGCATTGCACAAGGCGCACCTGGGTATTTACCCCGGCGCAGCAGCGCTGGAAGCTTTAAAGGAGAAGATAAGCGGCTACAAGACCACCAAAGGCGCTATCCAGCTACCGCTGGACCAGCCCCTGCCCCGGCAGTTAATAAAAGACCTGGTCAGGTATAATGCAGCACTGCTGAAAGACAGGAAAGGTCCCGGCCGGCACGAAAGCCGCGGCAGCTGGCAGGAAGCGGAAGCGCTGATGCAACGGCTTATCCTGAAAACCGGGCTGCAAAAAACATTCAAATGGGGCTCGGACATTTACACTTACGATAATAAGAACGTAATAGGATGGGGCGGGTTTAAGAGCTTCTTTTCCCTCTGGTTTTACAACGGCGTATTCCTGGAAGATAAGGATAAGGTGCTGGTAACTGCCTCCGAAGGCAAAACAAGGGCCCTGCGCCAATGGCGGTTTACAGATGTAAAAGATATGGATGAGCAGAAAATACTGGCCTATATCAGGGAAAGCATCCGGACGATACAGGACGGTAAGGCGATAGCTCCTCAAAAAGCCCCGCAAAAAATCCCTTCCGGCCTGCTGAAAGAATACCTTGACGCGGATGCTCCTTTAAAAGTGGCATTTAACAGGCTCACGCCCGGTAAGCAACGCGCCTATATGGAGTATATTGACGAGGCCAGGCAGGAGCAGACAAAGCTGGCACGCCTTGAAAAGATCAGGCCCCGGATACTGGACGGGAAAGGACTCCACGACAAGTATAAGCGATAATTATCGCGCTTATTATGACGGGTACGGTTTCCGCTTAAGCTCCTGTTTCCGGCCTGACCCGGTCATATAAATGTACTTATGCTTCGCCCTGCACGCAACAGCGGCTTTTACAGGTCATCTTATTTATGTACATTAGTAGGATCACTATCATAATAACCGGCTTGTGGATCATTTTATCATAGGAGATATTCATGGATGCTTTTTCACGCTCTCCTCTTTATTACAGCACTGGAACAGGGAGCAGGAACACCTGATCTTTGTAGGCGACCTCATCAATAAAGGCCTTCACGGCACAAAAGTGGTCACCTGCTGCAGGGAGCTGATGCTTCGTCCTTACCGGTTCACAGTGCTCAAAGGCAACCATGAATATCAATTCGCAGCCTACAGTGAAAAAGGCGGTCAAGGCGGGTGGCTGCAGCAGGGAGGCGCTGCTACCATTGAAGCATTCACAGCCGCCGGCATCAGCATAGAAGATACCGCGTCATGGTTTAAGACGCTGCCGCTCTGCTATGAATCGGACCACCTGCTCGTCAGCCACGGAGGCGTATCTAACCATATCCATACTTATGAGGAAGATCATGAAGATAGTGTAGTATGGAACAGGAAACCGCTTATCAACGTGGGTAAATTACAGGTACACGGCCACATCCCCCTGAAAATAAACCGCCCGCACTTCGACCACAACGCCCACGCGTTAAATATAGATACCGGGGCAGCATACGGCTTCGGCCTTACCGGCGTCAGAGTGAAGGATGACGGAACGATCGCGCAGATATTTCATATGCCTACCGACAGCATGGATATCCCGTAATGGGCTTAAAAGGAAAGCAGCCAGGCATAAGCTCCGGCTGCCAGGCTCCTATCAGAAAGTGCTGCTGGCCGCATCAAGCAATGACAGGTCCTCCTTATCCAGGATAAGATCCGGCGCTGCTGTCAGCGTATGCAGCTGCTGCTCATTGGTGGCGCTTACTATGGGGGCGGTAATCGCCGGCTGTGCCAGCAGCCAAGCCAGCGCCACTGTCGCCTGCCGGGTATCATGCTTCGCGGCAACCGTATCCAGCGCATCCAGAACACCCAGCCCTGCTTCATTCATGAACCGGGCCATGCCTCCGCCTCTGGGACTTTTGTCAAAATCCGCTTCAGTACGGTATTTACCGGTAAGAAATCCTGCAGCCAGCGCCCAGTAAGGGAATACGCTCACCCCGTATCGTTCTGCAAGCGGCGCGTATTCCGTCTCAAATTTATGGCGCGCTACCAGGTTATAATGAGGCTGTAAGGCGACATAGCGGTGAAAATTATTCTTTTCTGCTATTTCAAAGGATGCTGCCAGGCGTTCTGGCGACACATTAGAAGCGGCTATATACCGTACCTTGCCCGCCCTGATGATCTCGTCATAGGCTGCCATCGTTTCCTCCACCGGGGTAACGCTATCGTCAAAATGGGTATAATACAGGTCGATATAATCCGTGCCCAGCCGCTTTAAGGACGCGTCTACGGATTCCAGGATATGCTTACGGCTGATGTCAAAGCCATGCGCTTTGGTCTCAGACCCTACTTTGGTAGCCAGCACCACATCTTTCCTGTTCTTCCTCGACCTCATCCAGTTCCCTATGATGGTCTCCGACTGGCCTCCTACGCCATTCACCCACCAGGCATACGTATCTGCAGTATCCACGAAATTAAACCCGGAAGCGAAAAACCTGTCCAGGATGTCAAAGGACTGCCGCTCATCCAGCGTCCAGCCAAATACATTCCCGCCCAGATTAACGGGAGCAATGTGTAAATCCGTATCCTTAATTTGTACCCTTCTCATGAAACAGATGCTTTAGTAGACAAACAAAGGTCGCGGAATTTTGCCAACAGGCAGTGCGGAACAGGCTAAGTTATTGTAAACAGCCTCCCCTTTCCGAACGGGCGCATCAATATTACTTGTGCAGATAGCTGATGCTATAATTCGGCTGATTCCCTGGCGGAAATCAGCTGCATTATCCGGTTATATATGATAAAACTTGCCATAAGGCAAGATTAATTCTACATAACCATGGTATTTTTGATAGCAACATCAGAATTCCTTAACTATAAATACTACAGATTATGGCAAAGATCCATGCTTATCTCAACTTCAACGGCAACTGTGAAGAGGCTTTCAGGTTTTATGAAAAAGTTTTTAAGACCGGCACTATAGGTACACACCGGTTCGGAGATATCCCGGAAGACCCTGATTACCCGATAGCCACAGCAGATAAGGAAAAAATAATGCACACAGCCATTATGCTCAATGATCAGACGATGCTGATGGGCTCCGACTGCATAGAAGGTTTCGGGCACAAGGCAATCCCGGGAAACTCCACGTACATCATGCTGGACACCGCTACCGCAGCAGAAGCGCACGAGCTGTACACGGCGCTGACCGAAGGCGCCTTAAATATTGAAATGGAGCTGGGCGAGCAGTTCTGGGCAGAGCTATATGCTTCATTCCAGGACAAATTCGGTATCTGGTGGATGATACATTTTGAAGGTAATAAAAAAATGCAGTAATGCTGCATTTCGGAATATAGTCCGATGGTCCTCCAGAGCCTCCTCATAAAGAACCGAACAGGCTCTTGACCGGTCATTGAAACGAACGGCAATATACCTCTGGCAGACTACCATACCATATATCCCGCACAGATAAAGGATTATTCAGGAAGCCACCGGGAAAATAGTAACGTGTCCGCACACTAAATACATCGTTATGAGTGAAATAATATTTGAAGCCGGCAATAATATCACCTTAAGGATCCCGAAAGAGCACTACGAAGCAACGCTCCGGTTTTACCGGGACATCCTGCTGCTGGATGTGGAGGAAAAGCCAACGGATCACCCTGCCGGCAGTTTGGCGGCAAAGGTACAGTTCGGGAACAGCACATTGTGGCTGAACCGTATGGATGAAACGGCACAACCGGACACCTGGCTGCAGCTGCGCACTAATGATATTACAGCAGCGCTGAACTATTTACAGGCCAACGGCATTACCAGCGAGGATATGCAGGGAGCGGCACCCGAAGGTATGCACCTGATCAGGGACCCTGCAGGCAATATGCTGCTGCTTAAAGCGATGGAATAAATTTCTGATACAATAAATCTTACCTTATGAGAATTTTAAAATACATTTTATTTACCGTTCTGGGCATCATTGCGCTGGCGCTCATCGTTGCCGCATTCCTGCCCAAAAGCTTCCATGTAGAAGCCACACAGGTCATTAACCGCCCTGTACATGACGTATATGATTATGTCAGGTATATCAAAAACCAGGAAAATTATTCCATCTGGTTCAGGATGGATCCTGCTATGGAAAAAATATACTCCGGCACAGACGGTGCGGTAGGCGGGTCCCTTACCTGGAAGAGCAAGGAAGTAGGTGACGGCAGGCAGGTAATTACCGCTCTACGGGATAATGAAAGGGTGGATATTGACCTTTATCTGATGAGCGAAGCGGATGCCGCTAAACACTATTTCCTGACAGAGCCCCTGAGCGATAACAGCACTAAGGTGACCATTGCCCTGGATGGCCACGTGCCGTACCCTTTCAATCTCTCTATGCTCTTTTACGATATGAATAAGGACTTCCGTAAAAATGCAGATAATTTAAAAACCATATTGGAAAAATAATCAGCGCTATGCAAAGTATCATACCTGCTATCTGGTTTGACCGGAATGCCCGCGAGGCATTTGAATACTATACCGGTATCTTTCCTTCCGGCACGATCTCCGGGTCCTCGCCGGTGGTAACGGAAGCCAGCCTTCTGGGTGTCAATTTTATGGGCATTAACGGCGGTCCGCTATATAAGCCCAATCCCGCCATATCCTTTATGGTTATCTGCGAGGACAGGCAGGAGGTCGATGCTATATGGAATGCCATGTCAGGAGCCGGGATCACGCTTATGCCTCTGGACAGCTACCCATGGAGCCCGTATTACGGCTGGATACAGGACAAGTATGGCGTAAGCTGGCAATTATACCTGGGCCGGCCACAGGATACCAACGGGCAGCGGATCATACCTACACTGATGTATTGCGGACCGCAACAGGGCAACTGCCGTTCCGCGCTGGATTTTTACCAATCCCTGTTCCGGGACTATAAGTCGCAGGGTATTTTATTATATCCCGATGGAGCAATGAAGGACCAGGTGCAGCATACACAGTTTATCGCCAGCGGATTTACCTTAATGGCTATGGACAGCGGCGTACCGCAGCCCTTTACGTTCACGGAAGGCATCTCTCTTACTGTTCTTTGTACAGACCAGCAGGAAATTGACTACTACTGGGATAAAATTACACATAACGGGAGCGGCAGCATGTGCGGCTGGTGTAAGGATCCCTATGGCCTCAGCTGGCAGATCGTACCTGCAAATATGGAGGAGCATATGAAAAACCCCGCCGCAGTCACGGCACTGATGCAAATGAAAAAGATAATCATAAAGGATCTGGAGCAGGCTTAAAAAGGCCTGCTTTTTCTTTTAATGCAATACAGCCCGTTTAATGACTTTACAGTGACAATTCTTTTACGAAAAGATGACAGTAAAAGCATACGCTCCTCAATAACTTCGCATCAGCCTTTAGCCGCATTGCTATCAGTCAGTTCATGGGGGTGTACCTTACCATCTGTGCCCGGGAAAACGATCCTGAAAATCATCATCACCACAGGGACAGATGTATGAAAGAGATCCCGTTATCATCTGCAAATTTACAATGCTGCCCCGCCATACCGGAGCGCAAAGGCTGTTGAATCATTGATTAATATAACAGGGATATACAGCTGTGAATAACAGGCTTCAGCCTGTACGGCATTTCCGGCAGCTCCCTAAAACGCAACAATATGCCTACAGTTCCGAAATGGTTAGGAAACGTCATGGAAAATGTTTTCAGCGGCAGCTATACCGATGTTACCGTTACAGCAACGGAATACCTGGCAGACTCCCTCAAGCTCGTCCGTTTTACATCCAGTGATATTATCACCCGTCCCAAAATTAGCTTTATACCCGGCCAGAAAATAGAATTCCGCGTCAATGATACCGACTACCGCCATTATACACCGGCCTGTTTTGACAAAGCAAAAGGCACCTGCGATGTATTATTCTACCTGCATGGGAAAGGCCCGGGCAGCCAATGGGCAGCCGGGCTCACAACAGGAAACCGTCTTAAAATGATAGGCCCGGGCGGTAAAATGCAGTACCGGCCCGGAGCCGCTGTACATATTACTTTTGGGGACGAAACATCCTTAGGCTTGTTCAAGGGTATCTGCGGGCAGGCCGCAGCGGCACAGCATCAGCATTACTGCTTTGCAGAGCTGCAACCCGAACATGCCCGCTGGCCGGACCTTATCAATATTTCCGGCACATACATAAGCACACCTCACCCGGCGGTAAGGGCGCAGCAGGCTATTGAGCAATTCTCGTCCCTTGCTGCCGGCTTACAAACCGGTCATGACCAGTATTGCTTTTACCTGACCGGCAATGCCAGATCTATACAGGCCTTCCGCAATAACCTGCTGGCCATGGGATTCAAAAGCGCACAGATACAAACCGATCCTTATTGGGCAGAGGGCAAGCGGGGCTTATAATATCTTTTCAATACTGCTTACTATGAATAACCTGAGACCTGCAATGCTCTGGATGCTGACCATCATTGGTATGATACTCCACTTTAACTACCATACCGCCGATTTCATGGCAGGTGTTGCGCCACCTGCCGCTTCCGGCGCTGAAACCACCGGGCGTATACTGATAAGAACGGTCTTTTATCACCTGCCCTTCCTGTGGATAATCCTTACATTGTACAACAGCCGGCGCGTAGTCAGAATGATCCTGCTGTGCATCAGTGCAGGTTATTTTGCAGCACATCTCTTTCATTTCATCAGCGAGGTCACCAAAGATAGCCGGTCAGTATCGCAATCATCCCTGTTGTTCGTTGTTCTGGTCTCAGCTGCCATTTTAGTAAAAGAGCATTATAATGCCGTCAAAATACCAGCGGCCCTCGCCTCTCCCGACAATGAAGTGCGGCCGGCGGAGCTGCCCGGCTTAAATAAAAATTTATGAAAACGATCATCAGGACTACACTGCTTGCTTGCTTTTTAGTGTTCGCAACAACTACGCTTTTCGCGCAGCAACCCGGGACAAAGGTCACTCTCGGGATCAAACTGGATTATTTTTTCAATAGTGATGACGGAGGAGTCAGGGTCAAGGGACTGGTAACCGGTAAGGTTGCAGCACAGGCCGGCATAAAGGCCGGAGATATCATTATTGCCATGGATAATACCAGGATAAGAGGGCTCTTTCATTACCGTGACCTCCTCTCTGAATACTCATCGGGAGACAGGGTAAAGGTCAAGGTCAAACGGCAGCAGGAAACACTCATTTTCAATATACAGTTCGAATAAGGACAGCCCGGCAGCACACCGGCTGTCGCGGCACATGGTATCATTCTTTGCATTGCCTGCTTCCCGGCAGGTACGGGCTGCTTGTGCCCTTTAGCCGGAACACCAGGCCATCGCGGCAAGATTTTTTATAAACACCCTTAACAATCTATCTATAAATGATGAATAAGCTCAGATTTACACTTCTAACAGCCCTTATAACGGGCCATGCCGCCATCGCCCAGAATCGCCCGAATGTGACCCGGGACGCCTGTATCGGTCCCAAGGTCAGTTCTGTCCAGACCTGGATCACAGATATCCAGCAGCTGCCCGATAAACATTTCTTTACCGCCGGCTTTACCAGCCTGAATGCCAGTAATATGAATGTTCCCGGACACCACAATTCCGGTACGGCAGCCGGGTTCGATGGCTTTATAACCTACAGCGACAATACGGGTAATGTGATATGGCAACGTTTCCTGGGGGGAAGCGGCAACGATGAGATATGTGCCTTTACCATTATGCCGGGAGGCGATATCCTGGCCGCGGGACAGGCCACCTCCCCGGACGGCGATGTGCACGGCTATCGCCCGGGGCTAATGCCTGCCTACGGCAATACCACCACACCTGCCTATGACGGTTTCGTTGCCAGGCTCAACCTGCTTGGCGACACAGTCTGGACCAGGACCTACGGTACGAACGGTGAAGACAAGATCTTCAGCATCAGCAACACACTGGACGGCAATTACATTTTCTGCGGTTCCACGGACAGTACGGGAACGCATGCTCACGGATGGACCCCTCATTACTATACGGACTACAGGGGCAGGCTCCGCGCCTCTGACGGGTGGATCGTAAAGCTAAAGCCTGACGGAGATACCTTGTGGACCAGGACCATCGGCGGCAATCACAATGATATATTCACAAAAATAATCGCTACCAGCGACTCCGGCTACCTGGCTGTCGGCCAGACCTTTTCTACCAACCTTGCCGGTTCATTCGGCGCTTCTGATGCCTGGATCGTAAAGCTTGACAAGACCGGGCATACAGAGTGGCAAAAAGTGTACGGGGGGTCCAACATCGAAGAGCTGACAGATGTGATCGAGCTTAAGGACCGCTCTGGCTTTGCAATATTAGGACACACCAAAAGTGCAGATATAAACGCACAAAACTATCACGGCGGAGGCCAGACCGATATATGGCTGCTGGTACTGGATCAATCGGGGATCCAGCGGCAAAGCATCTGCTATGGCGGAACAAAAATGGATGTTGCCGGGAATATTGTTGAAGCGCCGGAAGGCGGGTTCCTGATCTCGGGCAGCATCAGCTCCAGGGACGGTAATGTTTCCACCGTTCATAACCCTGCCGGTGCGGACCAGGACGGATGGGTGATCAAAGTAGATGCCGCAGGCTCCCTGCTGTGGGACCGTAATATCGGCGGCACTGGCCCTGATCACGGCGGGGCAGGTATCCGTCTGCATAAGGACGGGTCTATGGTCGGGTACGTGCGTCAATCATACTCTTCCGGGACAGGAGATGTCACCTGCACGAACAGCAACGGGACAGGCTGGGTATTCTGGCTGTCGGCCTGCCCATCCTATACCTATGAAGCGAAACAGATCTGTAAAGGCGATACCTATACATTCGATAATAATATATTGGATACAAGTGGTGTGTACTGGCAGAAGCTGACCCAGGCCAATGGCTGCGACAGCCTTATACAGCTGACCCTGACTGTGGAGACCATTGACAAGCCTGTGATCTCGGCAGCCGGGAATATCCTCAGTACTGGCAGCTATGCCGGCTACCAGTGGCTGCATGGCGATAATACGCCTATCAGCGGCGCCGTTTCACAGACCTATATCGCAGGAGCAGCAGGAGCCTATAAGGTAGCCGTGACCAACGACCAGGGCTGCAGTGACACTTCCGCGGCATTTAACCATACCCCTGCCGGCATCCCGGGGCCGGCAGCGCTTGCGGCGCTCCATATCTATCCCAATCCTGCTACCGGTACTGTTTATATAGCAATACCCGAACTGAATACGGCAGCTTCCGTTACAATAAGCGGCACAGATGGCAAAGTGCTGTTGCAGCAAGCGTATACACCGAACGGTGTGGCCAAGGTCTCCATCGGGCATCTGCCCGCCGGCCTTTATTTTGTAAAAGTAGTGAGCGGGGAAGGAACGGTGGTACGAAAGCTTATCAAAGAGTAATTCCAAGGCTATATAGTAAAAAAGAGATCGGTTCCGATCTCTTTTTTTACTATATTCGGAGTATGAAGCAGGTTTATATCATTCTCCTGAGAGCCGTAAACGTATCCGGTAAAAATATTATCAGGATGTCAGAGCTGAAGCAGATGCTGCAGCTGGCGGGGTTCGGACAGGTACGTACCTATATCCAGAGCGGCAATATCCTGCTGGAATCGGATATGGAAAAGGAAACGCTTGGCCAAAAGATACATGACCTCATCCTGGATCATTTTTCACTGGACATAGAAGTGTTTGTAATAACCGCGGACGTACTGGAAAAAGCGCTGGCAGGAAACCCCTTTCCTCCCGGGGCAGCGCCCAACAGTGTATTTATCACATTTCTCAGCGGGCAGCCGGCGCAGGCGCAGGTAGCCATGCTCGGTCAAATGGATTTCGGAAAGGAGCAATATGTACTGAAGGACAACATCTTATATTTTCACCTGCCGGATGGTATGGCAACCTCTAAAATGAGCAACAGCTTTTTTGAGCAGAAATTAAAGGTCAAAAGCACCGGCAGAAATCTCAATACGATACAAAAGCTGCTGGCGCTCCTGTGATCCCCGGGCAGCTTCAGCTTTTACCGCGGGACCCGAATGCCTCAAACAGCCGTTTCTCCATATCCTCGAGATAATCGATCTGCACTTCCTGGATCTCCAGCAATTTACGGTTCTGGTGCAGCAGCAGATAATCTATCTTTTCGCTTAAAAGCTGGATTTCCAGCTCAGCCTTAAGGTTGATCTTATAATCATGCTCCGCACGTATCCTGTCTTTCTGCTCCTGCCGGTTCTGGCTCATCATAATGATAGGCGCCTGGATGGCAGCCAGGCAGGACAGGATCAGGTTCAGCAGGATGAACGGGTAGGGATCAAAGCCCTTATTGCCCAGCAGCCATATATTGATGAGCATCCACGCTGTCAGGATGAGGAAAAAAGTAACAATAAACGTCCAGCTCCCTCCGAAGCTGGCTATTTTATCCGCCAGGGTATCTCCCCTTGTCGGGCGGGCATCTGCCTGCTCATTGATATTTTCCGAAAGTATCTTGTTGTTCCTGACAGCATTCAGCACCGCTGCATCCAGTGCCTGCATCTCGCCTCTTTCCTGCTGTATCAGCTGGGTAAAATAAATGCGCCTGTACGCATTCAGCTCCTGGATGGAAAGATAGCTTTCCGGCTTAAAATCCGGGTAATCCTTCCGGATCAGGTCCAGTATCTCCTTTTTAATATGGCTGCCGCTGATCGCATCGGCAAGGGGAAGCTGTTTCCGGGAAATATGAGATGTTACCATAAGGTGTTCTTTTTTAATGCAGATGTGCGGTATGGCTGCAAGACGCCGGCCGGGCCCCGCCAAATCTTAACAGGAAAAGATAAGCTAATTTAGTAATATTGTATATATGAACGGCACAGACTATAAAAAATTATTCCTCCTCAAAGACGAGGTTACTTTCCTGAACTTCGGCTCTTTCGGGGCCTGCCCCCGGCCTGTTTTTGAAAGATACCGGCAATTCCAGCTGGAGCTGGAGCAGGAACCGGTGAGCTTCCTTACGGATAAAGGCCCGGCCTACCTGAAGGCAGCCCGCCGGGCATTAGGCTCCTACCTGAATTGTGATGAAGATGATGTGGTCTGTGTCACCAACCCATCGTATGCCGTCAATATCATTGCCCGGAGCTTCCCGCTTAAGCCCGGCGATGAGGTCCTGACAACAGACCAGGAATACGGCGCCTGCGACAGGACCTGGAAATACTACTGTGAAAGGGCCGGCGCCCGTTATATACAGCACCCGGTAGACCTGCCCGTTACCTCCAGGGAGGCTTTCCTGGAAAGTTTCCTGGAAAAGATCGGGCCCGCGACCCGGATGATCTTCATAAGCCACCTTACAAGCGCTACGGCGCTGCGCCTGCCGGTGGAGGAGATCTGTGCCTTCGCAAGGGAAAAGGGCATCCTTACCTTTATAGACGGCGCGCACGCCCCGGCGCAGCTCCCGCTGGATCTGCAGGCGCTTCAGGCCGATATATACACAGGCGCCTGCCATAAGTGGATGATGGCTCCCAAAGGATCTTCCTTCCTGTATGTCCGCCGGCCGCTGCAGCACCTGTTCGATCCGCTGGTCATCAGTTGGGGCTATAACAGCATGCAGCCCTCCCATTCCCGGTTCCTGGATTACCACGAGCTGCAGGGCACCAGGGATATCAGCGCTTTCTGCACCATACCCACGGCCATAGATTTTATGAAAACACACCGGTGGGACCAGGTAAGCGCACAGTGCAGGCGCCTGGCCCATGAAAATGCCGGTCAGCTGTATGAGCTCCTGCAGGAGCAACCCCTGGCCCCCGTTCATGACGACTTTATGGGGCAGATGGTAAGCTGCGAGGTCCGGGCAGATAATGCTGCGCTCTTACACGACCTGCTGCTCCGGGAATACAATATCCAGATCCCGGTCACCCGCCACAATGACCGGTTTTACCTCCGGTACTCCATCAACGCTTTCAACTCGCAGGAAGACGTGGATAAGCTGTTTGATGCCCTGAAAAAAATATACCGGAAAAAATAAAATAGTACTTTTGCGGCTAACAAACGATTCCGTATGCATCCTGATTTTGCCTCATTGCTTGTACATCCCCGGACCAGGGAACGATTGATACCCGGCCGTTCCGGCAATGTGCTGACAACCGGTGACGGCAGCAGCAGCTTCAGGATACTGGATAACGTGCCGTTGCTGCTGCCCGATGAGGAGGACAATGACGCGCTCTTCAATTACCGGGAGCATTATGAGCAGGATGCGAAAGCCTTTGATTATTTTGAAGACTTTATCCTGTCGTTCCAGATAGAGAACAACCGGCTGCACGATCATATCCTGGCAGAAATTCCCAAAACCGCGCAGCTGGTGCTGGATGTAGGCTGCGGAGGCGCCTGGCTGGCCGGCCGGCTGCTGCCCAAAGGCAAACAGGTGATCTCTATGGATATTTCCACGACCAACCCGGTAAAGGCGCTGAAAACGTACCCCTCAGAGCATCATTACGGCCTGGTAGCCGATGTCTTTTCCCTGCCGCTCAGGGACCGGACCGTTGACTGTATCGTTGCCTCCGAGATCATTGAGCATGTAAAGGACCCGGGGCTGTTCATTGAGCAGCTGCTGCGTGTGCTTAAGCCCGGCGGCAAGCTCATCATCACCACGCCTCATGATGAGCTGATACAGCAGTCCCTCTGCATCCACTGCAACCGGCTGACACCTCACAACGCCCATCTGCATTCCTTTACCCGTGAGACGATCAGCGCCCTGGTACCTGAAGGTGCGGGCATCGCGTCCACGAGGATATTTAACAGCAAGCTGCTGCTATTTTTCAGGCTCCATATGAAATTCCGGAATATGGGCTTCGGGCTGTGGCGACTGATAGACAAGGCGGCCATTAAGCTGACGGGAAATAAAGCCTCACGGCTGATGCTGACCGTGATAAAAAGCCGGCAGCCGGCCTAATTATCTGCCGGCCCTTCGCTATTATTCCCATTATGTGGAAAAAAAATCCGGCTTTTCCTCAAAAAGTATTCAAATTTTGATTATAAAAATTATTTTGTATCTTTGCAGACCCTATGATATAGGGATGTTTTGTGTGTGCAGAAACCATTTATTAAAAATTGACGCGCGATAACTCCTTGCCTGTCTCAAAATCAAGCATTTAGAGACGGGAAATTGTTATTTACGGCAGTCAGCGCATCCAATAGACGGCGATGCAGGCATACAAGCAAATCCTTTTAGTATTTTGAACATTACTTCAATATTTTCAAATGGCAATTAAAAAAGACAACCGTCCAAAATCAGGGTTCGACAAAATTACCATCAGTCTGGCTTCACCGGATGGTATTCTCGATCGCTCTTACGGAGAGGTTTTAAAACCTGAAACGATCAATTATCGTACTTACAAACCGGAACGTGACGGTCTTTTCTGTGAAAAGATCTTCGGTCCTGTCAAGGATTTCGAATGTTACTGCGGTAAGTACAAGCGTATTCGCTACCGTGGTATTGTGTGTGACCGTTGTGGAGTGGAGGTGACGGAGAAGAAGGTACGTCGCGAGCGTATGGGCCACTTAAAGCTGGTAGTGCCTGTCGTTCATATTTGGTATTTCAAATCATTGCCTAACAAAATAGGTTATTTGCTGGGTTGCAGCTCCAAAAAGCTGGAGAGCATCGTGTATTACGAACGTTATGTGATCATCCAGGCCGGCGAGGCGGAAGAGATGATCCGCCAGAAATTACAGATGAAAGATAGTGAAGATACCTATATGGCTTTATTATCTGAGGATGAATACCTGGATATCATTGATGCCCTTCCTAAGGAAAACCAGTACCTGCCGGATGAAGATCCCAATAAATTCGTGGCCAAGATGGGTGCGGAAGCCGTACACGACCTGCTGGGCCGCATCAACCTGGACCAGCTGTCTTACGAGCTGAGAAACTCTGCTGCCAATGAAACTTCCCAGCAACGCAAGCAGGAAGCGCTGAAACGCCTGAGCGTGGTGGAAGCCTTCCGGGAAGCCAATACACATATCGAAAACCGTCCTGAATGGATGGTCATGCAATATATCCCGGTAATTCCGCCGGAGCTTCGTCCCCTGGTACCCCTGGACGGCGGCCGTTTCGCATCTTCCGATCTGAACGACCTGTACCGCCGGGTGATCATCAGGAATAACCGTCTGAAAAGGCTGCTGGAGATCAAAGCGCCGGAAGTCATCCTGCGTAACGAAAAACGTATGCTGCAGGAAGCTGTGGATTCCCTGTTTGACAACTCCCGTAAATCCAACGCCGTAAAAGCGGAAGGCGGCAGGGCGCTGAAATCCTTATCGGATGTATTAAAAGGCAAGCAGGGCCGCTTCCGTCAGAACCTGCTGGGTAAGCGTGTGGACTATTCCGGCCGTTCCGTTATCGTGGTAGGTCCTGAAATGGGACTGCACGAATGCGGTATCCCTAAAGATATGGCTGCGGAGCTGTTCAAGCCGTTCATCATCCGTAAGCTGATAGAAAGAGGCATTGTTAAAACCGTAAAATCGGCCAAGAAGCTGGTAGAAAGAAAAGAAGCGGTGGTATGGGATATCCTGGAGAATGTAATGAAAGGACACCCGGTATTATTAAACCGTGCCCCGACACTGCACAGGCTGTCTATCCAGGCCTTCCAGCCCCATATGATAGAAGGCAAGGCCATCCGTCTGCACCCGCTGGTATGTTCTGCGTTCAACGCCGACTTTGATGGTGACCAGATGGCGGTACACGTACCTTTGAGCAGCGCGGCTATCCTGGAGGCCCAGTTATTGATGCTGGCGTCTCACAATATCCTGAACCCTCAGAACGGTACGCCTATCACCCTGCCTTCCCAGGACATGGTATTGGGCCTGTACTACCTGACAAAAGGAAAGAAAACTACTGCCGATGAAGTGATCAAAGGTGAAGGCAAAGCCTTCTACAATGCCAGCGAGGTGATCATTGCCCACAATGAGGGCAGGGTCGATCTTCACGCCTGGATCAAGGTAAAGGCAGATGTCCGTACCAAGGACGGCCGCCTGGAACATAAACTCATCGAAACGACTGTAGGTCGCGTGCTGTTCAACCAGGTAGTGCCTAAAGACAATGGTTTCGTTAACGCATTGCTGACCAAAAAATCCTTAAGGGAAATCATCGGTGATATCCTGAAAAATACCAATATCCCTCAGACCGTAAAATTCCTGGATGATATCAAAACACTGGGCTTCCGTACGGCTTACAGAGGAGGTCTTTCCTTCAGCATCAATGACCTGACGATCCCTGAAGTCAAAGAAGAATTAATAGAAGATGCACAAAGTGAAGTAGATGAGGTATGGGATAACTATAATATGGGTCTTATCACCAATAACGAACGTTATAACCAGATCATTGACATCTGGTCGCGTGTGGATACCCGTGTTACAGAAACGCTGATCTCCGAGATGGCATCCGACAAGCAGGGCTTTAACTCTGTATATATGATGCTGGATTCCGGTGCCCGTGGTTCCAAACAGCAGGTAAAGCAGCTGGCAGGCCTGAGGGGTCTGATGGCCAAGCCGCGCCGTTCCGGCTCTACCGGTTCCGAGATCATCGAAAACCCGATCCTGTCCAACTTCAAATCCGGTCTTTCGGTACTGGAATACTTCATCTCCACGCACGGTGCGCGTAAAGGTCTTGCGGATACCGCCCTTAAAACAGCGGATGCGGGTTACCTGACCCGTCGTCTGGTGGACGTTGCCCAGGATGTGGTGATCAATGAAGAAGATTGCGGTACATTGAGAGGACTGGCTATTTCTGCATTAAAAGATAATGAAGAGATCGTTGAACCATTGTTCGACCGTATCCTCGGACGTGTGTCCCTGCATGATGTTTATGATCCCGTAACGGATGAGCTGCTGGTTACCTCCGGGGCTGAGATCACCGAAGATATCGCACAGGCTATCGAAGATGCCGGTGTTGAGACCGTTGAGATACGTTCTGTACTGACCTGTGAGACCAAGCGCGGATGCTGTTCCAAATGCTATGGTAAAAACCTCGCTACCGGCTATATGACACAACGCGGTGATGCCGTAGGTATCATTGCGGCCCAGTCCATCGGTGAGCCAGGTACCCAGCTGACACTGCGTACCTTCCACGTGGGTGGTGTGGCCGGCTCTTCCACCATCAACTCACAAATGTTGTCCCGCTTTACCGGAACCGTACAGTTTGACGGCATCCGTACCACCAAGAGCGTAGATGAAGAAGGCAATGTTGTGAATGTGGTAATAGGACGTACCGGGGAGCTGAGGGTAATGGATGTGGAAAACGACAGGCTACTGACCACTCATAATATCCCTTACGGCTCTACCCTGAAGATCCAGGATGGCCAGAAGATACAAAAGGGAGATGTGATCTGTACCTGGGATCCGTTCAATGCGGTTATCATCGCTGAGATTGACGGTAAAGTAGCTTTCGAAAGCATTAAAGAAGGTGTAACGTACCGTGAGGAGACCGATGAGCAGACAGGACACACGGAAAAAGTAGTTATTGAAACAAAAGACAAGACAAAGATCCCGTCCATCCTGATAGAAGGGGAAGACGTGAAAACCTATAACCTTCCTGTGGGTGCCCACATCTCCGTATCTGAAGGAGAAAGGGTAAAATCAGGACAGATCCTCGTTAAGATACCACGTGTGATGGGCCGTGCAAGGGATATCACCGGAGGTCTGCCGCGCGTAACGGAGCTGTTTGAAGCCCGTAACCCGTCCAACCCCGCAGTAGTTGCGGAAATTGACGGTGTGGTTTCTTTCGGCAGCGTAAAACGCGGTAACCGTGAGATCATCGTGGAATCCAAAGAAGGCCTGGTCCGCAAATACCTGGTGCCGCTGACGCGCCAGATCACGGTGCAGGACGGTGACTTCATCAAAGCCGGTAATGCCTTATCAGACGGGCAGACAACACCAAGCGATATCCTGAAGATCAAAGGACCTCATGCAGTGCAGGAGTACCTGGTGAACGAGATCCAGGAAGTTTACCGCTTACAGGGCGTGAAGATCAATGACAAGCACATTGAAGTGATCGTTCGCCAGATGATGCGTAAAGTGACCATTATGGATCCGGGCGATACCAAATTCCTCGAAGACGATACCGTTGAAAGAATCGAGTTCATGGACGAAAACGACTTTATCTACGACAAGAAAGTGGTTATTGATTCAGGAGACAGCGAGAAAATGCACCCGGGACAGATCGTTACCCTGCGTGAGCTGAGAGAAGAGAACAGCGTTCTGAGAAGAATGGACAAAAAGCTGATCGAGTATCGTGATGCCCAACCTGCCACTTCCTCTCCGCTGCTGTTAGGTATCACCAAAGCCTCCCTGGGTACACAAAGCTGGATATCCGCGGCTTCCTTCCAGGAAACAACCAAAGTACTGTCCACAGCGGCTATCGCCGGTAAGACAGACAGCCTGCTAGGACTGAAGGAAAATGTGATCACCGGCGGACTGATCCCTGCAGGAACAGGAACCCGCAAGTTCCAGGATATGATCGTAGGCTCTAAAGATGAATATGAATTGCTGATGCAGAGCCAGGATGTGCTGCAGTTTGATGATGATGAATAATCCATAAACAGGTCCGACCTGTTTTAATATTAAAAGAAAGGGACAGCTTAATGCTGTCCCTTTCTTTTTGCTCCTTATATCCGCCGGCTTTACTCCGTTATTAAGGCGCTGCATCAATAACCTGATCGCGGATATCCCTGTAATATATTTAAGTCTGAAAAGTAAACAAGCCTGTCAATATTTCGGCTTAGCGCCATATGACAGGGTTGTTTATTCATACATCATATACATCACATTTGATAAGCTCAATGTGATAAAAAGCGAGGCTTTTTAAAGCCTCACTTCATGATTACTCTTTTACGATCTTCTCTGTAACAGTTCCCCGCTCAGTGCTCAGCTGCAGCAGATAGATACCTGCAGGCAGGTCCTTAACAGGCAATTCAAAGGCATTACCCTTATATGCCTGACTGTGGATCACCTGGCCCTGGATATTCATCAGCGTAAGCACGCCTGACGCTGTTGTAAATGGCAGCTCAACAAGCAGTACCTCTTTAACGGGATTCGGATATACCCGTGCCTGCCATCCGTTTACAGCGGCAATATCAGAACCGCCCTGGTTGGATATAATGATCTCCAGGGAGTCTGCCAGAGCAGGATTATCCACTGATTGTGCTTTCGCATAGACCTTACCGTTACTGAATGCGGTCACCAGGCCGCTGGCAGAAATGGTAGCCGTTCCCGTTTCCAGCACGATGCTCCAGGTCACATCCCGGTTCGTGGCATTGGAAGGTGTTATGATTGCTTCCAGCTGCAGCGTACCGGAATTGGTAGCGATAACAGCAGCGGCATTGTTCTGTGTCTGGACTTTTATACCTTCCACCTGTACCACCTGGTTGCTGATGTCGATCCTTATGGAATCTGTCAAAGCGTTGTTGGCCACGGAAACAGCCCTGGCATAGACCACACCGTCCGTAACCGCTGTCACCAGGCCGGTTGCAGAAATTACAGCATTCCCGGTAAGCGGCACAATGCTCCAGGTAACATTCCTGTTGGTGGCATTCAGCGGCGTAATGACAGCTTCCACCTGGAGCGTACCGGCATTCGTGGTGATGACCGGGCTGATATTATTCGCTGTCTGTACCTGTATTCCTGTCACTTCAACTGTCTGGTTGCTGATGGTCACCAGCATAGAGTCACTGAAAGCAGGATCAAAAACGGAAACCGCTTTAGCATATACGGTACCATTGGCAACCGCCGTGAGCACGCCGCCTGTGGATATCGTAGCAGCGCCTGTGACCGGCACCACGCTCCAGGTCACATCCTGGTTAAGGCTGAGCGGATATACCGAAGCTTCCATCTGCAGCGTACCGGCATTGGTGGTAATAACGGGGCTTACATTATTCTGTGTACGGACCACAACACTATCTGCAGCAACAGCATAAACGGACGCCAGGGTAATAATGAAATCCTTGGTCTGGCCGCTGCCGTTGAAAGCGGAACATGCATCCGTTGCTCCATTATTGGACCCTGCCAGCCTGGAACGTACCCGCATCAGGGTTTTACCCGGGCGTGCGCCGGCAGGAACAGTGAACTGGCCTGTTAATAGGGAATCATAGGTATTGGCAGCTATCTGCGTCCATTCCGTAGCTTCAAAAACGCCGTTCCTGTTATAATCTATCCACAGGGAATAGCTCATCTCCTGTGTGTTCTGAAGACCGTAGCTGAAAGTTACAAATGTTTTAAGGGTATAAGTGGAACCGATGTTGAGGGTGGCCGTATTATTACCTGCTTCAGGGAATATCTGGTAAGCGTTCGGGTTGCCCAGGGCAGTGGTGGTATTGAACAGGGAGGTACCGAGCACCTGTACCGTATCTATGACAAACCAGTTAATAGGATTGGTATGGCTCGGCTTACAATATACCTGCAGCATCAGGGAGTCGGATTTGGCAGCATCTACCGCCGATACCGCTTTGGCCCAGGCAATGCCCTGCGTCTGCACGGGAACCGTTACCAGGCCGGAGCTGCTGATGCCCGCAGTGGCAGTATTGCCGGGAGGAATGCTCCAGGTCACATTCTGAGAGGCAAGGGAAGGATACACGTGAGACTCCAGCTGCAACGTGGTTGCCGCCTGTGTAGCCAGCGTGCTGCTGGTCAGGATAGGGCTTACGTTGTTCAAAGTATTGACCCTTACGCTATCTATCGTATTGGAAAGTGCATATTTCTTTACGGTCACCAGGCCGCCGTTCACGCCCGTGCTCTCACAGAAGGCTACAACCGGGGCGCCGTTGTCCAGTATGAGGGAATTCCAGCTACCGATATCCGTGGAAGCCGCGCCCAGCGATACCCAGGTATTGCCGGACAGCGTATAGACCATCGTCTTATCGGTAGGACTGTTCTCCCTGAAGGCCACCGTAGGCACACCCGCCGGAGCTACGGCAATGGAGATATGCTCTACGCTGCTGCCAGAGAACAGCTGGTTGCCCAAAGGCTCCCAGGAAGAGCCGTTAAAGGTGTACACCTCTATCCTGCTCTGGTTCGGGTTGCTCAGCCCCCGGTAAGCCAGATAAAGCCGGTTCCTGCTGTCAATGGCCAGGGACACCGTGAACTGGTTGGAATTGCCGCCGGAGGTGAAGGCGGAATTGCCAACCAGCTGCCAGGCTGTCGTAGCGGAAGCGTTGATATGATTTTTATAGACAGCATAGGCGGTGCCGGTCTGAACGGCCACAAATACGGTATCGTCACTGCTGACCACCATACTGTGATTGGCGCCGTTGCCGGTGACCACCGGAGATACGCCTACGTCCGTCCAGGAAGAGATACCGTCATACCGCCTGATCCTGATGCCGGCGTTATTGTAAGATACTACGGGCAGGTTGGTGGAAGGCACTATCTTCAGGTGCTGGTAATTGACCACAGCCCCGGAAATAGCCACCCCCGCATCGGTCCATGTATTGGAAACAGGACTGTATTTCTTTACAGATAAATGATTGCTGTTGCTGCCATCCTGGAAGCTGTAATACAGCTCATTCGCCGCATTGACGGCGAGGCTGTTATAGGTGGCAAAGCCCGGGGTAATACCCTGCGCGCCCACAAAGGACCAGGACGTACCGTCAAATTTCTGAACGGAGCCCTTGGTAACACCCCCTCCGTAATAGGAAACATAATAGTTACCGCTGTTGTCTTTAACAAGATTGGAATAAGAGCCGTTGACGGCAGTAAGTGCAGTACCGCCTACGAGGTTCCATTGCTGGGCTTCAGATACCATACAGGATCCTGCCAGCAGAGCAGACACCAGGAAGACATTCCGGAATCGGGATATTTTATTCATCATAGAAAACTAAACATTAATTACATAGTCAGATTTTCTACAATTCGGCGAAAGAAGCTTTATAAAACAGTGTTGTTGTTTTTGCGGGGCAAAGATATCCTACAAACAAGGCTTTATTGTCACGGATCCGTAAAAGTATTGTCATATTTAGCCTGTGGGGAAAGCTATTGAGCACCGTTGCTGCATCCCGTACCGGTACCGGGCCCAGATTGTCCCGATAATCCTCTCTACGGAAGGAATAATCAGTACCTTTGTAAAGTATCCTAAAAAATATTATTGTGAAAAAAGATATAAGTACCTTAGAAGATATCCGGCTGCTTGTAGACACCTTCTACGAAGCAGTAAGAAAGGATACATTGATAGGCGGTATCTTTGCGGGAGCTATTTCAGACTGGCCGCATCACCTTTCTAAAATGTATAATTTCTGGCAGACCGTATTGCTGGATGCCTATACCTACCAGGGCAGCCCCTTTCCTCCCCACGCGCAGCTCCCGGTGCAGCAGGAGCATTTTGACCGCTGGCTGCAGCTGTGGCACCAGACCCTGGACAGCCATTTCAGCGGCCCCAAAACGGAAGAGGCCAAATGGAGGGCACAGAAGATGTCCGTCATGTTCCTTTCCAAGATCAATTACTTCAGGGAAAAAGGCGGCAGACCGCTTATGTAACAGACTGTAGTGATGCCGGTATCGCAGGCGTATCCTCGGTCCGTGTATCCCTGCTTTATATGCCGGACGCAATAAAAAAAGCCATTTCTTACGAAATGGCTTTTTTTATTATAAAGTGTATTGCTTATTTAGCGATAGTTACTTTTTTGGTAGATACTGCCGTACCATTGGAGCATTTGATCATATATACCCCGCTGCTTAAGTTGGTCAGGTCTAAAGCATAATCACCTTTAGTGATATTGTTTACTTTCAGCTCACCTACTTTAGCGCCCATTACATTAAATACTTCCAGCTTCACATTTTGTGAATTTTCCAGGTCGAACTTAACATTCAGCAGGCCGGTATTGGAAGGGTTAGGATAGAAGTTCACACCTTTTTCCAGTCCTTCATCCATAGTAACGATAGAGAGGCCTTCACATTGCGTATTGGTAGCATTTGCTGTTTTGGCTCCTGTATTGAACGGATCCAGCCATGCTTTCAGGTTCCTGGTCGGAATGTTCAGATCATAATTATAGCCGGAAGCAAATTTATAGTAGTTAAGGGAGTTGTAAGTGTTGTTAGGACAATCAGTTATCGCACCACTTGCCGTAGAAGCGATACCTACGATCCTGTTGTCTGTATTGAATAAGCCGGAACCGGATGTACCACCGTACACAGCACCTTTGGAACCATCACGAGGGAAGTTGATGGTGATATGTTTTGTGCTTTTCAGGATAGTATTGTGCCAGGAAACTTTTTTGATATCTCCGGACGGGTGGTGGAAGCCTACATATTGCTTTCCTGTATTGGCAGGGTAAACCAGCTGATCATTGATATCCCATCCTGCCAGCATAGCGTTGTAGGAGCTAGGGACCCTGATCCTGAGCTCCAGCAACAGGAAGTCGCCGGGCATTCCGGAAGCAGACAGGCGTCCGTCATATTCAGAGCGGGCCACGAAGTTGGCTGCAGAAATTACGTCTACCTGAGCCCTGTTCTTGGCATCACAGGCCAGCTTTTCAAAGTTGAACCTGAATAATACCTGGGAAAATGCGGAGTTGGTAGTATCTCCCAGCCTTGTCAGGTTATTGGACTGGCAGTGAGAGGCGGTCAGCACATAGTTATTACAGTTTTCCTTGGTATTTCCCAGTGAGTTGATCATGGAAGCGGAACACATGCTTACCAGCTGACCTCTTTTATCCAGGTAAAGAGTCTGGATAGAGGCTTTTTTAGCTACATCTGCGTCTGAGGCACTATAACAGGCTGCGTCTATCATACACTCAGCACCCCTTCCCTGCAGACCGAACGGATCGGCACCGATGAATACACCCTCAGAAGGGTTCCTGTATTGCTCCAGGTAGGAAATACCTTCAAAGTGGATAGCAGCATTATCAATGCTCAGGCTGATATCATTCAGGTTCACAAATGATTCTATATTCAGCTCAATGTTCACATAATTACCCTGAACCGGCTGGATAGCAAATAATTTATCTTCAGGAGAAACATTCTCTGCAGTGTAGGCTCCCAATATCTGGGATGCATTGGCATTATACACATACATATTTACACCCTTCGGCAGGTCAAAATTGTCCAGGTACAGACCAATGGCAGGCGCGCCTTCAATATGGATCTGCGCTTTCCAGATGATCTGACCGTTATCTAAATAATGAAAAACTCCGGACTCTGGGAATTTAACATCAGTACCAATTACCTTAGCCACATATTGCTTCTGCTCCTGCTGGCCCTGTTGTCTTATCTCATTAATCGCTTCTTCGGAATTCAACGGGTTGGAATATGCTCTGGTCTCTGGCTGAACCACACTTGCGGCAAGGTTTTTCGACACAGACAGCGGTAATCCCCCCGTAGCAATCTGCGCACTGGCGGAAGTGGTCAGATTTACTAAAGAAGCCATCATTGCCACGCTTAATAAAAGTCTTTTCATTTTAATTAATTTAATTATAATGTTATTGATGTTTTGTTGATGAAAATTTAATGCTCAGGTAAGAGAATGAAAATATCAATTTGCTAATTTATGGATATTTTCTTTTCTAAAAAATTATTTTTTTCCAGAAGGAAATTTTGTAGAAGCGCTTTATAGTCATCGCTGTAGGCATTATCGCTGCCCCGCAGGTAAAAATGATCCGGAAAATCCGGCACCTGTATCTTATCGCTCAGGATGTAAACGACCCTGTTGTAACTTTTATTATGCGAGGGGTAAATTTTTATCTTTTTGCAGACCTCCAGGCCGGATCTTTCCAGCTCAGACTCTACCCTGCCCTCTTCCGATGCGGGATACAGCAGGCCCGCCAGACCGCCGGGCAAAAGCAGCCTGCTGACCGCGTGCAGCAGCTCGGCATGGGACAGGGATGCGGTATGCCTGGCCAGCTGCCTTTTTGCTTCGGCGGCCGGCAGATGACCGGTAAAGAACGGGGGATTGCAGATGATAAGGTCATACTGCTGTTGACTGTTCTGCGTATATTCCTGTATGCTGCCGTAATGACACCGGATACGCCCGGTCCAGGGGCTGTGTTCAATATTGTAGCACGCCTGTCCGTAAGCATCCCTGTCAATTTCCACGGCATCTATATGAAGAGATGGAAACTCCTGCGCCAGCATCAGGGATAATAAACCGGTCCCGGTCCCGATATCCAGCGCGCTTGCAGCGTCAGGCAGCCCTTTCATGATACGGATCAGCAGCCCGCCGAAGACACAGGCATCCGTAGATACCTTCATCCCGCATTGATCCTGCTCTACCCGGAACTGCCGGAACTGGAACCAATTATTGGGCATACTTACACATTTGTACGGGCTGAAGGTATCACCGAAAGGTCGCTGAACTCCCGGTTCTGGTACATATAATGAGCGGTCATGGCGATCATGGCCGCATTATCGGTACAGTATTCAAATTTAGGAATGTACACCTTTACATTCATCTCCTCCGCCAGCTTCGCAATGCCGGAGCGGAGCCCGCTGTTGGCGCTTACACCGCCAGCAATACCGATATGTTTTATATCATAAGCCTTAATGGCCTTTTTCATCTTCAGCAGCAGCGTTGTGACAATGGTATGCTGCACTGATGCGCAAATATCATCCAGGTAGGCGGTAATAAAATCAGGTTGTTGCCTGACCGCCTTCTGCAGGTGATATAAGACGGCTGTTTTCAGGCCGCTGAAGCTGTAATCATAACCGCTGAGGTTCCCTACCGGGTATTCAAATGCCAGCGGGTCGCCCGACTGCGCCAGCTTATCCAGGTGCGGACCTCCGGGATACGGCAGCCCTATCATCTTTGCGATCTTATCAAAGGCTTCTCCCGCAGCATCATCTTTCGTGGAGCCGATGACCTCATGCCGCAGGTGATCATGGCAGATGACCAGCTGGGTATGTCCCCCGGAAACAGTAAGGCATAAAAAAGGAAATTCCGGCCGCGGCGCTTCTATAAAATGCGCCATCACGTGCGCCCTGATATGCTGCACGGCGATGAGCGGAATGCCAAGCGCCTGCGCCATACCCTTGGCGAATCCTGCGCCTACCAGCAGAGCTCCTATCAGGCCCGGGGACTGAGTGAATGCAATGGCTGACAGCTCCTGCTTCCTCAGGCCCGATTCTTTCAGGGCCAGGTCCGTAATAGGCACTATATTTTGCATATGGGCGCGGGAGGCCAGCTCGGGCACTACGCCCCCGTACTGCTCATGCACCTTTTGAGTGGCCACGATATTACTTTTCACTGTCCCGTTGACGATCACCGATGCTGCGGTCTCATCACAGGAAGACTCTATGGCCAGTATATTTATATCAGAATTCATATATGCTGCTTCTCGCTTATTTCAATATCAGGTAGCTGCAGACAATACCGGTAGCTACCGCCACATTCAGCGATTCCGCATCCCCTACCCTGGGAATGAACAACAGTCTCGATGATATGGCCTCAAAATCAGGGCCTACACCCCTGGATTCATTGCCCATCAGGATAATGCCGCTTTCAATCCCGGCCGAAGACCTGATATCGCTGCCTTTCAGGTGGGTGGTATAGACCGGCCTGCCCGATTGCTGCAGCGCCTGTAACAGATCTGCATAAGCGGTGACGCGTACTCTCAGCAGGCTGCCCATGCTAGCCTGTACAACTTTAGGATTGAATGTCTCCACACAATCTTCGCTTACCAGCACATCCCGTATCCCGAACCAGTCAGCGGTCCGGATGATGGTACCCATATTTCCCGGATCCCTTATGCCGTCCAGCGCGAGATACCATTGCCCTGCCGTCAATACAGGTGCTTCCGGCTCGGGCATCCCGGCCACTACGACCACCTGCGTGGGCGTGCTCAGGGTACTGATCTTTGCGATCTCATGAGGCAAAGCTTCCACGCACCGGTTCCGGAAAGGCGCAACAGCGCCGGCATGCGCCGACAACCATTCTGCCGTGGCTATGATGTGCATTACAAACCGGGCATCCGCTATCCACTCCAATGCGCTTTTATCGCCTTCCACCAGGTAACGGCGCTCCTGCTTCCTGTTCCTGGCCATGGACAGGCTTTGGAAATATTTAAGTTGTGCTTTTGTCATTTATAAGGAATAATTCTACAATTTTGTACAGTAAACAGGATTTTGCAAATTTCGGAATAATCTTTCAATTCCCGTATTTCCCAACAGACTAAAACTGACTGCCCGACAAATGCCTTTTGAACATTCTCCATACAGTAGCTTACTTCCTGTAACGGTTATGGTTTTCCTGGCAGCGCTTCTGGCATCCTGCAGCGGCACACGGCACCTCGGCCCGGACCAGTACCTGCTGAGAAAAAATACAGTACAGATCGAATCGGATATCAGCCTGTCCTCCAAAAGCAGCTTCCGGGAAGATGTGACATCGGTCATCCTGCAAAGACCCAACAGCTATTTGCTGGGTGCGCCCTATAAGCTGAACCTTTACAACCTGCGCTATAAAACCTACCAGAAAGACACGAATAATATCCAGCTCCGGACGAACTTCGTGGAGCCTCCCGTCATTTTCGACTCCTTGCTCATGCTCCGCTCACTGGACAATATAAGAGGATTCCTTATCAACCAGGGATATTTCAATCCCCAGGTGGAGGCGCAGGTGAAATACAGGAAAAAGAAAGCGCGCACCACTTACAAGATCCAGACAGGCAACCTGTACGTGATCAACAATGTACGGGTCAATTGTGAAGACAGCACCATCCATAATATTTTAAAGAGCAGCCTTAAAAAGACCCGCCTGGAGCAATACACCAATTACAACCATATCGTGGTGAGCGGGGAAAGGATCCGTATTGTAAATGAGCTGCGGAACTGGGGCTATTATAGCTTCGGCACCAATAATATCACCTTTGAGCTGGACACGGCTTCCGTGGCGGTAGATTACAAAAACCCGCAGTACCAACGCCGGCAGAACAAACGGAAAAGAGGGCTGGATATTGATATCAACATTTATAACTCCAGGGACAGCAGCGCCTACAGGGTGCACCACATAGCCGATGTGACCGTCTATATGCAGTACCTGGAAGGCGCGCCGGAAAATACCTATTCCGAGAAAAAGATAAACGGCATCACGTTTAAGTATATTGATCATTACATCAATTTTAATATCATAGATCAGAAGATACTGCTCAGGCCGGGCATTATATTTACACAGGACGCTTACAGCCAGACGCTTAAACTGCTGAATGACCTGGAAATATTCCAGCTGGTAAGGATCTCCGTGGAGCCCGCGTACGAAGGCAGCACGGGACTGAGGACGCGGATCATTTTAAGCGCCAATAAGAAATACGATTTCGGCACCAATATCGAGGTGACCGGCGGCGACCTGTACACCGTAGGTACTGCCGTCAATATGAGCATTACGGACAAGAACTTCCTGAAAGGGGCCAACAGGCTGACCATCACCGGGTCGTACGGGGTGGAGGCCAACCAGAACAAGGCCCAGACGGACCTTAACTACTTCCGGCAGTTCTATCTCTTTTCGCAGAATGCCGGTCTTAACTTTAATCTTACCTTCCCCAAGTTCATCCTCCCGGTGAACCCGAACAGGTTCAGCCGGACACTGGTGCCTAAAACATTCCTGGAGGGCGGTATCAACTACCTGAAACGCACCGATTATTTTGACCTCCGGAGCGTCAATGCCGGCTGGGGCTACCGGTGGCGGGCCTCCACCTATGAGCAGTGGTCGGTCAAGCCTATTTTTGTGAACTTCCTGCACCTCTCCAATATATCCAAAGTATTCCAGGAAAGGATGGACAGCATACCGGCCATCCGGAACAGCTACCAGGAGACCTTTATAGAGGGCGAGAATATTGAGTATGTATATAACTCTGAGCTGAAGAATCCCCGCTCCTACCGTATCCTAAGGCTGGGCCTGGAAGAAGGCGGCCTCCTGATGAACGGGATCAATGCGCTGTACACCCTGAACCGGTCGGGAGACGGCCTGAAATTTGCCGAATATGTCAGGATGGACTTCGATATCCGCCAGTATATCAGGAACAACAGGGCCAGCTGGGCCTTCCGGTTTTACGGGGGTGTGGGCATTCCCTACAACAAAGCGACTTCCCTGCCCTATATCAAGCAATACTTTGTGGGTGGCGCCTACAGCGTAAGAGGGTGGCGGCCCCGGGTACTGGGTCCCGGCAGCTTCAATGCCCTGAAAGATAACAATACGTCCCTGCTTTTCGTGGACCAGGCGGGCGATATCAAGCTGGAGCTGAATGCAGAATACCGGTTCCCGATCATTACCGTCTGGTCCGGGGCCATCCAGATCAACGGCGCGCTCTTTGCTGATGCCGGCAATATCTGGCTGATGAACCCCACGCCCAACATGCCGGGCGCCAATTTCCGGTTTGAAAACCTGTACAGCGACCTCGCCGCGAGCTATGGTTTTGGTATCCGCTTCGACCTGGGTGGTTTTCTCGTCCTCCGTACCGACTTTGCCTTCCAGGCCAAAAAGCCCTATGTCCGGGAAAACAACGGATGGACCATCCAGCACTCCCGCATCGCGGACGGCCAGTGGAGAAAAGACAATATGAACTTTAATATCGCGATCGGTTATCCTTTTTGATGGCTCATAACTTTCCGGCAGCGGTAGCCTGATCGCGCGGATTGGAAGAGATCAATAAGCTGGTAATGAAGGCTTATTTTAAAGAGTTCATTACTACCGTAAAGTTGATCTTAATCCTAGATAACCCGCTATATTTCTTCAACTCCACTTTTAACCTCCGCTATCGGTTCCTACCCTTTTCCCTGACTCCCCACAAAATCTCCGCAAATTTATTTCACAAAATAAATGAATGTTCATTCATTTATTTTACGTAAATTGCCATTAAAATCAATTGGCAGATGATCCGGAATAAAAGAAATGCGATCCTGAAAAGTGTGCTGAAGCTGGTCAACAGGCAGGGCTTTTATCATCTGAATATGAAAAGCATCGCACAGGAAGCCGGTGTGGCCGCAGGAACCATCTATCTCTATTTCAAGGGAAAGGAAGACCTTATCAATGCGTTGTATGCGATGATAGCAGAGGAATTCAACCAGGCCATCCTGGAAGCATACGAGGAAGAAAGGGCATTACAGGCTAATTTCTTTGCTATGCTCGACGCCGCGGTGATGTTCTATCTTAAGAACCCGGACCATTTCAGCTTTGTGGAACAATATACCTACGCGCCTTTCCTGTTCAAAGAAAACCAGGATATGAACTTTTCCCTGCTTTTGCCTATTTATAAAATGATGGCGCAGGGAAAAACGCTCCGGCTTATCAAGCCGCTGGACGAATCCGTGCTGCTCGCGCTCATTCACGGCAGCCTGAACACCATCATAAAGCTGCACCTGGCCAGGAAGACCAATCTCCGGAAAGAGAGCACCCGGAAAGAATTTTATAATGCTGTCTGGGAAGCCGTAACCGTAACAAAAAAGTAAACAAGCAAATTGTGAACAGAACATCGCAATGCTTAATTTTCACAGGGAAGCATGTTGATGATGTTTTGATTAACCATTCAAAAAAATATACGAATGAAAAGGATCATTAAAAAAGTAGCCGTCCTCGGATCAGGAGTTATGGGCAGCCGTATTGCCTGTCACTTTGCCAATGCCGGCATAGAAGTATTACTGCTGGACATTGTACCCAAAGATGCGCCGGCCGATGATAAAAAAGCCAGGAACAGGATCGTGAACGATGCCCTGCAGTTCGCGCTCAAATCCAATCCCTCACCCATTTACAGCAAATCGTTCGTGACGCGGATCACTACCGGGAATTTCGAGGACAACCTGCCCGAAATTGCCGGCTGCGACTGGGTGATAGAGGTCATCATCGAACGACTGGATATCAAACGATCCCTGTTTGAAAGAGTGGAGCAGTACCGGAAGCCCGGCACCCTGGTCTCCTCCAATACTTCCGGCATACCGATCCATTTAATGGCGGAAGGGAGAAGCGATGATTTTAAGGCACATTTCTGCGGGACACACTTCTTTAACCCGCCGCGTTACCTGAAATTATTAGAGATCATACCTACGTCCCATACATTACCGGAAGTGACGGATTTCCTGATGGCTTACGGGGAAAAGGTGCTGGGGAAGACCACGGTACTGTGTAAAGATACTCCCGCTTTTATCTCCAACAGGATAGGCGTCTTCAGCATGGCCGGCATCTTGCAATACGTGGAAAAGACCGGCATGACCATCGACGAGGTGGACAAGCTGACCGGTCCTGTTATAGGCCGCCCCAAATCTGCGACCTTCCGTACGGCCGATGTGGTGGGCCTGGATACCCTGGTAATGGTAACCAACGGCTTATACCAGGGATTACAGCATGATGAAGCGAAGGATACCTTTAAGGTCCCTGATTTCATCAATACGATGATCGGGAATAAATGGCTGGGTAGCAAAACAGAGCAGGGATTTTTCAAAAAGGTAAAAGGTGAGGACGGTAAAAGCGAGATACTTTCCTTAGACCTGAAAACATTAGCATATAAAAAAGCAGGGAAAGCAAAATTCTCGGTCCTGGAAACAACCGGGCAGATAGACAACCTGGCGGACAGGTTCAAGGTGCTGCTGGCAGATAAGGACAGGGCAGGGGACTTTTACCGTACCACTTTCTACAGCCTTTTTGCCTATATCTCCAACCGGATCCCGGAAATAGCAGACGAGCTTTACAAGATAGATGACGCCATAGAAGCCGGCTTTGGCTGGGAAATGGGGCCATTCAAGATCTGGGACACCCTGGATATCGCCAAAACGGTTGCAAGCATAGAAGCAGCCGGGCACAAGGTGGCTGACTGGGTAAAGACCATGCTGGCAGCGGGCAACACCTCCTTTTACCAGACCCGTGACGGCCGGAGATATTATTATGATATTCCTTCCGGGTCCTATAAGATCATCCCGGGAACAGAAGAATTTATCAATATAGACCTGATAGGAGCCGATAAAATAGTCTGGCAAAACTCAGGCACCGTTTTAAAGGATATCGGCAACGGCATCCTGAACCTGGAATTCAGGACCAAGATGAATACCATAGGCGGCGAAGTGCTGGAAGGCATCAATAAAGCTATTGATATCGCGGAAAAAGATTATAAAGGCCTGGTGATCAGCAATACCGGCGCCAATTTCAGCGCGGGAGCCAATGTCGGGCTGATCTTTATGATGGCCGTGGAGGAGGAGTGGGACGAGCTGGATTTTGCCATCCGCCAGTTCCAGAACACGATGATGCGCGTACGCTATTCCGGCATACCGGTAGTCGTAGCGCCTCATAATATGACCTTAGGCGGCGGCTGTGAAATGTGCCTGCATGCAGATAAGGTGGTAGCGCACGCGGAGTCCTATATCGGGCTGGTAGAATTTGGGGTGGGACTGATCCCCGGCGGCGGCGGCAGCAAAGAATTCGCGCTTCGTACAGCCGATGAGCTGAAAGAAGGCGATGTGGCGCTGAACAGGTTCAGGGACAGGTTCCTGACGATAGGCCAGGCTAAGGTTTCCACCAGCGCAGAGGAAGCATTCGAGCTGGGCTACCTGGTAAAAGGCAGGGATAAGGTCGTATTATCCCAGAAACGCCTGCTGCTGGAAGCCAAAAAGGAATGCCTGCTGCTGGCGGATGAAGGCTATGTGGCCCCGCAACCGCGCAAAGATGTTTTAGTATTGGGTAAGCAGGCCCTGGGACTGGCATACCTGGGAGCCGACAGCATGCGTGCCGGCCATTATATCTCCGATCACGATGTAAAGATCTCCCAAAAGCTGGGCTATGTAATGGCAGGAGGCGACCTCTCTGCACCGACCCGGGTCAGCGAGCAATATTTACTGGACCTGGAACGCCAGGCATTCCTGGAGCTCAGCGCGGAAAGAAAAACATTAGAGCGTATCCAGTCCATCCTGAACGGCGGTAAAGTGCTGAGGAATTAGACCGCTGCCGATGGGAAATCATTTCATTTTTTATAGTGACCTTAAAATATCAAAAACATATGAATGCTTATATAGTTGCAGGATACAGATCGGCCGTAGGCAAAGCCAATAAAGGAGGGTTCCGCTTTATGCGTACCGATGAGCTGGCAGCCAGGGTGATCAGACATTTAATGGCCAGCGTGCCGCAGGTCAGGTCCGAACAGGTGGATGACCTGCTGGTAGGCAACGCGATGCCGGAAGCCGAACAAGGGCTGAACTTCGCCCGTTTCGTTTCACTGATGGGATTTGATTCCGTTAAAGTGCCTGCCGTAACAGTCAACAGGTACTGTGCTTCAGGACTGGAAACCATTGCCACGGCAGCGGCCAAGATCCATTCCGGCCTGGCGCACTGCATTATAGCCGGGGGCGCCGAAAGCATGAGCCTCATCCCTATGGGCGGCTGGAGGGTCGTGCCCCAGGTAGAGCTGGCCAGGGACCATGCGGATTATTACTGGGGAATGGGCCTGACGGCGGAAGCGGTAGCCAAAGAATACAATGTCAGCCGTGAAGACCAGGACGCCTTTGCTCTGCGATCGCACCAGAAAGCGCTGAAAGCCCTGGCGGAAAACAAATTCAAAGAAGAGATCGTTCCCATAACCGTGGAAGAGACCTATGTAGGCAATAACTGCGGTAAGAAGAAAACCCGGACCTACGTAGTGGATACGGATGAAGGACCGCGCGAAAGCACACCGGAAGGATTGGCCAGACTAAAACCCGTATTTGCGGCCGGCGGCTCCGTTACCGCGGGCAACAGCTCACAGACAAGCGATGGAGCGGCCTTTGTGATGATCTGCAGCGAAGCGTTTGTAAAAGAGAACAACCTGCAGCCCATCGCCCGTTTTGTAAGCTATGCGGCGGCCGGGGTAGAGCCCCGTATAATGGGTATAGGCCCGGTAGAGGCCATCCCCAAGGCGCTGGAGCTGGCAGGACTTCAACTAAAGGACATAGACCTGATAGAGCTTAATGAGGCCTTCGCATCACAATCCATAGCCTGTATCCGGGAGCTGGGACTGGATGAGGATAAGGTGAATGTGAACGGGGGCGCTATTGCCCTGGGACACCCCTTAGGCTGTACCGGCGCGAAGCTGACCGTCCAGATGATGCATGAGCTGAAACGCCGCAATAAGAAATACGGCCTGATCTCCATGTGTGTGGGCACAGGTCAGGGAGCAGCGGGAATCATTGAAATGCTGTAGCCACCCGGGCATCCCATAAAATCATACAATTATTCAACCAATAATAAAAACATTCAGACAATGAGCAACAAACAAACCATAATGGGCGGTGAGTTCCTGATCAAAGACACCAGGCCGGAAGACATTTTCATTCCTGAAAACTGGAGCGAGGAGCAGCTGATGATCGCGCAGATGTGTAAAGACTTCCTGAAAGCGGAAGTGACCCCCAGGCTGGAAGCTATTGATAAGCAGGAAGAAGGGCTGATGGCCTCCCTGCTGGAGAAAGCCGGGGAACTCGGGCTGCTGGGCATCAGCGTGCCTGAGGAGCTGGGCGGTATAGGAAAGGATTTCGTCACCGCTATGCTGACCACGGAAGCGCTCGGCGCAGGCCATTCCTTTGCCGTAGCCAATGCCGCCCATACCGGTATCGGCACGCTGCCCATCCTGTATTACGGTAATGAAGCGCAAAAGCAGCAATACATTCCCAGGCTGGCCTCCGGTGAATGGAAAGCCTGCTATTGCCTGACAGAGCCGGGCTCCGGGTCGGATGCCAATTCAGGCAAGACCAAAGCCAGGCTGTCAGAGGACGGGAAGCACTATATCCTGAACGGCCAGAAGATGTGGATCACCAACGGCGGGTTTGCGGACATCTTTACGGTATTCGCAAAGATCGATGATGATGAGAACCTGTCCGCCTTCATCGTGGAAAAGGATTTCGGCGGTATCACCATCAACGCCGAAGAAAGAAAAATGGGCATCAAGGGAAGCTCTACCACCCAGGTATTTTTCAATGACTGCAAAGTACCGGTGGAAAACCTGCTTTCTGAAAGGGGCGCCGGCTTTAAGATCGCCCTGAATATCCTGAACATCGGCCGTATCAAGCTGGGAGGCGCGGCCCTGGGAGCAGCCAAAGCCGTCATCAACCAGTCTGTGAATTATGCCAACGAACGGGAGCAGTTCGGACGCCCGATCTCCAAATACGGGGCCATTAAGCAAAAGCTGGCAGAGCAGGCCATACGCACCTATGTTACAGAGTCCTTGACCTACCGTGCATCACAAAATGTGGATGATGCCATCCAGCAGCTGATAGCGGAAGGCATGGAAGCAGGCAAGGCGAAATTAAAGGCTACGGAGCTCTTCGCCGTGGAAGCCGCCATTGTAAAGGTGCACGCATCGGAAGTGCTGGATTACGTGGTGGACGAGGGCGTACAGATATACGGCGGTATGGGCTACAGCGCGGAAGCGCCTATGGACAGGGCCTACAGGGATTCCCGCATCAACAGGATCTTTGAGGGGACCAACGAGATCAACCGGATGCTGACAGTGGATATGCTGCTGAAAAAGGCGATGAAAGGGCAGCTGGACCTGATGACCCCCGCCCAGAACGTGGTGAAGGAGCTGACCGCTATCCCTGACTTTGGCGCCACGGAGGATGATAGCCAGTTCTCTAAAGAGCATAAATACATCAAAGGATTCAAAAAGGCTATTTTAATGACGGCGGGCGCCGCGGTACAGAAGCTGATGATGCAGCTGGCTAAGGAGCAGGAAGTGATCATGTACCTTTCCGATATGCTGATCGAACTGTATGCGTCGGAATCCGTATTGCTGCGGGTGGAACAGCTTGTCAATACACAGGGCGCAGCAGGCAACGAGGAAAAGATAGCCATAGCAAGGACCTATATTTTCGACGCAGCATCCAGGATATACCAGGCAGGACGGAATGCCATCAATGCCTTCGCGGAAGGTGATGAAAAGCGGATGATGCTGATGGGGCTGAAAAGATTTACCAAAACGGAAGAATTCAATACGGTAGCGGCCAGGAGAAGCATTGCGGAAAAAATAATTAAAGAAAATAAATATACTTATTAGTATCTTAGCAATTATTTAATAAATAGGAAGTTTTTACTTCCTATTTATTGTATTTTCACAGATTTTTAAATATTTTGGTCCAAACTAATTATATGTAAATCAAAATTTATGAATAAGAAACTTATATTCACTTCTCTTGCATTGGGAATAGCTCCAACCCTGATGGCCGGCAGCTTCCAGATAAATTTACAGGGTATCCGGCAGACCGCGATGGCGAGCAGTGGTACGGCTAAGCCATGGGATGCTTCCACCTTATTCTACAATCCTGCCGGGTTATCTGATCTCGGCAGCTTTCAGGTGTATGCCAGCGGCTTTTATGTATCTCCGAATATATCTTATTCCCAGGCGCCGGCTACGGGTTACCGCGTCGATGCCCAGAAGCTTTCTTCCTTTCCCTTTGCCATATACGCGGGCGGAGCCGTATCAAGAGATAAAAGGCTGGGCGCCGGTATAGGCATCTTCACTCCATTCGGGTCCAAGGTCAGCTGGGGATCAGACTGGAGAGGGCGGTATCTGGTACGGGACATTTCCCTCGCATGCATCCAGATTCAGCCCACTATCAGCTATAAGTTTTCTGACCAGTTCTCCGTTGGTGCCGGGCTTAACTACGGCTTCGGAAGCATGGAGATCAACAGGGCGCTGCCGCTGACCTTTACCGATGGATCGGACGGCGCGGCAAAGCTGGAAGGCAACGGCACCGGCTGGGGCTTTAACATAGGGCTGCATTACAAGCCGGCAGAAGAGATAGAGCTGGGCCTGACCTACCGCCACGGTATGACCATGAAGGTTAACGATGGTACCGCGTCTTTCAGCGTGCCTCACTCGCTGCAGGGCTCCGTTCCTGCCAATGGCACCACCGGGTTCAGCACCCGGCTGCCTTTACCGCATATCACCACTTTAGGGATGGCGTATAATGTCAACTCTCGCCTGACCTTACAGGGAGATCTCGTATTCGCTATCTGGTCGCGCTACAAATCCCTGGACTTTACCTTTGATGAGAACACCGCGCTGGTGCAGAATTCCAGCGAGGTCAAAAAGAACAACAATACCCTGGCTGTAAGGCTGGGCGCTAATTATAAGATAACCCAAGCATTGGAATTAATGGCAGGATTCGGCTATGACCCGACCCCTATCAGCAAGAATTACATGTCACCGGATGCTGTGGACGGCAACAGGTTCATCATGTCCGGCGGTATAGCCTATACGCTGGGAGACATGGTAAGCATCATGGGGTCTTTCCAGTACACCACCACGCCGACAAGATACGCCACGCACAGCCCTTCAAATTTCGGAGGCGCCTATGAAATAAAAAGCTTTACGCCGGCGCTGGGCATAGCCGTTAAATTTTAATTTCTGTCAATGCTTTTCCAATTATAAAATAAATTTATGAAATTCAAATATTTAGTACTGATAGCGTCCGCTGCCGGATTATTAGCATCCTGTAAGAATAATTTTAAAAGCCTGGATACGCCCACAGCCGGTGAGGCAGACTTTTCCAAATACGTAGCCATAGGAAACTCCCTGACTGCCGGCTATGCCGATAACTCCCTGACACGTGACGGGCAGGAAAACTCCTATCCCAATATGCTGTCCCAGCAATTCAAGATGGTGGGAGGCGGCAATTTCGTCCAGCCCCTGCTCCCGGGAAGCTACGGCTGGCCGTCAGCAAAATATACGCTGGGCTACCAGACAGACTGTAAAGGCGTAACGGCTTTAGGTCCTATCCCGAACCCAGCTGCGGCAGATACTGCAGGCAGCTCCAACCGCATCGGCAATATAGACTACAATAACCTTGGCGTGCCCGGCATCAAGGTGGCACACCTGGGCATTAACGGCTACGGCGTGTTCAACCCTTATGCAGCCCGGTTCTTCCGCAACCCGTCCCTGCAGACACCTCTCGAAGTGTTCCTGGCGCAGTCTCCGTCCTTCTTTACCGTATGGCTGGGGAGCAATGACGTGCTGGGCTATGCCACCAGCGGCGGCGAAGGTAATGTCGGGGGCATGGGAACGGCTGATATCACCCACCCGGAATTATTTAAGACGATGTATGACTCCCTGGTGAACAACCTTGTAAAAGGTAACGCCAAAGGTGTGCTTATCAATATACCCGATGTAACATCCATTCCTTTCTTCACTACGATAGACAGGAACGGCGCTACCGTAACGGCAGAGGAGGCCAACAGGCTTAACCAGCATTACAGGGACCTCGGCTATAACCATATTTCATTCAAGGCAGGCCAAAATGCTTTTGTTGTAGAAGATGACAGGGTAGGAGTAAGACATATTGAAGAAGGGGAGTTCCTGCTGCTGACCATTCCTGCCAATGAATTAAAGTGTAACGGCCTGGGCACGATGAGGCCTTTACCCAAAAGATATTTCCTGGATGCCAAGGAAGTGGCTGTCATACGTGAATACACGACACTCTTTAACCAGACCATACAGGACGCGGCCAGGAAGCACAGCTTGGCCTATATGGATGCCAGCGCCTTTATGCGCACCCTTTCCTCCGGCTTCTCCTGGGACGGGGTAAAATATTCCCCGACATTTGTTACGGGCGGCGCGTTCTCCCTGGATGGCGTGCACCTTACTCCAAGGGGCTATGCGCTGGTGGCCAACCAGATCATAACTGTGATCAACACTTATTACAACGCTAACATCCCGTATCATGATGTTAATAAATACCCCGGCATCAAGTTCCCTTAAGACAGTCATCAGCATATAGGAGGAGATAAGCCAAACAGGACAACCATGGAAAATGTAGTATTCAAGACCAAGATCATATGGAGCCAGATAGATTCCAACAATCACCTGAGACATAGTGCTTATTCGGATCTTGCCTGCCAGGGCCGCGTAGAGATACTGGAACAGCTGGGCATTACCAGCGAAAAAATGGCGGAATCAGGTATCGGGCCTATCCTGTTTGAAGAAAAGACCGTGTATAAAAGAGAAATTGCCCCCAATTCAACCGTAAGCGTCACATGTTTGTTAGAAAGTTGCAGGACCGATGTGGCAAGATGGAGCTTCCGGCAGGAGATCTTCAGGGAAGACGGTATCCTGGCGGCCGTAGTCACTACGGTGGGAGCCTGGCTGGACCTGAACAAAAGAAAGCTGACCATCCCCCCGGCTGCCTTCGCAGAGGCTTTCCTGACAGGCATTAAACGGACAGCAGACTGTACGGTCTATGATAAATAGGAATACGCTCACCGCTTAAATACACGCTTATGAAAACATTAAAATGGCTCTGGTGGGTCGCTGTAAGCGTTATGCTGCTGGCCCTGACAGGATCAGGTGCCACGGCACAGGGCATAATAGGAAACTGGTATAACGCGGAGAAAGATGCCAAGATACAGATCTATAAGTCTGGTGAAAAATACTATGGCAAGATCGTATGGCTGAAAAATCCTAATGATACGAACGGCAAGCCCAAGACAGACGTTAAAAATACCGACAAGAAAAAAACAAACGGGCCCCTGATGGGTTTGCTGCTGCTGAAGAACTTTAAGAAAGATAACGAGAAGGAATACAGCGGAGGTACCGTTTACGACCCGAAATCCGGAAAGACCTACGATTGTAATATCACGGTAAAAAGCAGCACCGAATTATCCATAAGGGGATATGTAGGATTGAGCCTTTTCGGGAGGACCACGGTCTGGACAAAAGCGGATTGATCTCCGGTAAAGAAAAAGGAGCTGATCTTTTGGGGTCAGCTCCCTTTTCTTTATACCATTTTTATCCGTATCCTCCTACGGAAAGTATGTACAAATACAATTCTCCGGCAGCTTGTCTACATTTTTTAGATGCTGCGTTCCTAAACCAACTGACCTATTTCTCTTGTAAGCTGTTTTAGATTTTTGTAAATGGGGTTCGGACTGTACCACAATTCCTAGTTACGTTTAAACCAGATAGTGTAATAGCTTCGGAGCTTATTTTATCTGTGACGGTTTTTGTCTTCCGAAAAGGTTATTGGAGAATACTGGACCACAGACAAAACCTATTACTACCTGATTTTCTGAAATTTTGTAATTCCTGAAACAAGACCTTCATTAGATACTTGAAGCAAATAAATTCCCGGGGGCAGCATAGAAATATCAACCTGGGAATCATATTTTCTGTTGAGTACAATCTGCCCGACACTATTAAAAACCGTAATTTCTGAATTTGCGATGTTACCCGCAATATTTATGGTATGGGACGCAGGATTAGGATATACAGAGATTGAAGACATTCCGGGTTCTTTTACACCTGTTGGGATATCAGAACATTTCCTACTCCCATAATACTGATTCCAAAAACAATAGGTACGCCAGATGCTATTCTCGAATATAAAATAGCTTTGAATAATAGGACCCGTATCAAATCCTCGTAAATAACTAAAGCTCGGAGGTTGGTGATAATAATAAATGTCATCGTAAATTGATGAATGCATTTGGAATTTGTAGCTCTTAACACTATCCAACATATTAGAAATCTTATTGGTAAAAGTATCATACCCCACAGCGGTTGTTTCCAAAAACAAGGTATCATATCCATCTTCAGATAGAAAACCATAATGTAATATCGTGTCACCAATTTGTAAATCATTTCTCATATATACAAGCTCTTCAGACAGAGTATCGCATTTTTTAATGTATGTGATCCCGGTGGTGGTGTCTTCTCTAAGACAATATATAGCACCTGAATGGTTCCCAATAACGGAATATTCAAGATTGTTATATACGGCTGTTGTGTCATACACCGACCAGAGCTTGAAATAATGAACTTCCCTGAATGTCCCGTCTATACCATGATATTCCATTAACCATTGATTGGTGGTATCAAGAAAGTAATTGCTTTGTGCAGATACCATTACAATCTTGCAAAAGATCATTAAGAACATGAGTAATATTCTTTTCATAATAAGCTGTTTGAGATCAGAAAAAGTCTTGTAGCCCATTATTTTCCATTTGAGCTTGAACAGATAGACGGAATTTCTGCCCCAATAATTGGGAATAGAAGAATACTTATGCCTTAAGCGGCGAACCGGTCAGTTGCCGTACGTCCCTGCGCTCCACTGCCGGAGCAGCGGCGCATAGCGTTTAACATTCTGCTTATCCCAATGAAACAATAGCAGCCTTTGCGCCTGCGGAAAATATTGCCGCAGCAATGTTAAGGACGCCTGCAGCTCCCGTGGATCCGGGAATTCCGCACGTAATTCGTCTCCCATCCGGAAGTATTTAAAAGCCGTTGTCACGTCTGCTGTCAGCCAGCTGTACACACTATCCTTTTGCTGTATATAAGGCAAGAGCTGCTCGTATTCAGACTGGTAGATGATCCCTTTATACTGCTTCCCTGAATACCACACATACCAGCCATATACCGGCAATGCCGGATCAAGCGGCAGGGGATAGGGCTTCTTTACAAGATAGGATCGCAGCGTCTTCACTGTCAGTATGGAATTCGTTTCCCCGTAATCCTTGATATTCCCCATATTATAGCACATCAGCACCGCCTTATCCACGGGCGGCACGCCCATTACCGAAGGGTATTTATAAGGATAAAGCCGCAAGGTGACACTGAGGGTCCTGTCGCGAAGCTGCTCCTTCATCTGCTGCAGGAAGTAAAAATACCGGTCCCTGCTCTGGGGGGTCCAGTCACAATCCACCTGCAGCTCCCGAGTTCCGCCGTTGGCGTAGCGGTCTGTCCAGTCCCTGTAATATCGGCAGATATTGCCGGCAAGGGCAGCGCATCCTGCGCTGTCCACTTTGAGCATGACGTCATTGGTAATAAATATGACCGGCACTATCTCCGGGCCTGCGTTCCGGTCACCCGGCGGCATCAATCCGGGTAGCCGGGTAGCCGGCTGGGGCTCCCCGGCGCGCTCATTCCATACAACATCCGCGATCTTTGCGTAGATGAATTGTATTCCGGCACTGTCAAGCCGCTTCGCTTCAGGCATATCCAGGCTGCTGTTCTTCCAGTAATAATATCCTACGGGCAGGGCTTTTTCCTCCTCCCTGCAGGAGAACAGGAGGAGCACAGCGCTTATATACAGGATGCAGTATTTCAACATATGGCAATACAGTGAAGCAGTAAGGACAACCGGGGTGATCAGTAAAAGCGTTATTCAACGGAAGCTAGCGGAACCTCCTGTCCAGGTCAGGGCAGGCAGTCCGGGCCATATTGAATATCCTGGTAGCCGCAATCTTCCCGGGAAGCTCCCGCTGCGGGTAGGGCGCATTTACGGCAAGCTGCTCCGCCAGGCAGAGATGCAGGAACATTTCCGCCTTTTGCTCTTTGTCCACGGCCAGATCATAGGCCTGTCGGAAAGTCTCTGCCGCCAGGCTGTTCCCGTAATAGGCGGCGCCATATTTTATGGTATTGGGGTAGAAAGTGTACCTGAATATATCGTCCCGCTCCTCGTAGGTTTCCTTGTCATACTTGCCATAGCTCATCATCATCCAGAAATGCCCGTTATAGGTCATATTCAGCCGGGCATTGCCCAGCAGCCTCAGCAACTCCGCCTTTCTCGCCGGCTTAAGGGCTGGCTGGGCCAGCTCCCCGGTCACCTTGACAATATCACGCAGAACAGCCACTTTAGACACAGCAGGATAGGCGGCATATTTTTTCAGGTCCCAGGGAGCATAGGTACCCAGGTCGAAAATACTCCGGGATGGCAGGTATTCCTTATAGGCATATTGGGTTTCCCAGAAAGCGGGATCCATCTTTTCAAATACCTGCAGGGCCATTTCATATTGCTGCTCCCGCAGGTACTTGGTCCCGATCAGGTCGTAGAACATATCATCATCCGCCCATTTTTTCGGCTCCAGCAGCTGCTCGAACTTGTTTTTCTGCTGCTTGTGCTTGAACATCATAAGATTGTATATATCCTCCACACCGGCATATTTATCGAAGTACGCAATGGCGTAATAGTTGTTAGCGTCATTAGCGCCTTGCGGCTGCTGCTCATCCTCCAGGCTATACCAGTAGCTCCATTGCATATACCCGTATTCATTGGAAGGAATATTGGCCTTTTGTCTCAGCAGCCCCGCCGTAACAATATCCCCCCGCTCCTTGTAGCAATAGCTTAAAAAGACCATCAGCTCCTGCACATCATCCATTTCCTCCAGGCTTAAGGCATTGGTCCAGTACGGGTCCTGCTGCTGCATCTTTTTCCTCATGGCGTCCTGCTGCTCCTTTAAGAGCTGCAAATCTGCAGCCAGCCGCAATTTGGTATCGTTAACGAGGATATTTTCCGTTTTAGCCGTAACGATAACCCTTTCTATAAGGAACTGGTCATGGTAGCGGGAGGACGCGGGAACGGACAGGCGGGCAAGTACCTTCCCGGCATCTGCATACCTGCCCTTCAGGTTGAGCAGGTGTGCCAGGGCCAGCCTGGTAAAGAGCGGATCCGTCTTGCCTTCCGCCTCCGCTTTTTCTATAAAGGCCAGGAGATCGTCCAGGTAGGTATAGTCATTCTTACGGTTGATCTCATAAGAAGTATTGACGGTCAGGTCCTCATTGAGATTATTGAATTTCAGCAGGTCATAAGACCATATCCAGTTCTCCACCTTATTGATCTCACGGCCTATCAGGAACGGCAGGTATTTACTTCCCGGGTTGATGCCGTATATCTGCCGGATCTGCTGCAGGTTCTTTCCATAGGTCATGGCACCAAAAACAGCCAGGCTCGCTTCCTGCAGCGAAGGATCCTTTTTTCCTGCGGCATATACCGCTTCCTTAATATTATACAGCTGGTTGTAAACCGGTACCTTTTTCTCTTCCGACCAGTCAAAAGCCCGGAGCAGCCCGCTCACATACGCCTCGCCGTTGACAGGCTCCATAAGACCGCAAAAATATACCGCCCAGCCTTTTACAACGCTGCTGCTGTTACGGATATACTTTTCATAGGCCTCCAGGTAGGGGATGGCAGAGCCATCTTCCCTGGTAAAGGAGGCATAATAGGCCATTTTTACCGCCTGGAAAACATAGCGTTCTTTCAGAAACCTATCTTTGGTTTTGCGCGCCAGTGCGAGGCTTTTCTCCGCTATCGACCTGATAGCTGCGTCCCGCTGCGCAGAGCCTATATCCGCTGACCATATATCTTCGCTGCCGAATTGCGTCTGTTCCGCTTCCTTCGCAAGCACCATATAGGCCAGCACCTGCTTACGGCGCGGATGCGTCAGCCATTTTATAAAATCATTCTTCCTGAACGCGCTCCAGTCGTTCTTTTTGTAGGCATCCAGGAATGCTTCGGGGTCGGTCCCGTACTGTATGGCATAGATATGCTCTATATTCATATCCGCATCCCGGCTGTAACGCTGCCATTCTTCACAATTCCTGCGGTAGTCCAGCCCCTGCGGGTCAGAGATGTTATTGTTCAGGAAATTTTCGGTATAATAAAAGGCTTCCAGGCCATCATAACCGTTCAGCCCGTTCCTGAAAAGCGCATATCTTGTCTCATCTATGTCCAGGCTCGGGCCGCAGGCCTTTGAAGGTGGCGCACAAACGGCAATAGCGGATAAGACGGTCAACAATACTTTTTTCATATTATAAATATTATGAAAGAGATAAGGCTATAAAGGTAGCCCAGAAATTATACCCGGAAAAATATATAGGCCTTAAATATTTTCCGCTGACGCTTGCGGCCACCTGTTACCCGGTCCCCCTGCCAAAATCGTTGAACGGGAAACAAATAGCGTAGCTGCCAAGCCTTAACAAACGACAACAAACCGTTAATTCGGCAAAAATTATTATATTTGAATAATATCACATAAGGTGTAATGATATGAAGTTCTGTATCCAACTGTTTATAATCGTGTGGTCGGGCTGCCTGAATACCGCGTTACTGTATGCACAGCAGCACGACAGAATATGGGTATTCGGTAACAGGGCCGGTATAGATTTCAATACGCTCCCTCCTGTCGCTTTTTCCTTTATTAATACCCCTCCCACTTCACTATATACGGCTCTTGAGGCGGATGCCAACGTGTGTGATAAGAACGGGCAGCTGCTGTTCTATACCAACGGCACTACCGTCTATAACCGCGACCAGCAGGTAATGCCGAACGGGAATAACCTCGTGCCCCTGCCCAATATCGGTTTTTATACACCGACCAACAGCAGCTCACAAGGCACCATTATCGTTCCTGTTCCCCAGGATACCAATCTGTATTATATCTTTTCCCTTACCTGCTCCGAAATGCTGTCCGATTACGGGAAGCTCTACTACTCCGTAGTGGATATGCGGCTCAGCGGCGGGCGGGGGGATGTGGTCGCGCAGCAAAAAGGTATCCTGCTGGGCGAGAACTTTACCGAGCATATGTCCGCTGCTGCAGGGAGCTGTGAAAGCAGGGGCGTATGGCTGATCCTGGTATCCCGGCAATCCGGCTATTTTACATCCTTTAAGATAGACCGCTGGGGCCTTGACCCGGTACCTGTCATCTCCGGAAGCTTCACAGCCCGGCCTTCCTCCAGCATTACCGGGACCATCACACCCAACTCCTCTTACAACAAGCTGGTCGTCTCCAGCTTTAACTCCCCAAGCGATGGGTCTGTCAGCATCTATGATTTCAATAATACCACCGGCACGGTCACCAATGAAATAATACTGGATACAATATCCAGCTATTCGTCCTGCTTTTCAAGGGGCGGCTCCAAAATTTATTATACCCTTTCGGACAAGCTATACCAGATGGACCTGAGCGCAGGCAGCACAGCCAATATTATAGCGTCCAAAACAGAGATCCACAGCAACCTGGCGTTTACGGACCTCAAGCTGGGCATAGATGACAGGATCTATTTCAAGGACGCGTATTCTACCACCAGCCTGGCCACCATAAGGTACCCGGACATGCCGGGAACAGCCTGCCAGCTGGACCCCAACAGCATACAGCTGGCTGCCGGCACCAATATCCATCTTGGGCTCCCCAATATCGTACCCGTATTTAACGACCATACCGATACCTTCCATGCGACCCGGATCCTCAGGATATGCAAAGGCTCCGAGGCGCACCTGAGCCCACTGATTGCAGCCGGCCAGGAGCCCTACTGGAACAGCAGCACTTATGCGCCTTATTATAACGCAACACAGGAAGGTACCTATTGGGTAAGATATCTGTACAACTGCGCTGTGCATATAGATACCTTTCACGTGAAGTATTATGACCATACAGAAACCCCGACAGCGATAAAGGATTCCGTATGCCCCAATGAGATTTATATTTTCAATGACAGGAGCATCAACACACCCGGTACCTATACCGACACCTTTAAAAACCGGTATAGCTGCGATTCCGTAGTGGAGCTGCAGCTGTCGCATAAAAAGACGAACAGCGCCGCCTTTGATTTTAGGATGGACAACGATATCTGCATACGCGACAGCATCAATGCCACCGCTCAGGCCGCCTCTGCATACCAGTGGTATCTCAACGGCATACCGTATGGCAGCACGAAAACGATACGCTTTCCGCTATCCGAGCCCCTTAATAAGCTCCTGCTGGTCAGCACCGCGGACAACGGGTGCAGGGATACTGTCGCTAAAAAGATACAGGTTGATATCTGCTGCGGCATCTTTGTCCCGAATGCTTTCAGTCCCAACGGGGATGGCCTGAACGATGTTTTTGCGCCGGTACGTTACGGCAGGATATTAAGCTATGAGCTGCACATCTATAACAGGTATGGTGAGCTTATATTTGAGACCGAAGATATGGATGCCTCCTGGGACGGTCGCATCCGCAATGTCCCTGCAGATATGGGCATCTATTTTTATTACCTGAAAGGGAAATGCCTGGATGAAAGCGAATTTATAAGGAAAGGCGATGTTACGCTTATCAGGTAAGATCCGTGGCCTGAAAGCCCGGGACACAGAAAAGGAGTGTCTCTGCGACACTCCTCCTTGTATAAAAAACACGTGAAATCAATGATCATTTAAATGCATTGAACCCTGTAACATCCTGCCCGGTGATCAGCAGGTGGATATCGTGGGTACCTTCGTAGGTGATCACGGATTCCAGGTTCATGCTGTGGCGCATAATGCTGTATTCCCCGGTGATGCCCATACCACCCAGTATCTGGCGGGCTTCCCGTGCCGTTGTGATGGCCACTTCGCAGCTGTTGCGCTTAGCCATGGAGATCTGGGCGGGAGTAGCCCTGCCTTCATTTCTCAGCTGACCAAGACGCCATACCAGCAGCTGGCCTTTTGTGATCTCGGTGATCATTTCCGCCAGCTTTTTCTGCGTCAGCTGGAAAGCGCCGATCGGCTTGTCAAACTGGATACGCTGCTGGGAATAGCGCAGGGCCGTATCATAACAGTCCATAGCAGCGCCCAGGGCGCCCCAGGCAATACCGAAACGGGCGCTGCTCAGGCAACCCAGGGGCCCTTTAAGCCCCAGCGCACCCGGTAATATATTTTCTTTGGGAACCTTTACATTATCAAACACCAGCTCGCCGGTGGCCGAAGCCCTCAGGCTCCATTTGCCATGCGTTTCAGGCGTAGAGAATCCTTCCATGCCTCGCTCCACGATCAGGCCCTGTATCTTGCCGTTCTCGTTCTTGGCCCATACCACGGCAATATCCGCGAACGGGGCATTGGAGATCCACATTTTAGCGCCGTTCAGGATCACATGATCGCCGGCATCCTTAAAATTGGTGATCATGCCTGCAGGATTGGAACCATAGTCAGGCTCGGTCAGCCCGAAGCAGCCCATCATTTCTCCCGTAGCCAGCTTAGGCAGGTATTTTTTCTTCTGCTCCTCGGTACCGTAAGTGAGAATCGGGTACATTACCAGGGACCCCTGGACAGATGCCGTAGAGCGGATACCGCTGTCGCCCCTTTCCAGCTCCTGCATCATTATACCATATGTCATATAATCCAGTCCCGGACCACCATACTCTTCCGGAACAAAAGGACCGAAACATCCCAGCTCTCCCAGGCCTTTGATGATATGGGCAGGAAAAGTAGCGTTCTGGGCATGCTCCTCTATGATCGGGGATATCTCTTTCTTTACAAACGCTCTTACGGCATCCCTGATCACCTTTTGCTCATCCGAGAGAAATTCATCCAGTAGATAATAATCCGGGTGCTGGTACAAATCTTTTTGCATTATTATTAAATTTAATAAAGTCTGTGAATTTGAGCGCAAAGATAGGAAAATGGTAATTATTGGCTTAAATATTATGAAATAAGAATAATATTTTTTTTATTTGCGCGGCCGTAAGTATCAGGGTCTGGTATCCTGCAACTTTCCGGTTAATGTACGCCCGAGCGCCTGACAACTTAAACTGACAGCAGGTGCCTGGTATAGTTTTTGATGTACATACAATAGTTGTGACGATATGACAAAACGGGTTTTTAACAGTTATTAAATACTATTTTCCAACCTTTTTACGTTATTAATTGTCTTGTTATATGATTGAAATATTACAAGTATTTCATCTTTATTTTACATTAAAAAAAAGGAATTATTACAGATTATGAGACAGCTCAAAATTGCAACTCAGATTACCAATAGAGATTCTCAGGCAGTAGAGAAGTATCTTCAGGAGATCAGCAGGATACCTATGATCACACCGGAAGAAGAAACGCTTCTGGCCCAGAGGATACACGTAGGAGATCAGAGAGCACTGGAAAAATTGGTAAAGGCAAATTTGCGTTTCGTGGTGTCTGTTGCAAAGCAATACCAACACCAGGGATTGTCTTTGTCAGATTTGATCAATGAAGGGAACCTCGGACTTATAAAAGCCGCCCAGCGCTTTGATGAAACCAAAGGCTTTAAATTTATTTCTTACGCAGTTTGGTGGATCCGCCAGTCTATTTTACAGGCGCTGGCAGAGCAGGGCAGGCTGGTACGGTTACCGCAGAACAAGATCGGCACCTATAATAAGGCCAATAAGGCCTATATCGCGTTCGAACAGGAAAATGAACGGGAGCCGTCCACGGAAGAGCTCGCATCTATCCTGGAAATGAGCGAGACCGAGATCGCCAATATCTTCAGCAGCAATACCCGCCATACTTCCCTGGATGCCCCGGTACACGAGGCCGAGGACGTGGCTATGGGCGACCTGCTGGAAGGCAGCAGCGATACGGATGACGATGTGATGAAAGATTCCCTGAAAGCCGAGATCCAACGCATTCTGAAATCCCTGACCACCCGTGAAGCAGAGATCATTTCCGCTTATTTCGGGCTGGAAGGCGATGATGGTCCGTCCATTGAGGAGATCGGGCAGAAATATGACCTTACCAAAGAACGTATCCGCCAGATCAAGGAACGTGCTATCAAGCGCTTGCAGAAAACCAGATACAGCGGTGCCCTGAAATCCTACCTTGGCTGATCCGGTAAAAATATTACCGCAAAAGCGGCTGCACCTGAGGTGCAGCCGCTTATTTTTTACGCCCTCCGTTACCGGGACACCTCACCGGCAGCCGGGCAGGAGGTCACCAGATTGCCATCAATCGAACGGGCCGGCATATGCCGGCCCGTTCGATTGAGTATATTTTGCTGTATTATGCTTCTGCCTGCTGCTTTACGAACTGCACTTCCGCTTCCAGCTTCACCTCGTCACTTACCAATACTCCGCCGGTTTCCAGCGCAGCATTCCAGTTCAGGCCGAAATCGGAGCGCTTGAATTTACCTTTCACTTCAAATCCTACCTTGTCATTGCCCCATGGGTCCTTATTGGCGCCGCCATATACCACGTCCAGCACTACCGGCCTGGTCACATCCTTGATAGTCAGGTCGCCTGCCAGCTTGTAGCTGTCCTCATCCTCCTTCTTAAATTCAGTGCTTTTGAACGTGATAGAAGGGTATTTGTCCGTTTCAAAAAAATCACCACCTTTCAGGTGCGCGTCCCTGTCGGCATTGTTGGTGGAAATGGAATTGACATCAATGGTCAGGGAAATAGGCGCTTTTTCAAAATCATCACCGTCAATAGCGGCGTTAAAGCTGTTGAACGCTCCTTTTACATTGGTGATCATAAGGTGCTTTACTTTAAAATAAAGTTCGCTGTGAGAGGGGTCCAGTACCCATTTTGTAGTATTCATTTGCTGATATTTTAATGTGTTAAACCATATTTTTTCAATGATCAGATCATATATACAAAATTAAGAGGATGTATCAAGAGAAAAAATAATCTGGATTAAGAAAATGAGAACATTGAACCCGGGTACGGCTGTGGCTGCAGGTAGCGCTCTGACCGGGTAGTACCGCTATTTTATTCATCCCAGGGACCCAGTCCCTGCCTTACGAGCACAGGCTCATTTTCCGTACAGTCGATAACGGTAGAAGCGATGATCCCGCCGGGGCCGGCATCGATCACCAGGTCAACAAGGTTTTCAAAAGTGTCATGAATGATCTCCGGGTCGGTGTAGTACTCAACGTCCTCTTCCATAGGAAGCGATGCCGTCATAATAGGATTGCCAAGGGCTTCTATGATAGCCTGGCAGATATTATTATCAGGAATACGGATCCCTACGGTATCTTTTTTGGCCTTCAGTATTTTGGGAACTTCCCTGGAGGCCTGTAAGATAAATGTATAAGGACCGGGAAGATATTTTTTCAGGATCCGGAAAGCAGGGTTACTCACATTCCTGGCATAGTGGCTCAGGTTGCTGAGGTCCTTACAGATAAAGGAGAACTGCGCTTTTTTAGGGTCCATCTTCTTGATCCTGCAGATCTTCTCTATAGCGTCCTTATTGTAAATGTCACATCCTATACCATATATGGTATCCGTGGGATATATGATGATGCCGCCTTTTTTAAGTACAGCAGCTACTGTCTGTATATTCCTGGCCTGGGGGTTCTCCGGGTGTATATGTATCAGCATACATTACATAATTTTTTAAATATTAAATAAACAGGTTCAAACAATTCTTCGCTCAGATATTCACTAATTTACAAAATTTATTAGACTTTTGCATTTCTAACCCTGACTTTAAATCTTTTTTATATGTCTTTACGAATATTAATTACCGGAGGCACGTTTGATAAGGAATATGATGAAATAAACGGGCAGCTTTCTTTCGAGGAGACCCACGTTCCGGAAATGCTGAAGCTCGGAAGATGTACCGTACCGACAGAAGTACGCACCATTATGATGATAGACAGCCTGGATATGACAGATGCGGACAGGGAAGTGATCGTGCATAATATAAAGAGTGTTCCTGAAGAGCAGATCGTCATTACGCACGGTACCGACACCATGGCCGAAACCGCCGCTTTCATTGCAAAAGAGAAGCTGGAAAAAACCATTGTGATCACAGGAGCGATGATACCCTATAAATTCGGCAGCTCTGACGGGTTTTTCAACCTGGGATCATCTATCGCTTTCGCACAGGCCCTGCCTCACGGCGTATATGTTGTCATGAACGGCCGGTACTACAACTGGAATAATGTAAGGAAAAATAAACAAACAGGCTTTTTCGAGGAAGTACATTAATATGCTATACAGGTTTTGGTTGATTTTAATGCTGGCAGCAATGCATCCAGGCGCCGTCCGGGCCCAGGACAGTTGCTACGCGTTCTCTTCCATCAAGAACTATACCCGGCATAATATCAACAAGATCTGCAACTGGGAATATGTACAGCCGCTTAACAACAATCATTTCGCCGACCAGGAAAATGAAATTTACTTTTTTGAGCCCTTTGACAAAAGGAGCTTGCAGTATATACTCAAGACCTATCTGCTGATCTACCAGCAGCGGGCCTGGTATATCAATACGGAACGGCTGGGTATAGGCAGGGGGTTTGCCAGGGTGCAGACCTCCGGCAGGTATTGGGTCATCAAGGCTTCCACCCCCCAGGTGAGCCAGGATAACCTTTCCCTGAAATATAACGAATCCGATGGCAGATTTGAGCAGCTGACGAATGTGCATAACACCCGGAAAAGCATGTACTATGCTGTCAATTCCGTTACGCTGGAAGCCACACCGCTCACTTTCGCCGGTATGCTGAAGCTCCTCAACCCGTATGAAACCTTACAGATGGAGTTCGTAAAGGACAAATACAACGATGACCCGTTTGTGATCATTTCCTATATTAAGGAGATCAACCGCTATATAGACTTTTCCGAGAAACAAAAACAACAGCAACAGGACAATAGCAGCAGATGACCGACCTTTCCCACATAGAAAAGACCGCAAAAGAGCACAGCAGGCAATATAAAAGTGTCCTGCAGAAAGTTCCGAAGAACAGGTTGCTGGGGCAGTTGCCTGACCTGCACCGGGAAGCATTTGAAAAGATAGACTGCCTGTCCTGCGCCAACTGCTGCAAAAACTATTCTCCCCGGTTTAAGATGCCGGATATAAAGCGCATCGCCAAACGGCTGAAGATGAAGGAGCACCAGTTCATTGATGCCTACCTGAACCTGGATGAAGACGGCGATTACGTGGTAAAATCCCATCCCTGTCCTTTCCTGGGCGCAGATAATTACTGCGCCATCTACGAGGACCGCCCCAGGGATTGTTACCGTTACCCGTACACGGACGAGGACGTGCTGATCAAGCAGGTGGGCCTTACCCTTAAGAACGCGACTGTCTGTCCGGCAGTTTTTTATGTAATGGAAAAGTTGATACATAATAATAAATAGTACCTTTGTCGTTTCTGAAAAATTCCCGCTGCCCTGAATCAGGCAGCTCCATATATCAAAGGATGAAGCATATAGCAGACATTTTCCTCTTATTGGAAACACCCAGGAAAATAGTGATCACCACTCACTACAAACCGGATGCCGATGCGATCGGGTCCAGCCTCGGCCTGTATCACTACCTGGTACAATACGGCCACCAGGTACAGGTGATCTCCCCCTCCGAAGTGCCCGATTTCATACAATGGATGCCCGGAGCGGATACGGTGCTGAATTACGAAGCTAAGACCGATGAGGCCGTGAAGGCCATGGATGCCTGCGATTATATCTTCTGCCTCGACTTCAACCACCCTTCAAGGGTACGCACTATGGAAGCCAGGCTGACGGCCGCGACCCAGCCCAAGATCATCATAGACCACCACCTGGAGCCGTTGAGCAATTTTTTTGCTTACGGCGAAAGCAACCCCGATAAAAGCAGCACCTGCGAAATGATATATGATTTCATTGTGCTGCATAAGGGCGAACAAAAGATCAACCAGGAGATCATGCAGTGCCTGTATGCGGGCTGCATGACCGATACCGGCTCTTTCCGGTTTCCTGCCACCACTGCCTCCGTCCATGAAATGATCGCTTTTTTCAAGCACAGAGGACTGGAACACAGCAGGATACATGAAGCCATTTACGACAGCTACAGCGCCAACAGGCTCCGCCTGCTCGGCCATGTGCTCCATACATTAGATCTGAACGAAGCGGAACATTATGCAATTATGTCGTTATCTTTGGGTGACGCCTACAAATACGAGGTGAAATCCGGCGATACGGAAGGCTTTGTGAACATGGCATTGAGCATCAAAAGCATAGCCGTTGCTGTTTTCCTGACAGAGCGCCAGAACAGGGAAGTGCGGATATCCTTCCGGAGCAAAGGCAATATTGATGTGAGCGAGTTTGCGCGGAAATATTTCAACGGCGGCGGACATTTCAATGCCGCGGGAGGCGTTTCCCACGATGGGCTGGAAGCGACCATCAACAAGATCAAAACCCTTATCAGTACGAAAAAATTAACACAATTCATAAAGTAAAAATCTTAAATAATAACAATGAAAAAAGCAATTTTAGGTTTAGCAGGTATTGCATTAGTCGCAACAATGGTATCCTGCGGCAATAAAAAAGGCACTACGAAGAGTGGTGTGGACTATGAGTTCTTTAAAGGCAGCGCCGGCACTGCCCTCCAGGAAGGCGATATAGTAGAGCTGGACTACAACCTTAAAGTAGGGGACAGTCTCCTTAACAGCAGCGCCCAGCAATCTGCCATGAGCGGCGTTCCCGTGGAGTTTGTCTTACCGGAAAACGATTCGGCCAATTACTTCAGCGCGCCTGTTCCCCTGGATGGCCTGTATATGATGAAAGCCAGCGACAGCGCTGTGTTTAAGATTGCCGCGCCTAAATTCTTTGAAAAAATAGGTCAGCCCAAGCCCGAATGGATAAAAGATGGCGACTTTATCTCCTGGGAGGTAAAAGTGCTTAAAGTAGCTGCAGCCAAGGAGATGGCGGAGAAAAGAAGCGCGTTAAGAAAGATCAATGCCGATTTTGCCAAGCTGGATAACGGGCTGGAGTATAAGTTTGAAACGCTGGGTGAAAGCGACAGGGCCACACAGTTCAATGACTTTATAGAGTTCCACGTGGTACAGAAGATAGGCGACAGCGTCCTGGGCGGCACACGCACACAACCCGGAGGTCAGCCAGCCCAGCAACAGATATTAAGACAACCCCAGAAGTTTGATCTTTCCGAAGGTCTGGCTATGATGCGCAGCGGGGATAAGGCAACATTCCGTATACCTGTAAAAGAGATCTTTTCAGAGAATCCTAACCAGCCCAAACCGGAATGGATCAATGAAAATGATTACCTTGTATTTGAGATCGAAGCGATAAATGTAAAGCCGGGCAAGGAGTTCAGGAAAGAGCAGGAAGAAAAGCAGGCCAAGGCTCAGGAAGAAATGGAAGCCCAGAGCCGGGCCGCGGGAGCAGCCAACGCCAAGGAAATAGAAGAGCACCTGGCATCCAGGAATATTACTGATTTCAAAAAGACGGCGTCCGGCCTGTACTATGTTATCCACAAGGAAGGTACCGGCAGCAAGGCGGCAAAAGGACAGACAGTAAGCGTCAACTACACCGGTAAATTACTGAACGGAACAGAGTTCGATTCCAATACCAATCCTAAATTCAAGCACGTAGAGCCTTTTGAAGTACCCGTAGGACAGGGTATGGTGATCAAAGGCTGGGATGAAGGTCTGCAGCTCTTCAGCAAAGGCACCAAAGCCACCCTGTATATACCATCCAACCTGGGATACGGCTCTCAGCGCGCGGGAGAGAATATTCCGCCCAACTCCATACTCGTTTTTGATATGGAGATCCTGGATATTAAATAATATAGATCCAATTCAATATCTTTGTACACAACACCATTGTATGACAATGGTGTTGTGTCTTTTATAGAACGATCACTTTAATACATACTTATGAACAATCTTTTAAAAACCGGTATTACCGCCATAGCGCTCTGTACGATACCGGCAATGACAACAACAGCTTTCGGACAGAAAAAGGAAGGGATCACCAAAAGCGGCGCCCATTATAAATTCATCAGCGGAAAACCTTCGGGGACACTGGGAGCGGGTGATCTTGTGGAGCTGAGCTTCAGCCTGAAAGTAAATGACAGCCTTATCAATTCCAGCGCACAGCAAAAAGCAACGACCGGGCAGGCCACGGAGTTCATCCTGCCGGCCAATGACTCCTCCAATTATTTTAATGCGCCGGTACCCCTGGATGGCCTCTATATGATGAAAAAAGGAGACAGCGCGGTATTCAGCATCAGCTCAAAGGTATTCTTTGATAAAATAGGCATGCCCAGTCCTGACTGGATAGCCGATAACAGCGTCATCAGGTGGGAAACGAAGCTGACCAACGTACAAAAAGCATCGGAGCTGGACAAGAAGCACTCTGCTATGCGCCGGCTGAACAGCAATTATATGAAAACGGAGAACGGCCTGGAATATAAGTTCATCTCCCTGGGAAACAGCACCCGCGCCACACAGTTCGGTGATGTGATGGAATTTCACCTGGTCCAGCAAATAGGCGACAGCGTACTCGGCAGCACCCGCGCGAACGGGCAGCCGGCACAACAGGTGATCAATATTTCCCGGCAGCCGTTTGATCTGGCAGGGGGATTGATCCTGATGCGTGCCGGAGACAAGGCCCAGTTCAGGGTGGCCATGAAAGACATTATAGCCCAGAACCCCGGGCAGGAAGTTCCTGAATGGATCAAGGAGACGGACTATCTTACTTTTGATGTAGAGGCCCAGCAGGTTAAAACCAAGCAGCAGGCACAGCTGGAGCAGCAGGACCGACAGGCACAGGAGGCAGCGCAGGCGCAACAGCTAGCCGCTGATAACGAGCAGCAGATACTTAGCTACCTGAAATCCAACAATATTACCAATTACGCGCGCACGTCCTCAGGCCTGTACTATGTCATCCACAGGGAGGGCTCCGGCAGCGCTCCGCTTCCAGGGCAGACCGTCAGCGTAGACTATACCGGCCGCTTACTGAACGGCAAAATATTCGATTCCAGCACAGACCCGGCTTTCAATCATGTAGAGCCCCTGCCTGTACAGGTGGGCAAAGGCATGGTGATCAGGGGCTGGGATGAAGGCCTGCTGCTCTTCAAAAAAGGCGCCAGGGCCACCCTGTATATCCCTTCCGGCCTGGCATACGGAGCGCAGGGCGCAGGGGCGGATATCCCTCCGCATGCCGTACTGATCTTTGATGTGGATATCGTGGATATACAGTAATATACAATGCAATATATCCCGCTGTAACACCGTTTATCCAGGATGGCGTTACATTTTTATGTACCTTTACCCGTTTTGTTCGCTCATTTCTAAATGTCCAGCATAAATGAAAAAACCAGCTTTATTGATCGTATTTTTTGCCCTACTTTGCGCCCGGATATCTCAGGCACAGCAGCCGCTACAATTCTCCAAAACGGAGAACGGCCTGGAGTATACCTTTATAAAAGGTAAGCCCAGGACAGGTAAAAAGTTTGCCGGCAAAGGAGATTATATCAAGGTAGCCATGGATGTGAAGATCAAGGACTCGCTCATCTACACTACGGGCAGCCATCCCTTTGAGCATTTCCTGGACAGTAATTTCAGCAATGAAAATGCCTACCTGTTCGGAATGCCTTACGAGGGCCTGCATATGATGCGTAAAGGGGACAGTGCCGTATTCCGGGTGAATGCGGGACAATTTATCAATGTCCAGAAGCTCTCGCCCCGTCCTAAATACGATACCACCCAGTACCTCTACTGGTATGTCAAGGCGCTGGATTTCGAATCCCTGGACAACTACCGGAAAAGAAAAATAAAGGAGCGCAAAAATGCCACCAGGGACTTCATGCATATTGACTCTTTCCTGGAGTATAAGGTCATCACCCTGGGCAAGGGCGGGCAGGTGGCCAGCATCGGCGATTATCTCACCCTGGTGATCAATTATAAGGTCAATGACAGCCTGGTATTTACTTCCAATTCCTTTGACAACGGGAAGCCCGTACCGCAGCAGATCATAAAGCCTATGGTGACGGGCGATATTGCCAAAGGCTTCCTCCAGCTGCAGGAAGGGGACAGCGCCATTTTCAGGATGAAAGCGAAGCATTACGCCAAAATGACCTCCATGGCCATTCCGAAAGGCGTGGATTCAAATGATTACCATACCTGGGAGGTAAAGATCGTTACACATCTTAACCAGGAGCAGCGTACGGCCCAGCAGCTGGAGATGATGACGCGCCAGAACAAGATCGATGATAAGGTGATCCTTGATTATATGCAGTCCAAAGGATATAAAGATTACAAAAAGACCGCCAGCGGCCTTTATGTCATTATACAAAAGAAAGGCGATGGGGTATATCCCGAAGTGGAAGACAAGGTAGCGGTCAATTATACCGGGATGCTTACAGACGGTACCGTTTTTGACTCCAATACCGACCCCGGGTTCAACCACGTTGAGCCGCTTATCTTCTCCCTGGGCACCAAACAGGTGATCAAAGGCTGGGATGAAGGCCTGCAGCATGTGGACCAGGGCGGCAAGGCCCTTTTGCTCATTCCTTCTTCCCTCGCTTACGGGGAAAGGGGAGCCGGCGGCCAGATTCCTCCGAACGCGGTACTGATCTTTGAAGTAGAGCTGCTGGATATCAATAAGAAATAGTGAGTGCGTTGTGAGCACACCAAGAATGTATATAGAAGAAGCACGATTATGAATCTTACCCGGAAGAAAAAAAATGCCATTCGGAAACTGCTGGTACTGGACTACCTGACTGCCATCGTTGCCTGGAGCATATTCTGGTTTTACCGGCAGGACTGGCTGCAGAAGATCCATCCTGATATCTACCACGACAGGAACTGGGTGTTCAGGGATTATGCCCTGGCGTTTATAGCCATTCCCGTCTTCTGGATAGCGGTCTATTACCTCTCCGGGACCTATTATGACGTGTACCGGAAATCCAGGCTGCTGGAAACGGCCCGGACCTTCATCGCTTCCATCATTGGCGCGCTCATTGTAGGATTCCTGGCATTTGCCAATGACGTGGACCGGTTCTCGTATTTTTTCGAGATCACCGCGCTGTATTTTGTTACACACTTTATAGTGGTGCTGCTGTCCCGTCTCTTATTCTACAGGGCAGCCAAACGGGAGCTGAGAACAGGAAAGGTCACCTATCCGACGCTCATTATCGGCGATAACGGTAAGATCGCAAAAGTTTATAATGAGATCAGCAATAATCCCAGGGTGCTGGGCAATAAGATCATCGGGTTTGTCACCGTAAATGAAAACATCCCGGCAGCGGCCGTACCCGTACCCGCCCTGGGCAACGTAAAGCAGGTAGAGCAGATCATAGCGGAGCATGGTATCGAGGAAGTGATCATCGCGGTGGAGTCACACCAGCATAAGGTGCTGGAGGAGATCCTGATAAAATTAAGCTATACCAAAGTGATCGTAAGGGTCCTGCCTGACCTGTATGATATTATAGCCGGCTCCGTGAAAACGCAGAATTTCTTCCAGCCGGTGCTGATCACCATCAACCGTGAATTGCTGCCCGACTGGCAGCAGTCCATCAAAAGAGCTACGGATGTCATTGCTTCGCTCTGCACCATATGCCTGCTCAGCCCGCTCTATATCTTCGCGATTATCAAGACCAGGCTGTCCTCTCCGGGACCGGTCTTTTACAGGCAGGAACGCATCGGCCTCAACGGGAAGCCCTTTTATATCATCAAGTTCAGGTCCATGTATATGGACGCAGAAAAGGACGGACCCAGGCTGAGCAGCGATACGGACAGGAGGATAACACCCTGGGGAAAGGTCATGCGTAAATGGCGGATCGACGAGATACCCCAGTTCTTCAATATACTGAAAGGTGATATGTCACTGGTAGGTCCCAGGCCCGAGCGCCAGTACTTCATTGACAGGATCATACAGACGCACCCGCATTATAAGTTCCTGCACCGGGTAAAGCCGGGCCTGAGCTCCTGGGGCATGGTGGAATACGGTTATGCGGAGAACGTGGAGGAAATGATAGAAAGAATGAAGTATGACCTGCTTTATATACAGAACTGCTCGCTTTTACTGGACTGGAAGATCAAGCTGTACACGCTCAAGGTGGTCTTCCAGGGGAGAGGTAAATAATAAAAACCCGGCTGTAGCAGCCGGGTTTTTTATCGTAAGGAAGTATAGGCATCATTGCCCGTTGCCGGTGCGCTTCGCAGCCGGATAAGGCAATTATTTTCCCGTGAATACCGGCGTACGCTTTTCAAGAAAGGCATTGACCCCTTCTTCAAAATCAGCCGTTTCGCCGCAAAGGGTCTGGTACTCCTCTTCCAGCGCCAGCTGGCGGCTGAGGTCATTGCCCATGCTCTTATTGATAGCCAGCTTGGTCTGCACCAGCGCTACGGTAGGCATAGCGGCCAGCCTTTGCACAATAGCTTTCGCTTCTGCCTCAAAGGTCTCCGCAGGGAAGTATTTATAGATCATGCCCAGCCTTTCCGCTTCCACCGCGTCCACCTTATCGCCCAGCATGGTCAGGGCCATGGCCTTCTGCAGGCCGATCAGCCTTGGTAAAAAATACGTGCCGCCGCTGTCCGGTATCAGCCCTATCTTGCTGAAGGCCTGTATAAAAGCGGCATTTTCTGAAGCCACGACAATGTCACAGGCCAGGGCGATATTGGCGCCGGCGCCGGCAGCAACGCCGTTCACTGCGGCCACAACGGGCTTAGGCAGGTTCCTGATCCTTTCGATGATCGGGTTATAGTGGCCATGAACAATGCTTTTCAGCTCCGGTCCTTCGGGATCTACTACCTCTCCGAGGTCCTGTCCCGCGCAAAAGGCCTTTCCTTCGCCCGTGAGATACACCGCCCTTACAGCATCATCTTTCATGCAGTCATCCAGGAATTTCTGCAGGCCCAGCGCCAGCTCCCTGTTGACGCTGTTGAATTTGTCAGGCCTGTTCAGCGTAATATACGCCACGCCGTTCTCTATGTGTGTTTTCAAGCTCATACAGCAATTATTTTAAATCAAGTCTTTTATAAAATTAGAAATTTTACACCGGATTGCGCATAAAAATGTTTTTCTGTTTTCAAAAGAACTTTTCCCTTTTCCGAAAAGCGAAAACCCAAATGTGCGCTACTTTTGTGGTACAATCTACAGTTTGAGAAGAAGCCTTGTAGAATTCAATGTTTGTTAGTTTTTATGTAGTAAATGGGTTTAGCATCGTCTAAACCCATTTATGTTTGTATCTCCTGCGGCCCGTTGCCGGTCAGGAAAGAATGATCGCCCTGACCTTTTCCACGGCCTGCTGCAGGTCATCATTCACCACCACATGCCGGAAATGCTCTTTCAGGGCGATCTCCTGCCCGGCTTTATTCACCCGCTCTTCCAGGCTTTCCTTCGTCTCGGTGCCTCTCTTTTCCAGCCGGCTCCTCAGCTCCTCTATGCTCGGGGGCTGGATGAATACGCTGATGCTGGTATCGGGATACAGCTTCATCACATTGATGCCTCCCACAACATCTATATCCAGGATAGGAATATGGCCTTTCTGCTGTATCCGCTGAATTTCACTTTTGAGCGTACCGTAATATTTGCCTTCATATACCATTTCCCATTCTATAAAATCCCCGGCAGCTATTTTTCGCTTAAACTCCTCCACGCTCAGGAAGTGATAGTGCACACCGTCAATTTCTCCCGGTCGGGGCGCGCGCGTACAGGCGGATATGGAGAGCTCAAGCGCGGGAAGCGACTGCATCAGCGCTTTTACTATAGTGGATTTCCCTGCGCCGGACGGTGCAGAGATGATGATCAGTTTCGGAGTAGCCATGCTTTTTGTATTGTCGGGATCAACTATTGAAATTCATAACAGCCCATAGAAGGCGGGTTGTGCCTCGGGGCGCCCAGCAGGTCTGTTGTTAAAGTTCCTGCCGCAGCGCCGCTGTGCCTGGCGGGAGAGCTTTCCTGCAAACGGAAGTCCCATTCATTGTAGTTAACGCCGGTACCGGCCGGGATGACCTTAAAGAGCGGATCCCTGTTCCGGATGATGCTTTCAAAGCTCACAAAGCTTTCCACATCTTCATCCTTATATTTCAACAGTGAATTTTTAATATTGATGACGGCAGGGTAGTCATTGACCTTAGCGCATAGCAGCTCACTTTCATAGGACCCCCAGATGATACAGTTATTCATCTGCAGGTTCAGCGGGGTGGACCGGTAAGTGTTCTGGTCTATTGCCAGGAAGTTGGTAAAAGACGCTACCCGGGAGTTATTGCGCTGCAGGTATCTCCAGCCGTAGGAAGCAAAGGTGCTGTTATTGATGGTATAGTCGCCTCCTTCCAGCAGGGCGATATTTTCGGAGCCGCACTCCGCGACCAGCACATTTTCGGCATACATGCTGCTCTTGAACGCCAGGATTCCATAGCCCTGGGAGTTGATGATCTTCGTATTGGTAATACGGAGCTTGGGATTGGCGTCACCCATGGAATCAAGCTGTATGGTCGCAGCCATTGTTGCCCCGTCTCCTATCCTGGTCGAAGCGCCGCCGTTGATAAAGGTGGCATGATCGATCTCGTTATTTTTACTGCTGCTCAGGAAGTAAACGCCGCCCCATTCACCGCTGACGCCAAAATGATCCCCGATGTAGATAAGGCGGTCCAGGCGGTCTCCCTGGAAAAGCACAGGATCATCCAGGGTGCCCCGGATCTTAAGCGTGCCCTGGACAAACAGCCGGGAGTCAGCATGCACATATACCCTGGCCCCTGCAGGAATGGTCAGCGTGGCATTTTCAGCGACCAGCGCATTCTTTATGATCACGTAAGGCTTGGGGTCGTCCCAGGTCTGGGTATCCAGCACGCTGTCCACAATATATATGGCGTTCTGACCGTAAGCATATACAGGCAAAACGAACTCCCTGCCGTTCATCGTTGCGACCAGCTCATCATATACCATGAAGGGCTCATCCTCGTTGGTAGGGTCTATATTAACACCCAGGAACACATAGATGCTATCCTTTGCCAGTATTTCCACATCCGCTATGCTTTTACCCGCCACGCCGTTGACGTTCATATAAAAACGGGAATTATTGCCGTTCCTGAACCTCAGGCTGCTGATCTTTATTTTCCGGCTTTCATCATTGAATATCTTCAGGGTACGGGTGGAACTGCCCTGCTGCGTAAAGACGGTATCAAACATAAAGGTATCCACACCATATCTTATCGCGCCGCCGCTGGTCATCAGGGTATCTTTTTTGCACGAGCCGAAGTACAGCACAGCCATAGCCGCCCATAACCAGGAAAGGAAGCCCCCGTATTTGTTTTTCAACATACTTTATCCGTGTTTGCTTTAAAGAAAACGAAACTTCAAAGTTATTATTATCCCTGCATATATGGTGTATCCGGTTTATTTATTTGCTTTTTTTACTATCGGGTCAAAATATCCTACTTTTGCATACTATTTATTCAAACAATAAAATCACCGAAAGTGGCAGTAAATTTCATTCCGGAATTAAGAGAAAGAGGCTTATTACAGGATATGATTCCTGGCACAGAAGAGCAGCTGGCCAAAGAGATGACCGCCGGGTATGTAGGCTTTGATCCTACCGCCGACAGCCTGCACATAGGCAGTATGCTGCCTATCATTTTACTGATGCATATGCAGAGAGCCGGGCATAAGCCCCTGGCCCTGATAGGCGGCGCGACCGGTATGATCGGGGATCCTACGGGAAAGAGCGCGGAACGCAATATGCTGGATGCGGACAGCCTGGAGCGGAATATAGCGGGCATCCGCAAGCAGCTGGAAAAGTTCCTGGATTTCGACAGCCGGCTGCCGAACGCAGCGGAGATCATCAATAATTATGACTGGCTGAAAGATTATACCTTCCTGGATTTCATCCGTGATATCGGCAAGCATATCACGGTCAATTATATGATAGCCAAGGATTCCGTACAGAAGCGGATGGAATTCGGGCTTTCCTTTACCGAGTTTACCTACCAGCTGATCCAGGGATATGATTTTTACTACCTGAACCGGGAGAAGAACGTAAAGCTGCAGTTCGGCGGCGGGGACCAGTGGGGCAATATCACTACCGGTACCGAGCTGATACGCAGGAAAGGCGGCAGTGAAGCCTTTGCATTCACCTGCCCGCTGCTGAAAAAGGCCGATGGCGGAAAGTTCGGTAAAACCGAATCCGGCAATATATGGCTGGACAGGGAGAAGACCTCTCCCTACAAATTCTACCAGTACTGGCTGAATGTGGCCGATGAGGATGCCAAAAGCCTCATCAGGATATTCACTTTCCTGCCGATGGCAGAGATCGAAGCGCTCCTGACGCAACATGAACAGGCCCCCCACCTCAGGCTGCTGCAGAAAAAGCTGGCGGAAGAGGTTACCATACTGGTGCATAGCAGGGAAGACCTGGAATTTTCCGTCCAGGCCAGCGATATCCTTTTCGGTAAGGATACCAATGCCGCCCTGGTGCAGCTGGACGAACGCTCATTGCTGGAGATCATGGACGGCGTACCGCAGGTGACCGGCTCCAGGGCCGCTTTAACGGAAGGGGAAAGCCTGCTGAACTTCCTGGCGGAAAAAGAGATCCTGCCCTCTAAGGGAGAAGCCCGCAAAATGCTGGCGGCAGGAGGTATCAGCCTGAACAAGGTCAAGGTGGACAGCATAGATCATGTGATCACGGACAGGGACCTGCTGAATGATAAGTACCTGCTGATACAAAAGGGGAAAAAGAATTATTACCTGGCCATTTTTGAATAACTGTTCAATACCATAAAAAAAGCGCAATCTGAAAATTCAGATTGCGCTTTTTACTATAAGCCAGTAAGGTTATTTGAGTATTTCCACTTTCCTGATCACCTTACCTTTATCTGTAATGATGACCACGTGGTACATGCCCGGCGTAAGCGGCGCGGTATCCAGCTGCACAACGGAGCTGCCCGAAGCGGACGTCTTTATGTCCGCCTGCTGACCCAGCACATTATACACCAGCACGTCACGCACAGCTGCCCCAGAGGCTTCTATGGTCAGGACATCCCTGGCAGGATTCGGGTAGAGCTTGACCTCCGGTCCCGCTACATCGGGTATGGAGTTGGCATCAAATACATCCAGCGTCTCCGTATAGGATTTCAGCGTTTCCGTGATACCGCATTCTCCTATCAGATAAACGGTTACCCTGTAAAAGCCGTTGCCTGTATATTTATGGTTGACATATAAGCCTGTATCTCTCGGGCTGCCGTCACCAAAATCCCAGATAGCATCTGTCACATACAGCGGATTCCTCAGCGCAAAGTTGTAGGAGCCGTCCAGCATCAGGATCATATTGATGCCATCCAGCAGAGGCTCATCCCTGAAGGTGATATTGATGATATCCTCGCTGCTGCAGCCGTTCGGCGCAGTAACGATCACCGAGTATTCCCCTTCGTCATTCACGACACGGGTCGTGCCTGTGGTATTATCATCCCAGCGTATGTCATTGGTATAGTTGACGGCGCCCACATCCAGGGTCACCGACATGCCTTCACATATGGCGGTATCCGGCCCCAGGTCTACGGAAGGCGCCGGAATGGTAGCTACCACCAGCGTATCAGCTCCGACACAGCCGGTAGCTGTCTGCGTTTTGATCACGTGATAGGTACCCGCGGCATCTACGGTTCGGGTACCTGATGTTTCCAGGTTATCCCACATATACGAAAATCCTGCACTATTGGGACCGGCCAACAGGGTGAGGGTCTGGTTCTCACAGATGGTCGTGTCATTGCCCAGGTCTACCGTCAGTCCGGAGGCCGGGGTCAGCGTTACGGTCAGCGTATCATCCTGGTTGTACTCATCCATGGCGTTATTAGGCATAGCGGTCCATATCTTTAATTCGTAGCTTTGGCCATACAGCATCAATACCTGCCCCAGGCTGATATTCGCCGTATTGCTGCTGGACGTCATTCTTCCGTCTATCCTTACGGTATAGGTAACGGGAGATTGCGGTACGCCGTTGACGGTCCAGTGCACCTGCACGGTATCAATATTATTGATGCCGAAGTTCCGGATCTCCACATTCACAGGAGCATTGCTGGCGCAGAAAACACTGCCCGGCGTCAGCAGGGCCGTAACACCCGCATTGTTGTAATCCTCAGGCGCCAGGTCCCAGGCTCCAGGAGTGGGCGCGGAGGGTCTTGTGCTGCCTTTTATATCTACCGCAACGATTGCTCTCAGGTCTTCTCCCTGCATCAGGACAGCAGGGTTCATAGGCGTAAAGTCTCCTGCGGCCGGGTTGAGATATTGGGGCTCATCAGCCGGGGATCCTACTTCCAGGGTAGGGTAAGCAGCCTGGAAAGCGGCCTGCGTGGCATATGCCGTAGTGTAATAGCCGTAATTCTGGGTCGCTGCCGTTGAAGAGTTCACATAAAAATTATTCTTCTGTACATCCGTAACACTGGCCGCGGTACTGTAGTAGAAGCCGTAGGTGGTACCGGTAGTACCATCCGTAATGCTGATATTGTTGTTTTTTACGACCGTACCCGTGTTGGTACCGGTGAGATAGATACCGTAATTGGCATTGGCTGACCCGGTAGGCAGCGAAAAGTCCACGGTATTATGATAGATAAGGACATTGGTAGCGGTGGAAACATAAATGCCATACATGGTACCTCCCCTGTAGTTGTACACCGCATTATTTGAAATGACTATCGGGTTGGTTGCCGGAGGATCCGCAAGTGCGCCGATACCATAAGAAACGGAAGTATTGGAAGCTGAAGGCGCGGCATTGCTGTGAATGCGGTTGCCCGTGATAAGATGGCCCCCGCTGGCACCGGTTGCCAGGTAGATCGCGTAGTTCGTTGTAAAGCCGGTAGTCTTATTGGGACGCCTGTATTCATTGCTCCTGATGATATTATTTTCCGAAACAGCGATATAGGTACCATAGTAATAGTAGTTCTCTACAATATTGTTTTCAAAAATATTGTTGTTGTTGCCTCCGGCGGAAACGGAATAGCTGTAGTACATACCGCCGGCATTAGGAGAGCCGATAAGATGGTTGCCTTTAATATAAATATTATTACCGGCTACACCTGATCCGGTAGCAGAGCTGTTACTGCCGCTGATAACAATACCGGAGTTGCTGGCCGAAGCCGTAGACGTGATATTGGAGAGGTCAAAGAAACAGTTTGTAATGCTGTCATATTCACTGCCGTTCGTTATGAGCGCTGCCCAGCCCGCCGCTCCTGTTGTGCTGAAATTAAGGCTGTCTACCGTCACGTATTTCGTACCGCTGAACAGCATCATTTCCCGCTGACCGTTGGTGGCAGCGGTAGCTACGGTAACATTATTGCCGTTACCGTTCAGGCGGATCGTGTTTATAGCGCTGGCGCCGGAAATGATCCCGAATTCCATCTTACCGGTATAAGGCCCGGACCCCGGCTCCACATCTGCCACCACAGGTCCGCATACACCACGGTTATTAAGGTCTGTTATAAATTCCACTATGGTATTATAGTTGGTACCGGAAGTGGGCAGGCTGCTGTTGATGGTATAGGAACCGCTGAGAGCCGGATGCAGCATAATGGTCAGCGTGTCATTGAGATTGGCGGTATCCGGCTGGTTATTGGGTAACGTGGTCCATATTTTGAATGTCAGCGGCTGGCTGGTGAAGTTATAGGAGCCCACCGTCACAACCGTATCGAAAGGATTGGACGCCCCAAAGGTGTCCAGGCTCATATTCAGGATGGTCAGCGGGGTCTGAAGCACATCGTTTACAGACCAGTGCACTTCGGCCGATGTCACGATATTTTTACCGAAATTCCGCACATTCACTTCTATATCATACAGGCCTCCGCATACTTCCGTAGGATTCACCAGGTGGGTGACACCGAGATCGTTGGCTGCCTTTTGTATGGTGTTCTCAAACGCGCCGATGGTGGGCTGCTGCGACCTGGGAAAACCGTTGATATCCACAGGCACAACCAGGGAAAGGTCTTCACCCGCACCCAGGTTAATGGCCAATGGCGTAAAGTCCCCGTTCAGCGGATCCAGATACCAGGGGTCTTCAGCCGGAGAGCCGACCTCCAGTGCAGGGTACGCCGCCTGGAAGGCGGCCTGTGTGGCATACGCAGCAGTATAATAGCCATAGTACTGGGTCGCTGCCGTTGAAGAGTTCACATAAAAGTTATTTTTCTGGGCATCCGTAATACTGGCCGCGGTACTGTAGTAGAATCCGTAGGTGGTGCCGGTAGTACCATCCGTAATGCTGACATTATTATTCTTTACAACGGTTCCCGTGTTGGTACCGGTGAGATAGATACCGTAATTGGCGCTGCTTGACCCGGTAGGCAACGAAAAGTCCACGGTATTATGGTAGATAAGGGTGTTGATACCCGTGGAAACATAAATGCCATAGACGATGCCTCCCCTGAAGTTGTAGACCGCATTGTTTGAAATGATCACCGGATTGGAGGCCGGAGGGTCCGCAAGCGTGCTGATACCATAAGAAGAGGAAGTATTGGACGCTGAAGGCGCGGCATTGCTGTGAATGCGGTTGCCCGTGATAATATGGCCCCCGCTGGCACCGCTTAACAGGTGGATAGCATAGTTCGTGGTAAAGCCTGTAGTTTTATCAGCGCGCCTGTATTCATTATTCCTTATGATATTATTTTCCGAAACAGCGATATAGGTGCCGTAATAGTAGTAGTTCTCTATCAGGTTGTTCTCAAAAATATTGTTGTTATTCCCGCCTCCTGCTATAGAGTAGGCATAGTACATGCCGCCGGCAACGGGAGAGCCTATAAGATGGTTGCCTTTAATATAAATATTATTACCGGCTACACCTGACCCGGTAGCAGAGCTGTTACTGCCGCTGATAACAATGCCTGAATTGCTGGCTGATGCCGTTGAGGTAATATTGCTGAGGTCAAAGACACAATTGGTGATGCTGTCAAATTCACTTCCGGTAGTGATCAAGGCAGCCCAGCCAGCCGCTCCCGTTGTGCTGAAATTAAGGCTGTCCACCGTCACATAGGAGGTAGCATCGAACAGGAGCATTTCCCTCAGGCCATTGGAAGCGCTGGTCGCCACCACAACATCATTGCCGTTACCGTTTATCCGTACCGTATTGACAGTGCTGGTGCCGGGTATGCCGGAAAAGGCTATTTTACCGTTATAAGGTCCTGTATTAGGGATAACATCCGCAATAACGGGTCCGCAGACCCCGCGTGTATTCAGATCTTCCACGAATTCCGTTATGCTGTTATAGTTGGTTCCCAGGGTAGGCTGCGTGCTGTTTATAGTATAGTTGCCTGACATGGCAATATAAATGATCCTTTCAAGCGTATCATTCGTATTGACCGTATCCGGGCGGCTATTGGGCTCGCTGGTCCATACCTTCAGGGTGGTTGTTGCATTGATAGTCCTGTTGCCCAGGAAGACATCAGCATAGCTGATACCTGTACCGTTAAGGGTATCCAGGGTAGTGGAGAGGGTCACAGGTGTCTGGTTAACCCCGTTGATCGACCAGTTGACCGTAAGGCCGGTAATGATATTGCTGCCGAAATTCTGTACCCTGGCCCTTACATCATGATTCCCGGCGCATATTATAGGATCCGGTTCCAGCAAGGCTGTAGTGCCCGCGTCATCCGGCACCCTTGATAAAGGCAGCATCTGGTCCCAGGTATCCGCAATTTCCGCGGCAGTCAGGGCCCTGTTGTACAGCCTGAACTCATCCATATCTCCTCCGATAGAGCTCCCCTGGGAACCTATCCAGAAGTTAGCTCCTACCAGGGGATAGGAAGGTCCCGGGGTAACGCTCGCCTGAAAGACCCCGTTGATATACCCGGAAACGGTCCCTGCCGTCTGGTCATATACATAGGTCACTACGCTGATACCCGGTGTCCAGGCAGTCATATCCAGCGTTATAGAGGGGACACCTCCCGTCAGGCGGATTTTATTGGCAGCGCCGCCGATAAAGCACCGGAATAATCCGTTGCCGGTAGAATTACCAAAATAATATCTCGTGGAGGGCGGTGTCGGGGCATTCATCCACATGGAGATGGTCCAGCTGCCGGTATGCGTACCCGTCCAGCCGGGATTTACGTGATAGGTAGCATTGGAGTTACCCCCGGCCCCTCCCTGCAGGGCGTTGCCGAACTGGCCGGTACCACCGACGGTAAAGCCCGCGACACTGGCCGCTGCAACGCCCGCCCTCGTAGCCGCAGGCGCATCGTTGGGAGTAGTGCCGGATGTCAGGCTGTTAAATTTAAAATACATCAGCTCGGGGATGTCACCATATTGTGCGCTGACGTTCAGGCTTAATGCTGACAGCAATGTGAGCAGGTATAAAAAGTAAAGAGTTGATCTGCGTTTCATTATATTTTTATTTTATATAAATATCTGTATTTGTAAAGACCGGCTGAAGCATTTCCCTGCATCTCAGGGTGAGCCCGCGGGCGGGCTGCTTCCGTTGCCGTCAGTGATAGACGATAAGCCGCAGCAGCAGTATCTCCGGGACAGGCGTCACCTGGGATATAGTAACCTTACAACAGAATAGTTTCCTGTAGTTGGCTGTAATCATGCTGCCCGTTTTTTTACAATACATACAAAGCCCTGCCGTACCAGGCAGTAGCGGATGCTCAGTTAAATATACCACTGATTTTAACTTTTAAGGAAACGGGCAGCTCGAATAGCTCAATCATATATATGCCCTTTCCATCCTATAATGAATTTCGTTAAGCGATCCCGCAACCGTATAGTGTGAAAGGACCGGTTAAACTGATAATTTCCGCACAAGGGCGGTGACTGCAGCGAACCAAACAGCATATAAAAATGCAGGCGGGTGATAGAATTTATTGAGGGCGCTAACAGAAATTTTCACTAAGTTAAAGCAAAGTTAGAGAGGATATTAATAGTTTATGATTATTTTAACAAAATGATTTATTTATTTTATCTATATAGTTTATATGTTATGAGATCATTATCAGTCATAAAATGCCCTAAAAATGCAAAAGTTGCCCGGGAAATCCCGGGCAACTTTTTAACAAAAATAAGCCGATCGCTTAAATGATGCTATTTAAGTATTTCAACTTTTCTGGTGACATTACCCTTGTCGGTGGTGATTATCACCTGGTACATACCGGAAGGCAATGCCGATGTGTTGAGACGGACGGATGTGCCGGATCTGATGTCTTCTGTCACTACCTTCTGGCCCAATATGGTAAATACCGCCACATCCCGGACAGATGCGCCTGATACTTCTATCGTCAATAGATCCTGAGCCGGATTCGGATAGAGCTTTACATCCAGGCCTTCTACATCAGTGATGGAAGTCGCATCAAATACGTCCAGTGTCTCCTGGTAGGATTTGAGCTCCGCTACGATGCCACATTCTCCTATGAGATAGGCGGTTACCCTGTATAAGCCGTTCCTGGTGTATTTATGGTTAACATACAGGCCTGTATCTCTCTGGCTGCCGTCACCGAAGTCCCAGATCACATTGGAGAGGTATAAAGGATTTTTTATGTTGAAGTTATAGGATCCGTCCAGCATCAGTATCATATTCATCCCGTCGAGCAAAGGCTCATCCTTATAGATCACTTTCATCTCATCCGTGGCAAAGCACCCGTTAGGCGATGTGACCCTTACATGATAGGTACGCTCGTCATAGACCACGCGTACCGGGGCGGTGCTGTTGTTGTCACTCCACAGGATGCTGTTGCCGTAATTGGCTGCGCCAACATCCAGCCTTACCGAGTCTCCTTTACAGATCGCCACATCAGGTCCCAGATCCACCACAGGCGCAGGCCTGGTAGCTACCACTATGGTATCCACCCCGGCACAGCCGCTTGATATTTCGGTCTTTACCACGTAATAGGTGCCGTCTGTATTGACGATCCTGGTAGATGCCACACTGGAATTGTCCCACCTGTAGGAATAAAGGTTATTATTACCCTGACCCGCTACCAGCGTAAGCGAATTGTTATCACAGATAGTTGTATCATTCCCCAGGTTAACAGGAACGGTCGATGTCGGAGATATCGTGATCGTAAGGGTATCATCCGGGGCATAGTTATCAGTCCTGTTATTGGGATTGTAGGTCCAGGCCCTGATCGTATAGGACCTTCCGTAAGCCAGGAACTGGGAGCCCAGCACCACCAGCGCGGTATTGTTATTGGAAGTGCTTGTTCCGTCTATACGCGGGTAATGCGTCACCGGCGACTGCAGCACATTGTTCAGTGTCCATTGCACCTGTACGGTATCAATATTATTAAGGCCATAGTTCCTCACCCTTACGGCAATATTCCTGCTTCCTGAGCAGAATGCCGTACCCGGAGAGAGCAGGGAGTCTACACCCGCATTGTTCCATTCCTGCGGCGACATATCAAATGCGCCCGGCGTAGGCGGTACTATACGAAGCTGGTCGTCTATATCGCGCGGAACAATGGCAGTCAGATCCTCACCGGACCCGATAAAGTTGATATCGGTCGGCTTCAGGTTGCCGGTCGACTGGTTCAGGTACAGGGGATCTATATCCAGGCTGCCGTTCTCCAGGGTAGGATTGGCCGTCCTGAACGCAGCCCAGGTAGTATAGGCAGTACTGTTATAGTATATCCTGTTCCGTGTGCCTGGCTGTGTTGTGTTAAAGAACACGTTGTTGTTCTGCATGGCACGGTTGGTATTGAACCCCGCATTGCTGCAATAAATACCGTATTTGGTACCATTATTGCCGCCGGTATAGGTTACCAGGTTGTTCTTAAGCGTATAGTTATTGGTCGTATTATAGACATACAACCCGTACATAGTGCTTGTAGATGTGCCCGTCTGGTTCACATGGATAGTATTGTGCGCCACATAAGCACTGTCGCCACCATATACATACAGCAGATAATTGGTACCGCCGCTGCCTACATTATAGATCGCATTATTGGTTACATCATATCTCCTTTTAGGTACGGAAGCAGAATAATTGGGATAGTTCAGGTAGATCGCATAGACCGTGCTTGTATGTGAAAGCGTAGGAGCCGTAAAGTCATGCAGCCTGTTACGTTTTACGCTTCCCCTGCCCATATAGTAAGTGTAGATACCATATATCGTGGAGGTAGAGGTTTTAAGCGGCCTGTGCAGGTTGTTGCCTATGATGTGCACCTCGTTGGTATAGTAGGTATAGATACCCATGTAGTAATAGTTCTTGATCTCATTATTTACCAGCCATATGGAATCCGCCCCGAAAGTGCTGGAGCTGCTGCCGTAAACGGTTATACCGTAGTAAGCACCGCCATTGGTAGTAGGATGGCCCGCATCTATTAAGTTGCCTTCTATATAAATGTTGGAATTCAAGCCCGTAGCCGTAGGGGAAGTAACGGATCCTGAAATGGTAATACCGTTGCTGTTGGTAGACGATGCTCCTGTAATAGTGGATAAATCAATGTGGCAGTTCCTGATGGTATCATACCTGGAATCTCCCGCGATGGCCACACCCCATCCGTAGGTGGAGCTCAGCGCCTTTATGACCAGGTTGTTGATGGTCACATATCTTGTCCCGTTAAAAACCACCATCTGGGCATCGGCAGCAGCGGTACTGTTATATTGCAGCGTCCTGCCGTTACCGTTGATCGTAATGGTATTGACCGCGCTCGCGCCCGGGATATTCCCCAGAACGAAACGACTGTTATAAGGTCCTGAGCCGGATACTACGTTCACAACGACAGGAGCGCAGATACCGATCGTATTCAGGGCGTTCGCCAGGTCGGTAAAGCTGTTGAAGTTAGTTCCCGCTGTTGGCTGGGCATTGTTGAGGGTATAGGTCCCACCCAGCTTCGTTGAGCCGGTAAATGTAAAGGTATCGTTGATATTTACCGTATCATTCTGATTGTTGGGTCTTGATGTCCAGGCTTTTACCGTAAAGGTTCCGGCGCCGAAGTTATAGTTGCCGATATTTATGGTAAGCTCATTGGAAGGTCTTCCTGAAGTATCCATATTGGCAGTTACCCATCTTCCGCCCTGGTTCACATTGTTCACAGACCAGTCCACAAAAACGGAGTCGATAAAGTTGCTGCCGAAATTTTTCAGGCGTGCGGTTACCAGGATATTGCCCGGGCAAAAGCCTGTCGATAAGCTGGGCAGCGCTATCACACCTGCATCATTAGGCACCGGAGGCCTCAACAGCGTGATCACTACCAGGCCATGACCTGATCTGACACCGCCGGAATTGGACTGGCTGGTCCCTGTATTATAAGAACCGCCACCGCCGCCTACCTGCTGGGCAGAAGTTGAAGAGCCGGCTCCGCCGCCACCACTGTAGCCACCGCCGCCGCCGCCGCGTCCGTTATCCCAGCTGTTGGCACCGCCACCGCCACCAAAGCCGCCCCAGCCGCCATTGGTGGTGGCCGTACCACCCTGGCCGCCGTTCAGAAAGCTTTTACCGCCGTAAGGCGTTCCTGCACCATTACCTGTAAAACCGCCGCCACCACCGGCAGTCCCGGCTTCACCGCCGCCGTTACCACCTGTACCGCCGGCTCCGCTGGCAGTTCCCGTACCGGGGTTCCCGTTATTGTTAACCGTACCATGCGAAGCGGGCACAATAGCGGTATTATACCGTGCACCACCGCCACCGCCGGCAACGATAAGCGGGACATTCGCGGATGTGACCACAAAGCTGCCGCCGCCGCCGCCATATTGGTTGGTCCCGGCCCCCACACAGCATCCGCCCTGCTGGCCTACCAGTATCTTCAGCTGCTGGCCCCCGGTAAGCATAAAAACACCGCTCATATAAGCGCCTTTCCCCGCCAGCGGACCATAACCTTCCGCACCATATACTTCGATCTTATAGTTACCGCCCACCGGCACATTCCATAATTGTATACCATTGGAAGAAGTGACCGCCCCCGCCAGTGTGGTCATTGCATAAGCAGCGTCTACCTGCGCCTGTGAAGGTCCGTTGATCCCCGTTGCGCCCGCATTTGTAAAGGTATATACCTGTGCCTTCACCGAAAGGAAAGTGCAGATAAAACCCAACACCAACATTAATTTCTTTAAATAAATTTTGTTCATAATGTACCCCTATTAAGCTTGTAAATTGGATTGATGATTGTTTCCCGGTTAAAAAATAAATATAAAGTTAATGTTAAATACATTTACTTTTTTGTTACTCTGGTATTTTTTTTAAATATAACCTTCAGGAAAGTTATAATATTTCACTATATAATTAACAAATGATATATTTTATAATAATATACATTATAGCAAAAAAAAGAGGCTGTGAAATCACAGCCCCTCAAAGAGTATTATATTTATATGTCTGATAAAATCGCCGGTATATCCGCTTATCCTGTCTTCCTTCCGGCTCTTCTTTCTTTTACCAACTGATAAAAAATGGGTAAAACGGAAAGGAATATGATCAGCAATACCACTTTACTGAAGTTATTCTTGATAATATCTATGTCTCCTAGCCAGAAACCGGCGAGCGTGATGCCCACCACCCACAAAAGGGCGCCCGCCACGTTATAGGTAAAAAAGACAGGATAACGCATTTTGCCGACACCACCCACGAAAGGCGCCAGGGTCCTTACAATAGGCACAAAACGGGCTATGATAATGGTCTTGCTTCCATATTTTTCATAAAACTGATGGGTCTTGTCTATATGTTCCTGCTTAACAAACTGCTTACCAAAGATCCTGATCCTTAAAAATTTATTGCCAAAGTATTTGCCAATGGCGTAATTACAGGCGTCCCCCAGCACCGCCGCAACAAGCATTATCATAATTACATATAATAGGTTCAGCTGGTCCGGAAACCTTGCAGCCAGCATACCTGTGGCAAAAAGCAGGGAATCACCGGGCAGGAAAGGCATGATCACAATGCCCGTTTCAACGAAGATAATAGCGAACAGAATTACGTACACCCATTGGTTGTAATCAAATAGCAGCTGCTGAAGATGGTCATCAATGTGTAAAATGAAATCTATTAATTGTTGCATCGGATGGTCTTTTAAATAAGAACGTATGGTTTGAAAAACTGTCAAAGCTACTTAAAAAAAGAAAGCTATCCGCTTATCATATTGAGAGGACAGCTTTTTTATCCGCATCCATCCGCTTTGCTACCGCTGTGCTTCTTTGCCCGTTCAGCGCCCCGATCTGTTATTAAACAGCCGTGCCGGTCATCATCCGCATCCGGCCCAAATTGTACCCTGCCCTGCACCGAGCATCAACGCGGGATGACCGGTGTTAAACTTATTCAAATTTGAATAATCAGTGAAGGAACAAGAGCAGATACATGGATAAGTATTATTAAGTTTACATGGATTCAAATAAGAAGAATGAGAAAACAGTATTTATATATAATTATATTATTATACATAATAAATTGTAAAGTATGCTTTTCACAGAATAATAGTGTATATCTTGAAGTTTTGGGGAATACAGGCTACGGCGCCATAGGGTACGAAAGAAAGTTGTTGAAAGCTAAAAATATCCGGTGGCATACCGTTATCGGGGCAGGTACTTATAAGCTCAGGGATTTTAATCATAAGCTTAACCCTGATATAGCGGTACCGGTATTGCAAAAAGTATCCTTTTCATTACATTCCAGGCACAGCCTGTTCATAGCCAGCGGCCTGATGTGGAACAGCTATATAGATGCCGAACGGGAATTTAAAGCCCGCAGGCATCACGAAATACGCTGGAATAATAATGCCGGGTATAGCTTTGACCTTAATAAGAGATGGCAATTCCAGCTGTATTATGTTTTAATAGCCTACCGCAGCATACAGCATTGGGTCGGTCTGAAAATTAATTTTAAATGGTAAGCATCCGGAGAAAATATGGCTTTATAGGTCTTTTTATGCTTCTAGCCGGATTTTCAGGCTGTAAAAAGCCGGAATTTCCCCCTTTAATAAAGATCCTGGGAAAGGGCGGTATGGGCAATTCCCATATGTACCCTATGAACAGCAGAGCGTCCTATATGGAGGCCTTACTATATAACCTGGATGGGGTGGAGGTCGATGTACAGCTTACGAAGGACGCTCAGCTGGCAGCCTTTCATACAGAAAATCTGGAAGGAACAACCAATATGACCGGGCGTATCTATGATTATACATGGGAAGAATTACAGGAGCAATGCAGGTATAATAATCATAGATTCAGGTCTTACTCCCTTATCAGCCTGGATGAAATAACAGAGATCTATCCACCGGGCGCCCTGCTGTCACTGGATATAAAGATATTTATTCCAAGCGATGAGGAAGCTGATGCTTATATGAATGCTTATATAAATGCCCTCAGGGATCTATATACAAAGCACCGGAATATCATGCTGGAAAGCTCCTCTCCCTATTATGCCCGTATGCTTAAAGCCGTCAATGAGCAGATCCCCGTTCTGCTGGTAAGCAACAACGCCTCTGAGGGCCTGGAGCTCGCCATTGATAATGAGCTGGATGGTGTTGTACTGCCGGACACGGAAGCCAATGAGGATATTATGGAAAGAGCCAGGAACCATGGCATAATGGTGGGGATATGGGAAACCTCTAAAAGCATACATTATACCTTAGACCTGGAACCGGATTTTTTCCAGACCACCAGCGTAAAAAGATTTGGCAGGTAATCGACATCTTCCATACCCGGAAAAGAAAAATCCTCCTTTTACTCAAGAGTGGATCCAGTAACGGGATCTATCTTCCCATAAAGATCATCAGTATCTGGATATCGCTTGGATTGACCCCGGAGATGCGGCTGGCCTGTCCGAGTGTCCGGGGACGGATCTTATTTAATTTCTGTCGTGCCTCAATAGACAAAGCGGTAAGCTTTTCATAGCTGAAGCTTTCAGGTATGATCAGCTCTTCCATCGCCTTCATTTTTCCAACCATTTCCACTTCCTTATCCATGTATGCCTTGTACTTGCAATGTATCTCAGACTGCTCCATTTCCAGCGGATCGAAGGCCTCCAGATTTTGCTGTACCGATGGGAGGTAGGGCAGCAGATTTTTAAGCGCTATATTTGGCCTTAGGAGCAATTTTGATAGTTTTTGGCGCTCTTTTAAGGGTGCAGAGCCTATTTTTTCAAGAAATTCATTCACTTCTTCTGGTTCTACCATAGTGGTATTTAAAATTTCATCTATCCGGGCAATGTGCTTCTTTTTTTCCTGCAATAGCTCATAACGTTCCCTGGATGCAAGTCCCATTTCATAGCTTCTTTCCGTCAGCCTCATATCCGCGTTATCCTGCCGCAGTAAGGTACGGTACTCGGCACGGGATGTGAACATCCGGTATGGCTCATCCGTGCCTTTGTTGATGAGGTCATCTATCAGCACACCGATATACGCCTCATCTCTTTTCAATACAAAAGAAGCATGGCCATGAACATTATTATGCGCATTGATGCCTGCCACCAGTCCCTGTCCCGCGGCTTCCTCATATCCTGTAGTCCCGTTGATCTGCCCTGCGAAGAACAGGTTTTTGATCAGCTTGGTCTCCAAAGTATATTGCAACTGGGTAGGGGGGAAGTAGTCATATTCAATAGCGTAGCCGGGACGGAAGAAAATAGCGTTCTCAAAGCCGGGCACTTTCCTGATAGCTTTTACCTGCACCTCTTCCGGCAGGGAAGTACTGAACCCGTTCACATAGATCTCTACAGTATTCCATCCTTCCGGCTCTACAAATAGCTGGTGCCTGTCCTTATCGGCAAAGCGGTTGATCTTATCTTCTATGCTGGGACAATACCTGGGACCGCTTCCCTGTATCCTGCCCTGGAACATCGGGGAACGGTCAAATCCTGTCCTGAGGATATCATGTACCTCAGGTGAAGTATAGGTGATCCAGCAATGCCTCTGCTTTCCGTGGATCCTGTTCTTCACCCGGGTATTATCTATAAAGGAGGCGTTCTTAAAATCGGGAAGCGTACCAGGCATATAGGAAAAGCCCACGACTTCATCAAGATCGCCCTCCTGTATTTCCATTTTTGAGTAATCCAGGCTCCTGCCGTCTATACGTGGCGGTGTGCCTGTCTTTAAACGATCGCTTTCAAATCCTAAGGAAACTAATTGCTCCGTGATACCGGTAGCGCCTTTTTCACCCATCCTGCCACCGCCGAATTGCTTTTCGCCCACGTGGATAACACCATTTAAGAAAGTTCCATTGGTAAGCACTACAGCTTTTGCATATATTTTCTGGCCCATGGCTGTTACAACACCTTCCACTGTTCCACGTGAAACAATCAATCCTGTCACACTGTCCTGGAAAAAATGAAGGTTAGGTGTCTGTTCCAGCATCTCTCTCCAGGTAGCTGCAAACAGCATACGGTCAGACTGGCAACGGGGGCTCCACATGGCAGGGCCCTTGGACTTATTGAGCATCCTGAATTGTATCATGCTTTTATCAGAAACAATACCGCTATATCCACCCAGGGCATCTATTTCCCGGACGATCTGGCCCTTTCCTATTCCACCCATAGCAGGATTACAGCTCATCTGGGCCAGGGTAAGCAGGTTCATAGTGATGAGCATGGTCTTGCTGCCCATATTAGCTGCTGCTGCCGCTGCTTCACATCCGGCATGTCCGCCACCTACAACTATAACATCATATTGTTCTAAAAACATAATAAGTACACTTCAATTTAAAAGAGACAGCAAAGTTACAATATATAAAGTAATATATAGTAAGCAGGAGTACCAATACAAGGTTAAACTCCGGAAGCAGATTAACAGCCTCCCAAGAAGGAGACCCTATAGCTCACAACTCTATTATAACACAGGATATTGATAAATTAACAGTCCTAACCCGGAAGATATAATATTATAAGGACCTATTTTTTGACCGGGTATAGCCGCTTACTAAAAAGAACAATCCTGTCATACCAAAGAAAAGGTGTAATAGCTGAAACGTCCTCAGCAAATATACCTGTACAATTATCCAGATAAGCAGCACAAGACCCTGCACCATTATAAGAAAAAGCGCATACCTGTACCTTAATATATAAGCGGTCAGCGTTATGATGCTAAATATACCGTTACAGATAAATAAAATAATACCCGGTACAAAGTAATCCCTGAAAGGACTATACTGCAGCCAGTCTACAGACATACCAAGGAGGCTGCCATCGGGCTGCTTCATAAAAGCATAGCCTGCTACCAAAGCGCCCACACCATTGATAAGCAGCAATAAGATAGAAATATAATGAATGATCCTGGGCAACATAAAACGACTATCAGATAATAAATATACAACATCGTAATTAATGTTTCACGTGAAACATTAATTGAATCAGGCTTATTTTATAGAAGTAGCTATAGAAACTATAATATCATTATTCCGGGAAACAGAGGTGTAAAATTCACTGACTATTCCTGGTAAAATGTTTCACGTGAAACATTTTAAGATGACCAATTTGATCACTATTCCTAAGGCAGGTAATTATATAATGATTACTTTTGCCAAAATCATTTAGAATTATGTCTGCTGCTTACCAGGTACCCATAATAAGAACAAGGATCAAGAAAAAACATATGACCTCTATGCACCTGATCTCAGGCTTTATGTTTGTCCTTATCGGCGCCATAACACTCGTTATCCCGGAAAATATTAAATCACATCTGGCCGATATACTTAATAATGTGTCCATCGGATTCATAGTGTTTGGTATCGTCATTGTTTGTATAACTATTGCATTCAATAAAGCACTGGCTGATAAGAAGAAGAATGGTCTGCTCCGGATAGCGGAACTGGCAGGCTTCGGCATCCTGGCAGGCGTATGCCTTTCCTTTCAATGGTGGATGCCATTCATATATGCTGTTATAGGGATCATAACCGTGGCTACCACCTATTACCTGGAATTGAACGCACATAAACCGGAATACATTATGGTTTCTGAGAAAGGGATAGAGCTGAGAAGACTTAACAAAAAGCTTATAGCATGGAGTGAAGTGAAGAACTTCCTGATCAGGCATGGTAATGTGACGATCAACCTTAAAAATAATACCCTGTATCAATACAATGCTTATGATTTTAAAAATATCAGCAATAAGGAAATAATTGAAAGTTTTGCACAGGCACAAATAGAGCAAAATGCACATAAATACGAAGCAGAGTGGTAAAACTGGATTACTCCCAAACAAATCTGCCCGGTAAGACCAATTTATCCCGGATATACACATTCTCTTCCACTTATTCACAATAACAGCTATGATCGTATTCCACATCATTAAACTATTTTATTACGCTATCTTCCTGGTAGGCCTGTTATTTGTGCTGCAATGGATCTTCAGGAAAATAGCACAGCTGTTCAAATTAAGGTAACACTGACAATCCACACAGTATCCACAGGTATTCACACCTTATATACATACTTATCCCGGGATATGATAAAAGTATCACCTCTTCTATAAAGCCTGTGAAATGCGCTAAAATATTCCCAGGTTTTGCACGAACAGGTGTTTAAATGTGTGGATAGGTTGTGCATTCAGGATAATAACCCGGTAAGATCTTGATAAAATTCCGGGAAGCATCTCTTCACAAAAAGTTGTTCTTAGCAAAATATTAATTTTACATTAAGAATTCTACACGATTTTCTTTAGACATCCGGGTTATTCCACCACATGGGAATATATGTGAATAAGCACTTAAAACACCCTAAACATAAAGGGTTCCCAAGCATTCCGGCATGTGAATATCCGGTGTACCTGTATGTAGATTTCAATTTAAAAAATGAATTTTAAAAAAGTTATCAGCATATTAACACTCCTAATAGTAATAGCTTCTTTTTAAATAAATTTATTTAATAAAATACTATTATTAGCTATGTGGAATAATTGAAGGACCGAAAGATACAAAACTGATACAGCGAATGGATTTGTTGAATACATTTGCAGTATCAGTACCGCCACTGGTACCATAATTTGCACTGCAGATGACAAACAAGCTACCCATATTGGAAGTCCGTGACCTTACCGTAAGCTTTACAGGTGATGCGGATGATATGGCGCTGCAGGAAGTCAGCTTCAGCATAGAAAAGGGCAGGAGCCTGGCTCTGCTGGGCGCTTCCGGGTCCGGCAAATCCGTGACCTCGCTGGCCATTATGGGCCTTTTACCGGGGAATGCCAGGACATCGGGCAGTATAAGGCTCGGAGGAAGGGAATTGAACAGCAGTACGGATTGGCGGTCCGTCAGGGGGAAAGAGATCGCTATGATCTTCCAGGAACCTATGAGCGCGCTGAATCCTTTGATGACCTGCGGTGAGCAGCTGGTGGAAGGTATCAGGGCGCACCGTCCGGGTATTTCCCATAAGACGGCCAAAGCCCGGGCGGTCAGCTGGATGGAAAAAGTATTGCTCCCCGATCCCTTACAATTATTCCATAAATACCCGCACGAATTATCCGGCGGTCAGAAGCAAAGGATCATGATCGCTATGGCCCTGAGCAACAAGCCCAGGCTGCTTATCGCCGATGAGCCTACCACGGCGCTGGACGTGCTGGTGCAGCTGGAGATCTTACAGCTGCTGAAGTCCCTGCAGCAGGAATATGAGCTGGCCCTGTTGTTCATTACCCATGACCTGAGCGTAGCGGAATGGATAGCGGATGAGGTGTGCATCCTGGAAAAGGGCAGGATAGCCGGCAGCAGCCTGTCAGAGTACAGGAAAGTTTTTGTACTGGATGAGCATGCGCTTCCCGGGACCCCGGAAGGTGCTTTGCTGCGGGTTCAAAACCTGGATGTTACTTTCGGCCTGCAGAAGAACTGGCTTGGGACACCCAGGCATATCCTCAGGGCGGTGGATAATGTATCTTTCAGCATCGCTAAAGGCAAGACCCTGGGGATCGTTGGCGGTTCGGGCAGCGGAAAAAGTACCGTTTCCAAATGTATTATGGGCATCGTTCCGGCGGCGGCAGGTAATATCTTCTTTAAGGGACTGGATCTGACCACTCTGTCACCTAAAGGATGGCGCAGCATCCGGAAAGGGATGCAGATGATCTTCCAGGATCCCCACGCTTCCCTGTCCCCGAGAATGAATGTGGGCGATATGCTTACGGAGGTGATGCATGTGCATCATATCGGTAAAAACGGTGGGGAAAGACAGGAATATATCAGAAAGCTCCTGGACAAAGTAGGCCTGACGGAACAGGCCCTGAAGAAATATCCTCATGAATTTTCAGGCGGGCAGAAGCAAAGGCTGTGCATTGCACGCGCGCTTGTTGTAGAGCCTGAGTTCATTATCTGTGATGAGAGCATAGCGGCCCTGGATACGAAGATGCAATACCAGATACTGAATTTGCTGAAAGCTATACAGCAGGAGGATCACCTGACCTATCTTTTTATAACACATGACCTGAAGATTGCCGAGGTGTTCTGTGATGAGATCGTGGTGATGAAAGAAGGCAGGATAGTGGAAGCCGGCAATGCCGAGCAGGTGCTGCAATATCCGCAGCATGATTATACCCGGCAGCTGAAAAAAGCCTTGCTGTAAAATAAAAGCGGTGCTTTTACCTTATGCCCGGACTTGTATTTAAAATTCTTATCATATTAATCTTCAATATAATTTAAGAGAATTGCTCCTTTTAGATGTATGACCTGCAGGCCGTGATCATTTGCCCTATTTTGCCGGCTATAATTTTGAGAAAATAGGCATAAAATGCTTCCTTCACTTAAAAAAATACCTAATTTTGCCGGTTAGTATAATCACCTCATATCTTTATATTTAAACAATGCCATTAGATACTTCCATTAAATCTGTGCTTATCATCGGTTCAGGTCCTATCGTTATAGGCCAGGCGTGCGAATTTGACTATTCCGGTTCCCAGGCCGCAAGGAGCCTGCGTGAAGAAGGGATCAAAGTGACGCTTATCAACAGTAACCCGGCCACTATCATGACGGATAAGCTGGTCGCTGATAATGTGTACCTTTTACCGCTTACACCCGAAAGTATAGAGCGCATACTGGAAGAAGTGCAGGTAGACGCCGTGCTGCCTACTATGGGTGGCCAGACAGCACTGAATCTTTGCAAGGAAGTGGAAGAGCTGGGCATCTGGGAAAAATTCAATGTACGCCTGATAGGTGTGGATATCAAAGCCATTGATAAGGCTGAGGACAGGGATCTTTTCCGTGAATGGATGATAGAAATGGGTATTCCCGTAGCGCCTGCACGTGTGGCCAATTCGCTCCTGGAAGGTAAGGAGATCGCACAGGAGATCGGCATCCCGCTGGTGATCCGCCCTTCTTTTACCCTGGGAGGTTCCGGAGGCGGATTTGTAAAATCCAAGGATGAGCTGGAGGCAGCGCTGAACGCGGGTCTGAACGCATCGCCTATCCATGAGGTGCTGGTGGAAAAAGCCGTACTGGGATGGAAAGAATTCGAGCTGGAGCTGCTCAGGGACAGCGCTGATAACGTGGTCATTATCTGTACGGTGGAAAACTTTGATCCTATGGGCATCCATACAGGAGATTCCATTACGGTAGCGCCTGCGATGACGCTGAGCGATACGGCTTTTCAATTAATGCGTAATACCGCTATAGATATGATGCGCAGCCTCGGGAACTTTGCCGGTGGCTGTAATGTGCAGTTCGCGCTCAATCCTGAGACGGAAGAGATCATCGCGATAGAGATCAATCCGCGCGTGAGCCGATCTTCCGCGCTGGCATCCAAAGCCACAGGCTATCCTATCGCCAAGATAGCCGCCAAGCTGGCTATCGGCTATAACCTGGATGAGCTGCAGAACCAGATCACGCAGACCACCTCAGCTTACTTTGAGCCGGCGCTGGATTATGTGATTGTAAAAATGCCCAGGTGGAACTTCGATAAATTCAAGGGTGCGGATGATACATTGGGACTGCAGATGAAATCCGTGGGAGAGGTCATGGCGATCGGCCGCAGCTTCCCCGAGGCTTTACAGAAAGCCTGCCAGTCGCTGGAAAACAATGCAACAGGCCTTACTTCCATATCCAGGAGCAAAATGCGCCCTGAAGAATTGATGGAATACCTGAAGCGCCCTACCTGGGACAGGATCTTCCGCCTGAAAGAAGCGCTGGAAGCGGGCATCTCCATTAAGACACTGAGAGAGCTCACGCATATCGACCGCTGGTTCCTTTACCAGATACAGGATATTATCAAGGTGGAGCAGCAATTAAAAGCGATCGGTAATTTAAATGACATCCAGCCTGAATTTATGCTGGAATGTAAAAAAATGGGCTTTTCGGATGAGCAGATCGCAACCGTATTAAAGGACTGTACACCCGAGCAGGTATATGATTACAGGAAAGCCAACGGTGTGACCCGTATCTATAAGATGGTGGATACCTGCAGCGCCGAATTCGCGGCCCTAACCCCTTATTTTTACTCTACCTTTGAAGGGAAATCTGAAAAGGTATAAGCATATAAATTATGGTATAAATGAGTTCGGTATTTTATCGGGCTCATTTTTGTTTAGATTCGGTATTATTCTTTCGTTGTTATAATAATTGATATAATCCTGCATCTGCTGTTTGAGTTGTTCTGTTGATTTGAACTTCTGTGTGTAAAATAGTGCTGATTTCAGTGCTCCGAAAAAGTTTTTAATAATGGCATTATCCAAGCCATTTACCTTCCTCGACATACTCTGCACGATTCCTTTTCTGCTTAATAATTGCTGATATTTATATTGACAGTGCTGGCCGGAGTGCAGAATCGTGTTATGCGGTATCTTCTTAAATGCATTTTTCAATATCATTGTCACTTGGTTAAAACAGGTTGTTCCGATAATTCGTAACGGATAATTTCCTGATTCGGCACAGGCACAAATTAATGCTTTAGCCAATCAGCTCCAGAATATGGGTTAAAGAGTAAAAAAGACGATAGTTAATACCTCAGCGGACAAAACGGAAATGATGAAATACATTGGCGAATGGTAAATTTACCATAAATTTGATAGTAGCTCATTGACAATAGAAGTAGAAAGAGAAACATTACATATTAGTGATGATACAAACAGGATAGTATTGATAGATACGCTCTTGGATGCCTTGGGTGACCCTGATGAGCAACAATTACGCTACCGGTACAGCAATCATCTGCAATCAGCCACCTTAGAATTGGATGCTGCAGGAGCAATTATCAGCTATGAGGAATACTATCCTTACGGCAGCACCGGTTTTAAAGAGTGGCAGAAGTGGGACGGAGGTTTCGCTAAAGAGATACCGATACACCGGTAAAGAAAGAGATGAGGAAAGTGGTTTGTATTAT
>JBBCJL010000012.1:0-66269 GCA_037190225.1 Edaphocola sp. | reverse complement strand
GGAGGAAACGCACTATTATCCCCACGGTCTGCCTGTTAAGGCGCTGGGGAGCCGTGATGTGGATCATCAGGAGAACCGTCACCGTTACCAGGGCAATGAGTATATCGAGGATAATGAGCTGCGCTGGATGGATTTCCACGCACGGCAGTATGACCCTCAGCTGGGCAGGTTCCTGGGCATTGACCCGCTAGCCTACAGTGGTGGTCAGCAGGTGTTCAGTCCTTATGCGGCTATGGGCAATAGTCCGGGGATGATGATAGATCCTAATGGGGAGATGTTTGAAAAAGCTACGCAGCGGGACCCTAATGAATTGAGCGGAGAAGATTTTACCAATGTAATGGAATCCTCTTTGGCTTCGGGAGCTTCCAAAAATGGTAAAGTAGGGTTTTTACGATTGTTGGGTATGAACAGTGGCGGCGGTGGTGGCCGTATAGCTCAGAGTTTAGGCAGGGGTGTAGTATCGCTGTTTAGTAGTATGGTATCGTTGTTTGACCGTTCGGAGAATCAGGGCAGCAATAGCTACGCTCAGAATTCTATTGATCCTATTGGAACCATTGTAGAAAGTACAGAACCAAATAGTGTTTTGGAAGATAAAGATAAGGAGCATACAATTACAGGAAATCCTAAAGATGACCCTCTATATATTAAAATGATGGAATATGATAAAATGGCAGTAGAAACTACTATTAAAATAGAGACTTTGTCAGTTTTAACTACAAAAGGTCAGATTGAAGAGGTTGTTACAACTGTTATTAAGAGCTGGCAGGAGTGTTGTAATGTTGATATCTATAAGATTAATAAAGATGAAATAATTAGTGATTTGAAAAGTTCCTTAACAGTATTAGGAATAATGTTGACTTCAAGTGTAACTGAAGTTCGAATTGCTGCAGGGGTAATTAGTGGGGGCTTGGCTACCCAAGCTATTTACTATAGTCTTAAAATTCATCAGTTAGAAAATAAGTTAGCGGATAAATATGGTGATGATTGGAGGAATCCAAAAAGTTATGGAAGAGGTTTTGGTGGAGGTGGTGCTAATGGCAAATTTTAGAAATAAATTCAATAACATGCGTTTTAAATTTTCTTATTTAATTCTACTATTATTTTGTTCGTGTTCTTCTAATAAATCACAAGAATGGCGAATTCATATGAATGAAATAAATAATTCATTATTGGTAGATGATATATATTTCAATAATGCTTTAATTGATTCCTTTGAGTACTTTTCTCTGAAAAAGGAGTTACAGAATATTAGAAACAGTAAAAGTGATTTTGAAATTAAAATTGTTTTAGATTCCACTTCCATACCTTTTATTAATATAGAGGAATATACTAACTTTTTGCTAGGTTTGCGAGAAACTTATTATTATGATATTGACTCGGGTAGTACTCCTGGAATTGTTTTAATATGCTTGTTTGAAATTGATAGAGAAGTTATGATTAGGACAAATGAGGTTGCAAAGGAAAAATATTCAGATGCTTTTTTGCAACATATTGTTGATAGTATATTTATCCCAAATTTTAAGCAAAAACAATATTCCGAAGGATTAAGTCAGGGTTTAAAAGAGCTTAAAAACGTTAAATGATGTTTGACTTTATTATTGATTATTTGTCAATTTTTTTAAAAAAGAAGTATAAATTAAAAGTAGATCCTGTGCAAATAATTTTATCTTCAGTTCTTTTATTAGGCGTGATGTTATTATTAATTAAGGTTTTGATTTATATGTACTTATAGTGGTATGGGTAATGTATCAAAGGAATTGGTGATTCATAATACTAAATTTAAACTATTGATTATCAAAATTGATATTTTATTTTGGAAAGTGAGGCGGGATAGGTTATGACCTGTCCCGTTCTGTTTTAAGGGGAAAAAACCGCCCCTGGTGCTGTTACCGGGGAGCAAGTGTATCAAAGGAGTTGGTGGATTTAATACGAATAGCAATTCTAAGCATTGATCCTTTGGCTTACAGCGGTGGCCAGCAGGTGTTCAGTCCCTATGCAGCTATGGACAATAGCCCGGGGATGATGATAGATCCTAATGGAGAGATGTTTGAAAAAGCTACGCAGCGGGACCCTAATGAATTGAGCGGAGAAGATTTTACCGATGTAATGGAATCTTCTTTGGCTTCGGGAGTTTCCAAAAATGGTAAAGTAGGGTTTTTACGATTGTTGGGTATGAACAGTGGCGGCGGTGGTGGCCGTATGGCTCAGAGTTTAGGCAGGGGTGTAGTATCGCTGTTTAGTAGTATGGTATCGTTGTTTGACCGTTCGGAGAATCAAGGCAGTAATAGCTATGCTCAGAATTCTATTGATCCGATTGGAACGGTTGTAAAAGAAAGTGAGGAGGATACGGGAGAGGGAAGAGATAATGATAGGCCTTTTGGAACAAGCTATGATAAAGTAGGTCAAGGTAATTATGAGGTAATTGTTGTCAATGACCCGAGTGGTGCTATACATATGGGGCATACTGCTATTTTAGTTGGTAATTCAGAGAAAGGGTACAGATTTGTATCTAAAAATGGTGGTGGATCTTCAGGTGTATCTGGATTTTCAGATGTAACTTTTGCTTCTTATTCTACTTTGTCAGAGTTCTATAACTCAAAAGAGGGAAAAAGATATAAAGATGCTATTGTATATAATACTGATGTTACTACTGCCCAACTGGTATTAGAAAAGGCACATAAATCAGCGAGAACCTATTATCTACTTATTGATTATAATTGTATGAGAAGTGTAATAGATGGATTGTATAAAGGAGGCATGACAGAAATAAATCCCTCTAGTATCATAGGTATACAACCTAATCGAATATTTTTAGGTTTAGTTAATGAAAGAAAAGGAAAATATCATGAAATTAAAAGATAATGTATTTAGGTTGATTATATTCTGTTGCGTAGTAATGGGAGAAAGTTGCAATTATAATACGACAGATACTCAATTTTCTCACTCAATTAGAAACGCGAAAGAAAATAAAACTTATTTAGGGAAATATATTTATAAAAAGGAACCCACTAGTAAAATTGATTTAGGAGACATTTGGGTAGAAAAAATATGGTATAATAACAACTTTAGTCCTAAAACAATTTTAGATAATAGAGGTCTTTATGTGAAAATAAATAATTTATATGACTTGTCATTTGATGACATTCTAATGAATGTTAGAATGTCAGAACTTGATTCTAATGTGTATTTTGAAAGAAAATATGGAGGATATTATGGTTCTAGTAATAATAGACTTTGGGCAACTTTCGTATTAAAAGATAGCCTGTCTTTGCCTCAGGAAATTAGATTAAAGATAGAGGCTTTAAATGTGCCAGAATTGAAAGATTCTTTCGAAATAATCAGATTTGTATTTGAAAAGGGTTAATTGTGTTTAAGCGGAAGGATTAGTAAACAGAAAATCAATCGTAAATAGTAACTTACCAAAACAAATAATTAGGTAGTGTATCAAAGGAGTTGGTAGGCAGTAATTTCAATTATAAATTATTGATTATCAAAAGTGATATTTTATTTTAGAAAGCGGGGCGGGATAGGTTATGACCTATCCCGCCGTGTTTTAAGGGCAAAAAACTGCCCCTGGTTCAGTTGCCGGAGAGCAAGTGTATCAAAGGAGTTGGTGGTTAATGCGAACAGGTAGTTATATTTGTGGTTATAGAAGTTCTTAATAAATTGATCCTTTGGCGTACAGCGGTGGTCAGCAGGTGTTCAGTCCCTATGCAGCTATGGGCAACAGCCCGGGGATGATGATAGATCCTAATGGGGAGAAAACCAAATATGCGGATCCGGTAACAGGTGATGCTATAGTAGATTATGGGGGAATGGATGCTGTTACGCTCCGGGCATATTTGGCAAGTTTCAGGAATGGCAATTTTAATGGTATGTATGGCCTTAATACGCTGCTAATGGAAGCCGGAGGAGGTGGTGGAGGAACTTATCGGCAGGCAAGGACATTATACTTCAATGTATTGGCATTTTTTGAAGAGGCATTGAACAGGAAAGTTATCAGTAGCTATCAGCTGGATTTCGGAGGTGATGATACCTATATCTATGTAGCGTATTATGAGTCAAGAACAGAAACAGCTATTTCGGATGAGGATGGTGATGTTTTAGAAGGCGTGACTTTAGTAGATAAGAAAAAGACTTATATAGTTCCTATTTCCTCTTATCTTAGTGATCTTCATTTTGAACATTCTAACGGATACCCTAAGCGTATTGAACCCTATAGTATATTTAATATATTGGTAAGTCAGAATATAGGTAAAGCATATTATGATGAAAATGGTGAGTTTGAAAGATTTCAATATGGTGGAGCAGGAGGATTAGAATATTTAGGTGGCGTAAAAGGCCTGAAAGCGATAAAAGCGGCAGCTCAAGTTGCTAGGGAAGGAATGAAAATATTCGGAAAAGAAGTGGTAAAACTACAACCCGTATGGGAAGAAATGGTAATATTTAAGGATGGTAGTAAAATTGATGTTAATGCAGCGCGTGTAAAGGAATGGATACCTAACCCCCATCCCAGTGCACCAGCAGGAACTTTACAGAAAATTAAATTTGATAAGTTCTTACCAGGTTCTAAAGGTTATAAAAGAACTCCGACAGAAGGTGAAATTAATTTCTTAAATCTTTTCAAGTAATCAATTATGGAAATAGATAAAGCAATTAGAATATTTGTTGATTTTTTAAATAGTAGTTGGTCAATAGTATCTCCGTTGCTAATTAACAGAGATTATACAACGAACGAAGATTCAATTAATGATTGGTTACAAGCTAATTGGGAATTGCTCGTTGAAAGAAAAGTACTTTATGTAAATAATTATTTGGAAGTGTACGGTGAAGGAGCAGATTATAATGGGAGAAGTAGTAGAATTACTGCCCCCGAAGTATTACCTAACTTTAAAGTAAATATCAAGTCAATAAATGGAAATGAAATTCTTGATATATTAAATAATCAACGAGTGAAAATTAGTAATATGACCTTTGAAAAAATTACAGGATTTAAAAATGGATTTTATATATTAGAACCAGAATTTAAATATGTTCTGGTCACAGATGATGATTTAGGACTAGAAAGAGTTTTTGAAATGGATCAGATCAGCTTTGAATTGGAAAGATATTGATTTGAAATTAAGTGAGATGGAGTGTGGGTAATGTATCAAAGGAGTTGGTAGCTTATAAAATTGCACTTAAAATATTGATTATCAAAATTGATATTTTATTTTGGAAAGTGAGGCGGGATAGGTTATGACCTGTCCCGTTCTGTTTTAAGGGCAAAAAACTGCCCCTGGTTCAGTTACCGGTGAGCAAGTGTATCAAAGTTATAACTGTTGATCTTAATTTTAGATAATTATATGAAAAAAGTTGTTTGTTTATTTGTTTGTAGTATTTTGTTTTTATCCTGTACAGAGAAAAATATTATGGCTTATATTGGTTCAGACAATGTAGATAGTATGATTATCGGATACTATTTAATACAATCAGGAGATGTGCAGTATATCCCTGAAATAATGAATGAACCATTTGATGGAAGAGAAACTTTTATGCTTGATTATAAAGGGAAAAGCGTATATGAAGCGAAGATGAATGCAATGAAGCGACTATCTGGTGAGAATCCCCCCACTGACATTACATATGCACCTGATACTCTGATAGTAAACTTTTATACAAATTGGGCTAAAGGAAAAGGATATTTAAAATAATATTGAGCTGTAAGTACCCATAATCCAGACAGCTAATAATATTTGGATGTATTTTAACTTCATCGAAATTCTTTTTTTAAATTATTCTTCAAAATCCCGAATTTGAATGGATTCCATTTTTGGATTTTCACTGCCTTTAAAATAAGCTATCTCAATTTTATGATGTTTATATTGGTAAAAGATATCACTCATTAGTTGACGTTCGGTGCCGTATCCGATTATATGCTCTACTTCACTTTTGGTCATATTCCAATTTAATCCGAAGGGTAATTTGCCTGTGTAAGGTTCGTACCAATTATTGTAATTCGGAGCAAGAAGAAATATAGACGTTATTTTTTCATCCTTTACATTGTAAACTATTTCTACTCCTGAAGCGAAATATTGAAGATGCCGGATATCTTGAAAAGATTCCCCTTCCGCAATGCCTAAAGAACTTGTGAAGTCAAAAGCTTCTTTTCCAAACACTTCTTTTCCAAGCAGGTAATACAGAGGGTTGGATGTTTTTATTTCAAATGCTCTTAATTCGCTTGTGCTTACATTCTTCAAACTTTTGTTTGTTTTTGACGTATCTGTTGCGGGGAGGTATTCTGGGTTGTTGGAAGCCGTTTTGACTTGTGAGAACCCTTGGATCGCTATTAGGATTAGTGTAAAAATTAAAATTCTTTTTTTCATTTTTAAGAGCTATCAGATACTGTTTTTTGTTTAATTTTTAGTCAACCTATTTTAGGACGATACATTTAGACGGCTTGCAGATAACGGTTTGCAGCTTGGCGAAGTGGCGGAAATCGAAGCACTAATGTTCAGTTTTGCACAAAAGTTCAATCGAAGAACTGCCGTTGAATTTAGCACTTAACCCGCCATTTTCCCAAACTGCTGTTAGCGGTTCGGCTTTTTATTTTCCCAAGTTGTCTTTTTCAATTCAAACCAATCTGTTGGGTCGCCTTCATAGTCAAAAGTTTCTTGAAAATCAAAACCCAATTTAGTCAACACCTTTTTTGAATTTACATTTTTCGGATCAGTTATAGCAAAAATTTTATCAACATTTAAGTTTGCAAATCCATAGTCCAAAATTGCGATTGAAGATTCTGTAGCAAAACCTTTCCCCCAATGTTTTTTCTTAAACCTATAACCTAGTTCGTAAAAATTGTTGTGTTTATTTAATGGTTGGTTAAAATATTTTAGTCCTGACCAACCAATACATTCGTTTGTTAATTTGTCAATTACAGCCCAACGAGCAATTCCATTTTCCTTGTATTGCTTTTTAAGCATTTCAATCACTTTTGTTATTTCGTCAATTGATTTTACAGGATTATTTTCAATAAACAGATGAACTTCTGGGTCAGAGTCCATTTCGAATAAGTCATTCTCGTCCGTGTATTCTAATTCTCTTAAAATTAATCGTTCTGTCTCTGCTAAAATTCTCATTTGTCAATTGTTTCTTTTCTTACTGTGTCGTTTTTTTTAGCTGACCGCTAACTTGTAAATAAGCGCAACTTTAAACGCTTATAAATATTTACAATCAGCCTCACAAACCTATAAAATATTCTTAAAAAATAAAATACGTATTTATACGGAATTTATTACTTCCGGGAAATGACAGCTATACCAAGCAAAGGACGTACCGCGACAGCGGTACGTCCTTTTATATTAAGTATATTACTGACTGTGCTGTTACTTCCTTTCTATCAACTTTTCCAATCGCGTCATCATCTCATCTTTCTCTTTCAGCATCCTTTCGTACAAGGCAATCTTTTCTTCGTGTAGATGGATAATTTTTTCAACGGGATTATAGTTGTTAACAATTACGCCTGTTGCACTATCATTGAATGTACTTGCAATAATATTAATCGCCTGTTCCTCATCAAAATTCTGGAAGGCTTCTACGGGTATCTTTAAAGCGTCTGATATCTGCCGGAGCAGCGGCAGGTCAATAGTTTCTTTGGTTTCCAGCAGGGAGATCTTTTTCTGGTTCCAGTCGTCGCCCAGCTCATAGGCCAGCGCCTCCTGCTTGATGCCCAACATCTCGCGGAACCGTTTTACATTGCGTCCTTCGTGTATCTTTTTATGTTCCATAGCAATAGTGTTCGTCATAATGGCAAATTTAACAAATTTGATTTAAAATTATCTAATCGCCGGGCAGAATAAATTACCGGTAAAATATCCGCCCGCAGCGGCTAAATTATTCCCGGACTGACTGGTATATGCCCCTGCATAAGCCGTGCTTTGCAGTATCATTAAAAACACATTACCTATGCAACCTGATACCCACACACCACCCGCCGCCGGTACCGCTAAGATAAGAAAAATGCGGATATGCAGGCGCTTCTTTGAGCGGCAGACCGGCCACTGCGCCATATTTCCCGATATCCGGCTCTGCGGCCGCTGGCTGCAGGACAGCGGGTTCAGACCCGGGCAATACATCCGCATAAAGCACCGGTACCAGCACATCACCATCACCGTCATCCCCGGCTATGTCACCGCCGGACAGTTAAAAGACAATGTTTTATGAAAAGATCAAAGCAACAAAAGCTGCTGCGCCGGTGGATAGCGCCCTACCAGGCGCGGCAGATTAGCAGCGGCCTTCGCCGGCTGCTGCTGCACTATATCAATTTTTACCCGCCGGAAAGCATGTCGGATTTAAGCGGTACCGTCACGGCGGTAATGGTCCTTATAGAGCTGTTGGAAGAAGAGGAGGAGCCGGAGGCTACCGGGGAGGAGTGAGGGGTTCCCGATCGGGGTTTGGCGTAGAGGTAGATTTCGGAGATCCAGACTGGCGGTCACTCAAAAGTTTAACCTTACAAAAAGGTCCAATCGAAGCCGTCCTGTAAGTACCGCTTTTGGCAATACCTTGTTAGCGGCTGTCCATTATTTTTTAGAGTTATAAATTTTCTTAGCAAGTTCTGTTAATTCATAAGTTTTAGGTGTTGTATTGTGTCTTTTTATTAAACCCTTTTGTAAATCTAATTTCCTACTTCGTTGAGCTATTGATTGAGAAGATATGTCTAATTCTTCCGCAATTTCCTTAGCTTGTACGGCATTATCAATTTTTGAAAGTTCACTTACTATTTCAATGTCGGAAGTGTTTAATAGATTGTTTTTTTCAATTTTTTGTAATTCTTCGCTTATTTCTTTAGAAATTGGCTCAATAATAACTTGATGTCTACATTTATTGCATTTGAATTCGGAAAATTCTAATAACGGAAGTTGTTCTTGTGTAAAACTTTGATTACATTCTTCATTTGAGCAATGAATACTTTTGCTTGTTGCTAAAAATTCTTTTAAAAGAACATTGAAATTGAATGGACGTTCTATAAAGTATTTTCTGTGTTTAGTGCCTTTAGGTTTTCCCCAAAGCAAATTATGTTTCTGGGCTAACCCGTAGTTTAAACAAAAAATTGCTGAATTTTTTCCATCTTTATCACTCATTTCGGTATACTTAGAAATAAAGAAATTTAATTCTAATGTTTTTAAAAATGTTTCTAAGGAAATGTCAAAGTGAAAATGACTGGCATATGGGAATGTCGGAATGTATGCTTCACTAGAATATTCTCCAATTGTTATTTTTCTTTTTACTTCAATCATCTTATTTACAAATATTTGAAGTAAGTCTCTTAATTGTAGGGTATCAATTTTTTCATTTATTGATAATAATGAATAGGTTGTTTTATGAAAAAAAGGCTCAATCTTTTCTTCATAATAACGATTTGCAGCCGCCTCAATATCTGACTTGTTAATTGGTTTGTCGTAAATGATTTTACTTTGATAGCAATAAGAAAGAATATAGCCAATGATTCTTGGAACATTCATTGATGTTTGAAATATTAATTCATAATATTCATCAATTGAATTTCTTGAAATATCAAAGAAAACATTTGCTCCCTTACCAACAAAGTGCATAACTCTTGTTTCTATTAACCTCCTTGTAAAGTCAATGGCACCTTCCTCCATTTTATTTCTGTCAAATTCGGAATACAAATTATAAAAATCAAGATTAATTGTGTCAACCTTTCCTGGGTCAATTTTACCATAATATATACGGTTTGGATAGGCTGCAATTTTGAATTTTATAAATTCATCAGACCAATTATTAAGAGGTGCTAATATAGTATCTACAAAAGTTTTAATTGCAAAATCATCGATTTCTGAAAAATCATCTAATAAAACTACAATATGCCTTATCTTAACACATACAAGTATTTCTTTTAGTTCTTCTATAAAAGATTTAATCTGAAAAACTTGTAAAAATATGGCAGAAAAATTTTCTTCAATTTCTGATGTATTTTTAGAAGATTCAGACTCTCCTTGTTTACTTGAAGCAGTCAAGTTTAATTTTGGACTAACTGTATCGACATTTAAACTAATACTGTCATCATTAGAATGTGATGTTTCGGATGATTTTTCTTCTTCTTTTTTTCTTTTTAAAGAAATGTTTTTGATAATAGGAATTTCAATCTCTTTAAGTATTTCATTGTCCTCAATTTGTCGTTTAAGTTTTGCAATTTTACTTTTGAGTTCATCTGCTTTTGTAGAACCTAAAAATTGTTTGATTTTTTCAAACCAATTATTATATTTTAAGTCGATTTCTTCAGCAATTCTTTTAAGAACACTTTGTAAGAAACTCCTTTCAATTAAATATTTTTTTATTATTTTTTCTGGTAAGTAATCTGATAAATAGTCGAAGTTTACATATTCGGTTTGAGCCAATTCATAGATAGTTTTTACATCTAGGTAACAAGGTAAATATTTGTCTGATTTTCTTAATTCTTGTTCAATTCTTAAAAATATTGTTGACTTCCCTGTTCCTTTTCGTCCAATTAAAAATGTTGTGTTTTCTTTTGTACTTCTTTTTAATATATGGTCATTTGGAAGCAAGTCCGTATATAAGACTTGCAATAGATTTTTGCCTTTTTCGTCAATTAAGTCTGCCCTTCTATATTTTTTAAGAGATTCAATTGCTTCAAAAAAGTTGTCTTTGTCAGATTGTGTATACATATCGTTATTTGTTTAGGTTGCCGCCTACTCTTAAATAAGCAAAAATTTAAACATTTGTAATTATTACTGGTCTATTTGTTATTGTAGTAATCTATACGCAAGATTACAAATCAGCAGCAAGTATATATGGTATTGTAAAAAAATAAATGTTTATAAATGTTTATTTTTTCAACTTCATTACCTTAAAACACTAGCATATGGCACCCGTAACCTCATCACAAATCAGCAGCAAACTTATAAAATATATTTAAATTAAAAAATACGTATAAATACGCATTTTTTAATTTCACTATAAGGGTACCTACTCTGAAAGCTTCTCCATAAACATTATTTATTTCTTAATCATAAAATAGCCTGTAATAATTATATTAAGTATTTGTTGTATTTAATGTAGCGTTACTGTAACAATATTTTCTCACCTTTAAAACTGACAGACTGTGGCAAGCAGATTTGAAACAGGGCACTTTATCAACCTGTCCAACTTCGGAAGCCTCCTGACCTACCTGGCTACCCAGCCGGCCTATCTGCCGGATGCGGCTGGGTGGCAACTGGCCGCATTGCAACAGTACCGGCAGGAAGACGAACCGGAACCATAACCTTTTAACCCCACAATCCTGACAGGTTATGAAAACACGCACCCCTCCATAGCAGTCCTGTACCAGCAATATGCAGCGTACAGGCCTTTTTTGATGCGCCAGGGTACAGCTTGCGCTTGCTGTTACTTTGTCCCCTTGCCGCTTCCGGCGGCAGGGTGGGCGCCCGCCCCGGTAAACCTGGTGTCCTGTCGCGCAACTTCGTCCTCCCGTAACTGTACCTGCCGGGAGTCGGTAAGCATCTCCGGATCTTCCGGTATTACCTTAATATATTGGTATGTAACCTTGTACCATGAGTATGCAACCTTGCACGATGTGCATCGAACCTTGCGTGATGTACATCGAACCTTGCGTGATGTGTATCGAATATTACCGGTACGGGAGCTACAGGGCGCTGAATATGCAAGCTTTTTGCAGACCATAACTGCTATCCCCTTATGTCCTTACCTTTCCGGGTAGGTAATGTACAATATCTCGAACTTTTCCCCCTTAAAATCCAGGTCCGGAACTTCCTTCACCCTTGGCCGGTAGGAAACGGCGGCATCGGGACGGCCCTGTGTATTGGGACTGGTATACAGGTAAAAGAAGCAGGAGTAATTATCATACCATTCCTCGCCTTTATTCTTGAGGTAGGCTCCCAGGTGCAGCAGTTCTGATTTATTCAGCGAGGAGTCCACCACGACCCGCACCTCCTTGCTCCTGCGGTTAAAAGTAAGATTGATCACTTCATATTTCACCTGCGGTTCGGGAATGGTCACCGGCAGGACAACAGTGCAGCCTTTTAAGGTATAGTCGTCAGAGGTATTATATTCGCCGGTACCTTTTACCCGTACCATTTTGCCCGGTTGCAGGCGGGCGGTACCGGCTGCCTGGTCAGCGTTGAAGATACACGTGGTCCTGCCCTTTTTGGGGTCGCCGTCATGAAGGATTACTATGGTCTTATCCTTGCGCTGACGGATCTCACCTATCGTTCCCGCTATCTCTATCAGCTTCCCGCCGTACTTCTTTGCAGCAGCGGCCTTATCTTTCCTGAAATCCCGGAGTATATCGGTGGTAAAGGCAGTTTCAGCAGGCACAGCCTCCTCGTCTGCCGTATCTACCGATGCGCAGCTCCAGCAAAGGAAAAGGAATAAGAGGAATGAGAAATGCTTCATAATACGGTAGTTTATAGTTATGCAGGTTGCTATAACTTTTAACAAACAGAGCGTATAGTTGTTCAGGAAAAGCGGTTATTACCGCTCTGATATAAGCTGGGTATGCCTTACTCGCTCTCCTTGGTTATAATAAAAAATGACCGGACGCTGTTACAGCCGCCCGGTCGTTGTGGAATGATCAATAATGAGTGCTATGCCTCTGCTTCGGGCTTTTCTTCCTTTTTCTCCGGGAAGATAATGGAAAGAATGACCGACAGCAACAGTACCCCGCCTACGATCCCTAAGGATACCGGTGATGGGATATGATACCAGGGAGAGATGATCATCTTTACGCCGATAAAGGTCAGGATGACAGACAGGCCGTAGGGCAGCTTGCTGAACATATGGATAAAGTTCGAGAGCAGGAAATACAGCGAACGCAGCCCGAGTATGGCGAATATATTGGAGGTGTATAATATAAACGGATCCTTGGAAATGGCAAAGATGGCCGGGATGGAATCCACGGCGAACAATACGTCCGTGAACTCGATCACCGCAACCACCACCAGGAGCGGGGTAGCGATCTTTACACCGTTCTGTATGGTGAAAAATTTATCACCGTCATAATTGTCGCTTACCTTGTACAGGCGCTTTACCAGCCGTGCCCCGGCAGAATTGCTGAAATCTTTTTCCTCGTCGTCATCACCGCCGCCCCAGGATTTGATGCCGGCATAGATAAGGAACAGGCCGAATAAGGTCAGCACGACATTGATGCTTACCATACGTCCGAATATTTCCATATCCGGCAGGTAGGTCACATTGATGATGCCCACGCCTGCAAAGATGAAGATGGCACGGAACACAAGAGCCCCGATGATCCCCCAGAAGAGCACCTTATGATGCAGCGCCCTGGGCACCTTAAAGAAAGAGAACACCAGGATGAATACAAAAAGGTTATCTACCGATAAGGCCTTCTCTATCCAGTAAGCCGCCTGGAATTGCGTGAATTTCTCAATAGCGAGCTCATGGCCGCCGGCGTCCTGGTTAAATACCCAGTACACCACACCCGAAAAGATCATGGCCAGCGAGATCCAGACTACGGACCAGATGGTGGCCTCCTTGGAAGTGACGACATGGCTCTTTTTATTAAATACACCCAGGTCCAGCATCAGCATAATGATGACCGTGATGGCGAAGCCCCAGACAAGCCCGGGATGAAGGTCTAAAATACTCGTTTCCATGTTTTAGTGCTCAGTTGTTTTTTTGATTGATAAAAGATTGTTTAAATATTGGCCAGCGAGATCACGGCTACCCTGCCGCCATCATCTTTTGACAGGACCAGCTGCTTGCCATTGGTAAGCTCTACCATACCGCCCACCGGTACTTCGGCATCCTGTGTCTTATCGTACAGGGTAGGGAGGTTCTGGTTCACAAATATCCACTTTCCGTTGTGAAAAGAAAAATATCCCACCGGGGATTTATGCTGATCGGCCAGCCGCTCATTCCTGACGATATTCCGGTTGGAGTGCCATTGGTGCAGCGTAGCATTGTTATACACTACCAGCCGCTGGTTTTCCGGCTTCCATACGTTCGGCTTGAACTGGAAATAGAAATCCAGCACGGGAATGGAATGCCGGTAGCGGGTACCGCAGAAAGGACAGCGGGTATCCACCGTATTGTTATAAATGAACCATTTCTGCTCGCAGGACGCATTGCTGCATTCCAGCTTCAGGTCGTTGGTCTTGATCAGGGCCTGCTCCCAGGCCTCGGCCGGCGGTCTTTCATTGGGATGGTGCAGCCCTTTGATGAATGCCTGGTCGAACAGCTCTTTCAGGTAAGGCCCCGTGATGGTATAGGGCGTCTTCTGCAGGTCGGTCCAGGGCGTGAACTTCTGGAGATTATCACCGTATTCGCGCTTGAAATTCCGGTTGCTGGCATCCGTGGGATGCTCAATGAACAAGGCTTTTTCGCCCATCAGCAGGTCTTCTTCCTGCTCCGTTTCCATAGCCCCGAAATAGTTGCCGCCCCTTAAGGGATGCCTGTACAGCAGGTACATATAGATCAGCACCGCCAGTGCGTGAAGATCGGTCAGCCGGTTGGGCAGCTTCCTGTTGGGGTCGTTCCTGGACAGGTGCTTGGTGGCCAGCACTTCAGGCGCAATGAAATCGGCCGTGCCTATAACATCCGGGGGGAAAAGGTTGGGTACCACCAGGCCGTCTATATCTATAATAGCGGCGGTTTTGCTTACCGGGTCTATCAGCACATTCTTATAGGACAGGTCGGAATGCGCCAGCCCGGCCGCATGCAGGCGCTTGACACCGCGTGCGATATTGACACATACCTGGAAATAGCTCAGCCAGTTGCCCAGCTCGGAAGGATCCAGCTTGGTCCTGGACTGTGGCGCCCGGAATTTGGCGCTGGCAAACCATTTGCCCTCTTTCTCCTTGCCTTTCAGCAGGTCGTTGGTGGCATAGCCTTTCCGGAAAAAGAAATTTTTATTATAGACGGGTACAATGATCCCGGTTCTTTTGTCGTGCTCCACCACATCGGTAGGCCAGCTGTAAAGCTGCTTGTAATAAGCCCCGGAAACGGGTTCCTTTACAAAAAAGCTTTCGTAATACTGGGTAGCGATCCTTTTAAGCCGTTCTTTGGAATTAAAATCCTGCGGGTCCCTGTAAAAGGCGACCACGTAAGACCTGTCGGGGCTGAAATAGACATCCTTCATGCCTCCCCTCATAGGCTCGCCGTTATCCACATACTGGTAAGACCTGCCGGGGGTGATGATAGATTGTACTGTTTTTACGCTCATGGTTTCAGATTAATAGATTATTGCCAAGGTCCTGTCATCGTGGTTGCCGGGGCTCCAGAAGTCCATCCAGGCCGCCAGCTCCGCCGCTATCTGCTCATTGCCGGGGTCAAGGTCCACCAATGCGTGCTCGTTATTGTCACCTTCCAGGTCGGCAATGAAAGCCTCCCATTGCTCATGTTTTTCCAGGTTGGCCTCCACCACGAACTTGGCATCGTAGATACCGTCCGTCATTAAAAAGAGGTAGCTGAAATCTTCGGTGTAATATACATTAAAGCGCTCCGCCATGGTCAGGGGACTGGCATCGGGCTGGTAAATGTCGCTTTGTGTCACGAACCTGGTGCCGCCGCCGAACTCGCCGACATCCAGCTTATTCAGCAGCACCGTATCCGTACGGTCCTTGTTCACAACGGCAATGGGACAGTCGCCCACACCGAAAGTAAGGATGATATAGCCGGAATCGAATTTTTTGAATAATGTAAATATAAGGGTCGCGTGAAAATAATCCAGCAGGGATTTGGCCTTAGGATTGTCAAACAGCTCCGGCGCCGCCGCATGCAGCTGCGTTGCTTCCGTTTTAATGGTATTGTGCGCGTGCAATACGGCTTTGTATAACTGCTGCTTGGCGCTGACTGCTATATCTTTCCAGAGGCTGTCGTCCTTCCCGCTTTCATATTGCCGTATCTTGCTTTCCAGGTCCTGCAGTGCCTGGAGGTCTGTGAGATGCTCAAAGTATTCTACTACGGCGCTGCAGGCCAGCTGCGAGCCTCTCCTGGATAAAGGATAGCTGCCTGCGCCGTCTGAAACGGCTACTACCGACCAGCCGGTAGTTTCTATATATTTGAAAGCAAAATCATCATCCCGGAAAGAACCGTTGTTCTCATGGGAGCGTCCCCTGTTGGAAGCCACCACGATATGTCTGTCTCCCAGTGCTCCTGCGGCCTTTTCATCATCAGGCTTCCAGAAAATGGCATCCCGGTCGCTGGGTATGTTTTTCCAGAGCGATTTGGGATCCGGGTTAACGACCAGGGTAATGGTCTTGATATTGGGCACATCGCTTTCGCTTTCTCCCGCTACCTTAAAATGAAAGCTGAACTTCAGCTCCCCGCTGACTGCCGGGATGCCGCTGATCGTCTTTGTATCCTTATCGAACTGTAATCCCAGCTCTTCCAGTCCTGTCCACTCGTCATATGCCAGGTCGGTAAGCCCGTATTGCCCGTAGTCTATCACAGCGCTATAGGGCTTTCCCACCGTAGCGTTGGGGATCACGATGCGTACGGACATGATATCGTCTATTTTATCTCTTATGCGCCAGTGTTTCATAATATAGGTTTGTTGTTCCAGTATGGTTACCGCGGCCTGGTGTATGGCGCTGCTGCTGATAAAATCATCCAGTAATTTTTGCTTACGGGCTGTAATAGCAACACCCCTGTGCTCCAGGAGCTTTTGTATATATAGTTTGGGATCAAGCATTGCTGATAGTATCTGTTGGTATTATCCTTGCGTTCTGTTCACATTAAAGCCTCCTTCGCCCCCGAAGCTGTACCTGGCAGCTGTGCCGCACCATGGGCAGGTGCTGATATCTTCCTCCCCGATGCAGTGCAGGTTGCCGCAGCTGCACATCGCGAAAGCGTATTGATTGCCGCAGCAGGGGCAGGTAGGGGCGCCCCGCAATTCTTCGGTATTGATGGACTGGCGGGTATGATGCTCGCCGGACAGCTCAAAATAGGTATTATCCACCTGGTAGGCGCCTACCAGCCTGTAGGACATCGTGCTGAGCCCGAGATCCCCGAAGCTGCTGGTGCTGAGGTCCTTCCTGTATTTCATCAGGTAAGGGCGCTTGGTGTTCTGGCATTTGGCGGACAATACCACGAAGTTATTATCCGTCCATTGCCTGGGAGCCGTATCTTTAAGATCCACCTTATCCAGTATCCCGGGATCCATGGACGCCAGCTCAAACCCGGAAGCATTGTGCTCCACGCTGACGCTGCTCGTTTTGATAGAGGCGGTAACCCATTTGAAGAATTCCTTATAGGAGTCCGCATTGGTATTTTTGAACAGCAGCACCTGGTCGGTCAGCTGTGCCAGCACGTTATTGTCGGTTTCCTCGCCGAAAGAGATGGCCACCATATTGGAAGATCTTTGCCAGCTGCTTTTCCATTCCCGGATAGCTGCGCTGGTATCGTCAGTAGGCACCCCGTCCGTGAACAGGAATATGATAGGTTTCCAGTCGCCTTTCTGCTCAGCGGTGGTCTTTATAATATTTCTCCGGAGCTCATACATTAAATGTCCCAGCCCGTTGCTGAGCGAGGTGCCGCTGCCTATCGGGAATTTCGGCGGGTAGAAGTTCATGATCTCCTGTAAGGGGATCAGCGTTTTGGCCTGGCCTGCAAATACGATGACGGAAACATATACTGTCTCAATGGCCACCGGGTCTGTCTTGAGTGCCTGTATAATGGTGGAGAGGCCTTCTTCTACCTGCTGGATGGGCTCGCCTACCATAGATTCTGAAATATCTATTAGGAAATAGATGGGGAGTCTTCTGCTCATGAACGTGTTATATTACAATGTGAACTTCTGAAGGTGGCGGTGGCAGCGTCACGTTATCCGTAGTGCCGGCACTTTTATTGCCCTGCTCTATCACGTCCGACAGCCACTGGAAATATTGCTTCAGGGTATTGCTGTCGGCAGTATCCAGGTGTACAACGTCGCTGGTCAGTTCCCGGAGCTTAGAGGTGTCAGCGGCATGTCCCGCCGCGCAGCCTACTATGGACGCGAAATGGAGCGATTTGATCCTGGGTATCATCTCGGCGTAGAGCTGGAGGTCGGAAGGCTTGCCATCCGTGAAGATGAACAGCAGCGGCCGCCAGTCCCCCTTTTGCTCAGGAGTGCCTTTGCGTATTTCCTGCTGCACTTTGGCGTATAAGACCTCCAGGGCCTTTCCTGTAAAGGTAGGTCCGCTTTCCGGGCAGATGATCTCCGGCAGCTGGAAGGCATCGAGCGCTGTCAGCGGCGCTATTTCCTTTACTTCCCGGTCAAAGGTGATGATGCTCAGCCAGAGCGTTTCTGCTGCCTGGGCATCAGAACGCAGGTTGTTGATCATACCGCTCAGGGCATTATTGAGCGCCTGTATCGGTTCGCCGTTCATAGAGCCGGAAGTGTCCAGCAAAAAATATACCGGTAGTCTTCTCATGATAAATGCTTTGTGAAGAAGGACTTCTTTTTTTATAAAGCAGCCTCATTTTACGCGGTGCACCAGGTATTGCCTGCTGCTGCGGGAAAATCAATCCCCGGCGCAATAATGGCAAGATGAAAAATGAGGCTGTTACGATATTAATATGTTATACCACGATATTCAGCTCCGAAGGTGGCGGCGGCAGTTCGTTCAGACCTGAGATCTCTTTACCGGAATCCTCCACGCGGGTGGAAGACACGCCGATGGAGGCTGTCACCCAGGCGAAGAACTTGGAGATGCTCTGGGTATCTGCCGTATCCAGGCTGACCACATTTTCGGTGATCTGCTTCAGCACATTCGTATCTGCCCCGCTGCCTGCTGCGCAGGCTACGGTAAAGGCCGTCCGGCGCTTGCTGAACTCGGCAAGGCCGCCTTGCCAGTCATCCGTAGGAATGCCATCGGTCATAATGAATACCAGGGGCTTCCAGTCCCCTTTGGTCTCGGAGGTGGTCCTGGCTACTTCGGTATCTATACAATGGCTGACCACTTTCAGCGCTTCTCCCAGCGCGGTGGTACCGGTGGCTCTGATATCGGCCATCTGGAAGCTGGAGAGGTCGGTCAGGGGAATGACCTGCCTGGCGGAGCTGTCAAATGTGATCACGCTCAGGAAGGCGGTCTCAATCGCCTGGGGATTCTGCCTTAAAGAGCTGATCATTACCTGGACCCCGTTCTTAACGGCTTCGATAGGTTCGCCGCTCATAGAGCCGGAAGTGTCTAATAAAAGATATACGGGTAGTCTTCTCATAAGTTGCTTAATTGATATTGTATGTTGGCGGCTGCCCGCTGTTATTGTTGGTATTATTGCTCAGCGTTCCGTAGCCGGAATGGCCGTAGGACGGATCATTCTGGTTGATGTGGCGCATCACGTCTCCTGTCACATCGGTGCCGCCTTTCAGTACCCCGTAAATGGAGCCTACGGTATATATAGGTCCCCAGGGAATGCCCCACCATCCCACCAGGAAGGAGGTGGCCAGGTGCTTCAGGCCCGGTGTTACGGAAGATTTTTCCGGACGGATGAAATAGATGGAGCTGGGTCTTTTGAAAGTAGCCAGCACTACAGATACGCAGTAGGTGTACATGACGAATCTGCCGCCGTTGCTGACCATCTGCCTGATCTGCTCGCCCGATAAGCCTTCGATATTCTTGATATTCATAATGCTTACAGGTAGTTTTTAGCGATTCTGTGAATGGTCTGCCCTAAAAATACATCATCAGTGGGATCGCCGATCGCATCAAATTTCCATTCATCATTCCTTTTATACAGCTTGGCCATAACAAGCGCTTTCTTGCCGGTGTAAGCGGATTCGGCGGATACGTTATAGTCCGCGAAGACCGAATTGACACGGGTAGGGGTGCCTTCAAACATCCTGATCTTGGCGTATGGTATCTGTGAGAAATCCTCGTCTCCTACGTTATTGAGGAAAAAGAAGATCTTGGATACGGCAGGGTTGACCCTGGACAGGTCTACCGTGATGATCTCGTTATCCAGGCCGTCATCGCCGCCCTTATCTCCCTGCAGGTCATCGCCGGTATGCCTTAATGCCCCGTCGTTGGATACCAGCTTGCCTTTGGGCAGGCCGAACTGCTGCAGCACTTCGATATTATATAAGGGGGAATAGATATGATCGCAGAGGTTATTGTTGTCATCTATCAGGATGCAGCTCAGGTCGAGGTCCACATCAATGTTCTTGGTGCCCAGGCCCAGGAAGCCTTTTTTCTGGATAGCGCCCCAGTTGACACCGATGCAGAAGTTGGTCAGCTGATCACCGGATGCTTTTCTCAGGTCGATCTTCTGACCTTTTGTAAGATTAATCGCCATATGGATGTAATATTTAATAGATAAAGAATAAAATGAAAATAGATTAATTGTACTTCCGGAGATAGTCTTCCAGGCCGCCTTTCATGCCCACGCCCACCGCTTCAAATTTCCAGGTGCCGTTCCGTTTATAGATCCTGCCGAACTCCACGGCGGTTTCGACAGAGAAGTCCTCATCCAGCTCAAAATTCAGGATGGTTTCTCCTGTATTGGTATCGAATATCCTGATAAAGGAATTACGTACCTGCCCGAAATTCTGGTTCCTGGCAGCGGCATCGTGAATGGTCACGACAATGCAGATCTCTGCCACGCTGTCCTCTATCCTGGACAGGTCCACGAGGATTTGCTCATCATCACCGTCACCATCGCCTGTGAGATTATCGCCGGTATGCTCCACGGCGCCGCCGGGGCTTTTTAGATTATTGTAAAATACAAAGTGGGCATCAGAAATAAGCTTCCTGTTCTCTCCCATAATGAAGGCGGAAGCATCCAGGTCGAAATCGGCCCCGGTGGAGGAGCTGTTGGTGTCCCAGCCTAGTCCGACAGTGAATTTTGGAGCGCTGATAGTCTCTCTTTGTCCTTTTTGCAGGTTGATTGCCATAAAATATTTTTTAAAGTTTCAAGGTTGCTGTTGTATTTTGCTATCAGGTGATAGTTATTGCCGGTCGCCAGGTCCAGCAGCTCTTCCCGCTGCGCTTGCGAAAAATGGCTGTTGATCTCCAGGAAAGCTCCCGGCGCTGCGCCCAGGATGTATTTTACCACCCGGGTGTTGAACCGGAAGGAAGGCCTTCGGATGACGCGGATAATATCTTCCGTATCTTTTACCGCGAAATAATTATAATGGTTTTCAATGCTCGGGTGTATATCCCTGTTCTGTAATTCCGCGAAATAGACAAAGCAGAAAGTGCCTTCTGCCTGGTATTGCTGCAGTATCCTGTTCACCGTGAATTCGTGGCTGCCCGTGATCTTGATATCATCTATAAAAATGCAGCATTTATTGTCTATGAATGTCCTGTCGATATAATAGGTATCGTTGGCAATGAGCTGTACCCGCTGCTCATAATCCAGGTTGCCGTAATCTTCGGTATAGGTCTGGTTACGGTATATCTTTGATTCTGTACAGGCTTTTTTGCCGTTATCTGCCAGGAAGCGGTTGAGGTGCTTCCTGAAATGCAGGCAAAGAAAGTTGGATGCAGTAGGTAATGTGAGAAAAGGGCTGGGTAGTATCACGATCTCTTCCTGTGCCAGCACCAGGTCCTTATGGGCCGCTATAAATCCATCGAACAGCGCTTCCCCGAACTGCGCGGCGTAGGACGTATCCCCGAATTTGAAAAGGCTGTAGGCGCTTTCATCAAACGGGCAGTTGTCTTTGTCGGATATATGGTGTAAACTGTATCTCACTGTTATGGATTATGATATAAGAAAAGCGCTCAGCCCGGCCTGCAGGGCGCCATGGTAATCGGCCTCGGGATTGTCCCCGATGTGCAGGATCGCTTTGGTCTCCTTTACGCCCAGGGCTGCTGTCCTGTCATACAGGAGCTCGAAGACCCTTTTGTTGGGCTTTGAAAGCCCGGTTTCATCGGAATACAGCTGGAACTTAAAGTAAGGCAGCAGCTCATAATGCGCCAGCAGCTTGTTGACCGTGCTGCCCCGGATAAAGGCGGTGTTGCTCAGTATGCTCGCGGTCTTGCCCTGCTCACAGATGTCCCGGAGCAATGAATGGATCTGCGGATAGATCAGCTGCGGTGCGAAGTGCAGGAATAAGCGTTCCGTTTCGGCATAGAAGGCATCCAGCTGTGATCTGGTTACGGTAGCGATATCTTTCCCCAGGGCCTCTAATACCAGGCAGTAGATCTGGCTGCCGTCAAAGTGGAGGCCGGTGCGTTCGCTGATACGGTTGCACAGCACATCGTAATGCCGTACCGTCCTGCTGATTGCTTCCGGCGGATTATCCAGCCCGAAAAAATCTTTCAGCAGCAGGTCCCTTTGTTGCTTGAAATCAGGATGCGACCTGATCAGTGTCAGCCAGAGATCAAAGGAAAAGTGCCTGTATGTACCCGTGTCAATATCCACCTGTATGATGCTTGATTGATGAATGTGTATGTTGTATGCCGTATGTTCCGGTTACCGGCAGCATTGTGTATTTTATTTGATGATCTCACCTTTGTAGTACTTGGACAAAAAGAATGCGAGGTCCTCTTTGTAGCCGATACCGGAAGCCTCGAATTTCCATTGGCCGTTGCGTTTGTACAGGCGGCCGAATTCCACTGCAGTCTCAATGGAAAAATCCTCGCCCAGCTCATACTTGGCTACTTCCTGTCCTGTACTGTCATCTACGATCCTGATATAGGAATTGCGTACCTGCCCGTAATTTTGCCTGCGTGTCGCAGCATCATGGATGGTCACCACGAACAGGATCTCACTTATCCTCGGGTCGGTTTTCGACAGGTCCACCTGGATGCTTTCATCATCACCGTCAGCGCTGTTGCCGCCTGTAGGGTCATCGCCCGTATGGTGTAAGGAGCCGTCCGGGGAATCTGTATTGCCGTAAAATACAAAGAACGCTTCGGAAGGGATCATTCGTCCTTCGTCTATCATAAACGCGGAGGCGTCCAGGTCAAAATCGTGGCCGGTCCCTTCATTGGGATCCCAGCCCAGGCCGATTGTCATTTTATTCAGTCCTATATCTATTCGCTGACCTTTTTGTAAGTTGATTGCCATGATATTGCTGTGATTTTTGCCGGGTAAATATAAGGAATTAATCTGTTAAAGATCGTGTTAATATATTTATACGTAGGATGCCGGTAAACCCTGCCTGCGTACCTGTCGTGCGGCATACCGGGTAAAGGGTCATGCGCTGCGAATAAGGCAGGAAAAAAGTATATCCCGTCCCATCGGGTAGAACCCGCCAAATGACCGGCAAGTCGCTCCCGGCGAAACGTATCCGTAACGGCAGGTTGTTTGCTATTAAGGAGGTAGTCACTAAAAAAGCAATATATCAATTGATATATTGCTTTTTTAGCTGCCTGCCGGCAAAATATAGCGCCTGGAATTTGTATTATTTACCGACCCTGAAATTGACCACGATCTCGCCCTTCTGCTCTATGGGCGCGTTGGGATTTTCATTGAACTTGTGGGCCCTGGCTTTTTGCTTGGCTATTTCATTCAGCTGCGGGTCTGAGCTTCCGGATACGCCTATGACGTTCACATTGCCTTTCCTGTCCACCCTGATGCTGACCCTTACCGTACCGGCCTTGGAGAATTCCGCTGTGTTGCCGGGTGTCTTTTCCACGTACCTGTCCCGGAGCGTGTGGCTGAAAGAAGAGGAGCCTTTGCCGCCATTGCCGTTATAATTACCGGAATTGGGATCTCCGCCCAGCTTACCTTTGTCACCATCGCCTGTGCCGTCTCCCTGGTTGCCGCCCGGTTTGGTATTGGAGGCCCTGTTGCCGCTGCTGTTCAGTGCGTCCGATACGCTAAACCTGCTGGTCCGCTGTTGGGAGCCGGTAGCCGGGGCGGTGGAGTTGTCCTTTTTCTTCTTGGTATCTTCCGGCTGCTTGCGGCGGATGTCACGGGATGGATTTTTAGGCTGCACTACGGGAGTATTGTCTTCGCCGGTATGGTCATCGGTATGTACCATCCGGGAGTCCTCTTCCTGTGCTGATGCGCTTCCCCCTCCCATGGCCGTAAGGCCTGAAGGATCATTGGGATCTTCGGGCTGGTCGTCCCCGAAACCATCCTCGCTGTTGCCCAGGTTGACCTCCATGCCGTAATCCTCCGTAACGATGATGGCAGGAACCGTATAGCGGATAATAAGGAACAGCAGTATCACCAGCAGGTGGAAGCCTATGGTGATGATCAGCGCTTTATTGCGGTCCGTATTGAGTGCCAGTGATTTCATGTCTTCTATTCCTGTTTAGAATATATTTATTTTCTCTTATTGAGCTCATCCCTGATGCTGATGGCGAGGGTATAATCTTCGTTTGCAAGCGCTTCTTCCAGCAGCATCTCCAGCTCTGTGCGGGTCAGGCTGCTGAGCTCTGTGCTGTCATCCGCAGCGTCATCATTATCTATCGCTTCCGGCGCCTGCCTGATGATGCCGGGTACACCGCCTTCCGTGAGATAGCCCGTGGCCTGCTGCAGTATATCTTCATAGGTATATACGGGGCAGCCTACTCTTATGGCGAGCGCAATGCTGTCCGAGGTCCTGGCATCTATATCTACCTGCTCACCGTCTTTCAGGCACACCAGCTTGGCGTAAAAGACACCTTCTTCGAATTTATAGATGAGGACCTCAACGATAGTAATGGCAAACAGTTCGATAAAGTTAAAAAACAGATCATGAGTGAGCGGTCTGCCGGGCCGGATATTTTCCAGTATCACGACAATGGCCTGTGCTTCAAAGGACCCGATAGTGATCGGTATCCTCCGGATCCCATCCTTTTCCTTCAGTAAAATAGCATAAGTTTGAGACTTTTCGGCGCTGCTCCTGACTCCTAAAATTGTTAGTTCTATCTTTTTCATTTCTGTGATCCGCAAAATAATAATTCAATTTACAAACTTACTGCATACCCGCCTATAAACAAGCAACTATTTTCTCCCGGATGGCGGTGAATTCTTCCGGGCTTAATTGCAGCTTGGGCCGGGTAAAATTGATGTCGTCCATCGTGTTCAGCGGCAGCAGGTGCATATGGGCATGAGGCACTTCCAGGCCGATCACGGATATGCCGACCCTTTTGCATGGAAACGCCTTTTCAATGGCCTTTGCAATAGGTTGCGCAAACTGTATCCAGCCTCCGAGCGTATCGGTGTCCATGTCATAAAATTTATCTACTTCGGCCTTCGGGATGACCAGCACATGTCCCCGGGTCAGCGGGAAAACATCTAAAAAAGCCAGGAAACGGTCGTCTTCCGCTATTTTGTAGCAGGGTATCTCTCCATTGATGATCTTTGAAAAAATAGTCATGGGTATATTTTTTGGACAGATAAAGATAAGAAAGATTTGCGGAGAAACCGAACAGGGAGGAGCTCTTTTTACGCTCCCTCATTTCCGGTGCATAGGGCAGGAATGCACCGTTTTAAGGCATATTATACGGCTATAATGATGTTATAATATATTTTTAGATTAAATTAACTCCATATTATATGCTATTTTGTGTGATACAATGCTTAATTTTAGCTTAGAATATTGTTTTTAATATAAAAGTTTGAATATGGATAAGATGTTTACAAAAATGGCAACCGTGCTGACCGCACTGGTGGCGCTTACAGGTATGCAGAAAGGATTGGCGCAAAATCCGAATACCTTTCTGACCCAAACGGCTACCCAGGTCATCAGCGATGCCTTTGGCTGCGCCGCCTGGGCAGTGCCTTATACGGATGATAACCAGTACTACAGGATATATGACCTGGCTACTTATAATACCAATAACCTGGACTCTTTCCAGGTAAGGAACGTGGAGATCGGCCTGTATATGACATCTTCTGTGCTGGCTCCTACAGGTACGCACCCCATATATGTTAAGATACACCGGCTGAATACGCCTACCTTCACCTCCCTGGCCAATCTGACGCTGCTGGCCCAGAAGGATACCTCTATTGGGATGGGGTTGAACAATGTCACCCTTCCCATATCGCTTGTTACAAGGATAGGAGCGAATGAGCGCATCGTTGTGGAGACGGGTGCGGCGAGCGGGACGCCCAATCTTACCGCCATAGGGTTCGGGTTCATATATGGCCCGGAAACAGGCCCCTCTTACATTACCAGCACAGGGTGCGGCCTGCCTGCACCGGCGACTGTCAGCAGTCTCGTTACCACGCCGCAGATGGCAGTTAAGCTGAATGTGAATGGAGAGTTCTTTTCTCTTCCGGATACGACCGGCTTTACGGTTTTCAGGGATACCATCTGTGCGGGCGCTGTCGGTGTGAATTATGCCGTGGCTACTGCCGATCACGCCACAACTTATGAATGGACCTATTCCGGCGGCGGCGTGTCCATTAATGGTAACGGCAGCGCTGCCGTTACCATTAATGCCTCACTGGGAGCTACATCCGGCTTTCTTACCTGCACGCCCAAGAACTATTACGGAAGCGCTGCTGCCGTATCCCGGTATATCCAGATAGATTCCGTTTTCCATATCAACCTGAACCTGGTGAATCCTGTTATCTGCCTGGGTGATTCCGTCACGCTGGAAGGGCCGGCTGGCTATAGCAGCTACAGGTGGGAGCCTCCTACAGGGCTTACCGTACTCGATGACAGGATCACGCGGGCCTCTCCCCGGAACAGTCATAGCTATACCCTGGTGGTGGAAGATCCGTTCGGGTGCCGTGGAGTAGGCTCTACTTTTGTGAGCATCAATACCGGCCCGGTAATACAACTGCAGCCGGACCCGGTAAATGTATGTGATAAGCCCGTAACCGTTACCCTGTCCGGTGCTGTGGAATATGAATGGACGCCGGCCACAGGCATTACAGACCCTTTTGCCGCCGTTACAGATGTAAGGCCCGGCAGCACCACGAATTATACTATCATAGCCAAGGATGCTATGGGCTGTACGAGCGAGACCCCCGTAACCGTAACGGTCAATAATATAAGCAGCATCACAATCACGCAGCAGGGACGGATACTGAGCGTGCCGGAAGGATATGGATACCTATGGTATAAGGACGGTCAGCCAGTGATCCCGCATGCCATTTTCAGGCAGTACAATGTGAAAGGCCCCGGTACCTATAAGGTATTGGTAACAGATGCGAACGGATGCCAGGCCTTCTCCGATGAGGTCGTGATCAAGGAGCTGGGTATTGGCAGCCTGGACGCTGATATGGTAAAAATATACCCCAATCCCGCTAAGGATAAGATATTTATCGAAACGGATCTGAAGATCGGCTATGAGCTGGTATCGGTGGACGGGAAATCCGTATTGAAGGCCAGCGACAGCAGGACAGTGGACCTCTCCGGCCTTTCGGACGGCATGTATTACCTGCTGGTCTATGACCTGGAAACCCAGGCCAGCGTGGCCTTTAAAGTGCAGAAGATAGAAGAGTAAAATTTCCTCAATAACAAAAAAATGACAAATGAAAATAATTTTTTCATTTGTCATTTTTTTGTTATTTTTATGTTGTAATTTTATAAAAGAAAATAAAAATTGTATATGAACACTTTATTTACTAAAATAATCACGGCTTTGTCAATTGTGTGTGTGTCCGTTCTGGGAAGCCGTCAGGGGTGGGGACAGAATCCCAACACCCTCATCACTTATAGTACAGGGACACCCTGTACATCTTCCACATCCTTCTGCGGCGGGGCGGTCAGCGGTGTTCACGTTACGAGTACCTTACAGCAATTTACGCGGGTCTTTGACCTGAACGGTTTTAATACCAGTAACCATGATTCGGTGCTGATCAAGAATGTCAGGTTCTCCAACACCATCATCCGGAACTTTGACGTTGTCAATGATACGTTCAATTATGTAGTACGTATCTATAAGCTGACCGGTGCCGGCTATACCTTTGGCAACAGGACCCTGATCGCTACGGCCAATTCCAACAGGCATGTCATTCCTGCCGGTAACGGTACGCTTACCGGATATTATCAGCAGATTTACCAGGAGTTTACTGCGCCTTTCAATATCCGGATCAGTGCCCATGATACGATTGCCATAGAGGTGGAGAACCCCGATTTTTATACCCAGAATAGGCTGACCGTGATATATATGGGTAAAAGGACCGAGAGCCGCCAGTCCAGCTATATAACCGCGGCCGTTTGCGGCGTCTATACCACGCCCTCTCTCCTGTATCCTATCATAGGAGCTGCGTACACAACCATCGGCTGTAATAATATAGGTTTCGATATAGAAGCCAATGCTGAATTCTTCTCTACTCCTGTCAATACTACCTGGAACCGTTTCAAGGATACTATCTGTGCCGGTGCGCAGAATGTGGTATATTCCGTGAACCCGTCCCTGCATGCCAGTACTTATGACTGGTCATATTCGGGCGGTGGTGTGACCATAAACGGTAATGGCAGCGCTTCCATTACCCTGAATGCTTCGCTGACGGCTACTTCAGGTATTTTAAGCATTACGCCCCGGAATTATTACGGGCATGCTGCAACCCTTACGAGATATATACAGGTAGATTCCATCTTTGCAATAAACCTGAACCTTAGCAATCCTGTGGTCTGCCTGGGAGATACCGTGACGCTGGAAGGACCGGGAGGGTTTACAAGCTATCGCTGGGAACCTCCTACCGGCCTGACCAGCCTGAATACAAGCGTAACAAAAGCATCTCCTGCCAATAGTCACAGCTATACGCTGGTGGTGGAAGATGAATACGGATGCCGTGGTATAGGCTCCACTTTCGTGGAGATCAACAGGGGACCTGTGCTGCATATAACCCCGGACCCCGTCAGCGTGTGTGACGACTCGGTGACAGTAACGATATCCGGTGCTGACAGCTACGAATGGACGCCGGCAGCCGGTATCGGGGACCCGAATGCTGCTTCTACTAAGGTGAGACCCGCATCCACCACCAATTATACCATTATCGCAACGGACGGCATGGGCTGTACCAGTGAAACGCCGCTCACCGTTACCGTTAATAATATGAGTCATGTGAGCATTACACAAAACGGCAGGATACTGAGCGTACCGGCAGGAAATGGTTACCTCTGGTATAAGGACGGGCAGCCGGTAATACCTCATGCTATTTTCAACCAGTATAATGTAAAAGCGCCCGGAAGGTATAAGGTGCTGATCACGGATGCCAACGGTTGCCAGGCTTTTTCTGAAGAGATAGAAATTAAATCGCTGGGGATCATTGACCTGAACGAGTCGGTTATCAAGCTGTACCCGAACCCGGCACGTGATTATATCTATATTGAGACCGCACTGGATATCAACTATGAGGTTTTCGGAATAGACGGTAAGCTGATATCCGGTAAGCAGGACAATAAGGTAGTGGATATGGCCGGACTGGCATCCGGTATGTACTATCTCGTGATAGAGGACAGGGCTACAGCCAATAAAGCATCTTTTAAAATTGTAAAAAGTGAATAGTCTTATGATATAAGGCTGTTTAAATGGTGGAATAAACGGGATAATGCAAAAATTATCCCGTTTTTTTATTCGGCGGCCCGTTATTTCCGAAAGTTTTTGATTATTTTACAGAATCATTTATAAAAATTGTACTTTATGCAGCCTGTATCCATTATTATCCTGGTACTATTATTGGTGATCATAGTATTGGGCATCTTTACCGTAAAGCAGCAGACCGCCGTTATTATTGAGCGCTTCGGGAAATTCAACAGTGTCCGCTCTGCCGGCCTGCAGTTTAAGATCCCGCTGGTGGATAAGATCGCCGGTAAACTGTCATTGAAGATCCACCAGCTGGACGTTGTGGTGGAAACAAAGACCAAGGACGATGTATTTGTCAGGCTGAAGGTCTCCGTCCAGTACCAGGTTATAAAGGACCAGGTGTATGACGCTTTTTACAGGCTGGATAATCCCGGTACGCAGATCACCTCCTATGTGTTTGATGTGGTAAGGGCGGAAGTGCCTAAGCTGCGGCTGGATGATGTGTTTGAAAAAAAGGATGACATCGCCATCGCGGTAAAGTCCGAGCTGATGGAAGCGATGAATGCGTATGGCTATGACATAGTAAAAGCGCTGGTGACGGATATCGACCCTGACGAGCAGGTCAAGCATGCTATGAACAGGATCAATGCTTCCGAACGGGAAAAGATAGCAGCGCAGTATGAAGGGGACGCCCAGAGGATACTTATAGTGGAAAAGGCCAGGGCGGAAGCGGAAAGCAAGCGCCTGCAGGGACAGGGTATAGCAGACCAGCGCCGGGAGATCGCCAAAGGGCTGGTGGAATCCGTGGATGTTTTGAACAGGGTGGGTATCTCTTCTCATGAGGCATCCGCGCTTATCGTGGTTACCCAGCACTATGATACGCTCCAGTCCATAGGTGAGAAGAACGGGTCCAGGCTGATCTTATTGCCGAACTCGCCCACTCATGCCAACGAGATGCTGCAGACGATGGTAACCTCTCTTACCGCTGCCAATGAACTGAACAGGGATCAGCGGGATGAAAAATAAAAAATAGAGTTTCAGATCATATCATAAACGGACGGGCGGGGGCGTTGCAGCTGCCGCCTGTTGTTTTGGGATAAAGCATTATAAAATTGAATTTTAATATGAGGTATTTATACATAGCGGTAGTAGCTTCGGGATTATGCTGGGCCGCTGCCTGCGGTAAAAAGAATAGCCGTAATGGATCGTCCACATATAATTATTACGGTACCACATTCAATATCCGTAATAATAATGATACGCTGGATACTTTCTATACACATATACGGGTAAGGGAACAGGGAAAGGAAGTGGTCTTCAGCTCCGCCAGGCTGGAAAGAGCAAATATTTCCTTCGCAAAGAATAAAGAGCGCCGGTACACCTCTGACCATCTTAATGACGTATATGATGTAAGGATAGAGGATACGGTATTGCACTTTACATTTATGCAGCGTTACCCTGCCGGTTCAAATGCATTTATATTCCGGGGGATCAGGCAGTAAAGAGTTGATATATAAAAAGCGGCCCGCAATGCGGGCCGCTTTTTATATGACAGGTGAAATGTTATTTTAATTCTACGGTGCCTTTACCTACCTGCTGGCCCCGGAAGTAAATTTCAACGTTATAGTTGCCTTTCTGGTAGGAAGCCGCCTGGTTCCAGTCTACGGTAATATCTTTCAGCTCTTCGCCCTGGTTGAGCCTGACGGTCTGGGAAAGGGAATAATACTTGGTCGAGCCATCGGCGGTGATGAAGCTGCCGGAGCCTAAGCCGGGATTGCTGAGCAATTCTCCTTCAGGATTCCTGATAAGCAGGTAGAAGTCTTTGCTGCCGCTTTCTTCCAGCAGGTTCTTCACGATGTCGAATTTAATGCGGAGCACATCCACCTTACGGGCTTTGGATGTTTCTACTTCCTTGGTTCCCCCTTTTCTCAGGTTGATAGGCGTCATCGTGATATTGGATGCAAACAATACTTTTGCCATATCTACCTTTTCATTCAGGGTCTGGTTTTCCGTAGAAAGCGAGGTGACCTGCTCATTGAGCGCCTGGTTCTCGGTTTTCAGTTGTTTTATCTCGGCCTCATAGCCGGTAAGCTTGGAGTTCAGGCTTTCTATCAGCTTTTTCGCGGTCTTATATTCTTCTTCTGTGATCCGTTGTTTCCGGGTAATTTCATCCAGCTTGGATTTGATCTTGGAGATCTCGGAGCTTTTGTTTTCCAGCATGCTATCCAGGCCGGCATTTTTGCCTATCAGGTCATCCAGCCTTACCAGGGAGGCTTCATATTCCAGCTTCAGGATATTAATGGTAGAATCTTTTACTTCCACATTTTCCTGATATACTTCCTTTTCGTTGTTCTTCTGGTTATAAAGATAAATATTGGAAGCTACCAGCACCAATACCAGGGGCACATATATCCAGGCATTGTTGAATTTCTTCTTGGGTGGCTGTGTGTTTATATTCTGATTTGTTTCCATAAATTCTATTTATTTTTTATATTTAATATCGAAAGCTATCACTTTGTTGCATTAATACCCTACAAATATATAATCATGTTATCCCAAAAAAAACTTAATGATAGTAATTTTCACAAATTATTAATCATTGATATAGAAACAGTACCTCTGTACCGAGATTTTGACCAGCTGGAGGCCTCTTACCGTGAACAGTGGAAGCATAAGATATCAAGGCACCTGGAGCGCCCGGATGATGAACGGCAGTTGTCGGACAGCTTCAGGGAACGGGCCGGCATCTTTGCAGAGTTCGGAAAGATCATATGTATAGGGCTGGGTTATTTTGAAAGTAATGAATATACAGCTGTAAGGTTAAAGCATTTCAGCGGGGATGATGAAAAGCGGCTGCTGGAAGATTTCTTTCAGCTGTTACGGAAAACGGAGCAGCAGGCGGAGATCAGGTTCTGCGGACATAATATCAAGGAGTTCGACCTGGCATATATCTGCCGGCGCGCTACCATACATGGATTGCCGCTGCCCGGATGCCTGCAGCTGACCCATTTAAAGCCCTGGCAAAATCCTCATATAGATACGCTGGAGCTCTGGCGTTTCGGAGACTATAAGCACTATATCACCCTTGAGCTCCTGGCGCTCTGCCTGGGAGTGCCTACCAGCAAGTCTGATATCAGCGGCAAGGACGTGGCCGGGGTATATTATGAGGAGGGAGACCTGAAACGTATCGCGGACTATTGCCTGAGGGATGTTTTTACAACCGCTTTAGTATATTTAAGGCTCAGCCGCATACCTTATACCACTGTAAATGCTATATTTGTTGACTGATACAGTCACCCCATTCAAACAGTAGTGTCTTGAAAGAATTACAACAGATCCTGAAGGAAATACAGTCCCGGGCATTTGCGCCCGTCTATTTTTTAGACGGGGAGGAGCCTTATTATATAGATGTACTGCTGAAGCATTTTGAGCATGATATTCTTACCGAGGACGAAAAAAGCTTTAATTTCCTGGAGTTCTACGGGAAAGATATTGACGGGGCGGAGGTCATTAACCATGCCCGGAGGTATCCTATGTTCGCAGACCATATCCTGGTGCTTGTAAAGGATGCTTCCCAGATGAAAGGGTTGGAAGCGCTGGAAACCTATATCAATAACCCTTCCGCACAGACCATCCTGGTCATTGACCATCGTTATAAGACCCTGGATAAGCGTGGTAAGCTTTACAAGGCCATCCAGAGATCCGGCAGCAGGTATGCGACCTTTAATAAGCTGAAAGATAATGAAGTGCCCGGCTGGATCGCTTCCTACGGCATTTCCAAAGGCATACAGATCTCCCCGAAGGAATGTGAGATGCTGAGCGTGTACCTGGGAAATGATCTGCAGAAGCTGGTCAATGAGATAGAAAAGGTGCTGATCAACGAGCCGCAGCTCAGGCAGCTGACCACGCAGCATATAGAGCAATATATCGGTATCAGCAAGGAATATAATCTTATTGACCTGCCCCAGGTCATCTTTTCCGGTGATAAGAACCGGCTGGCCCGTATGATGGCCTATTTTGCCGCGCAGCCTAAAAACGCGCCTATGCCTATGGTGACCGGTATCATGTACAGCTTTCTCAGTAAGCTGTACTTGTGCTTTTACAGCCCGGCAGGCTTTGAGAACGATAAGAAGCTGGGGATATGGTCGCATCACCGGCAGGTGGCCATGCAGTTCCAGCTGCCGCAGATACACCAGTGTATCGCGCTGCTGGAAGAATATAACCACAAGGCCCGCGGAGTGGACAGCCAGAGCAACGATACTGCCCTGCTGAAAGAGATGGTGGGCCGTTTCAATATCATTTTATTCAATAAATAGTTTTATGCCGCTTCAGATAGAAAGCCCTGCAGATCTTTTCCCTTACAATACTTTTGGTATGAAGGTGCGGGGTCTGCAAATGACCCGTATCAGCACACCCGAAGCCTTGCCCGAGGTGCTGGAGAACAACCGGCAGCCATTGCCTTTTTTTATCCTGGGAGGAGGCAGTAACCTCCTGCTGACGGGCGATGTCCATGCATGGGTATTGAAAAACGAATGCCGGGGGATCGGAAAGGTAGGGGAGGATGACCGTTACGTGTACCTGAAAGCCGGTGGCGGGGAGGTGTGGCATGACCTTGTCATGTACTGCATTGAGCGGGACTATGCCGGTATAGAGAATCTTGCGCTTATCCCCGGAACAGTCGGTGCGGCGCCTATACAGAATATAGGCGCTTACGGGGTGGAGGTAAAGGATGTGATCCGCACGGTCCATACTTTTGACTTTCGTACAGGCGTCTTCCGGGATTTTGATAATAGCGAATGCGGGTTCGGCTACAGGGAAAGCATTTTCAAGCGTGATTACAGGAACATACTGTTCGTATATGCCGTTACCTTCCGCCTGGATAAGGAGCCTGCTTACAGGCTGGAGTACGGGGATATCCGGAAAACCATCCAGGATATGAAGCTGCCGCTTTCTATTGCATCCGTAGCCCGGGCCGTGATACATATAAGGCAAAGCAAGCTGCCCGACCCTAAGGAAATAGGTAACTCCGGGAGCTTTTTCAAAAATCCTGAGCTATCCGCCGGAGCGTACGGCTCTTTAAAAGAGCGCTTCCCCGGTATGCCCGGCTACAGGGTCGCTGAGGACAGGGTGAAGGTGCCTGCCGGGTGGCTGATAGAGCAGTGTGGATGGAAGGGTTACCGGGAAGGTGCGGTAGGGGTGCATCCGCGTCAGGCCCTGGTGCTTGTCAACTACGGGGGCGCTGCCGGCAAAGATATATATGACCTCTCTGCCAGGATACTGGAAAGTGTGGAGGAGAGGTTCGGTATCCTCCTGGAAAGGGAAGTTCAGGTTTATTAAAAAAAGTGAATGAAAAAATTGGTAGTTTGAAAAAAGCCTGCTACTTTTGTCAACCAATTTAAAAGAGGCTCTTTAGACAAACGGAAGCATAGCTCAGCTGGTTCAGAGCATCTGCCTTACAAGCAGAGGGTCCGCGGTTCGAATCCGTGTGCTTCCACTACTTAAAAGTTCTTAATTCCTGTTTTAAACAAACGGAAGCATAGCTCAGCTGGTTCAGAGCATCTGCCTTACAAGCAGAGGGTCCGCGGTTCGAATCCGTGTGCTTCCACTACTTAAAAGTTCTTAATTCCTGTTTTAAGCAAACGGAAGCATAGCTCAGCTGGTTCAGAGCATCTGCCTTACAAGCAGAGGGTCCGCGGTTCGAATCCGTGTGCTTCCACCACATTTTTATACCACCTTATCGAGGGTGGTTTTTTTATTTCAGGATATGCTCACTCCGGTGACGGGATCTGTCACCGGCGATATATTACAATAATATCCGTATCTTTGTGGCTTCACCTCTCTAACAGCATCCGGGAATGTAAAATAATTTCTTTCAGACAGTATCATTCATGCTAACCGTTCCGCATCGCGGCGGTTACCCTTGTTTCCATATTTAAAAGAAAGAAATTATGATAGTGCTTCAGAACATTTCATATTTCCATCCCAATAAGGAGCTGCTGTTCTCCGATGTCCATCTGACGGTTGGCGCTCATGAAAAGATAGCTTTGATAGGCAATAACGGTACAGGTAAATCCACGCTTCTAAAGATCATAGCGGGAGAGCTTTCCCCGGCAGGCGGCCAGATGACGATCCGGGCAAGGCCCTATATGGTTCCCCAGGTATTCGGCCAGTATGACCACCTGACTGTGGCGGAGGCGTTGCAGGTATCCGCCAGGCTGCAGGCCCTGAAAGCCATCCTGGGTGGTGATACGGCGGCAGCGCATTTTGATATGCTCGCTGATGACTGGACCCTTGAAGAACGGTGCCGGGAAGCGCTGGAATACTGGCAGCTGGATAACCTGGAGCTGGGCCAGCAAATGGCATCTTTAAGCGGTGGCCGGAAGACCAGGGTGTTCCTGGCAGGTATAGGCATCCACCAGCCGGAGCTTGTACTGCTGGATGAGCCTACTAATCACCTGGATGCCGCCGGCCGGCAGCTCCTGTACCAGTATATCCTTTCGGCAAAATATCCCATGATAATTGTAAGCCATGACAGGAAATTGCTGAACCTGCCAGACAAGATATGCGAGCTGAGCAGGAACGGGATAAAAGTGTACGGAGGCAATTATGACTTCTATCTTGAGCAGAAGCAGACAGAGCTGCAGGCCCTGGCCCATGATATTGAGTCTAAAGAAGCGGCATTACGGAAAGCCAGGGAAAAGGAGCGGGAGAATCTGGAGCGGCAGCAGAAGCTGGATGCCCGTGGCAGAGGTAAGCAGGAGAAAGCAGGGATGGCACGTATCATGATGAATACGCTCCGTAATAACGCGGAGAACAGCACTGCCAGGCAAAAAAACGCGCATGCTGAAAAAATAGACGGGATCTCGCAGGAGCTGAAGGCGCTGCGGGCCACAGTGCCGGATATGGATAAGATGAAGCTGGATTTTGCCGATACGGCATTGCATAAAAGTAAGGTGCTGTTCTCCGCCAGTGAGATAAACGTTTGTTATGGTGATGTGCCGCTATGGACCGAGCCGCTGAGCCTGCAGCTATCGGGCCGGGAACGGATCGCCCTGAAAGGACGCAACGGGGCCGGGAAGACCACATTGCTCCGGCTTATCACTGGTGCGCAGCAACCTGCTTCGGGCCGGGTGCACAGCGCTATTCGCAATGCGGTGTATATAGACCAGGAATATACCCTGATCAATAATGACCGGAGCGTTTACGGGCAGGCCGTAGCTTTTAATACTTCCGGGCTGGAAGAGCACGAGATCAAAATAAGGCTGACACGCTTTTTATTTTCACGGGAAGACTGGGATAAGTCCTGCGGCGCTTTAAGCGGGGGTGAGAGGATGCGGCTGATACTGTGCTGCCTGACCCTCAGCCGGGAAGCACCTGACCTTATCATACTAGATGAGCCTACCAATAACCTGGATATCCGGAATGTCGGTATCCTGACAGCCGCAGTGAACAGCTATGAGGGAGTCCTGATAGTCGTATCGCATGATGCGGCCTTCCTGGAGGATATCCGTATTGACAGGACCGTATCACTCGCTTAGTGATGGTTATTGAAACCCGTACGGATAATAAGATAAGAGCGATAAATGATTCGTACAATAAATAAGACCGCCCCGTATTTACGGGGCGGTCTTATTTATTGTATTGAAGATCGGGGAAGCGTGTTATGCCACACCGAATTCTTTACGGATGATATTCAGCGCAGAGCCGGCTTTGAACCATTCGATCTGCTGCGCATTATAAGTATGATTAGCCTGGATCTCATCCTGTGTGCCGTCAGCGTGATGGAATACCAATGTCAGGGGCACGCCGGGCGCAAACCCGGTCAGGCCTAATACATCTACGGTATCATCTTCCTGTATCTTATCATAATCTGCTTTATCTGCAAAAGTTAAAGCGAGCATACCCTGCTTTTTCAGGTTGGTTTCGTGGATGCGGGCAAATGATTTTACCAGCACTACTCTTACGCCCAAGTGGCGTGGCTCCATAGCGGCGTGCTCACGGGAAGAACCTTCACCATAGTTCTCGTCACCCACTACGATAGAGCCTATATTTTGCGCTTTGTAAGCTCTTTGTGTTTCAGGTACCGGTGCATATTCGCCCGTCAGCTGGTTCTTAACGCTGTTGGTGCTGTCATTGAAATAGTTGGTGGCGCCTATCAGCATATTGTTGGAAATATTATCCAGGTGACCACGGAATTTAAGCCACGGACCGGCCATCGAGATATGGTCGGTAGTGCACTTACCTTTCGCTTTGATCAGTAATTTCAGGCCTTTCAGGTCTGTGCCTTCCCATGGTGTGAAAGGTGTCAGCAACTGCAGGCGGGAAGATTCGGGCGATACGATCACCTGTACATCGCTGCCGTCTTCGGCGGGAGACTGGTAGCCGGCATCTTCCACATCAAAGCCTCTCGGAGGCAATTCATAGCCGGTAGGAGGATCCAGCTTCACCTGTGCGCCGTCCTCGTTGGTCAGGGTATCTGTCAGCGGGTTAAAGGTCAGGTCTCCGGCAATTGCCAGCGCTGTTACGATCTCGGGAGAACCTACGAACGCATAGGTGTTGGGGTTACCATCCTGGCGGGCAGCGAAGTTCCTGTTGAAAGAGTGAATAATGGTATTCTTTTCTTTTTTCTCAGCGCCTTCACGGGCCCACATACCGATACAGGGACCGCAGGCATTCGCGAATACGGTTCCGCCTATCTTATCGAAAGTATTGATAAACCCGTCACGCTCGATGGTATAACGTACCAGCTCAGAGCCGGGAGTGATGGTATATTTGGCTTTTGCTTTTAAGTTTTTGGCTACGGCCTGCTCTGCCAGGTTGGCGGCGCGGCTGATATCCTCGTAAGAAGAGTTGGTGCAGGAGCCGATCAGGCCTACTTCCAGCTGCTTGGGCCAGCCGTTCGCTTCGGCAGCCTGTTTCATTTTGGAGATAGGTGTAGCCAGGTCCGGTGAGAAAGGTCCGTTGATATAAGGCTCCAGTGTAGACAGGTCCAGCTCTATTACCTGGTCGAAATACAGCTCTGGGTTGGCATACACTTCAGGATCGCCGGTCAGGTGCTCTTTTACGGCATTGGCGGCATCCGCTACTTCGGCGCGGTCGGTAGCGCGCAGGTAGCGCTCCATGGATTCGTCATAGCCGAATGTGGAGGTGGTGGCGCCGATCTCGGCACCCATATTTCCGATGGTGCCTTTACCGGTAGCGGAGATGGAACGGGCGCCTTCCCCGAAATATTCAACGATACATCCGGTACCGCCTTTTACGGTCAACTGGCCTGCTACCCATAAAATGATATCCTTAGGAGTTGCCCAGCCGTTCAATTCTCCTTTTAAGTTGATGCCGATCAGCTTAGGCATCTTTAATTCCCAGGGCAGGCCGGCCATTACGTCACAGGCATCAGCACCGCCCACACCGATAGCGATCATACCCAGGCCGCCGGCATTGGGTGTGTGAGAATCCGTACCGATCATCATACCGCCGGGAAAAGCGTAGTTTTCCAGCACTACCTGGTGGATGATACCGGCGCCGGCTTTCCAGAAGCCCAGACCGTAACGGTCAGAGACGGAGGAAAGGAAATCATATACTTCTTTATTGGTATCTACAGCTACCTGCAGATCTGAAACGGATTCGTTCTTAGCCTGAATTAAGTGGTCACAGTGTACGGTTGAAGGAACAGCCACCTTATCACGTCCGCAGGTCATAAACTGTAACAGGGCCATCTGTGCCGTGGCATCCTGCATAGCAACACGGTCCGGGCGGAAGTCCACATAGTCTTCACCTCTTTTCAGCGGCGCAGCAGCCGGCTGGTCCAGGTGAGTATATAAGATCTTCTCTGTTAACGTAAGAGGACGGTTCAAAATCTGGCGTGCTGCTGCTACCTTTTCGGGCAGTTCAGCATACACTTTCTTAATTAAATCTAAATCGAATGCCATTTAAAACTAATTTTTTAAGTATATGACTTGTGTAAAATTTCCAATGTTTGTTATGTGGGGGCCACATTAACGTGGGCAAAGTTACTATATAAAAAATTAATTTTAAAAAAAAGACATTTTAATGACACAAAATTATTTATATTTCGCACGATATTATAAAAAAGATAATCTGATCACCGGGAACAACTCCTTGGAGCTGTATCAGAGCCGGATGAAGTCCTTATATACCGGGTAAGCAGCTTATTCTATCTTAAAATCGAGGGGGAGCCTGAATAAGAACCTGACCAGCCGGCCTTTATTTACTGCAGGGGTGAAAGGCCCCAGATACCTGATCACCCTGATAGATTCTGCGGCGAGTGAAGCATAATTCTTATCACTCATATCGCCCTCCGAAGTAATATTGGATATAGAGCCGTCGCACTCTACTATGAATGCCAGCATTACCCGGCCTGAGTACTTATTTTTCTTAGCCGGCTCAGGATACCTCAGCTGTTGCTGAATGACCATCCGATAATCAGCGGGAGGCTTTGGTTTATGGTCTGCCTCGCGGTAAACAGTGGTGTCTTCACAAAGCTGTGCTGAGGCTGCAGGTAAGACCATAAAGGTAGTTAAAAGTAAGAACAGGAAATGTTTCATAGCAGGAAATGTTATATAGGGTGGCGAAAGTACGAAATCAGCCTGTTTAATATACTACAATAGCCATAAAAAAACAGTAATAACCATGGTTATTACTGTTTTTTCGCCGGATGTTCCCCTGGCAGCTCAGCGCGCTTTTTTAATAGCGCGGCTGATCCTTTTCTGTGCTTTGTTTTGTTTAGTGGTGAGCTTCCTTTTTTCTTTCGGGGTTAAAATGCCGTCTGCGTTGAACCTGTCCATAGCCATCTGGATATTGACCTGCTCGTTCAGCAGTTTGGTATATGTAGGTTCCGATAGCTGCTTATTACTGTAAGCGGCCTCTATACGTGCAAGCTGTTCCTGGTGTCTCTTATTGAAGTCCTGGGCAACAGAACACAGGGGAGTACCAAGCAGCAGTAATATGATCAGGCGTTTCATAATAGCTTCTTTTGTTTCTCCGAAGATATTCATTAAAGTTGTAATGAAATATTAAAAAAGGTACTGCAGCTAATGAATACTGCCATTTATCATGGACAGTTGAATATATTCGGAAGCCTTATGGAAGGCTAAAACGGTTAATCCGGCCGGACAGTAATAATAATACAGGATAAGCCCTGACGTTAAAGTTAAAACCCTTATAATGTACAGACGATATTAAACCCTTTGGAAGCTGATCTTGTTAACCAATAAGTATCAATCAATAAGTATCAATGCGATAGTGCAAGATTACCTTTTAAATATTGAATACTATGAGTTGGAAAACATTCTGGACGATGATATGCTGCGTATGCCTGCTCCTGGTGATCCAATCCTGCAGGAAAAAGGAATCAGGAGTCTGTTATTGCTCTTATTACAGCGGCGACCGGACGCATTACGACCTGCGGCACCTGCCTGCACAGCAACGGATCGACAGTTGTAATCAACTGGACCGTAATGCTTCACATTTTGCAGGTAGCTGTAAATTAAAGAAATAAGGCAGCAGGGTGTGGGATTGGTCAGCGTACCGGTCCGCAGGCACCGGCCTTTTTAAAAAAAGTATTGGATTTAAAGCGTGAATTTTGGTATCTTTGAGCAAAGCCGCCTGCATGACCCCTGCTTAATAAAGCAACAGGGCAAAATTGCAGGCGGCTTTCCAATTATCTGCCCTGCCTTACAGCAGGGTTTCTATTTGCTTAAATACAGGGATCAGCCGCTTCCCTTTTTCTGTAAGGGTATATTCTATATGTAGCGGCTTTGGACTGATCAGCGTCCTGGCTAATATGCCGTTCTCTTCCAGCTCTTTCAATGCCACGGATACGGACTGCTTATTGGAGCCGGGCAGCTGCCGCAGCAGGCTGTTGAACCGAAGGGCCCCTTCCCGGATAGCCAGCCGTAAGATCTGGGCTTTCCATCTGCCTGACAGCATCTTTAAAAGGCCTTCAGCCGGGCAATCATTATTTTCATCTAAGAGAGGCTGGATAGTCATTCTTTTCTGACTTATTGTTTTAAAGGCGGGAATGAAGGAATTTTGTGACAGCTAAAGATAAAAATTATAATTGCAATAATGATGATTCACCTAACATCTTTTCTGAAAATGCTGGCGCTATCGGTTTGCCTGGTGCCTGTATTTATAACGTGTAAAGGTCAAAATAATACGGCTATGAACAAAACATCCCAACCTTTATTGTGTGATACGGCTACGGGCGTATGTGCTATGCCCGGTCATGAAGGCCAGGCTCATTCCGCTGCTCTTGCAGGTACCGGGACCCGGCCGGTAAGGATCATTTACTTTACCGATCCTATCTGCTCTTCCTGCTGGGGCATAGAGCCGCAGTTGAGAAAGCTGAAGCTGGAATACGGCGATGCTATACAGGTCGAATATCATATGGGTGGTTTGCTGCGTGACTGGAGCTATAACAGCGGGGGCATCAGCAAGCCTGCTGACGTGGCGCATCACTGGGACGAGGCAAGCCGGCATTACAATATGCCTATTGACGGGGATGTCTGGCTGCAGGATCCGCTGGCCTCCTCTTTTCCCCCGTCCATAGCCTTTAAAGCCGCACAGCTGCAGGATAAGGCCAGGGCGATAACCTTTCTGAGAATCTTACGGGAGATGGTCTTCCTGGAAAGGAAAAATATTACCAGGTGGGAGCACCTGGAAAAAGCTGCCGGTATGGCCGGACTGGATGCCCGGCTTTTGAGGGAAGATTATGAAGGACGGGCCCGTGCTGCATTTGAGGCTGATCTGCAGCTGGCTGCCGGGATGGGTGTAAGAGGATTCCCTACGGTATTTGTCGCCGATACAACGGGCCGTACGGAGGTGATATACGGATTCAGGCCTTATGAACATTTTGAACGCGCCATCAGGCAGGTATATCCTGCGGCGGAAAAGCGTACATACGGGACTGCCTGGGAACAGCTGTTTAGCTACTATCCGACGCTTACGGTGCGGGAGCTGGCAGAGCTGGGCAATATGCCTTTCGCGGAGGCGGACAGCATGCTTCAAAAGCTCTCCGGCGAGGATAGGGTCCGGGTTTTGGAAACGAAGAACGGGAATCTTTATAAAAAGAAATAAGGCAGATGATGACAGGCAGCTCCCGGCCGTCAGGTCCGGGAGCTATTGTATCCGGGTAAGGGGATCATTCAGGGAGATTGAGGTCGCCTTCTTTTAAATAATGCTTATAGACCAGCTTGTCAGCCAGTCCTCCGAATAGCTTATTGACCCAGACGGTCATTTTGCCCTGGGTGGTCATTATAATAGTGCGTTTTCTTTTTTCCACCCCGTCCAGGATGATGCGGGCGCAGGCTTCAGGGCTCATCATCTTGCTTTCATCCATATTGGTTTCCCGCATCGGCTGTCCTTTTTCGCCCAGTGCGGTATTGCGGATATTGGAAGTGGTATAGCCGGGGCATACCCACATCACGTGAACGCCTGTGCGCAGCAGCTCCGTTCTCAGCGCTTCCATAAAGCCCTGCATGGCATATTTGGAAGAAGAGTAGCCTGTTCTCCCCGGCAGCCCGCGGTAGCCGGCAATAGAGCTGACGCCCAGGATCACGCCTTTGTTTCTTTTGATATAGGGCAGCGCCGCCTTGGTCATATATATGGTTCCCCAGAAATTCACATCCATCAGCTGCTTCAGCACTTTTACATCGAGATCCTCAAAAAGCGCGCGCATGCTCATACCGGCGTTGTTGAGCAATATATCTATCTTTCCGAACTTGTTCATGGTCTGCGCGACAAAGGCATAGCAGGCCTGCTCATCTGCCACGTCCAGCTGGAATTTGAAAATATCCTGTTCAGGTACGTTGTTGAATGCTTCGTTGAGCTTTTGGATATCTCTTGCGCAAACGGCGATACGGGCACCTCTCGCCAGGGCATCAAAAGCCAGCGCTTTTCCGATGCCCAGGGAGGCCCCGGTGATAACTACCACTTTGTCCTGCAGGGATCTGTTCATGGGTTGGAGTATAATATTATGTAAAAATGAATCCACAAATTTACTTTTTTTAAGGTTAATTCAGGTTTGTAATATATTTTTGCGCGTATAAATCCAAATTATATTTATGAAAGTAATGATTATAATGGGTTCGGTATCTGATGAACCTGTAATGCAGGAGAGCCAGAAATGGCTGAGCTGGTTCGGCATAGCATCCGACATGATTGTGGCATCTGCTCACAGAAATCCTGAGCAGGTAAAAGAGCATATGGTCAATGCCCAGGCAAACGGTTACGGAGCGGTGATAGCGGCTGCAGGTATGGCGGCGGCATTGCCGGGCGTATGTGCGGCCTATACCTCCTTACCGGTGTTCGGTGTACCGCTGGACGGAGGATTGCCGGGTGGTATTGATGCCTTATACTCTATCGTTCAGATGCCCGCAGGTCTGCCTGTTGGTACGCTGGCTGTAGGAAAGGCCGGCGCCCGTAATGCGGCGGTGCTGTGTGCAAGGGTTTTTGCTCTTTCTGATCCTGCGATCGCTGAAAAAGTAGAGGCATTTAAGGGACAGGGTTACAAAATATAATATTCCCCTGTTATATTTGCCGGATTAAAACAAATATATTATCTTTGTAAGGAAGGCGCAACATATACTCATGGGCGTAACGATCATGAGTATATGTTGTGTTTATTTTTTTGTCAAAAAATTATTAATTTTTTAAACTCTAAATGTTATGTCAGTAAATTATGTAACCAAAGAGACTTTGGCTGCAATGCAAGAAGAGTTGAATGTGCTGAAGACGACCGGCCGGGCCGGGATCGCGGCGGCCATTGCTGAAGCCAGGGAAAAGGGAGACCTGAAAGAAAACGCGGAATATGATGCGGCTAAAGAGGCGCAGGGGCTCCACGAAGCGAAAATTGCACAACTGGAGCAGGCTATTATTACTGCCAGGATCATTGATACAAAAGATATTGATACTTCCAAGGTATCTATCCTGAGCAAGGTTAAAGTATATAATACCAAAACAAAGAAGTCTGTTGTATACCAGATCGTCTCGGAAAAAGAAGCCGATCTCAAAGCGGGCAAGATATCTTCCGCATCGCCTATTGCCAGGGGGTTACTGGGCAAAACGGTCGGGGACATTGCAGACATCCAGATCCCGGCAGGGTCCATACAATTCAAAATAGAAGATATATCCATCTGATGCCTTTATCAGGATTCTATTTTGGGTTGTAAGCAATTACAACCCTTTTTTATTGGAATATATTTTCCGGAACATCTATAGTGCAAGCACCAGGAGCCACAGTTCAACTGTGGCTCCTGGTGCTTGTAAAGGATTGAAAGAACTTCGGAGCCGGTACACTACCGGCAGGCAATACAAGACAGTATAGCTTCCCGGAAGATGGGATACTATAAAATTCAGAATCCTATAAAAAAACAAAAGTCAACTGCGCTTTACTCAAAAAAGTGATTGCTGATTTTTTAAGGAAAATTTGGTTAGTAATATTAACTACTTTATATTTACAACTAATTAATAACAAAAAGTATGAAAACAGGCAATTTTAATCCGAGCGATTCAATCAAAACAATTGAAGAAGCATTGAAGCAGGCAAAGTCAGAAAAGACAGGAGCTTCATTTTATTATCTGTTATGGGGCACGATCCTGCTGTTTCATTATTTGTTGCTTTTTTTAGTAACCCAATTCCCGGATTTGAAAGGGAGTTTTCTTGAAACAGTGATCTGGAGCGTTTTCCCGGTTGGTGGTTTGCTTTCCTATCTTAGAAGCAAGAAGGACAAAAAAGACGAAAAAGTGCTGTCCCGCTACGAGAAGGTATACTTGTACGCTTTTGGTGGTTTTGCCTTGGCTTACGGAACAATTTTTATCGCATCAATTTTTCAGGAATCAGGCCTACCTGTTACCCTTTTTCCTCTTTTGCTTGGATTCACCGTATTTGTAGCGGGTGGGATAACAAAACATAAAGCATCCATGGTGGGTGGAATTTTGGGGGTTATTTGTACAGGCATAAGCATGAATGTTCCTATGGAAATACAATATCTGCTGGCCGCTCTGTCATCTCTTGTTGCCTGTATCATTCCGGGATTTTTAATGAAAAATAGCAATGTTTAAAGATTTGGATCCAATTCTTCACTCCCAGCTCAGGCTGGCTATTATATCGCTGTTAATCGGGCTTGAGGAAGCAGAATTTGTATATTTAAAAGAAAAGACCAATACAACCGCAGGAAATTTAAGCCTGCAGCTTGATAAGCTTAAAAAAGCAGGCTATATCACCATTACAAAAGGGTTCAAGGGGAGTTATCCCGTGACCACCTGTAAAATAACAGCAGCAGGCATACAAGCTTTTGAAAAATATGTTAACGATATTAAACAATACATACATTTAAAATGAAAAAAATAGCTATCTTAACTACGTTACTCTGTTCTTTGACTCTGATCAGTATCTACGCTCAGAACAATTACCGGAACATTGAAAACTTTAAGGCCGGAACGGTGCTGCTGTTTCAGGATTGTGAAACCGATATATTTGAAACAGACCCGACAGGCAGAAATGTGATATGGGATTATTCGGGCTTAAAGCAAACAGCTATTACAACCACTCAATGGATGGTTGTCCCGGATTCGGTCCGTGAAGCTGATGATTTCCCTGAAACAACCCTTATAGAAAAATATTCTGACGGCAGATCTGTTTTTCTGAAAGCAGATAAAAGTAAAACCTATTTGCTGGGATTTACAGATGAGCAGTCTAAAATAAAGATCAGGTATCCTCAGCCCGTATTGATCGCTAAACGTCCTTTTTCATATGACGAAAAGGCAACGGAGCCCTATACAACATCCTTCACTGTAAACGGCATGGAGCTATCGGGTAAGGGAGTTGTAAGCATAGAAGCGAACGGGTTCGGAACATTGATACTTCCGAACAAAACCTATCAGAATACTTTGCGAATAAAGATAATCCAGAAACAATCGGACACATTGAAGCAATATAATTCCACAAGTGAAACGACTGTTATTACCTATGTATGGTTTGATAAGAACCATAGTTCAGCATTATTAAAAATGACTGAAACAAAGTCGCAATATCATTCAGATAAACGCATTGAATATTTGATCAGTGAAACCGTTAAATGATATTATCGCGATTTATATCAGATTTTTATCCTGTACAAGCCGCATCCATGAAGTATCGGGAGGAGTTCAGGGAAAATGAGAAGGACCTGATGTGTTCTTCATCGTTGAACTGAATATACATTGTTCAAATGATAATGCTCTTTCCGTAATATTAAAATGAATCCACAATATAGAGCACTATGCCCCTGTGACAGCTTTCAGACGCTTAATCTCTGCTTCCAGCAGCTGAATGTATTTGTCTTTATACCCATCGCTATGATTGTGGTTTTCAACTTTTGAGCTAAACCCTTGTATACCAGTTGGTACTTATAAAAATACCCCCAAATAGTGTTCAACTTTTTGGGGGTTGTGCAATTTCAGGTATTACTTCAGGTCAGGTAAGATCCATGCTATTTTAATACTTCAAACTTCGTATTCAAAATGCCTTTATTGGTAATGATATTGACGCCGTAAACACCCGATGATAATAAAACGGGAGACAGCGCTACAACTTTTCCGTTTTGGATATAGGGAATCTCATACCTTCTGCCTAGCGCATCAAATATCTGCAGCTCCTGCACAGCTATTTTGTCATCGTCAAAGGAGATATACAGGTCGCTATTAGCAGGATTGGGATAAACCTTTACCTTAATACTTCCGGTCAGTTCATTGATACCGCTCCCTTCATATTCAATATTGATTATTTGTTCATATAGAACAGATCCGCACCTGTCCTCACTTACAACCAGCTTTACGTTATAATCTCCCTGGCTGGCATAAGTATGTAGCGGGCTGAATTGTGTGCTGGTATTGCCATCGCCGAAATCCCAGTGATATCCTGTAACATTCACAGGGTTAATCGGCGTGAATCTTACTTTGCCTAATTCTTCATAAAAATATGGAACAAAGCTAAAGCCCCCGGTCTGTGCTTTAGGTATGATGCTTACAAGTATAGTGTCATACGCATAACAACCGTTATGATCCTTAATCCTTACACTGTAAGATCCTTCATCTGTGACCAGGTATGTCCCTGAACTATTACCATCATGCCAAAGGTATTCACTGAACAGGCCCGGATTCAATAATATGGTCTCCTGCATGCAAATGGAGGTATCAGGCCCTAATGCCGGGTTTGAAACAGGGAAGTAGGCAATATTTATAGTGTCGGAAGCTGAACAGTTAAAGCTATTCGTTACGCTTACATAATAAGTGCCGTTTATAGCGGTGTTCCTTGTGCTGCCGGTGCTGTTGTCATCCCATAAATAGGTAGCGCCGGGATTTCCGGCATTTAGCACCAATGGAGTTGCAGGACAAATAGTGGTGTCTGCTCCCAGGTTGACGACCGGGCTCAGGTTAAAGGTGACATTGATCGTATCTGAACCGGAACATCCGTGATTATTGGTCACCTTTACATAGTAGGTGCCGGATTGGGTTACGTTGCGGGTCTGATTGACAGAATTATCATCCCACAGGAACAAATAGCCTGGATTGCCCGCATCGAGCGTTACACTATTGGTTACGTCTTTACAGACAGCAATGTCAGCGCCAAGATCCACTTTGGGCGTATCGCTTACAAGAACTGCAGCTGCAGCCACTCTTGGTCCGGGAGTGCAGCTTGATTGGCCTGTTATTCTCACATAGCCGTTTCCTGTAGCGTCAGGATTGGCTACAAAGCCCGATTGACCATACATGATCGTTACTCCGCTTGTGACGCCGCCAATGTAGGAAGATCCTCCACCTCCGGCTACCCTGCCGGAAGCGCCGCCATAATAGCCACCTCCGCCGCCCGCAAGGAAACTTGCGCTTAATGTACCGCCGTTCCAGGTCATAGCTTTGCCTAATGTGGCCAGGGTCAGCCCGGTCCAGGGAGTATTGGTGCCCCCGGCAGTCTGGGAACCGCCCGTTGGCCCGCCTGCCTGGTCAGGACTAAAGTAGGTGCCCGTTCCGCCGGTCAGTCCGCCGCCGTTACCTCCGATATAGGAGGCATTCCTGCCTGCACCGCCGCCGCCGGCTACAATTACCCGGTTTGCCAGGCTTGTGGCATCATCCCATGACCCGCCTGCCGTTCTTACATCCGAAGCGCCTCCGCCGTGCCCATAGGACGCATTGTTATTCGGATAACCCGTTCCGCCGCCATTGAAGGTCCAGGTATTGGCAGATACGCCGCCGGTAGGATAAGTACCTACACCTCCCACGTATATATACATTGTCTGTGCAGCAGTGAGCGTTAATGTCCCGGAGGCATATCCTCCCTTCCCATTGTATCCGGCAGTTTGTGTATAGCCGTTTCCTCCCCAGCATTCTATCAGATATGATCCGGGTTGAAGCGTGAGCGTTTGCACGGCACCTGTATAGGAGAAATTATTAACCGTACTGCCACCTCCCGCGCCCGTTGCTTCGGCATAAAAAGTATAGGTTCCCGGAGAGGGTGGGGTATAGGTAGTGCTTGATGAAGAGGTTGTTGCTATGGGTGTTCCGCCCGTGGATGTGGTGTACCAGTTGATAGTAGTGGTACCGGAAGGTAAGGTTGCCGATAAGGTAACGGGACTGCCAATACATACTGTTGTGGGTGATGCTGCAACACCGGTGGGTGACGGACAAGCGGACTGAGCTGATAGAGGATTATTACCAATGAGCGATCCGCTTAGCAATAAGATCGGTAGTAGAGATTTTTTATACATTATTATAATTATTGAAATTAGAAACTAGATACCTTTTAGTGCAATAAGCGAATGAAGGGTCAGGCAGGGCAGCCTGCCAGGATCAATCGGTTATAGCTTTCAATGGTTTTAGGTTTCCTGCCTGGCCTTAAGAAATGTTCCAAAGAGACAATTCAGTAATTATACCACTAAGATACTTAAATTTTTAACAAATAGTTAATTTGAAATTATTGTTTTATTTTTTAGGGCTTTGAATCCTTTACTTTAGCATATAGTCCGGCTCTTTGGCAATGGTTGCCTGATATACCTGAATGTTCAGAGGACTGTCCGGCATTTTGCCAGGGGGAAATGAAAAAAGCCCGTGGTAGTATATACCACAAAGTAAAGCAGAATACCCACACCCCATAGATCAGGTCAGCAAGGCAAATAAAAATACTTCACAGGTGCCAAATTCGATCCGTTGTTCTATCCTTTCCTATTCGGGTACTGGTTACGTGGAAAGGCAAACCAGAGGACCAGTGGTCCAACCAGTTTTATTTTGGATGGGCGGGTGAATTGCTATGCAAGAGGAAATGACTGTTGGTGACGGCGTCATCTTTGGTATTTTATCGTATAGCAATTTCTTCCTTGCGTATGAAAAAGTGACGTAATTTATAAAAAACGAAAGATTTTTTGAGGATCGTATTTTGTGAATTTGCAGGTTTATAGCTTGGTATAACCTTATCCTTTAATCCCACCAATATTCGCTCGTGATCGTATGACCTGCCTTTTTAAAGGCTTTAATGACCTGATTCCTGAATTTTATATTGTGCTTTTCTCTATTAATCTCAGTAAAAAACAAATGAGATTTTTGGGTGCTCTCCCGTACTATATTGCCTTTGCTGTCATATTCCGTTTTGATCTCTACGACATCATCTGCTTCAGTCACAAATATTACATTATGATCTTTATCCAGTTTTATGATTTTATCAATCGGTACCTTTCTTAGGTATTTTGTTTTACCGCCTGAAGCATTGCCGTCCCAGCTAATGCTAACGGTCAAAACGCCTTTATTGTCTATCCGAAAAGGTTCTATTATTTTAAATATTGATTGGTCATGTTCATCAAAGAACTTATTGTATTCTTTTTGCAATTGGCTATTGAGCAGCTGTGTGATTTTTGAATTTTGAGCAAATGTAATACTGCTGGCGAATAACAGGAAACACAATAACGGGGCTTTCATAAAAATGGTGTTTAAATGAACCTTATAGATTAATAACAGGATTGAAATATATAACAAAATTGTGACTTTTTGACCTCTTTGTATATCTAGCTACTCAATACACCACATCAATAAGTCTACAGGAAAATTTAAAGTGTGCCCGAAAGCTCAGGCACACTATTTCGTGCTTTATGGTTTTAAATTATGTCTGTTATTTTTAGCTAGCATACCGTGCCACACTATCTTTATATCAGACAATGGCTTCGTTGGCATTGGCGTTAGGATAGGCAGACATCGGGAATAATCCTTTGAATTCGGAATTGTTGAAAACGTCTGTTTTAAAGACCGGGTGTTGATGCTGAAATAAGATGATCGGTTAAGCCTGCAAACAGGGTCATGGAATGGCAGACAATAAAAAAAGCCCCCCGTTAAGGAAGACTTTAAAGCGTGGTGTGGGCCGGGATCGAACCGGCGACACAAGGATTTTCAGTCCTTTGCTCTACCTACTGAGCTACCGCACCTGTTATATAAGATCGTTGTGGTGGTGTGGGCCGGGATCGAACCGGCGACACAAGGATTTTCAGTCCTTTGCTCTACCTACTGAGCTACCGCACCTTTATGAGCACAAGCCTGTGCTCGTTTAACGGAAAGCAAAAGTAGGGTGTAGCAATTACTCTACCAAATATTTATTGTACTTTTTTAGAAAAATCAAATGGCAGTCATAACAGATATTTCAAATGAATATGTTATCTTTGCTACTCCTTAGAAATAATTAAAAATAATATGCACTTTATAGTATCATCTTCGGTGTTGTTAAAAAACCTGCAATTGGTAGGTGGTATCATCAGCAGCAATGTTATATTGCCCATATTGGAAGATTTTCTTTTCGACCTGGATAACCAGACGCTGACCCTCACCGGGAGTGACCTGGAGACTATGATAAAGGTGAAATTAGAAGTGCAGGTGGACGGTGATGCCGGCCAGAACAAAGGCAGGATCTGCGTGCCTTCCAAGATCCTGTTGGAATACCTGAAAAATCTGCCGGAACAGCCGGTTAAGTTCAATATCAATACACAGGACCAGACCCTGGAAATATCCAGCAATACCGGTAAGTATAAGATCGGCGGACAGAAAGCCGATGAATACCCTAAAGAGCCGGTAGCGGATGACACCGGTAGCGTGACCATACCATCCAAAGTATTGCAGGATGCCATCGCCTCTACCATTTACGCTACCAGCACCGATACGCTGCGTCCTGCTATGACGGGTGTGTACTTTGAGCTGGGCCAGGACCAGACCACCTTTGTGGCTACCGATGCCCAGAGACTGGTAAAGCTGACAAGGAACGATGTGAAAAGCGGCTTTGAGCGTGGCTTTATCGTACCCCGTAAACCCTTGCAGCAATTAAAGAATATCATACCTTCTGACGATACGGCGCTGGAGATCCTGTTCAATAACAGCCACCTGTTCGTAAAAAATGAAAGGCTCAGCCTGAGCTGCCGCCTCATTGATGCCAAATTCCCGCCCTACAAATCCGTTATACCGCAGGAAAACCCGTTTTTCCTCATCATTAACCGTGCGGACCTGATCAGCTGTCTGAGACGTGTGAGCATTTTTGCAAGCAAAGGCAGCAGCCAGGTGGTATTCAGCATCGTGGGCAATACCGTGAACATCAGCGCGCAGGATGCAGACTTCTCTTACGAGGGTAAAGAAGAGCTGACCTGCCAGTACCAGGGTGAAGATATGAAGATCGCCTTCAATGGTAAACTGCTGATAGAAATGCTTTCTAACCTGGTATCTGAAGAGGTGAAGCTGGAATTAAGCACACCGTCAAGGGCAGGTATCTACAGGCCGGTAAATGGAGATCCTAATGAAGATCTGCTACAGCTGCTGATGCCTTTGATAGTGGGAGTTTAAGATAATCGTACAATTATTATATGGAGAGGGTGCTGAATATTATTGTTCAGCACCCTTTTTATCGGCCAGGAATAAAGTGTTCCTCATATACCTTACCTGCCGTACATTGGTGAATATATCTTCCAGCGTAATCTTTACCCTTGCCTCATCCCCGGGTTCGGGAGCTATATAATTAAAAGCCAGCGTTCCGCCAATGGAAAGCCTTTCAGAGAGGGCGGACAGGAACGGGTAATCAATAAAAGGCAGCGGCACCTGGAGATCCCTGAAAATGTCCATACAGATAATATCATACTGCTCGCTGCCCGATGTTATAAAGACAGCGGCGTCCTCCCTTACAAACCTGCAATTATGGATCCCTTTATGGTGCAGATGCTGGCTGCACAGGTCCAGGATCACCTTATCAATATCCACTATGGTAAAAGCCATATCCTTCCTGTGATACTTCTCATGGACGATCCGGGGAATGCTGCCCAGCCCGCTTCCCAGGATAAGCATATTCCGGGCGTTCCGGATGCGCTGGGGGATATGCTCAAAAGCTACCAGGAAAGGCTTGTAAGCGGTACCGTACGAATAAATGGCATTATTGAAGATGAGCTGGAGCTGCCCGTTCCGGATATATAGCTCAATGAGATCATTATCCGATGACCGGAACTCCTGCAGCTTTACCGGCATAACAAAGCTCAGTGATTTCTTGTGCCAGGATATGCGGCTTATAAGGGCGGGAGTGGTCATAAGGCTGTTGTTGTTTATCTTATCCATATCCAGTAGGCAAGCCACATAGCGGCAAAGCCGGTAACGTAGCCGGACCATATCTGGAATTGATTATGCTCGTGCAGCAATATGCGGGCAGTACCGATAATGCCGGCTATCAGTACGGCGCACAGCACTACGGGCAGGATGTTCAGGCTGCCGGTGAAAGACAGGATGGAAAGGATGCCGATAGCGCCTCCGGCGGCAGCGGTGTGCATGCTCAGCTTGGTGAAAATATTGATCAGGAATACACCGATGATGCCGAAGAAATTGCCGAGGAAAAATACTTTAAATATAAAAAGCGCGTCATCGGGAAGATTGTTGTGTGACCCGAAATTTTTAAACACCTGGTATATCCAGAAATAAAATATCATAGAGCCCATCAGGGGTACGATCCTGTCCTTGCGGTCCCGGAGCCTGATGCTTTTTATGAACCCCAGCTTATACAGCAGCAGCGTAAGGAATAGCGGGAAGAAAATAGTATTGAGAAAGGTGGTGCCGAGCAGCTGGTACAGGTATGTCACATCGAAACCTACAAAGCTGCTCCTGGTAAGTATATATAATACAAGGGCTGTGATAAGCGGCATGAATACCGGGTGGAATATCCAGGATACGGTATTGGATAATAACCGTACGATGAGACGCGGTTTGGTCTGCGGACCTGCTGTATTGACGTTCATGTTTTGACTTTCAAGTAGGTAGCAAATTTACCGAAAGTAAATAAAAAAATGCGCTAAAAGATCAGCGCATTTTAACCAATAGGATGAATGATTATTCTTCTTCGTTATTGCCGGGCTTGTTTTTCCGGAGCCTTACCTGGCTCTCATTGCCCTGCAGGAGCCTGTTGATATTCTTATGATGCGTAAGCACCACCAGGCAGGCTGTGGCGATCGCAAATATCTTATACAGTACTTCCTGCTCTGTAAAAAAGAAAAACAGCAGCAACGGAAATGCAAGGCTGGCGGTAATGGAGCTCAGGGAAACATATTTGGTTAAAAGCAGCATGACCATAAATACGATGACCAGGAAAAGGGCCACCTGCGGATGAATGCCTAAGATCATACCGAATAAGGTAGCGACTCCTTTGCCGCCCCTGAATCCGGCCCATATAGGGAATACATGTCCTAAGATAGCGCACATCCCCAATCCTATCTGCAGGTTGACGATCAGCTCCCGCTGCAGGTCCCAGTCCAGCGAAGTAAGATGGGCCAGGTTAACCGCGATGACGCCTTTAAGCATATCTATCACCATGACAAAAATGCCCGCCTTCTTGCCCATGATCCTGAAAGAGTTTGTAGCACCGGCATTCCCGCTTCCATGTTCCCTGATATCTATACCGAAAAAATGTTTACTTACCAGAACCGCGGTTGGTATTGATCCTATCAGATATGCCAATGTCAGAAAAATGATAAACTCCATAGTGCTCCTTACAATAGTTAGACCGACAAAGTTAGGTAAATAATTCTAAAAATTACCATAATGTTAATTCAGTGTAAACATATGACTACCTAATGACATTTGAAATGCTCAAAGGGTTCCAGGCAGTCATTGCACCTGTACATGGATTTGCAGCTTGTAGCGCCGAACCGGCTGATCAATGTAGTATTTTCCGAATGGCAGCGGGGGCAGGGTACGGTATCCTCTTCAAATAACGCCAGGGGGGTATCGGATCTTCGTTGCGGTGGCGCTATGCCGTAGGCCAGCAGCTTGGCTTTCCCGTTCTCTGACATCCAGTCCGTGGTCCAGGCAGGCTCCAGGATAAGCTCGATATGAATATTTTTAATACCATTGGCCAGCAGCAGCATCCTGATCTGCATGGAAATGACATCCATGGCCGGGCATCCCGAATAGGTAGGTGTAATGCTGATGGTAACGCTTTGATCGTCCTGGACTTCCACCGCTCTTACAATGCCCAGATCAATAATGGAGAGCACGGGGACCTCAGGGTCCGCAATCGTCTCCAGCCACTCCCAAACTTGTTTTTCCGTCAGCATATCCATCTCCGTAAGCCTTTCTGCAAAGTTACAAAATCAGGTGCAAACTGAATTATTTTACTATCTTTACCAATTAAAAAATTTCTTATGGCAAGTCAGTTACTAACAGGCAAAAAAGGTATTATTTTCGGCGCTTTAGATGAAAGATCTATCGCATGGCAGGTGGCGCTCAAGGCAGTAGAGCAGGGAGCGCAGATTGTGTTGTCCAATGCACCGGTGGCATTGAGAATGGGGAAAATAGGTGAGCTGGCCACATTATGTAACGATGCCCCTGTAATAGGAGCGGATGCTACCAGGCTGGAAGACCTGGAAGCATTGTTCAGCAAATCTATGGAGCATTTCGGCGGTAAGGTTGATTTTGTGCTGCATTCTATCGGCATGTCACCCAATGTCAGGAAAGGATTTGATTATACGGAGACCAATTATGATAATTTTCTGAAGACTTTGGACATATCGGCCTTATCTTTCCACAAAGTGATGCAGACCGCTATGAAGCTGGATGCTATCAATGACTGGGGATCCGTGCTGGCTTTAAGCTATATAGCCGCGCAGCGTACCTTCCCGGGCTATAACGATATGGCAGATGCCAAGGCGCTGCTGGAAAGCATTGCACGCAGCTTCGGCTACCAGTATGGCTTTAAAAAGAAAGTAAGGGTGAACACCATTTCACAGTCGCCTACCATGACGACCGCAGGCTCAGGAGTAAGCGGGTTCAACGGCTTCTTTGACTTCGCGGAAAAGATGTCCCCTCTGGGAAATGCCTCAGCTGAGGATTGTGCTAACTACTGTGTGCTGATGTTCTCGGATATGACGCGTATGGTGACCATGCAGAATCTTTTCCATGATGGCGGTTACTCCTTTACAGGCGTAAGTGAAGGTGTGATGAACGAGATGTTCAGGGCAGAGTAAAAATAAGCATACTGATATAACAAATTAGGGTAAACTAACGTTAAGGGGACATGCGGAATATTTTAAAGATTTCCATACTGGCCGTTGCCATATGTGGAACGGGAGGAACGGCTACAGCGCAGATCACGGGAGGACAAAGGGCATTCGAATATCTCCGGATGAGCAACAGTCCTTATGTAAGCGCATTGGGCGGATATGCTCCCGCCAGCCCTGACAGGAATGTCTCTCTGACCTGGCAGAACCCGGCTTTGTTACGCCCGTTATTTCATGATCAGCTCTCGCTGAACTATAACTTCTTTTACGCCAATATCGGTATTGCCAATGCACAATACGCTTTTCACAGCGACAAGCTGGATACGGACTTTGGTGTAGGGCTGCAATTCATCAACTACGGTAATATCAGGAATATAGATGAGCATGGGATAGAGCAGGGCACAGCCTACGCGGCTGATAATGCCATTGCGTTGTCCGCTTCCAGGCAATATAAGGATAACTGGCGATACGGTGTCAACCTGAAATGGGCTAATTCCCACCTGGCAGGTATCACAGGTATGGCACTGCTGGCGGATTTCGGCGTGGCCTATATTGACACTGCCCGGAAGCTCACCATCGGTGCCGTGGCAAAAAATATCGGGGTCGTGACCAAAAAATACAATCCTGACAATGTTGCCGAGCCTTTGCCTTTCGACCTGCAGCTGGGTGTCACCAAGCAGCTGGAAAATGTGCCGCTGAGGCTTTTCGTGGTGGCGCATCACCTGTACCGCTGGGATATCCGCTACGATAACCCGGCAGACAAGGTTACGAATATCTTCCAGACAGATACGGCTTCAGGTAATAAGACCTACTTTGCCGATAAGCTGTTCCGCCACCTGAACTTCGGGGCGGAGGTCATCATCGGTAAGCGTGTTACGGCAACAGTGGCCTACAGCCATCTGAGAAGGCGGGAAAACGGGTTCTCCAACAAGATGGGTCTGGCGGGATTCTCCATGGGATTGAGCATTGAGCTGAATAAAATGCAGGTACGGTATGGCCAGACCTATTACGGCTCTTCAGGCGCCTATCACGAGCTGGGTATGAACTTTGATGTGGATAAATTCCTGAAAAGAGGCAGCCGCAAAACATCCGGCCAGAATCAGCCCCTGGATTTTGCGCCGCCACCGCCACCCCAACAGTAGCCGGAAGGCCATCATATACGTTTGAATATTAAAAAGGGCTGTTGCAGAAAGCAACAGCCCTTTTTAATATTCTGTTATACCTTATGGCGCTATAAAAAAGAAAGGAATGCCCGTAAAGCCTGGAAAATGCCGGACAGCAGTAATTATATGCCGCTAATAATTGTCCTGGAACGAACGCCGGCGTGTGAGCTTAAGATCCTGTAATACAGAGGCTTTGACATTCAGTGAGAAATAGAAGCTCCGCAGCTGGCCGAACGGCACCAGGTTCAGGCTCATCTGCCAGCAATGCAGGTCTCTTATCACGGTGAGCTGCGTGTATCCCAGGTTGATCTGTTTCATATTGGTGAAATCAATACCGCTGGCCACGGTTATCTTCCAGCGCTCGGTCAGGTTGAGCCCGCCGTTAAAGGTAAGGTTAGGGGTAAATATCAGCGTGTCCGTACCGTCATTCTTGAACTGGCGGTACATCCGGAGGCTGCCGTTGATGGACAGGCTCCACGGGATATTGAAATCATAATAATCCTTATACCCGCCGTTCTTCATCATATTCCGGTAGGTCTCGGTATCCTCGTTGTTGCCCAGGTCGGTAGTATCGGACTCCGTTCCTCTTTTCTTATTGGTGCCGTCAAAGGAAATGCCCAGCGTCACCGATGCGTTGTGCAGCTGTGCCAGCTTCCTGTCGGTGTCCCACAGGTAATACCGGGTCCGCTGGTTGCCTGCGTATTTATAGGGTGTAAAGGTCGCGTTGCTGGACAGGTTCAGCCTTTTGAACAATAGCGTCCGGAAATCCATACGGATGTCAGAGAGCCTGTTGGTATCCGCGATCATATTATACATCACGTTCACATTCAGACCGTCTATCAGGTTGATAATTGCCTTGTCCGATTTGGCGGTGGTATCACTTAACCTTCTTTTGGCCTGCAGGGTATTGTTAAGGTCAAAGGATATATTGCCCATTTCCTGGAAGCCGGAGGGTCCGCCTATGGGAGAGCTGGTAAAAGGCGACCTGTAGCTCACCCGTCCGCCTTCATCTATATAGGTGTACATATAATTGAAGGGATCTTTTGCAAAGCTGGGCGTATAGCTCAGGCTGACCCGGGGCATCATTACGTGGCGGATGCCGGATATACGGCCTTTTTTGAACATGAACATACCGTAAATACGGGTATTGAGGCTTGCTGAGGTGCTGAAATACCGGGTGGCGAAAAAGCCGTTTTCCGTTGCCGTATCATCCTGGCGGAGCGCCGGGTTGAACGACATGATCTCCTTCCTGGTATTCCAGTATTCAGTATAAGGGACGGAAAAATTGAGGGTAAAGAATTTCAGGACATTATAATTGGCCTGCAGGTTGACGGAGTGAAGGAGGCCGTTATTGAAATCCCCGGGCCGCAGCTGGTTGAACAGGCTGTCGTAAAAATTCACGGTGTTCTTGAACGTTACACTGTAGCTGATGGTAGGCTTTTCATACCATTTGGGCGCTCCCACCTGGTTCTTTCTCTGGAAAGGCGAGAATTGCCCCAGGTAGAAATTCATTTCGGGCAGGGATACCGTTACTGTTCTTGCCAGGGTGCTCTGGCTGTGCCGCATCGAGGCAGTAAAGGAATAGGGTTTGCCTATCCAGGTTTTGCCGTAAGAGATATTGGAGGTGTACTGGTTGTCCAGCACTACGTTCGCATTCATCCCGTTGATCATATTGAAATTCTGGGTACCTACCCGTACTTCTGCAGAAAAGGTAGTGCCGGGGCGGGCTTTGGGGTCCATCCGGTGGTCCCAGGTAACTTTAAAATCTTTTTTAGACTGATGACTGAGCTCGAACTCTTCCCCGAATATTGTATGAGAATAGTTGATATTGAAATTGCCGCTATATTTATACCGCTGTGCATACTGTGTGGAGGTAAATATGCCCCAGCTGCCCGAGGAAAAGACGTCCATGAGGATGGTGCTGTTCACACGGGGATTGAGCATCAGGAAATAGCCGCCTTTCTGCAGGCCCAGTCCCCGGTTGTTCTCCATACTGTAGGTAGGCAGGATAAAGCCGGATTTCTGTGCTTTATTGGTGGGGAAAATGCCAAACGGCAGGACCAGGGGCGTGGGTATCTCCTGTATCTCAATATTGGCGGGTCCCGATACGGTCATCCTGTTGGGTATCTGCTTGATCCTGTTGGCCCTGATACCGAAATGCGGATGGTCGGGTATATTGCAGGTGGTATAAACATTCTTCCAGCCGAATATGCTGCCGTCATCATTTCTTTTGACCTGCCGGCTCTGGATGAACCCTTCCCCGTAGTGCATCCTGGCGTTCCTTACAATGGCCCGCTTGCTGAGAAAATTATAGCGCAGCGTATCATACTGGAATTTTTCTTCTCCCTGCTGGAACTCCTGGATGGATATCCTTTTGCCGGCGGTATCGAAAGCCGGGTAGGCGGTTACCTCCTTGCTGGTATTATCAAAACGTGTGTGGCCGGACTGGAGGGTGAGGTCCTGGAATTCTATTTTGGCATCTCCGTGGAGGTAGATCCTTTTTTCCCTGGCCTGTATGATCGTGGAATCCCGTGCATGGGTCCTCACCTTGCTGGGTAAGGCATCCCTGGAGATCTTTATGCCCCACTGCTGTTCCAGCGACTCGGCCGACCTGTCCTTCATCGTACTGTCTTCCGTACCGGGTGTCTTTGCGCCGGCAGTATCGCTGGCGGGTGACGCGCTGCTTTCCATTGTGACCTGCCCGATGACCTCCGGACCCGGCAATATCCAGGCGAGCAGGAGCGACATTAAAAAGAGGAAAGTAGCTTTGGATCTCATGTATGCTTCTAAATAAGAATACTTTGGTTTTATCTTTAGGCAAAGAAGTGCAAAAATACGCTATGTTTATATGCTTTAATAATTTTTCAGTCTGAATTATTATAAATATTGTTAATTTGCGCTTTTTGTCAACTATAACGAAATTATAAGAGGGCTATTTTGAAACTGTTTGTAATTAAATAGTTATTGATAAAAATAGCAGGAGAAGCATATGGGAAGAACTATTAATCTAAAGCTGCTGTGCTGCATTGTGATGCTGCTTGCAGGCATGTTGGGAAGCCACCAGCAGGGGTACGCGCAGAAAAAAGGAGTAAAGAAGATAGTGCTGGATGCCGGGCATGGCGGGAAAGACCCGGGAGCGAGGCGTTTCAGGCTTATCAAGGATGAAAAGGATATCGCATTGGATGTGGTGCTCAAGCTGGGTAAGATGCTGAATGACAGCCTGAAGGATATAGAGGTGATCTATACCCGCAAGCACGATTTCTACCCGGAGCTTAAGGAGCGCCATGCTATTGCCAATAATGCGAATGCGGATCTTTTTGTTTCCATCCACGTGAATGCTACTGCAGGCACAAGAACCAAGGTGCAGAACGGGTATAAATATGTGGGGAAAGGCAGCAAGCGGAGGAAAGTACCCGTTTATACGACCGTTGTGAACAGGGAAACCAAAGCGACAGGAACAGAAACCTATATCCTGGGGCTTCACAGGACCTCCCAGAAGGAGAAGGCCATAGAGGAGTTCGGTGATAACGTGACGGAGGAGCCCGGCCTGCTGGATGAGAATGATCCTATGACACAGATACTGGTAGCCCAGTACACGCAGGCTTTCCAGAACAAGAGCATCAGCTTCGGGGATAAGGTGGAAAAAAACTTTGTAAAGGTCACCGGCCGTAAAAGTGCGGGCGTCAAACAGAAAGGACTGGAAGTGCTGGCGGGAAGCGCCATGCCCGGAGTGCTGATAGAGCTGGGATTTATCAACAATGTAGAGGACGAGATCTACCTGAATTCCGAGGAGGGACAGTACCAGCTGGCCTATGCCATTTTCAGGGCCATCAGGGAGTATAAGGCTGAGCTCAGTCGCTGAGTGCCCGGGATCGGTCCCTGTTAAAATACCGGATAAATAGCTTATTGAACATATTCTGAAAAATAACGGCTGCCCCCGGGCAGCCGTTATTTTTCAGAATATGTAATGATGGAGGATATTACAGGAGCATGGTTACGGGGTTTTCCAGGTAGCCTTTCAGCGTCTGCAGGAAAGCCGCCCCGGTGGCGCCGTCTACTACCCTGTGGTCACAGCTGAGGGTAAGCTTCATGATCTGCCTGATAACGATCTCATTGTCTTCCACTACAGGAGTCGGCTCTATTTTACCTACTGCAAGGATGCAGCTGTCCGGCGGGTTGATGATGGCTGTAAAGTCATCAATATCCATCATGCCCAGGTTGGATATTGTAAAGGTATTGCCGGTGAATTCCTGTGGCTGTAATTTTTTGTCCCTGGCTTTGCCTACCAGCATCTTGGCTTCTTCAGCTATCCGGGCCAGTGATTTCTGGTCCGCAAATTTAACGACGGGAACAATGAGGCCATCCGGTACCGCTACGGCGGTCCCTATATGGATGTGGTGATTCTCGCGGATGAAATCACCCATCCAGGAGCTATTGATGGCAGGATGCTTTTTCAGCGCGTGGGCACAGGATTTTATGATAAAATCATTGAAAGATATTTTAACAGGCGATACCTGGTTGAGCTGTGTACGTGCCGCTGCCGCGTTATCCATTTTAACGCTGATGGTCAGGTAAAAATGCGGGGCGCTGAACTTGCTCTCTCCCAGGCGTTGCGCGATGACCCGGCGCATCTGCGTTAACGGGATATCGGTATGGCTTTCGGAGCCGCCGGTTGCCTGTGATGCCGCCTGTGCAGGCGCTGCAGCTGCTGCAGGCGTATAATTATCAAGGTCTCTTTTTATGATCCTTCCGCCGTCCCCGGTGCCCTTCACCTGTGACAGGTCGATACCTTTATCCCTGGCGATCTTTTTGGCGAGCGGAGAGGCTTTGATCCTGCTGTCATCATCAGGGGAAGCATCGTCCGTAGCGGGAGGCTGTTGCTGCTCCTTGCCGGGCGCTGCGGGCGCTGATTCGGCAGCGGGTGCTGAAGGCTTCTTGTTTTCCTGTGGGGCAGTGCCGCCATTTTTCTCTGCTTCCAGCAAAGGGGTAATGTCAGTGCCTTTCTTGCCGATGATGGCCATAATGCCATTTACAGCAACGGCATTGCCGGCTTCCACGCCCTTATACAGCAGGGTGCCGTCCACATAAGGCATTACTTCCATCGTTGCCTTATCCGTTTCCACTTCTGCAATGACATCGTCTGCTTTGACGCTGTCACCCACTTCCTTAAGCCAGGCTGCGATCTTACCTTCTTTCATGGTATCGCTCAGCAGCGGCATCCTTACCGCGGTAGCATCTATGGAAGACAGGTCGGCTGCAGGCGCTTTTGCCTCAGGGGCCGGCGCTTCGGCCGGTGTTATATTTTTACTGTCGTTTGCTGTTTTTTCGGAAGATTCCTTAGCGTCCAGCAGGTGTTGAAAGTCTTCGCCTTCTTTACCTACGATAGCCATAATACCGTTTACGGGTATGGCTTTACCTTTTTCAACGCCAATATAAAGTAAAGTGCCGTCCACATAAGGCATTACTTCCATGGTTGCCTTATCGGTCTCTACATCTGCCAATACATCGTCTGCTTTCACCTTATCGCCCACTTTTTTATGCCATTCTGCTATAACACCCTCTTTCATGGTGTCGCTCAAAAGCGGCATTCGTATTACTTCAGCCATAATATTGTTGATTATAAAATTTTCAGTTTAATCTCCAAAAATATAGAATTTGAATTGAAATCCGGCTATTGGTGTCGAATTATTTGCAAACGGCGGGTAATCGCCGGAATATACGCGGTAATAGTGTGGTTAGAGTGCTGGTAGCCTGTTGGGGAAATCAAAATATTCCTCCACCGCAGCATATCCGGAATCAGTATTTTTTTGATTATAATGTCGTATATTTGACAGTGATTTCAGGTATGGAATATTTTCGGAAAATCGTTATTTTGCGGCTGAGAACGGATGGGTAAAGAGCTGCCTCCGGAATTCCGGGTATAGGGAAGCTTATGACCAATGGCCGGATATGATGTTAAGCTGTTGAAAAGATAATTTTGAATTCCCAACCTTTTTGTTGTGCTGGCTGGTCTAATAAGATGATCGGCTCTAATAACATTAAAATTATAAAAATATAATTATGGCTAACTTTTTTACTAGAATCAGGCTAATGTGCTGTATAGCGCTCCTGCTGAGTCTCTGGAGTACCGGTAAAGGCTGGTCGCATGACGGCCACGATCATTCCGGGGGCAGAGAAGAATTCAGCTTTATAAGAAATATGGGTCAATGGAGTGATCCGTTCAATTATAAGGCCCAGATTCCGGGTGGTACTATGTATCTGACCTCTGAAGGCTTGTTGTATGATTTCGTTAACACGGACGATATGAATCGCATCAACAAGGATATGCATGAGGGTAAGAACGTGGATAACTATCCCATCAACCGTCACGCCTATAAAGTGAAATTCCTGAACAAGAATGCCAACACTTCTTATGAGCATAATGCCAGGCGTGCTGCCAAGTACAGTTACTTCATGGGGAATGACCCCGCTAAATGGAAAAGTGACGTGGGTGCCTACGGGGAAATAGTTGAGAAAAATATATACAATGGTATTGACCTGATCGTAAACTGTGAGCAGGGCAATATCAAATATGATTTTAAGGTAGCTCCCAATGCAGACCCTGCGCTTATACGCGTGGGTTTTGAAGGAGTGACGCCTGTTGTCAGTAAGGCGGGAGAGCTGGTATTTGAGACCACGGTCAATACCGTAAAGGAAAAGGCGCCGTATGTGTACCAGGAAATTGAAGGCCGCCGTGTCGAAGTGGCCGCCAGGTATAAGCTGGATAAAGGTATCCTGACCTTTGAATTCCCGGAAGGCTACAACAGGGCCTATGAGCTGGTGATTGATCCGGACCTGGTATTTTCCACCTTCTCGGGAGCGACTTCCTCCAATGCTTATGCCTATAGTACTACCTATGACATCACAGGAGCGCTTTATATAGGCGCGGATGCCTGGAGTGTAGGATGGCCCGTAACCATCGGCGCTTTCCAGACCACTTATGGCGGTGGCGGTCATGAGCTGGCTATCAATAAATTCAACAGCCTCGGAACAGCCCTGATCTATTCTACCTACCTGGGTGGCAATAGCTGGGAGCTGGCCACATCTATGTGGGTTTTCAATGATGAGCTGTATCTGTTCGGGGGGACCAACTCTACGAACTTCCCTACCACGGCCAGCGCGTTCAGTCCTGTAAAGAACGGTACCTGGGACGCCTTTGTTTCCCGCCTGAGTAGCGATGGTACCCAGCTGCTGGGATCTACCTTTATCGGGGGCTCCGGCGAAGAAGTGTACCAGGCTGTATGGGGCGGCGCTAATATCAATCTATATGATATCAGCAGCAACCAGTCCTCACAGCTGAGTCCCGGGGATATCTCTGTAGATGAGATGACCGGTAATATCTGGGTGACTACCAATACGAACTCTACGAATTTTCCTACAACCTCCAATGCGCCGATACTGAATAATGCCGGTGGATGGGATGTAGTTGTATTCGCGCTGAATGCCAACTGCAGCCAGCTGATGTATTCCACTTATTTCGGAGGTTCCGGTAACGAGACGCCGCATTCATTGCTGTTGTCCCAAAACGGGCTGGTGTATGTGGCCGGAGCAACGATGAGCAGCAACCTGCCGGTGCCGGTAAGCGCGCTGAATCCCGTTAACCAGGGACAGGTAGACGGCTTCGTAGTATCTATTGATAAAACAACGGGTAATATTGATAATGCTACCTATATCGGTACTGCCGGTGGAGACATCGTGGCCCATATACAGGAAGATGCCTTTGACAATATATATATATTGGGTCGTACCAATGGTAATTATCCTATCAGTCCTAATGTATGGGTAGGTAATACCAGCGGCCCTGTTTTTATAGACATCCTGAATAGCAGCCTTACCACCAGCAGCATGTCAACCAGGCTGGCGAGTACTGGATATATGCCATCGGCTTTCCTGGTGGATGACTGCGGTAACCTGTATGTAGGAGGATTCGGAGCTGCCCGTGTGGCAGGTTACCAGTTGACCCCTAATGCGTACGATACGGATAACCAGAACCGTAGTTTCTGGTTCTGTACCATCGGCCGTAATTTCTCAGAGCTGATCTACGCCTCTTTCTTCGGGGAGTCTTCAAGTGACCACTCTCACATTGGTCGTCACCGTTTTGACCCTGAAGGTATCATTTATCACTCTATCTGCTGTAACATAGGAGGTAACCCGGTTACAACAACCTCCAATTCCTATTCCAGGCTCAAGCAGACTTCCGGCCAGGACGTACTGAGCTTTAAGTTCAATTTTGAAAAAGTAGGTGTGAGCTCCGTTTTTGAGCCGGACAGGCTCGGAACGCCTATGGACTCTTTCTGTGCGCCTCATACTGTGGATTTTACCAATAATTCACTACAGGCTGTAGATTTTATATGGTATTTTGGAGACGGAGATTCTTCCCTTTTACGTACGCCTTCCCATACATATACCCGTGCAGGTATCTATGAGGTAATGCTGGTGGCGATCAATGATACGATGTGTATCACGCACGATACTTCTATAATGTATGTTCATGTCTATGAGGTAGAGGTTCCGCAACTTCGCGTGGTGGATACGAACTTATGTGTGGCCCTGGATTCACTGCTGATCACGGTGGATGTGCTGAACCCGAGCAGCGGTGTTCCGGGTAATGTGTTCCGCTGGCAGGCTGGTGGCGGCGGCGCTATCCACGGAGATAACAATACGCAATCCGTCTGGGTACGCCCTGCAGGCACCTTTACGGTAACGGTGCTGGATTCCGCAGCGGGTGTCTGTACGCGGAGCGCTACAGCTACGGTCAATGTGAATATGACACCCCGTATCCTGGAGATCCTGACACCTGACACGGCCGTTTGTGCGGGCGCGGTAGTGCCTATCCGTGCACGTGGCAGCGATGGCTATACCTACAGGTGGCAGCCTACTACCGGCCTGAACGACAGCACAGTGCTGGAGCCCCAGATCACGGTGAACCGTTCCCAGCTGTATATGGTGACCGCTTCTTACCCTTATTGTATCGACACTTCCGATATGATCAACATTACGATGCACGAGTATCCTGTGGTGGAAGTAACGGCCCCTTCGGAAGCTTGTGAGGGCAGCGAGGTGCGCTTACGCTCCAATGTGAGCCCTTACCGGAACGACTATATTTATACGTGGAGCAATACGGGCAGCGCTATCCTTCCCGCAACGAATGTTCCTAATGTGAGCTTCCTTGCCGATAC
>JBBCJL010000011.1:0-219577 GCA_037190225.1 Edaphocola sp. | reverse complement strand
GTGGTTTTACCGGGGGTGTCCACCTCTTCCCATTCCGAACAGAGAAGTTAAGCCCCCCATGGCCGATGGTACTGCACATCGCGGGAGAGTAGGTAGCTGCCATATGTATTTATAACGCCTCAACAATATGTTGAGGCGTTTTTTAGTTTATGCCTATACCCAGCAGCATACCCATTATACACATACTTACCCGGCCTCTTATACTCCTCTTATGCCTCTCTTTTATATCTCTGCCCGTAATAAATAATTTAAGTGATATTGAAGGCTTGGGCAAATTGTACCATTTCTACATCATTTTTTATTTTTAGTTTTTTCTTGATATTCCGTCTATGGGTTTTTATGGTAAGTTCAGAGGTGCATAAATCATTTGCAATAACCTTGAGACTCATTCCTTGTGCCATAAAGTGGAGTATTTCTTTCTCCTTTTTGGTAAGCGATATAAACAGATTCATCTTCTCTTTCAAGAAATTATTTTCACTCACTAGCCTTTCCAATTTGGGAACAATAGGGAGATATTGATTAAGGCGAAAGGCAAGTGTAATGGAAAACAAGGGTTTTTGTGTTGCTTCGTTATAAGCGATAACTGCAGAAGCGCTTAAAAACCATATTGGCTTATCGTAGTTGCTCGTCTTTACTTGTTGGAAGAAAGTAAACCAAGCATCTTTGTTTCTGTAATCTACTGCAAAATCTGTCCATTTAGCGAGATAGCTTACCACATCATCAGGATTAAAAAAGATATCGTGATATTTTTCGCCGAACGCTCTTACTTCTTCTAATGTCGTACCTAATTCTTCTAAGCCTTTAGGCGACATATAAACAACGGCATTTTTGCCGCTGCTCAGCTCGTGAATGATATACACAGGAAGATTCTCAGATAGGGAAGAAAAGGCATTAATCTTTTGGGTTATTTGCTGTTTCGTTAGCTCATCGCAGTCTATATAATTGGGAAGATAATCCTCATGTCGCATTGGCATTCTTATTGCTGTGAGTTAAAAATACTCAATATTAGGTATTTTTTAAATAAATTTTAAATTATATTTTTGTGAAGGAATCAACTTTAGCTTATAAATGCTTTTTAGTAAGAAATTAAAACTGGAAACAATCCAAAAACGCTATGAATATTTTTAATTTAAAACAATAATAAATAATTATGAAAGTGAATTTATTAACCATCGCATTGCTTGCCTTTGTTGGAACAACTTGGGCACAAGTGCAAGTTGACCTTAACGATAAGAGAAACAAAAAAATTACAGTTGAAGTTGATAAAGAAGTGGATTCTGTGGAAATAATTGTGCCAAGAGGAAAATACCATTTTAAGATAGAAGGTGGGAATAGTTTTACAATGAAAAAGGGGGCAAAATTATATAAACCTCTGTCTACAGAAAGCATACAAGGTATTATAAAGAAAAAAGGTATTAAGTCCACTACAAAAATAATATTTGGCAGCAATACAGAATACACTATTGTTGCTACAACAGATGAAGCGCAACCTAAAGAAAGAAAATACGTTCTCAGAAGTCAATCTGATTGGAGCTGGACAACAACCTTAGGGGCTAATGCGGTAGTTTTTCGTAACCGTTCAAAATTTATTTCGCAGGAAAAAGACGGTGCTCACACCGTAGCAGAAGTACAGGACAACAAAGCTATAGAACTGATGCCTTCCATTATGTTTACTCTTATGAATAACCACAACAATGTATCCTTTGGCTACACTGGTGGTTTGGGATTCAATTTTGAAGAGCTGGCAGTTTTTACGGGCCTGTCTTTGGCCATAGGACAAAATATAATTTTGACAGGCGGCGTGGCAGTACATAAACAAAACCGCCCCAATAACGACTATAGTATAGGACAAATAATAGAAAGCTCGGTAACAGCAGAAAACCTAAACCAACAACAATACTGCTTCAATCCTTTTATTGGACTATCATTCCGCTTCGATAAAAATCCATTTAAATCAAATGATTAGCAATAAAAAATAGCATAAATTATTAAAACGAAAATCAAATAGAAATATGAAATTAATTTTCACACTATCACTGTCGTGCATTAACTTATTTGCACAAAACGCAACACTTACAAAAGAGGAAGCCTATTAATTATTTTAATAAAAATAGACATTGTTAATGAACATTATATTAAAGGTGAAAATTTTGAATTTTATTTAAAAAAACAGATTAGATTGACTGTTACTATAAGCTGCTGATTGATTATTATTAACCCTGACGCTCTTGTCATAACAGCAGGGACAAATGTACCATACTCCTGTTGCCGGTCCGGACCGCTCCACTACCCAGGTCCTGGAAAAGTACCGGCTGGAAGTTTCCGCCAAAAGTACACTTGCTGAAGTTTATTTCGGCGCCCAGTGTGGCGAAAGCGGCCACTCCTCCCGTAGCACGTACACTATACCCGCCATCCAGGTCTTTTCCTGAGCGCTCATAATGAAAGCCCGCATTAGGGGCCGCCATCCATTTGTTGTTGAACCTGAATTTATAATAGAGCTGGGTACTGCCGCTGAACCGGTTCCCGTAATAATAATCGTGCTTATTGGTAGTATTGACCTTATAGCCCGCGGTGACATTAAGACCGGCATCCTGCAGCCTTATATCATACATACCCATAAGTATGAAATCTGTGCTTCCCGTTCCCAGCTGAAAGAGGTTGGTACCTGCATCGGTGCTGCTTTTGTCGGAAGGGTTATACCTGCCCGTAGGCAATTTGATACCGCCGCCTATCCATAGATCCTGCACCAGCAGCTTTCCTGACCTTTCACTTGTACCAGGTAGCGTTCTTTTGCTGCGGAGCAAGCGGTAGAAGCCTAAGGCCGAAGCATCTGACAGGCCGGTTTTGGACGCCGTTGCCGATTCATTGCTTTTGGCATTATAGCTCACCGGTATATACCCCAGGATCCTGAATTTATCTTTGATGGTCCAGCCGCCCCACACCTCGGTGGTATGATACTGCTCATCAGTGGTAAGATAGGTCGTTTTCCCGCCGGGACCGAGATGCGTGGTCAGGGTGCTGCCCCTGTAACGGATACCTGCTATTTTCTTATTGAACTCCGGCAGTATGCCGATGTAATAGCTCCCGGCGCCGCAGCCGCAGATATCACAGGCCCGGGCAGGCACAGCGGCCAGGAGCAACGTTGCAGGAGTGAGAACGGATAAAAGTACTTTTTTCATTATGAACATATATTAAGCTATTCAGCCAGTAATTTATTTCTTACAAAATGCTCGTCATTCAGGGTGTTTAAGAACGCTTTCAACTGTACACGTTCCTCAGCAGACAGCTCAATACCGTATTGGCCGTTCCCTTTATCCAGCAGCGGGTCGATATTCTGCACGTAGGTCATGCTGCCTGCGTATTTGTCTAATACCGCGTCCAGGGTATAAAACCTGCCGTCATGCATATAGGGCGCGGTGTATTTCAGGTTGCGGAGGCTCGGTACTTTAAATTTATACCTGTCCGATTCATCCAGGGTCACTTCGTATCTGCCGGGGTCCCTGTTAAAGCCTATGCCTATACCGTTATTCCTGTAGCTGACATCCGTAAACAGGGGCTCTTTATGGCAGGAGGCGCATTTGCGCTGGAATACAATGTATCCCGCCTGTTCTGCTGCCGTAAATACGGCTTCATTTCTCATGACGCTGTCGTAGCGGGAGTTGCTGCTGATGCACATCACCATGAACTGCGACAATGCTTTTAAGAGCCTGGCGGTGCTGATCTCCGGGCTGCCGAACGCTTCCCGGAACATAGAAGGATATTCAGGGTGCGTTCTCAGCTTTTCCAGGACATTATCCAGGGTCTCATCCATTTCCTCAAAAGTCGTTATGGGAACTACCGGCTGCAGATCCAGGTCGAATACGCCGCCGTCCAGGTTGAACGTGCCGTGCCAGGCAAGATTCATAATGGGAGGTGCATTGCGCCTTCCCAGCCTGTCGTCTATACCATGGCTGACATCGTGGCCGTGGTGGGTAAAGCCTGAGGACTGGATATGACAGCTGCCGCAGCTGACGGTATTGTTCCGGCTGAGCCGCGGCTCATAGAATAGCTTTCTTCCCAGTTTAAAGCCGGCCTCCGTTACCGGGTTGGTATCAAAATGATAGGCCGGTTCAGGAAAATGTTCCGGCTTTTCAAAGCCCAGGAATTGCCGGATATTTTCTTCCAGCCCCCTGATATCTTTTTTGCAGGATATCATCAGGATAATGAATGACAGGATCAGCACCAGGGCATTGGCTCTTTTTTTCATAATTCGGAGCAGGTGCTAATTTTCAGTATGATCGTGGGTAAACATACCTGCCAGGTTATCGGCGATCTGTACGCTGAAGTCGCTGAACATGACAGAAGGATGTGTGGCGATGCTGATAGTGTTCTGTCCGCTCAGCACTTTACCGATATCCACCATTAAATGAATATTGCTGCTCCTGTCCTTTCTGACCTTTGCCTCGCCGGCTGCGGTAAGGTCGATGGAGATCTCCCTGATATTATTGATGGTAGGGGCATTATACCCGCCGAATCCGCCGATGTGGTACCTGAACTTATGCTGCCCGCTGCCGTCAGCCGGCGCAGCGTCGGACAGGCCTTCGAGCTTAAAGAAGATATAGCCGCTGTTCCATCCCCAGTACATCCCGTCATCCATACCGCCGGAGGGATCCAGCACGCCTGTTCTCCGGTCTACATCCATGGTGCTCCTGAGACTGTCCACGCCCAGGATAAATACCAGCCTGTTATAGTCTCCTTCGGGAACTTTCAGCCTGGCAAACCGGGTGTCCGGGCCGGACTCCTTGATCAGGAAATAGCTGTCATCCTGGGGAACGGTATAAGATGTTCCGTCTGCTTTATACATTCTGAAATTGCTTACATAATACTGCACCAGGCTGACCGTGTAATCTTCTCCCGAGGCATTGGTGTACGTGGTGTTATCCAGGTAGAGGTTGGTTCCCCCGATGATGTTGTCAAATTCTACGGAAAGGGGGGCCAGGTTCTTTTCATCAAAGACCGGTTCTGTTTTCTCTTTTTTACAGGCTGCGAGGAGAAGACTGCAGGCTAATAAAGATGGAATGATGCTTTTCATTTTCAGATTTTGTTAGGTGGAGCCCAAAGATACCCGTTTACACAGATGTATGCTGCGGCCGGATTGATTCTCTGAAAAGACGGATTGATTATTGTAATAAACGGATGTTACCGGTAGCTGGCAGGGTGTGTTTCCCTTTAATAGGGCAGTTTTTTTTGATGAAGCCGGGAAATGCCGTTATATTTGTAACGATTTGAAAAGGTTACTCTCCATATTGCTGCTGGTTTCGTTTGTGGTGCAATCCACAAGCCAGCTGTGGATCATGGGCGCTTTCTTTGCCAACAGGGATTATATCGCCAGGGTGCTCTGCATCAACAAAGATGTCCCGGAATCCGGCTGTAACGGAGCCTGTTACCTGAAAAAGCAGCTTCATAAAGACAGGGAAAAGCAGGAAAAGCAAAGCCCTGATCTAAAGCTCAAGGAAGTGATCTTGTTTTACGAGACTCCGCAGTTACCTGTTGTTGCTACAATGATCTTTGACCCGGTAGCGGAAAAAATAAAATTCGCTGTGTACCGGGATTACGTTTCCCGGGCTTATATGCCTCCCGTTTTTCACCCTCCCGCATTGATGGTTGTATAATTAATTCCTGTTAATTGTTCAACTATTAAATTATGTGTATAAAGACAGATGATCTAACTGTTTTTACACTCAGTGATTTTAATACTGACAACTACGGTTTCCTGATGTTCCCGATCGGACAGGCAGGGAATACCAGCCCGGCTTTGCTTGCTGCACATAAACAGCAGTACTACTCCATTTTATATTGTAAAGGTGGCAGCGGTACCGTGTATGTGGATAAGGAAGTAGTAGCGCTCCGGGAGGAAATGGTTGTATGTATCAGTCCCCAGAGTGTATGCAGTTATGCTATTGATCCCGGCGCTGCCGGATGGATGATCTTTTTTTCCGAAGCTTTCTTCTCTTTGCGGTATAATGATAATGTGCTGCACCATTTCGGCTGCCTCAGGAATAATGTGGTATGCCGGCAGATACTTACGGGCGAGGCCGTTGTCAAATGGAGCTTTATAATGGAAGTCATGTCGGAGGAATATAGCGCCCGGAATACGGATGCCAGGAATGTGCTGCGCTCGTATCTCAATATCCTGTTATCAGAGCTGAACAGGTACCATCCCCTTGCCAGGACCGCTGAATATCCCGGGAGCGATAAGGAGCAGAAGGTACTGGCTTTTGAAAAATTACTGGACAGCAATTTTCATAAAGAGAAGCTGCCTTCCTATTATGCCGGCTGCCTGCATATTTCCGTTAATTACCTGAACCGGATCTGTAATGAAAGAAGAGGTATGTCATCCGGTGACCTGATACGGAAGAGGGTAGTGCTGGAAGCGGAAAGGTTGCTGCATTATACTGCCAGGAACATTTCGGAGATCGCTTTCGAGCTGGGTTTTGAAAGTATTTCCTACTTCACTACTTTCTTTAAGAAATACACGGGCTTATCTCCGGAGGCCTTCAGGAAGAAGATGCGGTCTGTTTAATGCCCGGAATATTAAATATCCGTATGGAAGCGTAACGAGCCCCTGTAGTATGGAGTCAGGTCATTGCACTGAAAATATTAACTGACTATCTATATATGGGCAACAAATTCATTATAAGCTATAAATTATTATAAGAGACTCCTCACATCCGTTCGGAATGACCAGCACCTATAGCAAAAGCGGTTTTTGACCTGCAGAGAGAACGCCGTTCAGCGAGGCGTATCTGTAATAAAAGCTTGTTGCCTGTAAGCAGGTAGTCGCTAAATATTATAAGGCTTTTTATGCCTGCGGAACCGCCCCGGTGGTCTTTAATCAGGACTGCCGGAGCATTCAGAATGACTCCTGGGTAAGCTCATTATTGACCATAGCTCCTGCCAGGTTGCCTGCTGCCACGGCATACGCAACGGAACGCATCAGGCCGGCATTATCCCCGCAGGCATATACGCCGTCAACAGAGGTTTTATGAGCCTGATCTGTTTTGATGTGTCCCGTTTCCGTAAGCTCACAGCCCAAAGCTGCCGGGATATCGCAGTGCTGTTCAGATGGAATGGCCGCATATACGGCATCAAAATGTTCTTTTGTGCCGTCTTCAAAGATCAGAGCGCTCACATGGCCGTTTTGGTGTACGATCTCTTTTACATTTTTTTCTATGATACCGATGCGGTGCCTTTGAAGCCTGGCAAGCTGTTCCGGCTTGAAATCCGCTTTCCCCAGGGTGACCACGGAAAGGTCTCCGGTCAGATTATTGACCAGGGACGCGACATGCACAGCTCTTTCGCCGTTGGCCATGATCGCCGTCTTCCTGTGCTTAAATTCATAGCCGTGGCAGTACGGGCAATGAATAACGGTTTTGCCCCAGCAGTCTTCAAATCCCTTTGTTTCCGGAAGGAGGTCCTTTACTCCCGTAGCGAAAATTAATTTTGAGGCAGCAAATCGTTCATCGGATTGCGTGATGATCTCAAACCCGTTTGCTGTTTTATGTCCTTTTACGGCCAGGTCTTCCAGGAATTGTACGGATCCGTATTTCAGGACCTGCTCCCTGGCTTTGGCTGCGATTGCAGAAGGAACAGCTCCGTCCTGCGTAATGAAATTATGCGAATGCGGTGTATAGCGGTTGCAGGGCCGGCCGCTGTCAATGATCAGGACCTTCTTTAAGGAACGGCCTAGGGCCATAGCTGCAGAAAGCCCGGCATAGCTGCCGCCTATGATGATCACGTCGAATTGTTGATGGGCTGTCATAGCATTGGATTTTGTAAATGAAGTGAAAGAATATGGCAAAGCTAAGGCAGCGAGCGCAAGCCCGCCGTGTTCAATAAGTTTCCTTCGTGTTATGGTATCGTTCATCCGGTGGCAGGTTTGCTGGGGTTGCTTGTCTTTCTGCATACTATGAAATAGAAAGGGTAATGCTCCCGGACTTCTTTGATGTCAAGCAGTCCAAACGGGCCAAACGCTTTCCGGATGGCATCCCGGTCATAAAATAATATGGTAGCACCTCCAAACATCTCAAACCTGTCTTTCCCTATCTGTCTGCCCTGTCCGTATGTCTGCGCTGCTTGGGTAATGGCTGTAAAGATCATGTAGCCGTTGTCTGAAAGCTGATGATAGCAGCTCCGGATCAAACGGTCCCTCTCGCCGGCATCCAGTAAATGAATTAGAGCATAACAAAATATGCCTTCATAATGTTCCTTATCATAGGGCATGTTATTTACAGAGCCGTGATAAATGGTCAGACCGGTTCCGAAATGCCTTTGTGCCATCTCAATAGCTGTTCCTGATATTTCAATCCCGGTCACTGCCATTTTATTTTCTAAAAAAGGCTGTGCATTGCGCCCATAGCCTATGCCCGGAATAAGTACGTTTTTAATATTATTAGCCACAAAAAGATCTTTTGCAAGCATAGCGGACCGTGCAGGCTCAAAGCCCCACATTTCCCGTTTTTTCAAAAAGCTGTTCTCCCAGAATTCGGTCATATCTGTTATGCTTTAAAACAATTGTTCAGGATGGTATTTACGGTTACAGGACGCTTTTGATTTTGTCATTTCGGATGGGCGATTTTGTGTTTTTTCAGATTGATGAAATGCCCGGTGATCAGTCCTGCGGCGCCGATATACATTAAGGGGCTATGCCAGTGAAATACTATATGAAGCACTACCGATATAGCGATAAGCGTAACTGCTATCCAAAGCAGATTCTTTACAACAGCGGAATTGCTTTGCCGCGTGGTTTTGTAGACGCTCCATATTCCCAAAAGGAGAAACGTAAGATCAATATAGGGATTATGCGATATGCCGATAGGGATAAAGATCAGCAAAGGAAACACGATACAGTGCACCAGGCATATCAGGGCAGCTGATATACCTAAGAAATCATAATTTTTTGTTTTATAATTTAAGGACATGGCGGATGGTAAAAGATGAGAGTATAACTGGTTCCCGGGCCCGTTTACAGGTATTCAGCAAGTGGTCAGCCCCTGGAGGATTTGAGGGCAGCGCTGCTCCCGGAACTTTTGGGCTTCCGTATTGGTATTGCGATAGCGGGCAGGTCCCATATCAAGGGTCCGGTAGCCCGGTAGCTGTTTTTTGAAAAAGGCCATTGCCCCATAGTTCGTACTGCTGCTGTGTGTCATATGTGGTATTGTTAATACAATTATGTTGCAAAAATAAGGAAATTATACTTAATGCAATAAAGTTGCATTAATTTATTTTCATAGCGCGTCCGTACCGCTTACAATAATATGGAAGCGGGTGCATGTAAATAAGGGGATCAATGCCCGGAGCTTATATTGCCGCTGACGAGCTGCTTAACAGCAGGTGATTGATTTTTTGGATGCTTCTAGTTGGGGTAACATACGGAAGGCATCGGGTGTCTGTCGGTTTAAAAATGTACGTATTCAGTCCTCCTGGTATAAGAATGGTGTCGGAGCAGGATAGAGGTCTGATTTAAGAGGCAGCTTTTCTGCACGGAATCTGTGCGGGAAGGATATAACGTAAAAAAGACATGTATAGTGCCGTTAGGCCGCTGCTGCTAAGAATCTTCCTTCAGGTTACGGAAGTTTTTGAGCTTATTGTAAAGGGTTTTCCTGTCAATGCTTAATCTCTGGGCGGTCCGGGTCTTATTGTAATTCTCTTCCCGGAGCACTCTCAGGATTTCTTCTATTTCGGCCTGCAGGCCTTTGGTCTTGAAATCGTGACCTGTGTCGCCGGCACCGGTAGGCTGGCTGCCGTCCGGACCGGGAAGATGGGTATCATAGACCAGCGCATTTAAAAAGTCTGCCGGCATGCATTCCCTGGTGATCATATCGTCAGCCATCAGGCAACCTCTCCTGATGATATTCTTCAGCTGCCGGATATTACCGGGCCAGCTGTATGTATAAAAGTCCTTGAGCAATGCGGGACTTACGCCCCTGATATGCTTGCCCAGGTCCTTATTGGCCCCGGCTATAAAAAAATCTATAAAGAGGTCCAGGTCCTCAATACGTTCCCGTAGTGGAGGAATGTTGATCTCGAACTCATTGAGGCGGTAAAAAAGGTCTTCCCGGAACCTGCCTTCCTTTACTGCGTTTTCCAGCCTTTCATTGGAAGCCACAATGATCCTGACGTCAATATCTATTTCCTTATTGCCGCCTACGCGCCTTATCTTTCCTTCCTCGATAGCCCGGAGCAGCAGTATCTGGACATTATAGTCCAGGTTGCCGATCTCGTCCAGGAAAATAGTACCGTTATTGGCTTCCTCGAAGGCCCCGGTCTTATTGTCTACCGCGCTGGTAAAGCTGCCTTTTTCGTGACCGAACAGCTCGCTGGCCGCCAGCTCCTTGCTGAGGCAGCCGCAATCAATCGCCACGAAAGGACCATGCCGGAATTTGCCTTCGCTTAGCTGCCGGGCTACCGATTCCTTACCTGTCCCGGTCTCACCGTAGATAATGACCTTAAAATGGGTATCTGCCACTACGCTGATCTGCTTGTTGAGCTCGGCAGCGGCTTTACTGTGCGGCCGTACGTAGGAGGCGGGGGCGGGAGCATCGTTCGCAGGAGCCCTGGCCTTTACATTGCCTGCGGTCCGGCGAACGTCTTCCAGCACAGCATCGAAGGCGAACGGTTTGGAATAGCAGTTTTCAGCGCCCATCTTGACCAATGTGATGGCATCGGCTACATTGAGCTGGTCCAGCAGGAAAAAAACGGGGATATAGCCGTTGGCATCCTGGATCTTTTTCAGGATCTTTTTAGGGCAATGCTCCGTCATAAGCGGGACACATACTACTACAATGTCGCTCAAACCTGCTTTAATATTTTCAAGGCCGCTGGTGATATCGGTGATTACAGTTAGCTGAAAAGGAAAATCTTTAACATGAGATTTGAAAATTTTAGTCAGCAAGACATCATCACTTAATAATAATAAGTTATTCATTATTCAGTGTGTGGTTTATGTGGTTTATACAGGTTATTAAATCAACGCCGGGCCACACTGCTTGGTTGGATCGTTTCTTAATTTAAGAAATATTTATATTATGTGTTAATTTTGAATAAGTTAGGAGGGTGTATAGAAGTGTTACGGACGCGGTAAAAGCCCGATTTGATTGTCTGCCTGCATTGACCGGGAAAACAGGAACCGCCGAAGTGTTAAAAGTTCCCATACAGGAGGTGTCTCGTTGAAAAAGCAGGAGAAGGTGGCGCTGTCAAGGCTCAGTGAGGCTGACAAAAAGCAAGAGGCTGTCCGGACGGTCAGCCTCTTGTACTATAATTATCACGTTTGCCGGTTACCTGGCCTGCGGCACTACTCCGGCCTCATAATCGTCATCGTCTGTGGTATATATTCTGAACCGGACCTCGTAGCCATCCGGTACATAAATCACGATAGGGAGCCTGCCGTTATAATCGACCGTTGTTGCCTGCCCGGAGACGAACAGGTGCCGTTTGGGGAGGTCCGGGCAGCCCATTTGAGTGGAAAATGCGCCTCCCTGGGTCTTAAATATGTAATAATCGTATCCCCAACCCTGGAGGTCCTTCTTTTCCAGCGTTCCGGTTAAGCCGTAGTGATTACAGCCGTCTACTTCCATCTCTTTACCTACCCGGAATTCTATTTTTTTCCGGGCGTCATTTTTTGAATGCGGTACATCTATGATCATTTGCCGGTATCCTTTTTCCGGTTTGGGATACATAGAGATATCCACACTTTTGGACTGGCCGAGCACGGTCAGGGTCATAGCGAAGGATGTGGCCAGCAGGCCGATTCTTTTTTTCATAAGATATAGATTTTAGTAACCTTTTTGAGCAGTAATGTCTTTCGACAGGATGCTGTACTACAATAGATGGTTCTGTAGCCGGAAAGTTTAAACTCCCGCTGAAATTCGTTAGCTACCAGCCGGCTTTACTGCAGTATTTTCTGAAAAATACGGTTTTTACCGTACTTTTATGCTCATCTTTATAATAAAAAAATGATCATGAACAGAATTTCCAAACTGGCAGGTATCCTGGCGGGTACATTGCTTTCCCTGGCCGGCTATCAGGCGCTGGCCTGCTCCTGCCGTCCGCTTACTGTAAAAGAGGCCTATGATAATGCCACTGTGGTTGTCATTGGAAAAGTCCTGAGCGTCCGCTATCTTACCGGACCCGATGCGGTGGTTTCCAAGCCGGTAGACCAAATGACCATACAGGAGAAATACCAGAACGGCATTACGGAAAAGGTCGTCACCGTGCAGGTCAAGTCACGGATAAAGGGAAAGGAGCAGGGCAGGATCATAGAAGTGACAACAGGCCTGGGTGGCGGCGATTGCGGCGTTCATTTTGAGGAAAATAAGGAGTATATCATTTATGCCTATGCCAAAGAGGGAAGCGCCGGCCAGTATGGAACGGGTATATGCTCTACCACCAAGCCCTACACCAAAGCGGAGTGTAAAACACTGAAGAAAATAAAGAAAGGTAAGGCATAGGTGCCGGACGGGTTAAAATGATAATAATAAATTAATAATCAAAAATTAATACAAGGGATAAGTTCAGGTAATTTCGCATCCTTATTGCGTAACAGCTCATATGAAAAAATTACTTTTCGTACTGGCACTGGCAGTCGCCGGCAATGTCCAGGCCCAGGATACATTATCTGACGGAACCAGGGACAATACCCTTTTACGGATCCAGACCCTACCTTACTATAGCTTCGGGAAAGGAGTAGGCATTACCTCTCCCGACAGCATTTACCAGCTGAATATCCGGTTCCGGATGCAGAACCGGGCTACTTATATGGAGGATGATGCCGGCGAAAGCAGCATTGATGCCCAGATCAGGAGATTACGGCTGCGCCTGGACGGGTATGTCGGTAATCCCAAGATCACTTATGCCATCCAGCTGTCTTTTGCCCCGGGCGATGTGGGAGAGATCAAGGAGCATGAAAATATCAATATCATCAGGGACGCGGTAGTGTGGTACCAGCCCAACAACAAATGGACCATCGGCTTTGGCCAGACCAAGCTGCCAGGTAACAGGCAGCGCTTCAACTCTTCAGGAGCCCTGCAGCTTACGGACAGGAGCATCAATAACGCCCGGTTCAATATTGACAGGGATTTCGGCTTGCAGGTGCACCAGCTGAATATGTACCGTAATAAATTTTCCTACAGCATCAAAACAGCGATCACTATGGGAGAGGGCAGGAACTTTACTTCCAATAATGATCACGGGCTGGCCTATACCGGAAAGGTCGAAGTATATCCTCTGGGCGCTTTTGCCAGCGGGGGAGAGTACTTTGAAGGGGATCTCAAGCGGGAGCAGAAGCCGAAGCTGATGCTGTCGGGGGCTTACCAGTTCAATAACGATGCCAAAAAAACAGGCGGACAGCTGGGCGAGTACCTGTATGATAAAAAGGACCTGCATACTGTTTTATGTGACCTGATGTTCAAATACAGGGGATGGGCCCTGATGTCTTCCTATATGTCACGTAATACGACCAATCCTGTATCGTATAACCCGGCGGATTCCAGCCGGTTCCTGTACGTTTATGCAGGGCATGGTATGGATTTCCAGGGGAGCTATCTTACGAAGAGCCATTTTGAGTTCATAGGCCGCTATTCATTCCAGAACTCAGCCGGCAAGATAGCGCATCTGGCACCTGATACCCGGCAATATACCATAGGACTTACCAAATATATATGGGAGCATGCCTTTAAGCTCCAGACGGAGCTGACCTACGAGACCCGGAACTATTTCAATGGTACCAGCAGGGACAGCTGGTATATAAGGTTCCAGGTGGAAATCGGTATATAGACATACAACGTAGAGGCTGCCAGGATGTCCTGTTATGGATGGAGGCATACCTGCGTTCCCTGACCCACAGAGCGAACACTTTCAGCGAAAGGTATCTGTACAGGCTGTTTCCAAAACAGATCGTCATTAAAAAATAATTCCCGGCTCGGAAAGCCGGGAATTATAATTATATAAATGATCCTGTATCATAGATTATCTGGTGAGCTTCAGCACTGTTTTGTCTTCCCACTCATCTCCGTCCTCAGTATATTTATCAACATATTCCCAGGTTTGTTTTTTGTTCTTGGACTCCACAATATTGAATAAAATAGTAGTGCCGGAAACTGAGAATGTTACTTTTTCGTCTGTAGCGCTCCAGGTACCGCTGATACTTTCTCCATCAGCATCTACTATTGTAAAATTACTTCCTGAAAATGTAATAGTTCCTTTTTCAGAGCTCGTTTCTGTTACAACGCCGTTTTTGTATTCGGTATATTCAGTTACCACATCCCATTTTCCATCTTTTTTTACCAGGACCTTATCCGTAGATTTGGAACAGGAAGTTACCACAAAGGCCAAAATAGCAAAGAATCCAAATACTTTCATTAAGTTTTTCATTAATTAATTTTTAAACCGTTAAAAAATTTGCGCAAAGATACCCAAAATATTTAAAAGATAAATACTTTGATTGATGAAAAATAAATTTTATCTATTAAGTAAGCTTTGTTGGATGGCGTGGCATTTATTAGGCTGGCTGTTACGGAATTGGAATAAAGCTCCGTTCCGGCTATCCTAAAAAAAGCAGGTCAGCATAGTTATATCAATTTCCGGGAGCCTATGGAGTAAATAAGTCTTTATAAAGCTCTTTCAGATGCTGTAATGCAGCCGGGGAAAGCATTTCACTGTATCATGTCACGGCAGGAAGCTCTGTCCTGTTGCTTCCCGGACCCTGACGGGCAGAAACTTATTATAAAGCCTGGCTGAACAGTCGTTCTTCCACAAGCTGGCAGATGATATGTCCTATCGTGATATGGCTTTCCTGGATGCGGGGTGTATCGGTGCTCGGCACATTGATAATATGATCAGAAAGCCCCAGCATCTTACCGCCCGTGGCTCCGGTCATACCTATTGTTACAACCCCGATCTCACGGCATACCTCAAAGGCATTGATGATATTGGGGGAGTTACCGGAAGTGCTGAGACCTACCAGAATATCGCCCGGCCTGCCGATGCCTTTCATCATTCTGCTGTACACGAACTCATACCCGTAATCATTGCCTACCGCGGTGAGGAAAGATGTATTGCAGTGCAGTGCTTCGGAAGGCAGCGGGTTACGGTCCGTATAGAACCGGCCGGAGAACTCGGCGGCCAGGTGCTGGGCATCTGCCGCGCTGCCGCCGTTACCGCAGAACAGTACCTTATTCCCGTTGCTGAACGTGGTGACCATCAGCTCCACAACGGCTTCAATGGTCTGAAGCAGCCCGGTATCATTCAGAATGGCCTGCTTTACCGAAATACTATTGGTCAAAATATGCTTGATCTTATCCTGGTGCATTTTTATCATTATTTTCCTACGGACAACATGTTCATAAATAATTTGATGGCCCCGGCATTACCGTCCGGCAGCTGCCTGAAAAAGGCTAAGGAAGTGTAAATATAATGCCCTTTTCCGTACGGTGCATACAAAATACCGCTTTCCTGCTGTTTTTCTTCGAATTCCTGGTGGCTGATGAGGGTCTGGTAACGATCGTCCCATTGGCGGGCATAATAAAGACCCCGTTCCTGCACCCAGTTGTCCCAGTCCGTTTTATGGATGGCATTGGGATAATGGAGTAAACGGTGTTGCGGCCGGATATATTGTGTGGGCGCGTCTTCCCTGGTGATCCTGTTCCGGCTCAGGGTAAGCGGGTAAGGTCCAGGGATATCTGTTTTCAGGTTTTTGTCCGTATTGTACTGTACGATAACCGTACCGCCTCCGGCAGCATACTGCATCAGCAGGGGATGGATCGCTGCAATGTCATTATTGACATTATACGCCCGGATGCCGACCACTATGGCATCCAGTCCCCCGATAAAGGAAGGGTTCTGGAAATCGTTCAGGCCCAGGTTGATCACATCCAGGCCCATGGCTTTCAATACATCATCCACCAGGTCGTCAGCACCCTGTATATAACCGATTTTCTTTACTTTGGACTCCCAGCTCCGGTGAACGATCTTCTGAACGGCCGTTTCCAGGTATTGAGTTTCCGGTATATGCTCATAGGTAAGCAGCTTCTGGCCCTGGTGAAAAATGGCATCCGCTCCGGAAGCGGTAGCTGTGAAATAGATATTTCCGCCTTTCAGCAAACCCGGAGGCACCGCGAAAGTGATAAGGGTATCAGTGCCGGATTTCAGCTGCCCTATATGCAGCACCTGTTGAGCAGGCTTGCCGGGCGCGTTCCCGGCAGCTACCCGGATATTGCTGAGCGTGGTATTGGCTTTCAGCTGCAGCTGGGTTGCCGCGTTGTCCTTATGTACGAACAGCAGGCTGTTGACCGGCGCGACAGACAGGGCCGGCTCAATGCGTATGGCATTGATCACATCACCCCGCAGCGGGTCCAGGCGCTTATATGATAAGGGCACAGTGACTGTAAGCCTGTGCTTGCCGATTTCAAGTAATACCTGCGCCTGTTTGGCCGGCTGAACAGGTATGCCCAGGGGGCCGCCGGATATGGCAGTGAAATGATGATGCTGCTCGGACCCGAGCCAGTAAGGCTGGTCCGGCTGCCAGTGATTGACAAATGTAAGCTCCTGGCGGAATATCTTATCTTTTTCAAACGCGTGCTGAAGCGGGGTAGTAATGGTGGCGGTGCGCAGTGTACCGGTATCCTGTTGCACGGACACGATGCCGGCATCCTCGTACCTCGCAATAATATTGAGTGTGCCTCGTATCGGCTCCCCCGGGACATACGCCGGCTTTTCAGCCAGTATCTCTGCCGTAATACCGGCGCAGGAAAGGATCAGCCGGTCGGTATGGCCGAGGCTCAGATCGCGGTAATGTCCCGCGGGAAGCCGTGCGATCTTGTCCCTGATACGGAGCAAAGCCGGAACGCTCTTATCAGGATGCTCCGGCTCGAACTGCTTTATGGCAGCAGCAATGTCCTGCCCTATGTCACCTGCTCCTATCCTGCTCCAGGTGAGGTCTGTGCCTTCCAGGATATCGTCAGCGGCTTCCGTACCTGCCAGGTGCTGGAAGTATTCTTTATAGATACCGAAAGACTGCGGCGTACCGGCTCCCTGGCTTTTGTGCATGCTGCGGCTCTGGCCGGCCAGCTCGCCATAGCTCTTGCCCAGTAAAGGATTATATTGGTTGATGTCAATTTTCAGCTGGTCCTCCCGCTGTGTGGAGCGATCCCCGAAATTAAAGGCGTTAAATAGCACACGGCGGGGAAGCCATACCAGCTTATTGGTACGGGCTTCTTCAGCTAATTGCCTGTAGGCTTCCAGCGCGATGATCGCAGAAGCGGTATGCTGCCCGTGGCCGCCTTCGCCCGTAGTGGGAAAGCGGAGTATGATGATATCGGGACGGGTCTTTTGGATGGCGTTCTTCACTTCATCCACCAGCTGCTGCTTATTCCAGAAAGTGAATACTTCTTCCGGGTTTTTGGTAAAGCCGAAATCAACAGCCGAAGTATAGAGCTGTTCCGCGCCGTCCAGCTTCCTGGCCTCGTTCATTTCAAGGGTCCTTATCAGCCCCAGTACCGGGCCCTGCTCATTGCCGATGATATTCTGCCCGCCATCTCCCCGGGTGAGGGACAGGTAGATGGTGCGGACATTCCTTTCGTGCACCAGATAGGAAATAAGCCGGGTATTCTCATCATCCGGGTGCGCGGCCAGGTACATGACAGTGCCAAGGGTGTGAAGTTGTTTAAGCTGTGATAATATATCGCTGGAGGGTGAGGGGCGTACCTGCTGGCTGTATGCTGAAAACTGTGCGAGTAAGATTATAAGACTGAATACTGTTCTTTTCATAGAATAAAAAACCTTCGAAGTCTTAAAACTACGAAGGTTTCCAGGAATAGAAAAATGAATTTTGATTTGCCTGTCACTGACGCTTATCTCATGATATACATTTTGCCGTAGCCGTTTTTAAAGTATTTATCTACATTCTTATTGGCACGCAGCTCCAGCTTTTCGCCGTTATTGTGCGTAACGACCCTGTACAGGTAGACGCCGTTACCCAGCAGCTGGCCGAACTGGTCGCGGCCGTCCCATTTGTACTGGGTGATATTCCGCCCGATATGGACAGGTCCGAGCTCCTGCCTGGTGATCTCCCGTACTACTTTTCCTGTTACTGTCAGGATCTGTATCTTCAGCTGCGAGGGCACCTGGGAGCCTGTCAGCGTAAATACAAAGGCCGTGGAGGTAGAGAAAGGATTCGGATAATTCAGCATATTCGTGATGCCGGGTGTATTGTCCACGGTAAAATTGACCTCGTATTTGTCAAAATTACCCGCCTGGTTGCCGCTGTTATCTCTCGCTTTTACAATGAGCTTATACATACCGTCCTCGTACAGGTCCGGCCTGTACTCCAGGTAGGCTTCGTTTTTGCTGGCGCCGGAAGCCGCAGGGAAGAATTTACAGATGGTGCCGTCTATAGGTACGGCTACCGGGCTGGAAATATTGCCGGGGAAAGCTAGCTGCAGCTCAAACAGCGAAGTGTCCTTCAGCAGGTAGCTCATATTCTCATCGTTCAGCAGTATCTTGATGAGCGGTTTAGCCGATACGATATCCTTATCCAGGATCCGGACCCCATCGAAAGTGACGTCCAGCAGGGGATTCCTGTTGTCCGTATTGACGAAGAAATTGAAATAGCCGATGTTGTTCGGGTGGTATTGTTCCGGCTGGTCATTGAACGGGTTGGCTTCAATGAACACGTGATTATTGCCTGTGAACTGGCGGACGTCCACATCCAGGCCCACCTCGATCGTATCTTTTACTTTAAGCGGCCTGTAACGGACATTGCTCAGCTCGTGGGATACATTGTTCCTGTCTATTACACGGAACCGCACCAGCATGCTGTCCATATCATAATCGGAGATGTTTTCCACCGCCATCCTGAAATTCAGGGTCTGGCCGTAGCCCAGCGTGTCCCCGGGCAGCGTGAACCTGGTAATCGGGTTCAGCGCCGCTTCCGGTAAAGGCGTATAGTGCACTCTCCAGAAAGGCATATGGTGGCTGGTCAGGTTGATCGTATCCAGCGTGGTCCACATCAGCCTTATTCTGGGATAGGTGGCCGCGTCAATGAAGCTGAGCGTAATATCTTTTGCTATGCCGGTATATACCAGGGTTTCCTGGTCGGTATCATCTATGCCGAAGATCTGGATATAAGAGCTGTCATTCTGCGGAGCATTATCCAGGCTGCTTACCTGCCAGTGTGCCGTTTCCCATCTGGCGGCAGGACCAATGACCGTGCTTCGTACAAATCCTGAGTCCAGTTGTGTCTCTATCGTGAGATCCAGCATGATCTTCTCGTCTCCCGCCGATACTTTCTGGTACACCGGGAACGTATTGTTTCCTTTTTTCCTGAAGAACAGGAAGGTATTCCGGGCAGTGGTGGTGGTGAGGTCAATATCGGTGAACCCGATGTCTTTCAGGGCATGATAGAGACTATTCTGCGAGCCGTAGATATTGGTGTCCGCCTGCCATGCGATGGGCGACATCGTAGCAGGAACATAGTTGCCGGAATAGATAATGTTCTTGATGGATATATAATAGCCGTCCGGTATGCTTCTCAGGAAATTCATCGCGGTGTTCCTGTTGGCTGCCGTGGTGATGTTGAACTCATTCATGGTCTTTATATAATCCCTGTTGCAGGCTATCGTCCTGTTGAGAGGCTCCGCGGAAACAGAATCGAAGATGCCTATCTGTATGGTATTGACACCATGATAGCAGCTGTACCGGTTCAGCAGGAAGCCGTCCAGCTCATCGTGGATCTCGTTTTGCCTGGTGACCGCTCCCGCATATACGCTGAGGTTGGTGGTACGGTAATTTTTAACTACCGGTGTGAAGTGGAATTTACGGGCATTATCCAGGCCGATCCCTGTCAGCTTATCCTTAAGGAACTGGTAATAATGGGACTGGTTCCAGCCGGGCTGGCCGCCGGCTATATAGATGAAAGAGCTGTAATTCCATTTGCGGTCCCCGTTGATAAGCGTATCTACGGCAGTGCGCCAGTAGTACACCGTGCTGTCTCTCAGCTGTATGCCGGGGTTCCATTTGATGGTGCCGCCTTTGGTGCTGATGTTATGGGACTTTTTCAGCGGGCTGTTAAAAAGCTCCGTAGTGTCGATCTCTATGATATATTTATTGAAAGGCGCCATCGTATTAAGCGTGCTGGCCCTTAATTCCAGGTCTGCTTTATGGAGAATGGAAAATTCATACGGGTACACGGGAACGAGGTCTTCTTCAAAGATGTGTATATCCACAGCCACGGAATTATTGGTCTCATACAGTTCCGTCAGCGTTTCATCCGCGTCAAGGGTGATGATCACTTTGCTCAGGCCTACCGCATTCTCCGTCACCGGGATGCTGATCTCGAAAGAGTCCGTAAGCCTGACAGCGGTCTTGAAAGAATCGGTGTACAGCACGGTGCCGGAACCGGTCCTGGTGTGCTGGATCTTCACCATGAAAGAATCCGCGGTGCTCAGGCCGATATTATAATACTGTGCCTTTACCTTAAAGCTGTCCATGGTGGTATTGATATTGACAGGATTGACGGATACCAGCGATGGGTCAATGGCCAGGTCGGGCAATCCGGGCGCTCCGAGCATCAGCCCGGGATCGCCCTGGAGGATAAAGCTCTGGGTATGTATATTATAGAACGGGTGAGTGAAGTTATTGTTCAAATAGTGGATATTGGCCTTGTATTGCTCTCCCAGCGTCTTATGATAGGACCGGTAGGACAGCTCCCTGTACAGGTTGGCCATATAGTTGGGTATGATGCTGGTCCACCCGAAATTATTGCTTGATATCATAGCTATGGCGCCTCCATTGGGAGCAAGGAGGTAGCTCTCGGAAATGGTCTTGATATTATTGAGCTGGAAAATATCCGCTACTTCGCAGCCGTAAGCCATGAAGATAGGAAAACGTGGTGTGGAGTGCTGCAGCTCGGGGCTGTTAAGGTTATAGTCGAAGCCGGAGGAGCTGGCGTGACCGTAAAAGGAGATATACCGTACGCCGTTGTTGATCATGGAATCTATTCTCCTGTCAGCCACACTGCTTACGGGATCGGTGGAGCGTTTGAAAATGGTGGTGACCCTGGCATTGGTCAGGGTATCCTCGATGATGCTTTTGGCATTGTTGAGCGCGTTCAGCAGCTGGTTCTGGAGGTCAAGGGTCGTGGCACCGGCAATATGCAGCACCTCTTTTTTCCATAGGTTATCCCCGATGTCGGGTGTGGGCTTTACAGCGTTCTCGTAGGCCTTTACCTTATTGAAGTAGATGGCTATCTCATCATTGGTCCTGACGGAGAGCCTGCCTGTAGCCAGCTCGGGGTAGGTCAGGCCGTTGGCCTGAAAGGAGCTGAACAGGTTATCTGTGCCGGGGTAGCCCCAGGTGGGGAGCGGGTAGAAAGAGTATGCGCCCGGGTTGTTATTGTATAAGTGTGAAGAGTTATAGCTAACGCCTTTACCAATAAGAAAGAGATATTCAGGCTTGGTCGTCCAGTTGTCCAGGGCAAAGCGGATGAATTTCCTGATGCCGAGCGGGTGGTACAGGTGCCCGTAGCCGAACATGTCCTGCAGCTGCCTGGCATCTATGGCAATAGCGCTGTAGCTGCCTCCGGCGCTGCTGTTCCTGTAGCTCACATAGTCGCCGATATAATTGGGATTAGCATTGACCAGGAAGGAATCTGCAATGACCAGGTAATTCTTGTCAAGATTCGTGACCAGGCCGGCATTGAAGCTGACAGGAAGAAAACTGATGGCATCGGAGATCTGGTTGGACCTGCCGCCTATCACGTCCCTGGGTTGTGAAGAGGCATCCGCCAGCAGCCTCTGGAGCGTGGCGCTGGTGCGGGTGGTCTTATATACTTTCTGGCTGGTCCGGTCGAACAAATAGAAGAAGACCCCATCCCCGAGGCTGGGTGTAGGGAATTCATAATAATTGTATTCTTTCGGGAGCGTGAAGTTAAAGTAATTGGAAGGTGTAAACCCCACAAAGGTGGGCTGCCTGTAATTGGAGAAGCTGTATTCAAATACATTGAAGTGGGAGGTTCCCGTAAATTCCAGGTTGGTATTGGCATTGGTCAGTAAAGTAGAGGGTATCCTGATGCTTTTCCTGATATAGGTCACCGGGGGCAGGGTGGTGTCGAAGACTTCCACGCCGTTTATCTTTACTTTGATATTATTGTTGTTGGTAAGGTTGGTATTGCTTAAGCTGAAGTAATAGGTGTTGTAAGCTGTGGAATCCTGCGGCTGGAAGTTGTAATTGAGCAGTGGAGTAGTAAAGGTCTTGGCGGCTGTGGAAATGCCGGAGATCCCCATACCTTCGCTGCGGTCGAACGCGGACGAGTAATAATTATTGCTGGTGCTGTTGGAAAAGCCCGGTATAAAATACAGGTCGGTGGCGTTCATGTTATATTTCACATAAGGTGAGGCCGTGGGAGGGGTAATGGGAATCGGGTTTTCCCGCAGCTCGTATCTTTCCCGCTGGCCGGTCCCGTAAGTAAGGAAATAGGGATTGGAGCGGAAGGTAGCCGATGTAAAGACGTTGGGATTGTTGCCCGGCTGGTCATACAGGCCGTTGTCATAGGCGCCGTCCCTCCGGTTGCAGGGTATCAGGATAAAATCCGATGCGCCCAGTATACCGCTGGTGGAAACGTATATGGGGATCTCCCTGCCCAGGTTATAAACGGCAAACTGGCTGCCCGGCACATTCTGCAGTCCCAGCTGGACCAGCTTATTGTAGTTGATCCTGTAGATGCCATCGGCATTGATATAGAACTTATAATATTGCTGGTTGAAATTGATCCACTCGTGACCATAGGTCTGGGCGGTTACCTGAGCGTGGTACACTAATAGGTTGAAGCATAGGAGCACTATTAGCTGAACTTTTTTCATATTGTGGAAGTTTGTTCGTGAACGGTAATTTAATTAGAGACAGGCGGTGTCACCGGTTCCGCCGGCGGAACCGTATTGGTATCTGTGTTATCGGTTTCGGAACGCTTCTTATTGCCAATGAAAGCTACTTTCAGGGAAACAATATGTGACATTAAGGGGTTGTCCTGCATCTGGAGGGATGTAAAGGCATAGTCGATGCTGATGGCCTTTACTTTAAAGCCTACGCCCACGGAGGGCTGGTAAGTAGTGTATTTTTTTATGTGGCTGGTGTCGGCATTGTCGAGGGCCTGGTAGATATTGGTGATGCCACCTCTCAGGAAGATCGTGTTCTTATAGCTCAGCTCCACACCCAGCTTAGGATCACCGCTGACGGTCCTGCTTTTTACCAGCGTATTCCGCTGCCCGTCAGTAGTGATGTCAAATCCCAGCTCCCCGTACACCTGGAACGCTTTGCCCGGCTTTATAAAATGATATCCCAGCCCGAGGTTGAACCTGGGCATCATGATCTCATAGGATTGGATAGGGACCTCATTGCCGGTCTTGAAAAATATTTCCTTTTCCTTTTCTGTCAGGTTAAAGCTCCAGGACGTATAGCTGGTGGTGATATCCTTCATCATCAATCCTATCTTCAGCCTGTTCTTATAGACGGTCTGCAGCCCGATATCCAGCCCGGCTCCCCAGGCATTGGCCATAGAGCCCACATTCCTGAAGAGTATCTTGCCATTGACGCCTACCCCTGTTTCCCAGTTGCCCGTGCTGCCCGGCTTACGGAGCGACTGGGCGTAGGAAAAGAGAAATGCGTAATCCCCGGCGGAAAAGCCTCTCAGCTTGGTATCGTCCAGGCTGCCGTCAGGCTGTACATAATCCAGGGTATAGGGAATATTGTCCGTAGCAAAGCGCAGCAGCGAGACCGCCAGCATCCTTCGTTTGTTGCTGAAAGGAAAGGCCGCTGCTGCATAGTCATATTTGAAGATCCCTGCAAAATATTCGGCGTGCATCAATCCCAGTTCTGCATTGGCTTCTATCTTCCTTAATCCTGCAGGGTTCCAGTAGGCGCTGTAAATATCGCCGGAATGCGCGCTCAGGGCGCCGCCCATGGCCAGCCCCTGCGCCCCGACGCCTATGTTCAGGTACTCGTTCACATAGATCCGCCGTTGCGCGGTAGCCGTATGGGCAAGCAGGCAGCAGCTTATCAATCCATATATGATTTTTTTCATATTCTTTTAAGATATCTGCAAAATTATGTTTTTTTTAATAAATGCCTGCCTGCAGATTTTTTTAAATGATCCCTTCCGATACCAGGTCGTGCAGGTGTACGATACCTTTATATACGCCCTTATCTTCCACGATCAGCTGGCTGATGCTGGCGGCTCTCATTTTGTTCAGCGCTTCCACCGCAAGGTCGTTGATGTGGATGGTCCTGGGCAGGGTGGACATGATGTCCCTGGCAGTAATGCCGCTGAAGTCATTATGGGATTGTATGGCTCTCCTGATATCACCGTCCGTGATGATGCCCGTGATGGTATCGTCCTTTAGAACGGCTGTGGCGCCCAGCCTGTTGCCGGTGATCTCCACTATGACATCCTTGAAGGAAGCCGACTCCGGCACCCGGGGAGCTGTATTCTTTTTACAGATATCTGCCACGGTCAGGTATAATTGTTTGCCGAGCGCGCCTCCGGGATGGTACCGCGCGAAATCCTGTGCGGTAAACCCCCGCAGCTTAAGCAGGCATACGGCCAGCGTATCGCCCATCACCAGCTGGGCGGTCGTGCTGGTGGTGGGGGCCAGGTTATTGGGGTCCGCCTCGCTGTCCACGGTGGTATTCAGGATATAATCCGCTTCCCGTGCCAGGAAAGAAAGGACATTGCCCGTGAGAGCTATCAGCGTATTGCCGAAATTCCGGACCAGGGGGACCAGCGCCTTGATCTCGGGGCTCTCACCGCTTTTGGAGATAATGATGATCGTATCTTTGGAGGTGACCATACCCAGGTCGCCATGGATGGCGTCTGCGGCATGCATATAGAGGGCGGGCGTGCCGGTGGAATTGAACGTGGAGACTATCTTCTGGGCGATAACGGCACTTTTCCCGATACCGCTCACCACCACTCTTCCTTCGCACTGATACAGGCGTTCCACTACGGCTATGAAATCAGAGTCATCCAGCACGGCTTTCATCTTGGCAAGCGCCGCAATTTCATTTTCCATGGTCTGGTGGGCCAGCCCCAGCAGGTCCGCACGGGATAAAGATACAGGTGTATTCATAATCTGTTAGACTTGTATGATTGCTTAAAGGCGGACAGTGTACACTGTCCGCCTTTAAAATTATTTATATTTTTCCTTTATACTGAAAAACTTTCTCCGCAGGCGCATGTTCTGCTCGCATTCGGGTTGTTGAAATGAAAACCTTTACCGTTAAGACCCTCTGTAAAGTCCAGCTGGGTATCATACAGGTAGAGCATGCTCTTCATATCCGTAACGAGCTTAATGCCCTTGTCCTCAAACACCTGGTCGTTGGCCTGCAGCTGGTTGTCAAAATCCAGCTTATACGAGAGCCCGGAGCAGCCTCCGCCCACGACACTGATTCTTACAAAGCTGTCGGAGCCCAGGTGCTCTGCTTCCAATATCTCCAATACCCTCTGACGGGCTTTATCTGAAATGTATATCATAAGGATAGATTCTTATAAGTTATTTAACGCCTTTCGGAGCAAAGTTATTGTTTCGGTGATCTCCGAGGCGGTGGTATATCTGCCCAGGCTGAACCGTACGGAGCTTTCCAGCCGCCGGGCATCTTCAAACATGCTTTGCAGCACGTGCGATGGTCCCTGCTGAGCGGCCGTGCAGGCCGATCCCAGCGAAAAGCACAATTCATGGTTCACCTTGCTGAGCAGCTTTTCCGCCTTTACGCCACAGAATGCTATATTGGTAACGTGCGGCAGCCGTTGCCGGGTATCGCCGTTGACCATAAAGCCGGGACGGATTTCCAGGAGCTCCGTTTCCAGCCGGTCCCGGAGCGCCGCTATGGCTGCCTGGTCGTCAGGGAAAAGGGAAAACGCCTTTGACATCCCTACGATGCCCGGTACGTTCAGGGTACCGCTCCGCCTGTTCTTTTCCTGTCCGCCGCCGTAAAGCAGCGGCTGGAGGTTGACCCGGGGCTTCTTACGCCTCAGGAAGAGGCCGCCGATCCCCTTGGGGCCGTATAGCTTGTGTCCGCTGAACGCCATCGCGTCGATGGGCAGCTCTGACAGGTTCACGGGCAGCTTGCCTACAGCCTGGGTCGCATCGCAGAAGAACAGCACGCCTTTTTCACGGGCCAGCTGCCCGATGCTCCGGATGTCATGGATCACGCCCGTTTCATTGTTCGCGAACATGACGCTCAGGAGGATCGTGTTATCGGTTATGGCCTGCTCCAGCGCTTCCAGATCAATATGCCCTGCCTCATCCACACCTATATACCTGACAGTGGCGCCCTGCTGCTCCAGGAAGCGGTAGGTATCAAGCACCGCTTTATGCTCCGTTGTGCAGCAGATGATCTCCTTCCCCTTGATCTTGTACAGGTTGTAAATGCCCTGGATCGCCAGGTTGCAGGATTCCGTTGCGCCGCTCGTAAAGCAGATCTCCTCCGCTTCGCATTGCAGGTGGTCCGCGATATTCGCGCGCGCATTTTTCACGGCCTCCTGGGCTGTCCATCCCATGGCATGCGTTACAGATCCGGCATTTCCGAATTTCTGCGTAAAATAGGGCAGCATCGCTTCCACTACTTCAGGCGCGCAAGGGGTCGTGGCATTATAATCCAGGTATATCACAGCGAAAAAGTACTATTGCAAAAGTAGCTGATTGTTTTTGTTTTGCGGTATTGATATTATTAATATGCTTAAAAGTTTTTCCGATACAATTCCCTGCCGTGCCGGCCGCTGTCAGGGTTGCAGGCATGTTGTATTATTGATAAATTGTATCCGGTTGTCGTCATTTCCCTATTATAATTTTAATTTTGTACAAAATGAACTGAAGTGAAGCAACAAATAAGGAACATATACAGCCTGTGCATAGCGGGTATGCTGTCAGCGGGACTGCTGAACGCCCAGGCCCCGGCAGGCTATTACGATACGGCGGACAGCCTGCAGGAAGAGGCTTTGCGCATCGCGTTGCGGGAGATCATTAAAGGCCACACGGTCAAAAGCTATAACGACCTGTGGCGTGGATACCAGTCTGCCGATATGCACCCGGATGGCTATATATGGGATATATATTCCCATAACCCCAATGGCAGCCAGTATTATACCTATACCTACCGCGATGACCAGTGCGGTAATTACAGTAAGGAAGGGGATTGCTACAACAGGGAGCATACCTGGCCGCAGTCCATGTTCGGCGATGCCACGCCTATGAGAACGGATATCGTGCTGGTGCTGCCTACGGACGGCTTTGTGAACGGCAAGCGGAGCAATTATCCCTACGGGGAAGTAAGCAGTCCTTCCTGGACCAGCAGGAACGGTGGCAAGCTGGGGCCCAACAGGTACCCGGGATCGCCGAACGGCACCGCTTTTGAGCCGATAGATGAATACAAGGGCGATATAGCCCGTATAATGTTCTATGTTGTTACCCGTTATTATAAGCTGGACAGCGGCTGGTCGAGCTGGGATCAGGGCAATAAGGCCGATCTCAGGGACTGGGCTAAGGATATGTTCCTGGAATGGCACTACGCGGATCCCGTTTCAGACAAGGAAAGGAACCGTAATAATGCTATTTACGATTTTCAGGGCAACAGGAATCCTTATGTGGACAGGCCTGAATTTGTAGATTGTGTATTCAACCCGGTCAACTGTCCCTGGAAGGACGGCGGAGTAGATACGGGAGGAGGCACCGGTATTTCCAACCTGCTTACCGGCCGTGAGGTCAGCATCTATCCTAATCCGGCAACGGATGATATCCATATTCTTATCAGCAGCTCCAGGGTAGCCGGGCCGGTGACCGGTGAGGTGCTTAACCCGCTGGGACAGGTAGTGCTGAGCTTTAGCATACCGCTGAATGAACAAAAAGCGGCCTTACCTGTTAATAGCCTGAATACGGGAGTATATATCATTAAGCTCTATAACAGGGAGCTGCTGTACACCCATACTTTTGTAAAGCAGTAAAGCTGCCGTAAATGATGCAGTCTATTTTCTTAATTTATTAAATCTATATAAGACAATGAAAAAAATAATGTTTTTAGGAATTGCTTTTGCGGCTGTAACCTTATACTCGTGCGGCGGAAATGCCGAACGGACACCCGGTGAAAAGCTGGATGACGCCATTGATAAGACAGAGCAGCGGACCGAGCAGGCAAAAGAGAGCATGCAGAACACTGCCCAGGATGTGAAGACTGAGGCGCAGCATCTGGGACATGAGATCAAAAATACCGCAGAAGAAGCTGCGGATGAGGCCAAAAAGGCGGGTAAAGAGGCCGGAGAAGCCGTGAAGAAAGGTTATGAGAAAACAAAGGATGCCGCTAAGGAAGGCGTGGAAAAAGCTAAAAAAGAATTGGATTAAATCAAGATCGGCAATAAGTCGTAAGAGCAGCCCGGGCAATCGCCCGGGCTGCCTTCGTTATGCCCGGCCGGTACCGATGTGGCTACAATATTTGACGGAGAACCTATATATCAGCAGGGCCGGGGAACCTGCCTGTAAAAGGTAAAAATACAGGGTAGTCCGGTATTGCGATGCCCTGAATGTGTAAATACCGCATAATTATATCCTTCTGAATGTTTTTTTTATTGTATGTGAGTGATTATTTTTGCGTTTATTTTTTATTAACATTTAAATATGAAATAGGCAAAATGCTCTTAAAGTAACTATAATCAGGTATTTATATGGGATTTATTGTATTTTTTTTTATACAATAACATTTTAGAAGCATTTACATGTTTTATATATATTTGCAATTTTTCTATCTTTGTGTGTGAAAGATTTCAAGGGGGAAATTGAAGATCTTTTAAAAAGTGTACATTATTTAATATCAGAAATAAATATAGACAACATGGAACAAGCAGTTGCAAGTAATGCGTTGGTCTTAAACACCAATGACCAAACAATTCAATTAGATTATCAGGCAGTGAAAAGTGCTGCTATGACACTTCGGGCTATCAACCACAAGTTGCGCCAGCACATTGTAAAGTTGATCGACGAAAATGGTAAAATGAATGTGACAGATATTTACGTTAAGCTGAGGTTGGAACAATCTGTAGCTTCCCAGCATCTGGCTATCCTGAGAAGGGCCAATATCGTAAATACGGAACGGGACGGCAAGTTTATCCACTATACAGTAAATCACGCGAGGATTGCTGCTATAGCAGAATTTGTGAAAGATCTTGTAGCTACTGACGAAAAATAATTTTCCAGTAAAAGATAAGGTATGGAGCTGCTCATCAGAGCAGCTTTTTTGTTTTAAGGCATATCAGCAGCAGAAGGGAAGACCCTTTTCGGAAAAATGCTTTTGTGGGGTTACAGAGCGCTGATGCAGCAGCGGAGGCCTCCCGGATTTTTAGTTCTTTATTCGGATTGGCCGGTCCTTCCTGTTGATTGTGGTGCAGCATATCAATGGATGTATTGAGCGCATTTAGGCCCATAATGAGCTTTGGAGCGCTCTTTATGAGCAGCCGGTGAAGTTTCCGCAACGGAAGACGGAGCCGTTTATCAGCAACGGAATATCAAAATATAAAAAGGCTGCCGTTTCCGGGCAGCCTTTTGTCTTAAATAATATTTTACAGTGATCTTTATTTTTCCAGCTTGAATTTACCACGATTGACCATGATGGTAGAGGTATCTTTCGTGTTTTTGATCCTGAACTGGAATTCACCTTCATACTGGTTGTTTTCAGCTTTGGTAATATTGATAAAGGTTTCAGGCTCGTTGGATATCTGGGTAAAGGTCTGGATATTGGCAGAGTCGTATGCCAGGGTTACCTCGACATTGGTGTAGAAATCAATAGGGTAGGTGCCTGTTCCCTGGAAATTGGAAATACCGAAAGATATGGTTTTATAAACATATACATCCATACTGTCGGAATATTCCTTGGTGTGAATGGCTAATGACCTGTTGCCATCCTGGGTGACATCCGTAACCCATTTCTCATCAGCCGAGTAATGTGTGGAGCCATCATATAAATAACATTCAAAATCGCCGCGCAAAGGATTCGACTGGTCGATGGCCGGATCCTTCTTTACCGGTTCGTACGGCTTGCTGCAGGCGCTAAAAATAATGCCTGAAAAAGTAACAACAGCTAATGTTTGTAGTATTTTTTTCATAATTATATCTTATTGTAAGGCTTGTTGTAAATGAGAAAAATGTACCTGAAATGGTACAAATGCTCTCAAAAGTAATTTTTTATCCCAAAAAATACAAATAATTTTTACGATATATTTATCTATACTTCCTTTCTGAGCCGGGCCACAGGTATGTTCAGCTGCTCCCGGTATTTGGCTACCGTCCGGCGGGCCACGTTATAGCCCTTTTCTATCAGGAGATTGGTAAGCGCTTCATCGGAAAGCGGCTTTGATTTGCTTTCCGCATTCACCAGCTCGCTGAGTATCATCTTTACTTCCCGGGTGGATATTTCTTCCCCTGCTTCTGTGGTGGTAGCTTCCGAAAAGAAGAATTTGAGGGAATAGGTACCGTATTCCGTCTGCACGAATTTGCTGTTGGCTACCCTGGAAACTGTGGAAATATCCATATGGGTAATATCGGCGATGTCCTTTAAGATCATCGGGCGCAGCGTGGTCTCGTCCCCGGAGATGAAAAAGTTCTTCTGGAACTGCATGATAGCATTCATCGTGATCAGCAGCGTGTGCTGCCTTTGCTTGATGGCGTCAATGAACCATTTGGCGGCGTCTATCTTCTGCCTGATAAACAGTATGGCTTCCTTATCCCGGCTGGTCTTATTCTTGTTTTTCTGGTAACTTTCGAACATCTCCCGGTAGCTTTCCGATATATTGAGCTCGGGCGCATTCTTGGAGTTGAGCGTCAGCTCCAGGTTACCGTTGTTGTTCTTTATGAAAAAATCAGGTATCACGTAATTGGTATGCTGGGATGTGCTGTCAAAAGCGAGTCCGGGCCTGGGCGTCAGCTTGGTAATGATATTGACGGCTTCCTTCATTTCCGGCTCTGCAAGTTTAAGCCTGCTCATCAGCTTGTCGAAATGCCTTTTGCTGAATTCCTCGAAATGGTCTTTCAGTATGATCGTGGCAGTGCTCACTGCAGGCGCCTCCGGCATCCTTTCCAGCTGCAGCAGGAGGCATTCCCTCAGGTCCCTGGCGCCGGTGCCCGCCGGGTCGAAATCCTGTACGATCTTCAATATCCTTAAAACCTCCTCATCCGTAGTATATACATTTTGCTTAAAGGCCAGGTCATCCGTAATGGAAACGATGTCCCGCCTGAGATAGCCGTCATCATCTATGCTGCCGATGATCTGCTCGGCTATGATATATTCCGTATCATCCAGCTTCAGCAGTCCCAGCTGGGCCGTCAGGTGATCGTGCAGGGTATTCTCTATTTTGATCGGTGTCGTCCTGTCCTGCTCTTCGTCATCGTTGTTGTGGTAATAATAGCTGCTGTCGCTCTCGTATTCGCTTTGCAGGTAGCTGGAAAGGTCCAGGGTATCGTCATTGCCGTAATCGTTTTCCTGTGAAGGCTCCTGGTCGAAGCTCTCGTAGCTGCTGTCCTCGTAGGGCGTTTCTTCCTTGGTGGTATTGGCGGCGTTATAGTCAACATTGATATCCAGTGCGGGATTGCTTTCCAGCTCATCTTTGATCCGTTCTTCCAGATTGGCTGTAGGCACCTGCAGCAGTTTCATCAGCTGGATCTGCTTGGGCGAAAGTTTCTGGGTTAATTTAAGCTGTTGCGTCTGTCTTAGCATATGTCGAAAAAGGTGGCGTATTGGTTTGGGTTATTTCAGCGCGTTTTGCAGTACACAAAGATAATTGATTTATCAGGATAATGTCTATGCCGGTTTTCCTTTCGAATGTTAAGAATACAGTAAGGAGTCCCGGTTGAGCCCGGGTATGAAAAATTCCTGTATTATGTGTAATTTGCATCCTTGTTTTGATCAATTGATTATTGTAAATGGAATATAATTTTTCTGCCATTGAGCCTAAGATACGGCAGTTCTGGAAGGAGCATGAGGTTTATAAAGTGCTGAACGATACCGTTCAGCCCAAGTATTATGTATTGGATATGTTCCCGTATCCCAGCGGGTCCGGCCTGCATGTAGGGCATCCCCTAGGGTACATAGCGTCCGATATCGTGGCCCGCTATAAGAAGAGCAAGGGGTTCAATGTGCTGCACCCCATGGGCTTTGATGCCTTTGGCCTGCCGGCGGAACAATACGCGATCGAAACGGGGCAGCATCCTTCCGTGACCACAGAGAAGAATATCAGAAGATATAAGGAGCAGCTGGATAATATCGGGTTCTGCTATGACTGGAGCAGGGAAGTGAAAACCTCTGATCCTGCATATTACCGGTGGACGCAATGGATCTTTATACAGCTGTTCAAATCCTGGTATAACCCGCTGACGCAAAAGGCGGAAAGCATAGACAGCCTTATCCGGATACTGGAAGATAGCGGTAATGAGCACATCCCGGCTCCCGGTGATACAGCACTGCAGGTAGCTGCGGCAGACTGGCGATCCATGGATGAAGCCGCGCGGCGGGACGTACTGATGCAGTACCGCCTTGCTTATCTTGATCACGCGGAAGTATGGTGGTGCGAGGCCCTGGGCACGGTGCTGGCCAATGATGAGGTGGTGAATGGTGTCTCCGAGCGGGGCGGGCATCTCGTGGAGCGTAAGCGTATGCGCCAGTGGTTCCTGCGGATCACCGCTTATGCGGACCGCCTGCTTTCCGGCCTGGACGGGCTGGAGTGGAGTGAGGCGATGAAGGAAATGCAGCGGAACTGGATCGGGCGCTCCGAAGGCGCGTCTGTGCAGTTTGAGGTAAAGGACAGCAGCGCGCGGATCGAGGTGTTCACCACCCGTCCCGATACTATTTACGGGGTCGATTTTATGGTGCTGGCGCCGGAGCATGAGCTTGTGGCGGGCATTACAACTGCAGACAGGAAGGCGGAAGTGGAGCACTACCAGGCCTATGTCAAATCCCGCAGCGAGCGGGAGCGTATGGCGGAGAAAAAGATCACGGGCTGCTTTACGGGTGCTTTTGCAGTGCATCCGCTGACAGGCAGGGAAATACCCGTATGGATATCCGAATATGTACTGGCCGGCTATGGTACCGGTGCTATCATGGCGGTACCTTCGGGGGATGACAGGGACCATGGCTTTGCCCGCCATTTCAGCATCCCGGTAACGAATATCTTTGGTGAACATTATAACGGGGAGCAGGCCTATACGGCCAGGGATGCCGTGCTGGAAAATTCCGGGTTTATTTCCGGGCAGAAAGTACCGGAAGCCGCTGCAGCAGTGCTTGATTACCTGGAACAAAAAGGCATAGGTACCCGTAAGGTGAATTATAAGCTGCGTGACGCGGGCTTCAGCCGCCAGCGCTACTGGGGCGAACCTTTTCCGGTTGTTTATAAAGGGGATATCCCTTACACGATCGATGAGTCGGAAGCCGCATTACCGGAGTTGCAGCAGCAGTTGCCGGTCGCGCTGCCGCATGTGGAGAGCTACCGCCCCGGTCCGGAAGGAGAAGGTCCCCTGGCGAATATTGAGAGCTACCTGTGGGTTACGAATACCCGCGGAGAGCAGCTGAGAAGGGAAACGAACACCATGCCGGGCTATGCCGGCAGCAGCTGGTATTTCCTCAGGTATATGGACCCGGGCAATGCCGGTTTCCTGGCCGATAAGGCTGCGGCGGATTACTGGAACCAGGTGGACCTGTATGTAGGCGGAACGGAGCATGCCGTGGGGCACCTGCTGTATGCCCGCTTATGGACCAAGGTATTGTGTGACCTGGGATATCTCTCTTTTGACGAGCCGTTCAGGAAGCTGCTGAACCAGGGAATGATCCAGGGTTCCACACGTTTTGCCTACCGTATCAAAGGTACTTCAACCTTTGTGTCCTTCAATCTTAAAGATCAGTATGAGACAGATCCCATACGGGTGGATGTCAGCATGGTGGACGGCGTGGTGCTGGATACGGAAGCGTTTAAAGCCTGGAGACCTGATTTTGCCGGCGCCGGATTTATCCTGGAGGACGGTAAATATATCTGCGGCAGCGAAACGGAGAAAATGTCCAAATCCAAATATAATGTTGTTAACCCTGATGATATTGTAAGGCAGTATGGCGCGGACACTTTCCGGATGTATGAGATGTTCCTGGGACCTATTGAAATGTCCAAGCCCTGGGATACCAAGGGCATTGAAGGGGTGCATAAATTCCTGAAGCGTTTCTGGCGCCTGTTCCAGGATGAGCAGCAGGGTCTGGCGGTGACAGAGGAGCAACCGTCAGAGCAGGAGCTGAAGGTATTGCACCGTACCATTAAAAAAGTGGAGGAAGATACGGAGCGCTTTTCCTTTAATACCGCGGTCAGCCAGCTTATGATCTGTGTCAATGAGCTGACAGAGCTGAAATGCCGTAAGCGGGAAGTGCTGGATCCGCTGGTAAGGGTTATAGCCCCGTATGCGCCGCATATGGCTGAGGAGCTATGGCAGCAGCTGGGTCATAAGGAGAGCGTGGTTGCTGCCGCCTATCCCGCCTGGGAGGAAAGATATGTGGTAGATAATACCAAGGTGTACCCGGTAGCCGTCAACGGCAAGACACGTACGGAGATGGAATTCGCCCTGGATGCACCGCAGGCGGATATTGAAGCGGCTGTGCTGTCCAATGAGAAGGTACAGCAGTACCTGGAAGGCAAAACGCCCAAGAAGGTCATTTTTGTAAAAGGCAGGATGATCAATATCGTGCTCTGATAAGCCTATGCGGGGTATATACACCTCAAAGGGGCGTCACATTTAAAGTGATGCCCCTTTCTCATGGCGGGTCATACCCGCATTGCTGGAAGTGTTGTGTCCCGGTAAAGAGCAAAGGCTGCCGTAAAGGCAGCCTTTGCTCTTTATAATGGATAATGCCGGGATACAGGCATTTCACTATTGCTTAATGATCCTTGAGGTATAGGTATGCTGGTCGGTGTCGAGTATGACCGTGTACAGTCCCGCTGCCCACTGGGCAGTGGTGATCTCCAGCTGCTGTTGCTTGCCGATATTGCTGTTGGTATAAACAGCTCTGCCCAAGGCATCAACGATTTTTACCTTATAATTATCGCTCACGCTCCTGAACTGGAGGTATATCCTGTCCTGTGCCGGGTTAGGGAATATATTGATGCCGGCAGCTTCCATTTCATTGATGCCTGTTGCGCCGGAGCCATACCCGAAACGGATACCGTAAGTAGACCTGTCAGACCTGCCCAATACCCAGTTATAATCCGCGCCGGTAGATACGGATGGCATGAACCAGGTGCCGGGATTGCCATTGGAGGTATAATTATATACCCGTACATTGCCCGGTGTGGCAGAATTGATATTCGTGGCCGCATTGGCATTGTTGAAGATCATCAGCTGTATCTGGTTACGGCTTATATTCAGGTTGCTCTGAAGCTCATTGAGATCATTTACCAGCACAGGTACCTTAAACGATACGGTATCCTGGGGAGCCGGCTGGATATTGATCGTCCAGTAACGGTTGCCTTCCGTCCAGGAAGCATAAGGCTTGTACGCGCTGCTGATAGCTATGGGGTCGCCGGAGCCATAAGAACCGGTGGTGGTCATTGAAAAGGTGGAGCTGTTCAGGTCGATATTGGGAACATCCGATTTTTTCAAAGCGAAGATCATCTGATCGTCCGTTTCGGTAGCTGTGGCATTATCATAATAGAACAGGTAATATTCACCGTCATCACAATAATGGGTGGCTGTAACGGTCTGGCTGGCAACATCTAATATCTTCCTTGCTTCTTTTCCGGTTACGCAGCCTGCGCTGGCGATCTTGGTCCTCAATAAAGTACCGGGTAAAGGACCGAAGCCGTTATTCAGGTTGATACCTGTAGATACCAGGTGACAATAGCTCATGATCGTACCGCCGTTTACCGGGTACTGGGGAACAGGGGTAGCGCAGCCGTTGTTGTTATCATCCGGCTCCAGGGTGGTACAGCCGTCAATGGCGCCTCCGGGCCATCCGCACCAGTGGGTGTGGTGAGAGCCTATGTTATGGCCCATCTCGTGGCTGGATGCGTTGACATCCCAGGAGTAAACGGGTACGGGCTGGACGGCAGAAGTTACGCTGCTGTTATTCGTCATGCTGTACGGTCCCCAGTAAGTGCTTCTCTGGCTTATATATCTGGGGGTAGCGCACAATACATCAAGCCACGCCAGACCTCCGAGAGGGGGATAGCCGTTCCTCCTGTATCCTGTGATCATCTGGTGCAGGTCGGCGGTCAGGTTGGTGCCGATATCGCTTCCGAACCTGTTCAGCACCGCGGTGGAAGAGCTGGTAGGGTAGTTGTCCTGTACGGAATTTACGACCATTTCCTTCAGCGTCAGCACCATACCGTCATTTGCATACAGAGTGCTGTTGGCATTCATCAGGGTGGTCAGGTAGTTCTCTGTTTGTGCAATATTGTTGTTATTCCGCTGGTAGGCCCTGTAATCGGCATGGAGAGAAACGGTCACCTCGCGGCAGTACCCGTTGCTGCTGGTAGCGGTTGGCGTGGCCTGGGGAAGGATGCCCTCACCTGTTCCCAGGTTAAGAGCGTTGTCCGTCTCGCAGGGAGTGAAGTGCTGCTCTTTATTCTTGATATCCACATCGTTGAATACCATGAACTTATCGGTGCCATAGCCTTCGTGCGGTACGGCAATAACATTGTAGTTGCCGTTTGATTTTGTGCTGATAATACCCACGGCATCATTTTCGAAGAAGGAAAAAGTGACCATAGAGGGACTGATGCCTTCCACATAGCCGCGGTAATAGGCGCCCTTCCGGTAATCCACCGGTACCAGGGTGCCGTTCTCCACTCTTTTATAGGCTTTGAAATCAGCAGTGAAAAAATCGTACTGGTAAAGATTAACAGTCAGCGTGCCTTCCGGTGTCGGAACGGTGAACGTCAGCGTTTCCGGCTTGGTTTTATAGATGGAAGCCAGGCTTGCCTTGTTGAGCTTTAAAGCCACTGCTTTATCAAAGGCATCTGCGTAGCCGCTGAGGCTGTAGTCTGAATTGGCAGAAAATACAGCATAGCGCTCCGCCTTGTGAAGTGAAAATTGTTGGTTGGTGAGCAGCTCTATCCTGTTGGCCTGGGCCATCAGGATATCATTTCCGGCAAATCCCACCAGTAAAAAACCGGCCAGAGCCAATTTTAGAAATCCCTTTCTCATTTATTTTGGTATTTTTTAATGTTTTTGAGTGAGTCTATTCTGTAAAGTTAAGTAAATTGTAGATACAATTATCCGTCTTATATATATAAATAAACCCAATGTATGAGGCGTAGAATGCGGATTAATTATTTTACTTTTGCAAACTGATGATACAAAAAGACAACAAGAAAAGCGGTTCTCTAAGGAAGATGTTCTCATTTCTGAAGCCCTACAGGCTCAGGTTCTGGATTTCAGTAGCGCTTTCCATCATACTCTCCCTGATGGCTCCTGTACGGCCTTATATAACGCAGTTATCCATAGATCACTACATCGGCAATAAGCTGTTGCAGGGATTGATCTACATATCGGTCGCTCACCTGGTCATCCTGCTGGTGGAAAGCGCTATCAGGTTCGTATTCATGTACATTACATCCTGGGTGTCCCAGCATGTGGTCAATGATATGCGTAATGCCGTCTTTAAGAAGATATCTTATCAGAACCTCAGCTATTTCGACAATACCCAGGTAGGTACGCTCACTACACGTACCATCAATGACCTGGAAGCGGTGAATGATGTATTCTCTGACGGGATCGTATCCATACTGGCGGATCTGCTGACCATACTGGCCATATTGGGCGTGATGTTCTATACCGACTGGCGGCTCACCCTGATAAGCCTCGCGGCCTTTCCCCTGCTTATCCTGGCCACCTACTTTTTTAAGGAAAGCGTGAACAGGTCCTTTATGAGGGTCAGGAACGCCGTTTCCAGCCTGAACGCCTTTGTGCAGGAGCACCTTACGGGTATGTACATCGTACAGGCCTTTGCGGCGGAGAAGAGCGAGGCAGAAAAGTTCAACGAGATCAATAAGGAGCACCGGAATGCCAATATCAGGTCTATTATGGCCTATTCCGTTTTCTTCCCTGTGGTGGAGATCATCCTGGCCATTTCCATGGGATTGCTGGTCTGGTATGGCGCGGTGCGGATGCTGAACGCGGAAATAACGCAGGGGGTGATCATTGCCTTTATTATGTACCTGAACCAGCTTTTCCGCCCGTTACGGATGCTGGCGGATAAGTTCAATACGCTTCAGATGGGTATCATAGCAGGCGAAAGGGTTATAACCGTGCTGGAAGATGATAACTACCTGAAGCATAATGGGACCCTGGAGGCTTCCCCGCTGCGGGGATCCGTGAAGCTGGAGAACGTCTGCTTTGAGTACAAGCCGGGCATACCCGTGCTGAAAGGCATCAGCTTTGAGGTCCGGGAAGGAGAGACCGTGGCCATTATAGGGCATACCGGCGCCGGGAAAAGCTCCGTTATCAGCATTCTCACCCGACTGTATGAGATACAGTCCGGAAGGATACTGATAGACGGCAAGGATATCAATGATTACAATATCTATGAGCTGCGCAGGCAGGTGGGCGTTGTGCTGCAGGATGTGTTCCTGTTTTCCGGCACTATCCTTGAAAATATTACCATGAACAATCCTGCACTGACACGGGAGCAGGTGGTGGACGTATGCAAGCTGCTGGGCATCCATGAGTTCATTATGAGCCTGCCGGAGAATTACGACTTTAATGTGAGAGAGCGTGGCGGTACATTGTCACAGGGGCAGCGGCAGCTGATCTCCTTCGCAAGGGCCCTGATATATGACCCCAGGATACTCATACTGGATGAAGCTACGGCATCCATTGACAGCGCATCAGAGCAGCTGGTCCAGCATGCGATCGGGCAGCTGGTCCAGCACAGGACAGCCATCGTTATTGCCCACAGGCTGTCTACCATCCGTAAAGCCGATAATATCATCGTGCTGGATAAAGGCGTGATCATAGAGCAGGGCAATCATGAGGAGCTGATGCTGCAGGATGGTATGTATGCGCAGATGTATAAAGTAGGACGGTTCAGCGCTGCCGGGGAGTCTGCCGGTGCACGCTGAGGGGTCTGCCCGGTCCGTACAATTTAACACAGGTATTTAGCGTTATTAGTATTATATTTGTTTTTCCATTGGATGTGGAGTGCTTATAACTATGAGAAAATTAATTAAAAGAGCGGGTCTGGTTTGCGTTGTGAGCGTGGGAAGTCTGTTACATTGCCAGGCTCAGAATTTTTATACCGCCCAGGAATATGGGGTTGCGTTAGGCGCTGCCCACTATTTCGGCGATCTGAACCCCAATTACGGCTTTAAGCATATACGCCCGGCCTGCGGGCTGTTATTCAAGCAGCACCTCAATCCCTACATCAGCATTATTTCTTTTCTGAACGGTACCCAGGTGGGATATGATGACGCCTGGAGCGATAACGACTTTCAGAAGATAAGGAACCTGAATTTTCAATCCTATATCATAGAGCTGGGCGTGGCAGGCGAGTTCAATTTCTTCTGGTTCGACACGGGTAAGAAGGATAAGCGCTTTACACCCTACCTGACACTGGGCGTGGCAGGCTTCTACTCTAATCCTTATACTACCCTGGATGGCAGGAGGTATGCGCTGCGGCCTTTGGGAACGGAAGGACAGCATATGGAAGAATATAAGAAAAGGAAATATTCCAACCTGAACGTCAGCTTTCCCGTTGGCGTGGGCTTTAAGACCTGGATCGTGCCCGGCGTCAACCTGGCTGTGGAGATCGCCAACAGGTTTACCACTACCGATTATATAGATGATGTAAGCCAGACCTATGCCGGTAAGCAGTATTTCGGTGGCGAACGCTCCACTACGGCCGCCAACAGGCTCCAGGACCGATCCCCGGGTCAGCTGCTCGGTGTCAAGGACCAGCAGCGCGGGGATAAGATATCTTTCGACCAGTACCTGATGGCGCAGGTGAAGATCAGCTTCCAGCTGAAAACCTATAAATGCCCGAAATATAACCAGGGACTCTGGGAACCTTAGCCCGGCGCTCCGGATAAAAAGCCGCTTCCTGTTTACGGAAGTGGCTTTTTCAGTATCTTGCGGTTTCTTGTGAATATTCAATTTCCTCTGATGAAAATAGATATACATACACATATCATGCCGGAAAAAATACCTAACTGGTATGAAAAATTCGGATATGGCGATTTTATAAGGCTGGAGCACCAGGATACCTGCTGTGCCCATATGATCAAGGGCGATAAAATGTTCAGGGCGGTAGAGCCGAACTGCTGGGACGCGCCTGCGCGCCTGAATGAAATGGACGATACAGAGGTGACCATGCAGGTATTGTCTACCATTCCCGTACTGTTCAATTATTGGGCCAAGCCTTCCCACGGGCTGGAAACGTCCCGTTTTTTCAACGATCATATTGCCGAATGCGTGTGCAACCATCCCGGGCGCTTTGAAGGTCTGGGCACTGTGCCGCTGCAGGATACAGACCTGGCCGTAAAAGAGCTGAGAAGGTGTAAGGAAGAGCTGTCACTGCCCGGTGTGGAGATCGGGTCCAATATCAACGGAAAGAATCTGAGCGATCCCTGCTTTGATCCTTTCTGGGAGGCGGTACAGGAGCTGGATATGTGCATTTTTGTGCATCCCTGGGAAATGATGGGCGAAAATGACATGACCCGGTACTGGCTGCCCTGGCTGGTCGGTATGCCTGCGGAGACGTCAAGGGCCATCTGCTCCATGATATTTGGCGGTGTATTTGAAAGGTTCCCCCGTTTAAGGGTGGCTTTTGCGCACGGCGGCGGCAGCTTCCCGGCCACGGTAGGCCGGATCAATCATGGCTTTGAGGTACGCCCTGACCTGTGCGCGATCGATAACCCGCACCTGCCCGGCAGCTATATCGGCAAATTCTGGATAGACTCCCTCGTCCATGACCCTAAGGCGCTTTCCTATATCATTGACGTTATGGGAGCAGATACCATCTGCCTGGGAAGCGATTATCCCTTCCCGCTGGGGGAACACCACCCGGGAAAGCTGATAGAAACGGTGATACAGGATAAGGAATTGCAGGAAAAGCTGTTGTATAAAAATGCTTTGGCCTGGTTAAAAAAATAATGCTATGCCTGTTATTTCAGTAAGGAACTTAAAGAAGCAATACGGAGCCTTTACGGCAGTGAACGGCATCAGCTTTGATGTGGAGGCGGGTACGGTTTTCGGGCTGCTCGGCTCCAATGGCGCCGGTAAGACCACTACGCTGGAGATCATAGAGACCCTGAAGCAAAAGGATGAGGGCACTATCACGGTAGGAGGCTATGATATAGACAGGTATCCGCAGGAGATCCGGAAAATGATAGGTGTGCAGTTGCAGGCTTCCGGTTATTTTCCGCACCTGAACCTGAAAGAGCTGCTGGAGCTTTTTGCCGGTCTGTATAATGTGAATGTAAAGCCGATGGAAATACTGGAGGCCGTTCACCTGAAAGACAAGGCCCGCAGCAAATACAAGGAGCTGTCCGGCGGACAGAAGCAACGGTTCTCTATTGCTACTACCATTATCCACCGGCCGCAGATCATATTCCTGGACGAGCCTACCACTGGCCTGGATCCCCAGGCAAGACGGCAGCTCTGGGAGCAGATACAAGGCATGAAGGCCGGTGGTACCACTATTGTGCTGACCACGCATTACCTGGATGAAGCGGAATACCTGTGCGATACCGTGGCCATAATGGATAAGGGCCGCATCCTTACCATGGATTCGCCGGATCATCTTATACAGCAGCTGGTGGATTCCGGCTTCCGCCCTGTGCAAAGCCGTAAGGGCGCGTCCCTGGAAGATGTATTTATACAGTTGACCGGAAAAGAAATTCTATTATAACGATGAAAGTGATCATGCCTCCTTTTTTGAAAAAAGGATCACATATTAGGATTGTATGCGCCTCGGGATACCTGCCGTTTGAAAAATTGGAGCAGGCTGCCGCAGCGCTGGAGGAGTGGGGATATAAAGTGACGCCGGGTACCACCACCCGTACCGGGAACGACTATTTTTCCGGCACTGACGAAGAACGCCTGGCTGACCTGCAGCAGGCGCTGGATGATCCCGGTACGGACGCTATACTGATGGGGCGGGGCGGGTATGGCCTGTCCAGGATCGTAGACCGGCTGGATTTCAGGAAATTTAAGAAAAAGCCGAAATGGATCCTGGGATTCAGTGATGTGACCGTCCTGCAGGCCCATATTTTCAGTACGCTTCATATAGCTGCGATGCATGCGCCTATGTGCAGCGCCTTTGCTGCTGAACATCTTGATCAGCCCCATATGAAGGCGTACAGGAACCTGCTCCGGGGAAAGCAGATCCGGTATAAATTCCCCGGCCATCCCCGGAATATCCCCGGTCTGGCCGAGGGAGTGCTGGTAGGCGGGAATCTCTGTATACTGGCGCATCTTACGGGGTCGGTATCCGCATTGGACACTAGAGGTAAGATACTCTTTATAGAAGATATCGGGGAGCACCTTTACAAGGTGGACCGCATGCTGTACACCCTAAAGCGTTCGGGCCAGCTGGCGGAGCTGAAGGGGTTGATCTGCGGTAATTTCTCTGATATAGAAGATACGGTCCGTCCTTTTGGCCAGGAATTGCACGACATCATTTCCGCGCATGTGGCAGACCTGGACATTCCTGTAGCCTTTGAGGTGCCCTGTGGTCACGAAACGGTCAATTTCCCCCTAATCCTCGGAGCTTCTTACAGGTTTGAAACCACTAAAAAAGGAACTATAATACAACAATTATAGTTCCTCGGGCATTATCAGGACGGAAGCGGGCTCCTTTGGATTTATTTTTTGAAGTTGCTGCTTACTACCAGCTCTTTGGAGCCGGCGGTATAGGTATAGAAACCCTCCCCGGATTTTACACCCAGCTTACCGGCCTGCACCATATTGACAAGCAAAGGGGAAGGCGCGTATTTGGGATTGCCCAGTCCGTCATGCAATACTTTCAGGATAGACAGGCAGGTATCCAGGCCGATAAAGTCTGCCAGCTGCAGGGGACCCATAGGGTGGGCCATACCCAGCTTCATAATAGTATCTATTTCTTCCACGCCGGCTACACCTTCATTCAGTGAAATGATCGCTTCATTGATCATCGGCATTAAGATCCGGTTGGCGATAAACCCGGGATAGTCGTTGACCACGCATGGCACCTTGTTCAGCTTTCTGGATAAAGCGACAATGATGTCGGAAATATGCTTGTCAGTGGCGTACCCGTCAATGATCTCCACCAGCTTCATGATAGGCACCGGGTTCATGAAGTGCATGCCGATCACCTGCTGCGGACGCGTGGTGGCGGCAGCGATCCTGGTGATGGAGATGGAGGAGGTATTGGTAGCCAGTATGCAATGCTGCGGTGCGGCACTGTCCAGGTCTTTGAATATCTTTAATTTCAGGTCGATATTTTCAGTAGCGGCCTCTACTACAAGGTCTGCCCCGGCAACAGCGGCTGCAAGGTCGGTAGAGGTGGAAATGTTGGCCAGTGTCGCCTGCTTGGCAGCTTCGTCTATGGTGCCTTTGGTTACCTGGCGGTCCAGGTTTTTCGTGATAGTAGCAACGGCTTTTTCCAGCGCGCTTGCTGCAATATCTATCATAGTGACCTTATACCCGCTTTGCGCGAATACATGCACAATACCATTGCCCATCTGGCCTGCACCGATCACGGCTATTTCCCTGATGCTATCTAATGTAAGTGTTGACATGAACAGTTTGTTTTATTTTGTGTTTATTGAAAATAAGGGCTAAGTTATAATTTTTTTTTTGAGTAGCTATAGGGTAAACTGTTGTGAGATTGTCATGTTTATATAGCGTACCTTGAAATGACGGAAAATATTATTACATTTACACCAACTTTTACAGGAGGGGAGTGGATTTTCTATTTCCCTATTTTTATTTTACAAGTATTATGATTTTATTACAGTTGTTTGGGGCGGAAAAGATTCCCCTGATCAAAGAAGCATTGATGGACCTGGATGCGAAAGCGCCTCCTCTTATTTTATGGGCCGTACCATTTCTTATCTTTTTTTCCTTGCTGGAAATGCTGATAGCATACCTGCAGGACCGGAAATATTATGAAGCGAAGGAGACCTGGGGCTCGCTTTGGGTCGGCATAGGGAATCTTGTTATCAGTGCCGCGGTGAAGGTGCTGCTGCTGTATGTGGTCGTATGGATCTACAATCTTGTACCCTGGCGCATGGAGCTGCACTATGACCAGTCGCCTTTCTCCTGGAGCTCTTACTGGTGGCTGTTCATTCCCTGCTATATCATTTACGATCTGTGCAGCTATTGGGCGCATCGTATCTCCCACGAGCACCGTTTCTGGTGGGCTACGCACGTGGTGCATCACAGCGGGGAGCATTACAATCTTACCGTTTCTTTCCGCCAGAGCTGGGTGCAGCACCTGAAGGTGATCTTCTTCCTGCCTATAGCCTTCCTGGGCTTTCATCCGATTATCTTTTTTATCACGAACCAGGTAGCTGTATTGTTCCAGTTCTGGGTACATACGGAATATATCCGTAAGCTGCCTGCCTGGGTGGAATATGTATTCGCCACACCTTCCAATCACCGTGTGCACCACGGATCCAATGAACAGTATCTTGATAAGAACTATGGCGCCACTTTTATTTTCTGGGACAGGATATGGAAGACCTATGAGCCTGAAGTAGAACCTGTCAGGTATGGCATTACCACGAACATCGAACAGAAATCCAATCCTATCTTTATTAATTTCCATGAATATAAGGATATACTGAAGGATATGCGGGAGGCCAAAGGCTTCCGCCAGAAATGGTTTATGGTGTTCGGCAGCCCGGTGGCCATCTATGAGAAGAAGCTGAAGCAGCAGGAAGCCGCTAAGGATGCGGAGCCTGTAAAGGAAGTGAAGGAAGCAACTTCATGATTTTTGATTATCTTTGGACAGAAATAAAATTTATGATTGTAAAAATCATATTAATAATCAGAAAAAACTTATTTTTGCCAACCAAATTAAATTTTTATTAAAGATAATGGAATACAGACATGTAGTTGCCGTTACAGGCTTAAGTGGTTTATTTGTTTTAGTAAGTACGAAAAATGATGGCGCCATCGTTCGTAGTCTGGTGGATAACAGTATAAAATTCATCTCTTCCAGGCTGCACCAGATCACGCCGCTGGAGAGTATTGAAATTTATACTACAGAAGATAAGAATGTGCGCTTGCATGAAGTGTTTGAGCTGATAAAAAATGATGATGTGGAAGTGCTGGCATTGAACGGTAAGAAAGATGATAAGACGTTCCGTGCATTGTTTGGCAAAATATTACCCTCTTTTGATACGCAAAGAGTATATACCAGCGATATAAAGAAGGTGTTCAAATGGTATGATATACTGAAAAAAGCGGATATGCTTAATTTTGAATCCCTGAAGCAGGCTATAGCTGCCCAGTCGGTAGATGTGGGTGAGGTGGTACTGGATAAAAATGAAGAAGCGGTGACACCGGCAGAAGAAGTAACGGCTGAGGAAACGATGGAAGCGCCCAAGAAGAAGGCGCCTGCCAAGAAGAAGGCCGCTCCGAAAGCTGCTGAAGAGACGCCCGTAAAAGAAGCTGCTCCCAAGAAAAAGACCGCAGCTAAAAAAGCGGCTAAAAAGAAAGAAGATTAATATACAGAATACTAAATGTCCATAATAAAAGCAGAGTAAGATAGGTATTGTCTTCCTCTGCTTTATTAATTTAATTACAGCTTGAAGAGTACATTGAATTTTTCCGCTGCGGAGCTGACCCTGCTCCAGGCCATGTCCGATACGGCAGAGCGCCTGCAGCTGGAGGCGTACGTGATCGGCGGTTTTGTCCGTGATAAAATATTGGATCGTTACAATAAGGATATTGATGTGGTATGTATCGGGGATGGCATCGTGTTCGCCCGGGAGCTGGCGGCTACCATAGCCCCGCAGGCAAAGCTCAGCGTGTTCAGGACCTACGGCACTGCGCATTTCAGGTATAAGGATATCGACCTGGAGTTCGTGGGCGCACGGAAAGAATCCTACAATAAGGAATCCAGGAATCCGATGGTGAGCCCCGGCACGCTGGAAGACGACCAGAAAAGACGGGATTTTACCATTAATGCCCTGGCATTAAGCCTCGGCAAAGCCGATTTCCTCCGGCTGATAGATCCTTTTGACGGGGTAGAGGATATACAGCTTAAGATCATCCGTACACCGCTCGAGCCGCAGCAGACCTTCAGCGATGATCCGCTGCGGATGATGCGTGCCATCCGGTTTGCCACTCAGCTGAATTTCTACCTGGAGGAAAAATGTTTCAATGGTATCAAAGCGGAAGCGCACAGGATCGGGATCATTACCCGTGAAAGGATAGCCGTGGAGCTGAATAAGATACTGATGAGTTCCAAGCCGTCCATCGGGCTTGACCTGCTGTTCCGGACCGGCCTGCTAAAGCTGATCCTGCCGCAGCTGGCAGCCTTGTCCGGTACGGAATATATAGATAATAAAGGTCATAAGGATAATCTCTACCATACCTTCCAGGTAGTGGACAACATAGCGCATCATACGGATAATCTATGGCTGCGCTGGGCCGCTTTGCTGCATGATATCGGGAAAGCCCCGACCAAGAAATTTGAAAAAGGAACAGGCTGGACCTTTCATGGCCACGAAGTGGTCAGCGCCAGGATGGTGCCCAGGATATTTAACGATCTGAAATTGCCGCTCCATGATACGATGGAATATGTACGTAAGATCGTTTACCTGCACCACCGGCCCATTTCGCTTACCAAGGAAAATATTACCGATTCCGCGGTAAGGCGCCTGCTATTTGATGCGGGAGATGATATTGATGACCTGATGATCATGTGCAAAGCGGATATCACGTCCAAAAACCCGGCTAAGGTAGAGCGGTATCTCAAAAACTTCGATATGGTGGCCGAACGGTTACGGGAGGTGGAAGAGAGCGATAAGATACGCAACTGGCAGCCCCCGATCTCCGGTAATGAGATCATGGAAACATTTAACCTGCCGCCCGGGAAAGAGGTAGGAATGATCAAGACCGCTATACGGGAAGCGATCCTGGATGGTGTGGTGAAAAATAATCATGAAGAGGCACACCGGTTTATGCTGCAATTTGTTCAGGAAAATTATCCGCAGCTTATAGCAAAGCTGAAATAATATTATTTCAGCTTTGCTATAAGGGCTTTTATCTGTTCGTCTTTTTCTTTAAGCTGTTCATTCTTTTCCTGCAGCTCGTTTCTCAGGGCCTCTATCAGCTGGGCATCTGTATTGTTTGAATTGGTTATTTGACCGCTATAAGGGCTGTTATGAAAGCTCATGATAATTGGCGTAGGGCTTTTGATGTCTTCTATGGATACGCCCAATACTTCTGCTATTTTACTAAGCAGCTCATCGCTTACCTTTACCTTATTATCCTTTTCTATTTTGGAATAGCTCTGCTGGTCCAGCCCTATCTGCTTAGCCACATACTCCTGCGTATATCCCCTGGCAAGCCTTATAGAAGTGATCTTTGTACCGTACATAATGATAAGTAAATATATTTAATAAAAATAAACCGTTAACAGGGGTGTAAATTACACTAATTTCGGTGTAAGTTACGTCATTAAGTTTTTATTTTCAGCGGCGGGAGATACTATTTTCGTTTCGATAATATTTTTTTAAACTCTTAAACGAATATGAAAATGAGAAAAGAAATTTTAAAGCTGATGGCTGTAGTTGTCCTGATAATGGGTACTTTGGCATCTTGTAAAAAAGAATCGGGATTAAAGTATTCCTGTGATGAAAACATCCATCAGTTCGTATCGCAGCACATGGAAACCTGGGAAGGCATCACCCTGGAAGGGATCAATGCGTATGGTATTGATACCCAGAGAGCGATCTTCAATGCCATTTCCGATGAAAACAAAGCGGAGCTATGGAGGGAAAAAATAGCCTATATAAAGGCTACTGAAACATTGTCGCCAGATCTGGAAGCGCATCTGAATACTTTAAAAGATATGATCACGCCGGATATATATTCGGATTCGATGCTGGCAGATGCTGTTGTTTTGTATGTAAATGATCATGTTAAGTCTTTGATAGCTAATGACACATTAATCACATACTACCTTTACACACTATTTACATATGAGCCATTTGGAGAGTTTATGAATAATTTTTATGAAAGGCTTGCCGGTGGCGTCGCAGCCACAAAATGTGAATGTGCTAGCGGTGGCGGAATAATTCTTGGCGACTGTATAGGTTCCACCAAGTGCACGAAAGGAGGGTGTGAGGAGGTCAGAGGAGGATGTGGAGCAGCTTGGTTAGGTACGTGTAACGGGCTTTGTGGCGGAGTGTGAGAGTGTAACAAAATGATGATTTATAACATTTAAATATGACTATTATGTCTGCACTTAAAAAGATTATAACCCTTGTAGTTTTTATTTTATTACTATTCTTGTTTGAAGGATGCACCGGATGGGTAAGAAAATTTTATATGCAATTTGACATAATAGTCATGTTTGTAAAGTACTTGTTCGTATCTATTCTGATTTTTAAATATAAAAAAAGGTTTTCAAAAATATTTATTACTGCCTTTTGCCTGATGTGGGTTATGTTGATTTTTTATATTGCTCCGCCCCTAAAAGAAATCAGCCAGCACCCATTGTCGTCTGTATTTTTTTCATTTCCCAATATACTGTCCGCATGTTTCGGGGTTTATGCGGGTTATGTATTTGAAATAAAGAAAAGCAGAATGAAAAGTGTAATCTTTTCCGTGGTTGTGATACTATTGTGTATAGGCTTCTATTTCAATAATGCTTATTACTATGATTTGATTTTCTATACCAATTTTAATCCCAAAGAAAAGATAGATGCGCAAAAGGACATCTATTCATTGTTCGATACCGATGGTACAGAAGTTGTGCTGGATAAGCATAAATATACGGTTATGGATTTCTGGCATACAAGCTGCTATGCCTGTTTTGAAAAATTTCCCGATTTTGAAAAATTGTATGAGCAGTATAAGGATCATCCGGAGCTGCAGTTTTATGCTGTCAATAAACCTCTGAGGTCAGATACTTTTGACATCTTTAAAAGAACGGAAAAATATACATTTCCTTCTGTAAGAGGTTCAGAAAATATTGCAGAGGTTTTTGATGTCAGGATCTATCCTACCGTAGTGATCGTAAAAGACAACCAGATATTGCACAATGGTAGCGTGGAAACTGCGGAAAGGTATATCAGGAAGTATGTCCGGTAAGCACCTCTGTCACCCTTTCGGGGTTCTGTTGATAGATATGCTTTGTTCTATAATTATTACATCGCTTCGCGGTTCTGCGTAATCCGAACTGTTGTAACACTCCTTGATACCCGAAAGAACTGTCATTGTACTACGGAGTCAATTTTTGATTGTCCGTTAGTGTCATTTCATAAGTGTAATAGTGGCGCTGACTGCGACCCAACCTCTTGGGGTTGTGGTTTTGGATGGGTATGGCCATGTAATGGACGTTGTGAGTAATTTTATAGTTTTTAAACTTAAGAAATATTTATCATGTCAGTGTATAGGAAAATTGGGAGTCTGCTTATAGCTACTTGTCTTGTTATGATATTTGAGCTAAGCACAGGATGGGTAAGAGCGTTTAATGCTCAGCTTGATCTGATCGTAATGTTTGTTAAGTATTTAATACTCACATTACTGATTCTGAAATACCGGTCACGGTATTTCAGAATCTATATAATAGGATTCACATTGTTTTGGGGAGTATTGGGTTTGGGAATGCCTTTATATACTTTTTTTACCAAAGGTCATCTTAAAGACTTTCTTGCTTTCCCGAATATTTTATCTGCAATAACAGGTGTAGTTTCGGGATTCGCTATCTTCAGAAATAAAAATAACAAGAGTGTAAGGATATTATTAGTGTTAGTGCCTCTTGCATTGTGTACATTTTTTTATTTCAACCATTCTTATTACTATGATTTTATTTTTCATACAACCTTGGATGCTAAAAAATATATAGATGAAAAAAAAGAAGTGTTTGAATTAACAGATAGGCAGGCTAATAAAGTAAAGTTAGATAAGGATAAATATATAGTAATGGATTTCTGGAACACTCAGTGTATGATTTGTTTTGAAAAGTTTCCTGCTTTTGAAAAACTATATGAGCAGTATAAGGATCATCCGGAGCTGCAATTTTATGCGGTCAACAAACCTTTGAGGTCAGATACTTTTGACATCTTTAAAAGAACGGAAAAATATACATTTCCTTCTGTAAGAGGTTCAGAAAATATTGCAGAGGTTTTTGATGTCAGGATCTATCCTACCGTAGTGATCGTAAAAGATAACCAGATATTGCACAATGGTAGCGTGGAAACTGCGGAAAGGTATATCAGGAAGTATGTCCGGTAAGCACCTCTGTCACCCTTTCAGGGTTCTGGGATAAATATGCTTTGTTCTATAATTGTAGCACCGCTTCGCGGTTGCAATAATCCGGATGGTTGTTTTATGGTTTATGTATCACCCTTTCAGGGTTTTATTGATAGATATGCTTTGTTCTATAATTATTACACCCGCTTCGCGGTTACAATAATCCGGATGGGTTTGTTTGAAATAAGCTTTAAGGGGTGGCATTATTATAATCATGCGGTTACAATGATCTGTATGGCTATCTTAATAAGCCCTAAGGGCTGATATTCTTCTAGCTAATTGTACCATTATCATTATAACCACGATGTGGTGACATAGCAGGTGTTACGATTTTGTATCACCCTTTCAGGATTTTATTAATAGATATGCTTTGTTCTATAATTGTAGCACCGCTTCGCGGTTTACCATAATCCGGCTGGTTGTTTTATGGTTTATGTGTCACCCTTTCAGGGTTAGGTTGTAATAATATGCTTTGTTCTATAATTGTAGCACCGCTTCGCGGTTGCAATAATCCGGATGGGTTTGTTTGAAATAAGCTTTAAGGGGTGGCATTATTATAATCATGCGGTTACAATGATCTGTATGGCTATCTTAAGAAGCCCTAAGGGCTGACACTACTCTAGCCAAATGATATTATTCTATACCAATACCTTTAACCACAACGTGGTGACATAAGGGGTTTGGGATTTATGTGTCACCCTTTCAGGGTTCTGTTGATAGATATGCTTTGTTCTATAATTGTAGCACCGCTTCGCGGTTGCAATAATCCGGATGGGTTTGTTTGAAATAAGCTTTAAGGGATGGCATTATTATAATCATGCGGTTACAATGATCTGTATGGCTATCTTAAGAAGCCCGAAGGGCTGATATTCTTCTAGCTAATTGTACCATTATCATTATAACCACGATGTGGTGACATAACGGGTGCTAGGATTTATGTGTCACCCTTTCAGGGTTTTATTGATAGATATGCTTTGTTCTATAATTGTAACACCGCTTCGCGGTTTTACATCATCTGAATGGTTTTGTTTAAATAAGCCCTAAGGGCTGACACTCCTCTAGCTAAATGATATTATTCTATACCAATATCTTTAACCACAACGTGGTGACATAGCGGGTGTCACGATTTTGTATCACCCTTTCAGGATTTTATTAATAGATATGCTTTGTTCTATAATTGTAGCACCGCTTCGCGGTTGCAATAATCCGGATGTGTTTGCTTAAATAAGCCCGAAGGACGGACATTATTATAAATTGATAGGATTATAGACATTATTGTTAAGCCTTGTCCTTTCTCCGCCTAAAATCAACGTATTTTGTTATCTTAGTGCTTTGATCAATAAATATAAAACATGAAAAAAATCATTTATTCTCTTGCATTATTGGTGGGTGTCGGAACGGCGGCCCTGGCCCAGGATATGAAAGTGCCCGTACCAAGCCCGCTGGCCAGCTTTAAACAGGATTTTTCCACGTCCTTTATCGAGATATCTTACAGCAGGCCCTCAGCTAACGGACGTAAGGTTTTCGGAGATTTAGTGCCATACGGGAAGATATGGAGAACGGGTGCCAATAATGCCACTGTGGTCACTTTCGGCGAAGATGTTATTATTGATGGTAAGACATTGAAGGCGGGAGCTTATTCCCTTTACTCCATACCCGGCGAGACTTCCTGGGAAATTGTCTTTAACAGCAATACCGGGGGCTGGGGCAGTGTCAAGCCCGAAACGGATGTGCTGAAAGTAAAGACTGCTAAGGTCAATAAGTCCAATTATTACGTAAATACCCTGAGCATTGACGTTAATAATATAACCAATAATTCCTGTGAGATCGTGATTGCCTGGGAGAATACCGTAGCAGTACTGCCTGTAAAGGTGGATAATGATAAGCGTATCACGGAGTATTATGAGAATGCTATCAATAAGCCCCGTATTCCTTACCAGCAGGCTGCTCAGTATTACCTGTCCCAGGATAAGGAGCTGAATAAGGCGCTGGCTTATACCGATAAGGCTATTGAGCAGAATCCGTCTGCTTTCTGGTTGCACAGCCTGCGAGGAAAGATCTTATTCAGGCAGGGTAATAAGGCAGAAGCGGTGAAGGCCCAGCAGAAAGCCACGGATATGGCTAAAGGCACACCTTATTATGCTGAGCAGGAAACCTTATTGAAATCTTATAAATAAATCTGTTTCGCAATATGTATATGATCCGACGCCTTTCACTTTTTGCAGCCGCTGCTCTCTTATCTGTGTGCAGCTGTACCGCCCAGACAGAAAATACCGTGCACCTTACAGTTGCAGGGAAAAAGAGCGAACCTGCCATACTTACAGGAGCTGACCAGGTTGATGAAATAGTAAAGATCGTCAACGGGAAGCGTGTAGCTGTACTGGGTAACCAGACCTCTGTCCTGCGGAACGGTACGCACCTGGTGGATACGCTGCTGGTGGTAAATATACATATTGCGAAAATTTTTACCCCGGAACATGGTTTCAGGGGAACAGCAGATGCCGGAGCTAAAGTGAAGGACGGTAAGGATGTTAAGACCGGTCTGCCTATCATCTCCCTGTATGGTAATAACAAAAAGCCTACGGCGGAGCAGTTGCAGGATGTGGATGTGGTGATCTATGACCTGCAGGATGTGGGAGTGCGCTTCTATACATATATCTCAAGCCTGGAATACCTTATTGAAGCATGTGCGCAGCATAAAAAGGAGCTGGTCATACTGGATCGTCCCAATCCTTTGGGAAATAAGATAGATGGCCCGGTGCTGGATAAGCAGCAAAGGTCTTTCGTGGGGATGCAACCCGTTCCGGTGGTGTATGGTATGACCCCGGCAGAGTATGCACGTATGATAATAGGGGAAAAATGGGTGAAGGCGGAAGGCCTGAAGCTGCATGTCGTGCCAAACAGGCATTATACGCACGACAGCTATTATGAGCTGCCGGTGGCCCCGTCTCCCAATCTTAAAAATATGACAGCTGTATTGCTGTATCCCTCGCTGTGCTTTTTTGAGGGGACGCAGATCAGCCTCGGCAGGGGCACCGCTACGCCTTTCCAGGTGTACGGGCATCCGCTGCTGAAAGATATCGGCACCTATGAATTTACGCCCCAGGCTGTGGAGGGCGCTATGAATCCGCCGCTGAAAGGTAAAACCTGTTACGGGGAGCTGGTTGCCGGTACCGCAGAAGAAGCACGCGACCTGACCGGAAGCGGTCTGAATCTTTCCTGGCTCCTGAAAGCCTATAAAGCTTACCCCGCCAAAAATGAATTTTTCCTCTCCGGTAATTTCTTTAACCTGCTGGCGGGCAATACGACCCTGAAGCAGCAGATCATTTCCGGGAAACCGGAGGCTGAAATACGCCGGAGCTGGCAAAGTGACCTGGAAGCTTTCAAAGTAATAAGAAAAAAATATTTGCTGTATCCTTAAAAAGGCCGGTTGTTGCAGGGAATATAAAGATTGCGGTGGAATGACAGGTCCGGATATAAAAATACAACTATACACTGCATAAGCCGGGTTCTGTGCACAACATTGCTGTTGCGTGTTGTCATTTATCTTGGCATAAGGTCGCCCTTATGCTCTATCTGCCTACCCGCAAGCAACGAACGAGCAGCTCTTATCTGCTTGCCTATTGGGCATTTCATCGTACAAGGCTTGCCCGCGTACATTATTGCTAACATACGCCGTGTGCTCTTACCACACATTTTCACCCTTACCCCGTTATGAGGCGGTTATTTTCTGTGGCGCTCTCTGTCAGTATATGATACTGCCCACCTGTTAGGTGGTGTACTGCTCTGTGATGCCCGGACTTTCCTCTATAAATAGCGACAACCTTCGTGTATAGTTGTATTGCAAAGGTACGTGAATTCTTTTACTATATCTTTAGACGGATTGATGATGCCGTCTGGTCACTGTCGGGTGAGGTCCTGATCCGTCATGCTCTTCATTAAAAGGCAGCCGTCACCATAGCTCAGGAACCTGAAATCATTTTGCAGGGCAAAATCATACATGGCTCTCCATTCCGGTCCCATGAATGCGGCGATCAGCAGCAGCAGTGTGCTTTGTGGCTGGTGGAAATTGGTGACAATGCCGTTGACGATCTTAAAATCATAAGGCGGTGCAATGATGATCTGTGTCCTGGTAATAAGCCTGGATTGACTGCGCGCTTCCATATAGCCGATCACCTGCCGGATAGCGTCTGCAGGTGCGAGCAGGGTATCTTCACATTCATAGGGCAGCCATTGCGGTACGCTTATCTTTCCGAAATCGGGTATCTTATGATGCCCGATCTGCTGTCCTATCCAGAATAAGGATTCCAGCGTTCTGACGCTGGTAGTGCCTACAGCGATGACCGGGCGCTTATGCTCCAGCTGCTCCAGCAGTTGGCGGAGAAAGTCCGGGCTTACTTCAAGGAATTCGGGATGCATCTCGTGCCCGGCCATCGTAGCCGACTTGACAGGCTTGAATGTGCCCGCGCCTACATGCAGCGTTACTTTGGTATGCCGGATGTTCCTGCCGGCCAGGGAGGAGAGGATAGCGGGTGTAAAGTGCAGTGCCGCGGTAGGTGCGGCGACACTGCCTGCTTCACTGGCAAAGATGGTCTGGTAGGTCTCAGCATCTTTTGCTTCCGGTGCCCTGTTGAGGTAGGGAGGAATGGGTATCTGTCCTGCAAGATGCAGCACCTCGGCAAAGGTCAGGGTACTGTTCCATCTGAAATGTATCTCGTAGCCGTCAGCGAGCTGCCGGTGTATGGAGGCTGTCAGCTGCAGGCGGTCATCATTACTGGCGCAAATGATCCCTTCATCGTTTTTCCATTTGGAGGCGCCACCTACCAGGCATTTCCAGTACACTTCGCCCTGCTGCTGCATACCGGTCATAATATCCGGATATTGCCCTGCAGGTTCCAGGCAGAATATTTCGATCCTGCCTCCCGTGTACTTCCGGAAAAAAAGCCGTGCATTGACTACTTTGGTCTGGTTGAAGACTACCAGGCTGTCTTGTGGCAGGCAGCCGGCAATGTCTTTGTACTGCAGTATCAAGGGTTGCCCGCTGCGCCATACCAGCAACCGGGAGCTGTCTCTTTCGCTTAAGGGGTATCTGGCTATTTTTTCCTGTGGTAAAATATAATCGTAATCTTCTATTTTCAGATATTGAGGGTGTCGCATATAAGGGATCGGGGATGATAAGTTGTTTGTATGATGGTATTAAAAAAAACCACTTCACTGAAAAATGTGAAGTGGTCGAGCTTTACTTACTAACCCATTGTAAGTGTAACAAAGTTCGTATTTTTTGTGGATTTCTGAAAATAAATTTTGAAACTCTTCAAAAAAACTTTCTGTGTAATAATGGCATATTTGATTGTTGATAAATGACTTTTTGTCATAAAGGTAATCCTGTCTCTGGCGTTTCTGGCATAAAACGGGCCCTGGTCTCTTATTTGCATTGTTTATTTTGAACATTATTTCGAACTAAACATTAAAACAGCTAAATATTATGAAAACACAAATGAATGTTTCTCCCAAAATGATCGGTAATTTATTGGATGATGTATTTGGTAACGATGGCCTGATGTCAAGAGGGTTCCGTTCCTTTACCAAAAATCCGCCGGTAAACATCAGCAAAACAAAAGAAGGGTATGTATTGCAGCTGCTGATCCCGGGCATTAATAAGGAATTGGTACGCATTGATGTGGTCAACAATGTGCTGAAAATAAGCTATGAGCACAAGGAGGATATTGCCGGGGATGTCCAGGTAGTGAAAAATGAGTTCCTGATAGGATCATTTGAGCGGAGCTTTTCCCTGGATACCAAAATGGATGTGGAAGGTATCAGCGCAAGGTATAATAATGGTATATTGAGCATTGATATTCCACTGAAGCAGGAAGAGGAGCCTAAGGAGATCAGGATCAATATCGGCTAATACAGCATAGGCAGGCATTTTTTTAGAAAATACTTAGATGAAATTTATCTAAGTATTTTTTTCTTTATTGAAGAATAATCTTAAATTTATTCTTTAATTACACAGTAACACTTTTAAAACTTAAAGAAGAAGATGAAAAAAATTTTATCAGCGATTGCATTGAGTGCTGCGATAGGCACACAGGTGAATGCCCAGGTATTCACGCTGGAGTACCAGCACAACTCTGAAGATACAGTAGTTACAAATGGGTCTGTCCTTGACGTTAAGCCAACTGTAAAATTAAATCTGGAGCAGGGTATAGACAGCTTTACCTATAAATGGCAGTTTACTGAGTTTTCTATGCCATCTGATTGGGATGCGCAGGGCTTATGTGATAATATTATCTGTCATCCTTATATGGTTGGAGGTGTTGTAAGTGATTACTTCAAAACGCCTTTTGCCGAGTCTCCTGTTTCCGCCTGGACATTGAATGATGCCGGAGCTTTGACACCTTCTGACCTGATCTATCTCTGGTTACAGGTTGAGCCCGGTGACACCAACGGCTTTGGTGTATTCAAATACAAAATCACAACGGAAACAGTACATCCCGTGAGCGCACAGCCTGCCAATCCGCAGGAAATGGAAGTAGTTCATATTATACGTAAGGAAGGCGGGGTTTCTGTACACACTATTACTATTCCGGAAAACGCGATCAGGCTGTATCCTAATCCTGCTGCCGGTGTTTTGAACGTTGATATCGCGTCTGACCTGAAAGTAACCACCGCGAAAGTCGTGGATATGAAGGGCAAAATAATACTGACTACGCCGATGAACAGTAAAAGTATTGACATTCAGCATCTGAACAGCGGGATGTATACGGTAGATTTTCTGAATGCGGATGGTGTGAAACTCACCACACGTAAGTTCGTTAAGCAATAAATAATCAAAATATTTATTGAAATGATGAGTGCAAAAGAACCGTATGCAGTTTTTCATACGGTTCTTTTTGATTAACCCCCCAACCCTCTGAAAAATATGCTGCAACAACTTGATATATTGACCCGTGCAGTATCTGAAATGGAAGTAGAAACGATCGGCAGCGTACTACCTGAAGATCTTTGTATTTCCAATACCCCCAAGCCGGTCATATTACAAAAGCTGGACGAGCTTTTTACCTTTTACAGGCTTTACCAGAACACAGCGCTGGATATTGTGCTGCTGAATAAGGAAGCAGACCTTTCCGTTAACCTTGTGCTGGTGGGCAACCACTCCCGGCATTTCCTGCCGCTGCATATTAAAATGCTGTCTCCTGTGGATTTTGATGTAAGCGTCATTGAGGATGAGCTGCTGTACGGTCATCTTGAGACAGACCAGAACAGCAGGATCGAAATAGGCTTCTTTAAAGATGAGTGCAGGGACTTTAAGCCGACAGGCAGGTATATCCGGCGGCATACCGAATGCCAGCTATTGCTACAGGACCTGGAAGGGCTGGAAAACTGTGAGCTGGACCTGAATCTCCTGGAGTGCTGGCTGGATAATGCAACCGAAGTGTATGAAAGCATTTCTCCCGAACAATTACAATTCCGCAGTTGCTTTTTCCTCTATAAGTACTATAATATATTATGGGAATTCAAGGAATTGATGGAATTTGAATCTGCTATTGAAGACGCGCTGGAAGCGTATAACGAGATCAACGTCCTGCAGCTGTCGGTTCCGGATGCTGCTGAGGGAGTGAGCCCGGTCCGGGACTGGCTTGCGGAGCAGCGCTGGCTTTACGAGGAAACCGTCAACCTGAAGCGTTACAGGTACCTGCTGGCAGAGCGGAAGCCTTTGGTGAAGATTACCGCCTTTTGTGATCTGTACATCAATACAAAAGACCTGATACGCGTCATTAGCTTTCTTGATCTGTTTGAAATGCATGATCATACCCTGAGTGACCATCAGCTGAGCTGACGGTTGTATAATAGCTGTTGATGGAACCTGACTGGAATATAGAGTTCGTTATTCGCGGCTGTAGCATAGCCGGAACATTTCTTGTTCCCTGAAAAAGCTGGCTGCCCTCCACTTCAAACGCAGATCTTTTAAGCAACCGGTTTATATGGCTGGCTGTTGATGAAAGAAGTAGCCTGCAACCATGGAACTACTGAAAAAGCAGCGGCTGTCCCTGAGATGAACAGCCGCTGCTTTTTATATTTTACATCAATATTCTTACTTACTTACTTACTTTTAATTTCTGACCTGCTTTCAGGGTTTTGGGTGAAACTTTATTCCAGTCCTGGAGCTGCTTTACAGTGACGCCATACTTCTGGGCAATAGCGGTAAGGGTTTCGCCTTTTTTAACGGTATGAAACCTGTTGCCGGCTGCAGCTTTAGGTTGGGCCGTATTGCTGGTGCTCTGGCGGGAAGGAGCCTGTCTTGCGGCTGGTTGCGTGGTAGTTCTTGCCGGAGTGGTCACATAGGGATCCTCCGCTGCCGGTGAGCTGTTCGTTTCCTGGATGCGGGTTTCATTATAGGAGGTGGTATTGCTCACCTGCTTGTCCATATGCCTTTTTAATCTTTCATAAGGGGAAAGGTTGGAATTATCTTCTATCACTTCAGGTGCCTTGGTGGTAGCGGCCACGGCTGCCACGGGTTGTTGAACCGGTACAGCAGGATTTTTAGCTGGTGCCGGAGCGGATGTTGTTGTGTTCGTTGCAGGCGCGGGTTGTTGCTTGTAAGGAGTTGGTTCGGGTGAGCCGGCCTGGCTGTTGTTTTTTACAACTACATAGGCGTCTTCTGCAGCATTGGCTTTCCGGGCCAAAGGTACGGCGGCGACAGGCCCGGAAGAAGGGATGTACACTTCGGGAGCATTCGCCGCTTCTGACTGCAGTTGCAGTACGCTGCCGGGCTTGGGCTCCACGCCGTCCACCAGTTTGTTGAACATTTTTAACTGGGCCAGCTGCACGCCTGTACGCTGGCTGATCTGGATAAGGCTTTCGCCTTCCTGCACGGTTGTGGTCGGTTCCAGTCCTTTCTTATGCTTCTTGTCCAGGTAAATGAACATATCGGCCTCCAGGGGAGCATCGGGCAGGTCATTATTCTCAAGCAGCTTGCTGTAGCGGATCCTGTTCTTAATGGCATATTCCAGCAGCATGGTACCTTTGGGGGCATAAAATCCCCTGATATTATTGAGCTGGCCTGTTGTGTAATATTCTATGTTCCTTTCCTGCTGTACGGTGCTTTTCCCTGAGGCATAGACAGCGGTTGCGGGAATAGCTGCAGCCGCCACATTGGTTTCCCCGGGAGTTTCGCCCGGCATGACCATTTTGATATCCTGGCTGTTGGATGCATAGAGCACCTCAGGCTCTTTAGACAGCATAGCGATCTGGGTGTACTGGTTCAGGTTGTATTTTTCTATGGTCTCGATAAGTCTTACGGCATATTGGGGATTGGTGGCATATCCTGCTTTTTTCAGCCCGTGGGACCAGCTTTTATAATCATCCACGCTGTAAGTGAACAGGGTGCTGTAACGGGGATTCTTATACAGGAAATCAGAATGGTCCTTATAGGAAGTGATATCGTCTCCGTATTTCCGGAAGCATTCATCTTTCCGGTCGTCCGTATAAGTATAGGTTTCACCGTTCCAGGTGGCCTTGCATTTGATGCCGAAATGGTTGTTCGCGTTCTGGCAGAGCTCGCTGGTGCCTGCGGCTGTTTCATGGATACCCTGGGCAAGCTTGATGGCCGCAGGTATGCCTGTCCTTTTTTGTTCCAGGATGGCCAGGTCCTTATACTTTTCTATATAAGCCTGCACCCGGGCATCGTTCTGGGCCAGGGCTGAAAAGGAAACGGAAATGAAAGCAGGTAATAACAGACGTTTGGTAAATTTCATAATCTAATATTTTTATCGGGTTTTCCTTACAAGTGTGATGCCGTCCCTTATAGGGAGCAATACGTGGAAGACATCCGGCATTTGTTGCAAGTACTGGTTGAAATCGTGAATTTTTATGGCATTCCTGTCGGAGGTGGCTTCGTCGAAAACTTCTCCGTGGAACAGGGTGTTGTCAATGATAATGGTGCTGTTTGCGGACATCATCTCCAGGAGCAGATCCAGGTAATGCTTATAGTTGCCTTTGTCCGCATCAATAAAGGCAAGATCAAAGGGTACAGGCCGGAGTGTAGGGAGGATATCAAGCGCTTTGCCGGTATGCTGTATTATTTTCCCGGCAAGTCCTGCTGCTTTCCAGTGTGCGTCCCTTACGTCCTGTAAGGTGCTGTCGGTATCAATGGTATGTACGTGCCCGCCATCCTGCAGACCTGCCGCCAGCGCAATGGTGGCATAGCCCGTATAGGTACCCAGCTCCAGGACATTTCGGGGCCGGATCATCAGGCTGATCATTTTCAGGAAATTACCCTGGAGATGCCCTGATAGCATCCCGGCGCCCCTGACGTTTGCAACGGTATAGGCATTCAAAGCGGCCGATACGGCATCTTCGGGGCTGCTGAAATTCTCTGCATACCGGTTGGCTGGTACGGAGGTAATCGTTTTGTCCATTAGATTTTTACCTGATACAACTTACAAATTTAAGTTATATAGTCTTAATATATCCAATTAAAAGGTTAAAACTTATGCCGGTCTAGAAATTTAAAACCTTCATTCTTACTGTCTCCACGCGGGTAGCGGTTACCAGGAGTATTTCAAACTCCAGGTTATTGATGATGATGCGCTCCCTGATATTGGGAATGGTGGTATGGTTATGTACGATATATCCCGAGAGTGTCTGTGAATGGCCTGTGGGAATATTCAGGTTATATTTTTTGTTGAGGTAATTGATCTCCAGGCGGCCGGAAAAGATAAATTCATTATCGCTGATAATGCGCTCCGTATAGATGGCCAGGTCATTTTCATCCTTGATATTGCCAAATACCTCTTCCATGATGTCTTCTATGGTGGTGAACCCATAGGTGCCGCCGAACTCATCCACCACCCAGGCTATGGACTTCCGCTCCTTGGAGAACCTGTTCATAAGGTCCAGCGCATTCATGGTTTCAGGTACCACGGGTATTTCTATGAGGATCTCCCGGATGGATGCGGGCCTTTTATTCAGGTCTATCTGGTGGGTATATCCTACGATGTTGTCCAGGGTGTTTTCATAAATGATGATACGCGCCTGCTTGGTCTGGATGAATTTATCCTTCAGCATCTGTATCGGCGCATTCACATCTATGGCGATGATCTCGTTACGCGGCGTAACACAGTTCCTGATCTTCAGGTTGCTGAGCGTAAGCGCCTTATTGAACAGCTCTTTGTTCTTGTTCTCAAAATCATAATGCCCCTGTATGTTATGATAGACGAACTCTTCGATATTGACCTTTTCAAACACCTTGTTGGGCTCCTTGATCCTCACATTGAACAGGTATTTCAGGATAAACCGGGCCACGCTGATGAAGATGGCATTGATAGGGCTGATAATATCGGCCAGCATATTCAGGAAGATGCTCCAGCCTGTCAGCTTGTCTTCAGGGTTATATTCAAATATCTTTTTGGATAAAAAGCCGGATGTCAGGATGATCAGGATGGAGGCGATCAGGATATCTATGGCCATGCCCAGGTAGGGATTGGACTCAAAGATGGAGGTGTACCGGGCGGGAAGCAGGCTGTACACGATGGTTGTCTTGCTGATCATAAAGCAGGTGATGACCAGCAATATATAGAATACAACGATGGTCGTGCTCCAGAAACGTTCGGGCTTATCAAAAAAGCCGGCTACGGCTTTACCGCTGTTGGTTCCTTTTTTACGCTTCAGCTCTATGCTGAGCTTATTGGATGACAGGTAGGCGTATTCAAACCCTGTTATCAAAAGAATGGCGAGAAGGCTTAATAAAATTAAAACAATAGTTGTAATCATATTAACGGGTATAGTATGGTTGTTCACAAATATATAGCAATAAAGTCAATAAAACGAGTATATATGAGTATAAAACCTATGCTTATTTCTCCCGGTTCAGTTTTTGATTTATTTAGCAGCACGGTTCCCTGGAATTTCCGGTTAAAAGTCATTGCCTGGCCGTATTCCCGGTATATTGTAATAACGATTTACCAGGCAGATGCCATAATAGAAAAACTGTGGCAGCGCAAGACTTAACCACAGTTCAATAAGGATATTTAGTTTTAGATTTCTCCATCCCGCTGTACAGCGGAGATAAAGTACCGCTGCCGCGCATAATGAATGCAATCTGCCTGTTTGCTGCCCGTAGCCGGGCAGTCAGACCAGGTACAGCCGAAGGCCTGTTATTTTTTCATTTTGGACAAAGCCTTCTTCAGGTGTTTCCTTAGGGTGCCCTTTTCACGCATGGCTTTAAATTTTTGGGTAGTGGCATCATCTTCGGGCAGCAGCGCTTTATTGCTTTCCATGAAGTCCAGTACGGTCAGTACGGCATATTCGTTGGCTGCCAGATGATCCCTGTAATCTTTATGGACAATGGCATATTTTGCCCAGGCGCCCATAAATAATATCAGCAGGTCCGGGTGCGATATTTCAAACGGCAGGTTGTCCGGAGAGATCGAAATCAGCAGATCCGGGCTGCCTGCTGTCCATTGCAAAAGGAACTCATAGACATCGCGTCTTATGTTGCGTCCCTCCGAGATGGGAGTATTGATGATCCAATCCACGCACCTGATAACATCATTGTTATAGATGGCATAATCTTCCGCTTTTTCCAGACTGTAATGCCCCGGCACTAACTGGGCCTGCGCATAAAGTCCCTGCACGGAAAAGCTGCTAAGCGCCAGCGCGAATATTAATTTCTTTACCATTAATGAAGCGTGATTTTAAAATTGTATAAATGCTAAAGATATGTAAATTTTTGCCAGACCCTGCCGTTTTACCGGTAAAATTTCCAGATAAGATGCGTGCCGATCAGTTTTGTTTTCTTAAATACTTTGTCAGGATAACAATGGTTTGTCCTTCTACCCTGCCTTCTATCTGTTCGGTATTATCGGGTACCAGCCGGATGTTTTTTACCACGGTGCCTATGGCGGCCTTTAAGCTGCTGCCCTTTACGTCCAGGGTCTTGGTCAGCACCACGCTGTCCCCGTTATTCAGGACGGCGCCATTGCTGTCTTTGTGAAGGTCCACCGTAGCATCTCCTTCATGATCTCCCGTTGCTTTGGCCCAGGCCAGGGTTTCCTCATCAAAATACATCATATCGATCTGTTCTGCTGCCCAGCTTTCATCGCGTAACCTGTTCAGCATTCTCCAGGCAACCACCTGCACTGGTACTACCTCGCTCCACATGGCTGTGGTAAGGCAGGTCCAGTGTACGGGATCGAGGGCTTCCTTCTTTTCCACCTGGGCGAGGCACTTATCGCAGATATAGATCTCCCTGCCGGTGACGTTGCTTGCGGCCGGCGGCACATCATATACGTTCAGATGTCCTGCGGCGTTACATAGTTCGCATTGATTATCGCTCCTGGATTTTAATAAATCTTCTGTTCTCATGATATTGTTTCCTTTTTAACGGGAGGCAAAGCTACGATTAATCTTACGTATAGCAGCGGTTAAATCCGTAAACGGGCCGGCGGCAGGAGCCGGGGCGGTCGCTTAATTTGATGATGTTGTATTTATACCTTTATTTTGTGCCCGTAAACAATTAAATCAGCAAGTATGGAGCCTGAAGTGACGAGGTTGGCCAAACGGATGTCAGTACTGGGATTGTGCTCCCGGCGGGAAGCGGATGATTATATCCTGAAGGGATGGGTGACAGTCAACGGTGAGGTGATCAGGGAGAAAGGACATAAGGTGACGGAGACGGATGTGATACAACTGTCTGATAAGGCCAGGAATGCCCAGAACAACAGGGTAACGGTCATATTAAATAAGCCGGTAGGATATGTAAGCGCGCAGGCGGAGAAAGGTTATAAGCCCGCTTCGGTGCTTTTTCATCCGAAAAACCGGTGGGAAGGGGATAAAAGCGGGATAGCATATGATCCGCGGCAGCATGAGGGACTGGCGCCGGCCGGCCGGCTGGATATAGATTCGCAGGGTATTCTTATACTGACACAGAATGGTGCCGTAGCCAAACAACTGATAGGGGAGCATTCCGAAATAGAGAAAGAGTACCTGGTGCGGGTGACCGGTACGCTCATTCCTGATGGGCTGGAGCTGCTGAACCACGGCCTGAAGCTGGACGGTAAGGACCTATTGCCCGCTAAAGTGGTATGGCAGAATGCCGACCAGCTGAAATTCATCCTCCGGGAAGGCAAGAAAAGACAGATACGCAGGATGTGCGAGCAGGTAGGCCTGAAGGTCATCGGGCTGAAGCGCATCCGGATCGGTAAGGTGCGCCTGGGAGCAATGCCGCCGGGAAAATGGCGCTACCTGGGAGATAAGGAAGCCTTCTGATACGTGTAGCGGTAGCAATGGCTCCGTTGAAAGGCCGGCAATTTATGCTTCAAAAGTGCTGCGAATGCAGTAGTTTTGCGGAAAATTATTTCAATTATGGGAATAGCGGACCTGCTGCAGCAGCGTAAAAGAGAAAAAGCGGAACGGACATTAAAGGAAGGGCTGGAATTCCTGGAACGGAACGGCCGGCGCCCGGAGGTACAGGTCATGCCTAGCGGCCTGCAATATGAGGTGCTGTTCATGGCAGAAAGCGACCGTAAGCCTGCGGCCGACAGCCACGTTACCTGTCATTACGAAGGTACGCTGATAAACGGTAAGGTCTTTGACAGCAGCAAAAAGAGAGGCGTTCCTGCCACATTTCCCCTCAATAAAGTGATCGCCGGCTGGACGGAAGGGCTGCAGCATATGCCGCTTGGCAGCACCTTCAGGTTTTACATCCCTTCTCATCTGGCTTACGGAGACAGGCAGGTTGGCAGCGATATCGCGCCTAACAGTACCCTGGTATTCGAAGTGGAATTACTGGCTATTCAATAGATACGCTGATGGTAAACAAAGAATTAGGTACGGTAATCTTTATTATTCTTGTGCTTGCGCATGTGGCAAGCATCATATACGGTTTTGTAAAAATGATCCCCAGTAAAAAAGTACCTTTGGGAGCCAAGATCATTTTCGGCATTATGTTTTTCGGTGTCCCTTTTATAGGGCCTATGGCCTTTGTGATCATAGAAAAAAACTGGGATACCCTGATGCAGCGCCCGGATGAAATGAATTCCGGGACAGGCAGGTAAGGAACCTTGCCGCTTACGTATTAAATTTATCAGATGATCCATTTTCACAAATTTGTTTTAGACAACGGCTTGCGTGTCATTGTGCACGAAGACAACAGCTCTCCTATGGTAGCGGTCAACGTGCTGTATGATGTCGGCGCAAGAGATGAGCAGGAGGATAAGACCGGTTTTGCGCATTTGTTTGAGCATCTTATGTTCAGCGGCTCGGCGCATATCCCTAATTATGATATGCCGCTGCAGATGGCGGGAGGCGAGAACAATGCCTATACCACCAATGATATCACTAATTATTACCTGCAGCTGCCCAAGGAGAATCTTGAGACGGCCCTGTGGCTGGAAAGCGACCGGATGCTGTCGCTGGCCTTCAATGAGCAGGGGCTGGAGGTGCAGCGCAAGGTGGTGATGGAAGAATTCAAGGAACATTATATCAATAAGCCCTATGGCGATGTATGGCAGCATATACGGGAAATGGCCTATACTGCCCATCCCTATAAATGGATGACCATAGGCCGGAAGCTGGAGCACATTGAGCAGGCTACGCTGGAAGATGTAAAGGCTTTCTTTAAAAAGCATTACAATCCCCTGAATGCCGTTTTGTGCGTTGCCGGCAATGTAACGCCGGAAGAGGCGAGGGCAGCGGTAGAAAAATGGTTCGGTAATATTCCCCCGGGTGAGAAGTATGAAAGGAACCTGCCGCAGGAGCCGACCCAGACGGAAAAGCGCACGAAGACCGTTTATGCCCCTGTTCCCGTAGATGCTTTTTATAAGGTCTGGCATATTGCGCCGCGCCTGCAGAGCGGCTATTATATAGCGGATATTCTCTCTGAAGTGCTGGGCGGCGGCAATTCATCCCGCTTATACGAGATATTGATCAAGGAGCAGCAGCTGTTCAGCGATATTTCCTGCTATCATACCGGCAGCTTGGACGCCGGCCTGCTGGTGATCGCCGGCCGTTTATCTAGGGGTGTCAGCATGGAGGCTGCGGAAGCAGCGGTGGATACTATCATAAATGATATTATCACGAACGGCATTACGCCCGATGAGCTGGAAAAGGCTATCAATAAGGTGGAGGCTATGATCGTCTTTGAAGATGTGAACCTCCTGTCGCGTGCCAATAACCTGGCATTTTATGAGCTGCTGGGTGACGCTGCAATGATGAATACGGAAATGGAAAATTATGACGGTATCTCATTGGAGGACGTAAAGGCATATGCGGCCCGGACACTGGTAGATACCAACAGCAGTGTCCTGTATTATTACGCAGATGGCAAAACGGCGATCGCTGAAGAAGATGAAGAAGAAAATGAAAGTGATGATGATGAGTAATGCCGCAGGATCCATTGCTTTAATGTAAGGTCAACCGCCTGAAGTGATAGCTCCGGTTTGTTCCCGTATTGTATATTACGGACAAGCCGGATTTCTTTTACCGGATAGCGGGGGGGCCGAATGCCTGGCAGGATGGTCTGCAATGAAACTGCGGGCCGCCTGTCAATCGTTATTTTTTGTAAAATTAGGAGTGATAATTTTGAGTTATTCTGTTAAAATAATAACTTTATAGCTTATACCGTTTGGTAATTTGGTAATAACTTAGTGATCCGACTAGATGAAGAATATAAAATATATTGCCATATTTTCCCTGATTACCCTTTTCAGTGTGTATGTTGCCGCACAGCAACCTACAAAGTCTGACCTGGAAAAGCGCAGGAATAACCTGCTAAAGGAAATAGAGCAGACCCAGAAGCAGCTGGAGGAGACCAAGCAGAACAAAAATGCCACGCTTTCCGACCTGAAGGCATTACAGGCTAAATTGCAGGCCAGGACCCAGCTTATCAATAATATTAACTCCGAAATTTCCGGGCTTGAGCATACGATCCGTTCCTCCGTGCGTGATATTGAGGACCTGAACAGTAAATTGCAGTCACAGCAGCAATCCTACGCGGCCTCTGTGCGGTATGCCTATAAGAGCCGTGAGAGCGAGAACCTGGTGGCTTTCCTCTTCGGGGCGTCTGACTTCAATGATGCCCTGAGACGCATACAGTACCTTAAGCGCTACAATGATTTCAGGAAAGCGGAAGGAGATAAGATTCAGCGTACGCAAGTCACGCTCAATACCAAGATAGGGCAGCTGAACAGCCAGAAAAATGAAAAAAGCAGCCTGCTGGCAGAAGAAAAAGAGCAAACCCAGGAGCTGCTGGCAGAAAAGGCGGAAACGGATAAGGTGGTGCTGGCCTTAAAAGGCAAAGAGAAAGAGCTGCTGGACAGGATCAGGAAAGACCAGGCCGCTTCGGCCAAGCTGGAAAGCAGCATTAAGGAGATGATCCGTAAGGAGATCGCGCTGGCTAAGAAAAAGGCCGAGGAAGAAGCCCGTAAGAAAGCGGAGCAGGAAGCCCTGGCTAAAAAGAAAGCGGAAGAAGAGGCCCGTCGTAAGCAGGAAGTAGCCGCCGCGGGTTCCAGGAGCAATGATGTGACGCTGAGGACAGGATCTGAAATGAGAGGCGAAACGCCTTCCGGCTCTGCAACCCCGGCAACGGGTAAGCCGGCTCAGGGCGGAAGCGGTGCGACAGCATCCAATACCGCTACGCCCAAAGCGACTGCCGCTACGCAGCAGCCGTCAGGAAGCAATGCGAATCCCCGCGCTATGGGCGCATCCTCGCCCGGTACACCTAAGGTGAGCGAAAGCTATAAGATGAACCTTACCCCCGAAGTGCAGAACCTTTCCAACAGCTTCAGCGCCAACCAGGGCAGGCTTCCCTGGCCTGTGGAAAAAGGATATATCTCCTCGCAGTACGGTACGCAGCAACACCCCCTCTATTCCAGCATTACCATAGACAACCTGGGTATAGATATTACCACGGGAGCGGGCGCCGCGGCCCGGAGCGTCTTTGAAGGTACGGTGACCAAGGTCAGCAATATTGACGGCTTTATCGTTATGGTAAGCCATGGAGAATATTTTACCATTTACAGCGGGCTGGCCAATGTGAGCGTCAGGCAGGGCGATAAGGTGACTGCCAAGCAGACCCTGGGCACCGTTGGGAAAAATGAAGATGGTGTAAGCGTGCTGAACTTCCAGGTATGGAAGATCACAGGCAATAACTTCTCTACCGTTAACCCGGCAAGCTGGATCGCGCGGTAGCGCCGGATAGCTGAATATAAGGATATCCCGGACGGACCAGTTACCGCCCGGGATATTTTTATGGCCGCTGTCCGTAACGGCGCAACAGGACCTGTCTTCCGGAATATTATCCGCATTTTGACAGGCCGGCGCTTTCTGTTACATCACTTTTATTGTAACTTTGTATTTATGTTCAATTACCTGTCAGAGTTAAACGACAAACAGAAGGAGGCCGTCCTGCACAGGGACGGGCCGCTGATCATTATTGCAGGAGCAGGCAGCGGTAAAACAAAGGTACTTACTACCCGTATCGCTCACCTTATGAAGCAGGGCGTAGACCCTTTCAGGATACTCGCGCTGACCTTTACGAACAAAGCGGCGGCTGAGATGAAGGAGCGTATAGACAAGATATTGGGCAATAATGAAGCCCGGAACCTGTATATCGGTACCTTTCACTCCGTATTCGCCAGGATATTGAGGATAGAGGCTGAGAAGTTAGGCTATCCCAGCAATTTTACCATCTATGACAGTGACGACAGCCGGTCTGTCATCAAATCACTGGTGCAAAATAACAACCTGGATGACAAGCTGTATAAGCCCAACCTGGTGCAAAGCCGTATCTCGGCTGCCAAAAACAGCCTGATAACGCCTTATGATTACCTGAATGACAAGCATATCCAGATGGAGGACGCAAGGGCCAACAGACCTTATCTGGGTCAGCTGTATGCCTCCTATGTAGAGAAGTGCTTCAGGAACGGCGCTATGGATTTTGATGACCTGCTGGTGAAGATGTATGAGCTTCTGACCAGGCATCCTGATGTATTGTCCAAATATCAGCACCGCTTTCAGTATGTGCTCATAGATGAGTACCAGGATACGAATATGGCGCAATATAAAATAGTGAAGCTCCTGGCTGCCATGCACGAAAATATATGTGTGGTGGGGGATGACGCGCAAAGCATCTATTCCTTCCGGGGCGCTACCATAGAAAATATCCTCCGTTTCCAGGATGATTATCCGGATGCCCAGATGGTAAAGCTGGAGCAGAATTACCGCTGTACCCAGAATATCATAGGGGTAGCTAACGCGGTGATCAATAATAATAAGAAGCAGATCCCCAAGGATCTCTGGACCGGCAATGACACAGGTGAAAAGATCAAGCTGGTGAGAACGCTGACCGATAATGATGAGGGGCGCTATATCGCTGATGCCATACAGGAGCAGAAGCTGCGCAACCATTACCAGAATAAGGATTTCGCCATCCTGTACCGTACCAATGCGCAGTCCCGCTCTTTCGAGGAGTCCCTGAGGCGGCTGAATATCCCTTACCGCATATTCGGGGGACTGTCATTCTACCAGCGGAAGGAGATCAGGGATTATGTGGCTTACCTGCGTTTCGTGGTCAACCCGAATGATGAGGAAGCCTTTAAAAGGATCATTAACTTCCCGGCAAGGGGCATCGGTAAGACCTCGCTGGATAAGATCCTTACGCTAGCCAACCAGTCTGAGCACAATCTGTGGAGCATTGTACAGAACCCTGCGGCGGCGGGTATCGGCGGAGCAGCGAGGGCGGCCATCGAGCAATTCGTGGTAATGATGCAATACATGCAGTCCATGCTGGCGTCCAGGAATGCTTATGAGATAGCATTCGAGGTCGGTAAAAGAAGCCAGCTGGTAGCAGAATACTATAATGATAAGTCCGTGGAAGGGCAGGCGAGATATGAGAACGTCCAGGCATTGCTCAACTCTATCAAGGAATACACCGAGACACCCAATGAGGACGGCGAGCTGGAAGCCAACAAGTCGCTGGGCGCTTATCTGCAGCAGATCACCCTGCTGACGGACGCCGATAATGATAATAATGAGAACCAGGACGTGGTAAAGCTGATGACCATCCATGCGGCAAAAGGGCTGGAGTTCCCATGTGTCTTTGCCGTGGGGCTGGAAGAGAATATTTTCCCGTCAGCCATGAGCGTCTATGACCGGGAAGGGCTGGAAGAGGAGCGGCGGCTGTTTTACGTGGTCATTACAAGGGCCAAGGAAAAGCTGTGGGTGAGCTTTGCGCACAACCGGTACCGGTTTGGCAACCTTGTTTCCAATGAGCCGAGCAGGTTTATTGAAGAGATACCGGAAGCCTACCTGGATAAGTCGTTCGCAGGTGTGGCAGGTGCCAGGGGCAGCCTTAATAACTGGAGTGACACCGGTTCCAGGCAGAGCTTTAACCGCAGCACCGCGGGTCCCGGGGCCAGGAGCGGCTTCAGCCGGAGCGCGGGGGGGGCGCCGGAGGAAAAGAAAAGTACGACCTTCAGCAGGGGAGTCACGCCAGCGGCGGGCAGCAGCTATGTACACCGTCCCACGGCGACATTCAGGCCGGCCAGCCCGGAAAGCCTGGCTGCAGGCATGAAAGTGGAGCATCAGAAGTTCGGCTTCGGCACCATTTCCAGAATAGACGGCGGCCAGAGCAACAGGATGGCCACCATACATTTTGATAATGTGGGAGAGAAGAAGATCATGTTGCAATACGCCAAATTATCCATCATCCAATAACTTTATAAAATATGTCAGTAAATACAGGTGTACAGGAGCCTATGGTCAGAAAGAATCCTAATGTAAAAAAATATGATAACGGCATTGTCGGCCTGCTGTCAGGCCTTGCTGTTATCGTGCTCGGCGTTGTCGTCATTAAGTTCCTGAGACATGGGTCTTATACTTTCGGAGACTACCTGAAGTTCTTCTATACCTTTGAAAATCCCTTTTTGCTGTCCGAAGCATCCAAGATATTATCGCTGGCGCTGTTCGGTCTGTTGGCACCCTTTTACTTCTTCCTGAACAGGAAATGCTATATGGCTGCAAGGGGTGTGCTGATCTCGGCTATGATCGCAGCCGCATTTATTATTATGTACAAATTTGTCTGGTAATTTGTTGGAAAAAATTTGGCAGTTTGATAAATACGATGTAAGTTTGCACACCGAAAAACGGTACGAAGTTCATAGCAGGAAGAGCGATCATAGTTCAATGGTGTAATGGTAACACAACTGATTTTGGTTCAGTTATTCTTGGTTCGAATCCAGGTTGAACTACTACTTTTTTTCTGCTGACTTTAAAGTTCAATGGTGTAAAGGTAGCACAACTGATTTTGGTTCAGTTAGTCTTGGTTCGAATCCAGGTTGAACTACAAAAAAATTAAAAAGGACAGGTAACTTACCTGTCCTTTTTTTATCGGGCTGCCTGATCGTTGCCGCGCCCCTCAGTAACCGTACTTTTCTTTCCAGCAGGCCCTCAGGTAAGCCCGCATCTTATCTTCAGCGGCATTGGTGCCGGGCTCATACAGCTTGATGCCCTTCAATCCTTCCGGCATGAATTCCATAGGGACAAAGTTGTTCTCATAACTATGGGCATATTTGTAATTTTTCCCGTAGTCCAGGTCTTTCATCAGGCCGGTCGGCGCATTCCGTATTTCCAGCGGAACAGGCAGGTCGCCGGTCTTTTTCACTACGGACTGCGCCGTATTGATCGCTTCGTAGGCCGCATTGCTTTTAGGGCTGGAGGCCAGGTAAGTAGCACACTGGCTCAGGATGATACGGCTTTCAGGCCATCCGATAAGCTGCACCGCCTGGAAGGTGGTAGTGGCCAGCAGGAGAGCGTTCGGGTTGGCATTCCCTATGTCTTCGCTGGCCAGTATCACCATTCTCCTGGCTATGAATTTAGGATCTTCACCGCCGGCTATCATCCTGGCCAGGTAGTAAACGGCCGCGTTGGGGTCGCTGCCGCGGATGGATTTGATAAAGGCGGAGATGATATCATAATGGAGCTCCCCGTTTTTATCGTACTGGGAGATGTTTTGTATGACGATCTTCTTTACCAGGTCGTTCGTTATGATGATGTCCTTTTTATTGGTTGTATTAAAGATCAGCTCCAGCAGGTTAAGTATCTTCCTGCCATCGCCGCCGCTGTATTGCAGCAGGTTGTCCCATTCCTCCACGGTGATCTTCTTTTGCTGCAGGATCTCATCTTTAGCGATGGCCTGCTGCACCAGCTGCATAAGCTCTGCCTTGCTGAATTGCTCCAGTACATATATCTGGCATCTGCTCAGCAAGGCGTTGATGACCTCGAACGATGGGTTTTCCGTGGTGGCGCCTATCAATACGATATACCCTTTTTCTATGGCGCCCAGGAGGCTGTCCTGCTGGGCTTTGTTGAAGCGGTGTATCTCATCTATAAAGAGCAGTATCTGGCCCTGCTTTTTAGCGATCTCGATCACGCCCCTGACCTCTTTCACGCCGCTTTCTATGGCCGAAAGGCTGTAAAAGGGCAGGTCGGCTTCGCCGGCAATGATCTGCGCCAGGGTGGTTTTGCCCACTCCCGGAGGTCCCCAGAATATAATAGATTGATTTTGTTTGTTTTTGATCAATTTATATAAAGGGGCGTCTTTCCCTGTTATATGTTTTTGCCCCACATAGTCAGTCAGTGTTTTGGGACGCATTCTTTCAGCTAAAGGCGTTTGCAGGCTGGGCATTTGTTCTGTTATTTATTCCCTGTGAAATTACGGGTATTTATTAAAACTGAAAAACTATATTTTTAGTTTAATTATTATTTTTTAAGTTATTGTTTATTATTATTTTAAGTTGTTTTATTTGTTTGTTTTTGCCGGATGTTTTCCGGTCCCTGTACTGGCGGGAACCGCTCCCGGTGTACCCGGACCTTTGCCAGGTGCATTGCCGGACGAAGCGCGGATGTAACGGAATTCTTTTTATCTTTATCCTTCAAACGAATTTATGGATATTATATTTGCTACAAATAACTTTAATAAAGTAAAAGAAATACAATCATTTATAAGTAGTAATCTTAACTTTATAACATTGAAGGAAGCCGGTATTACGGAGGCTATCGAAGAGCCTTATGAGACATTCCGGGAGAATGCCCGGGCCAAGGCGAGCTATGTTTATCAAAAGACGGGAAAGTCCTGCTTTGCCGAGGACAGCGGCATCGTGGTACCGGTGCTGGGCGGTGCTCCCGGCGTTCTGAGCGCCCGGTATGCAGGCATACATGGTGATGATAAGGCCAATAATGCCAAATTGTTATCCGAACTTCAGGATATAACGGACAGATATGCTTATTATAAGGCTGTTATATGTCTTGTATTGAACAAAGATGAAGTGTATTACTTTGAGGGGGAATGCCGGGGTTCGATAGCTGACAGGGAAGCCGGAACAGGAGGCTTCGGGTATGATCCGCTGTTCATCCCGGAAGGGTATGACAGGACCTTTGGTGAGCTGGGTATGGAGGTGAAGAAACAGGTCAGCCACAGATCGGCCGCTGTCCGTAAACTGGTTGGATTTCTAAATACAATCCAATGATAATCAGTATTGTATTTTTGTATTAATTAATTTAATATATTTAAAAAGCAAGCCCCGCCTGCATTACGGCAACGGGGCTTTGTTTTAATATTCTGGTTGTCAGTCGATTATATGCCTAATTGTGCACTTAATTCCATCATTTTATCTATAGATCTTTTAGCCTGCAGTCTCAGGGTTTCATCCATCAGGATTTCCGGCGTTTCATATTTCATGCACAGGTACAATTTCTCCAGCGTATTCAGCTTCATATGGGGACAATCGTTACAGGCGCAGTTATTTTCGGGCGGTGCCGGTATGAGGGTCTTGCCGGGGGCGTTTTTTTGCATCTGGTGCAGGATGCCCGTTTCGGTCGCGACAATGAATTTCTGTGCCGGGTCGGTCTCCACAAATTTAAGGATCTGGGTGGTGGAGCCCACGAAGTCTGCAATCTTTAAGAGCGGCTCCTCGCATTCGGGGTGTGCCACCAGCTTGGCATCGGGATGTGATTCCTTTAGTTTAATTATCTTCTCTAGTGAAAAGATCTCGTGTACCATACAGGCACCATCCCAAAGTACCATGTTACGTCCTGTTACTTTATTGATATAAGCGCCCAGGTTCTTATCCGGTGCAAAGATGATCTTCTGGTCGGCAGGCAGGCTGTCCACTATCAGTTTAGCATTGGAGGAAGTGCAGATGATGTCGCTCAGGGCTTTGATGCCGGCGCTGCAGTTCACATAGGAAATGACGATATGGCCGGGATGCTGCTTTTTGAATTCGGCGAATACCGGCGGCGGGCAACTGTCGCTGAGCGAGCAGCCGGCATTGAGGTCGGGCAGCAATACTTTTTTGGTCGGGTTCAGGATCTTTGCGGTCTCAGCCATAAAGTGCACGCCTGCGAATACGATGATATCCGCATCGGTCTTTTCGGCATACTGGGCCAATCCCAGGCTGTCGCCGATATAGTCGGCCACGTCCTGTATGTCGGGTTCCTGGTAATAGTGGGCCAGGACCACTGCATTCTTTTCTTTCTTGAGCCGTTCAATTTCATCGAACAGGTCCAGCGTGGGGTCGATAGGGACATCCAGAAAGCCGCGCCTGCCGACCTGGCTGAGCTTTTCGTCAAAATCTATGGGAGTGTTCATCATCTGAAGTAATGTTTGTTTTGTTTTTACGTAGTTAGACTATGTTTTACAATGATAGTTTAGTATATGTACCTGCAAAGTTGCCGGGTTTTTGGCAATATTGCATCCCGGGGAGCAGGATTTTTGGTAAATTAATAAAGAGCCGGAGGAAGCTGCCGTACATAGCAGTTCATTGGGACCTGTTTGCGGGCTTTTATGTTAAGAAACGGTAAAATATATGGCAGGCCGGATTGAAACTTGTTTTATAATTAAATGATTACCATAACTTTGCTAAAAATAAATCTTTTTCTAATAAAAAACATCGAAAAATATTTGTTTATATATAAAGAAGGTGTACCTTTGCAGTCCAAATTTTAATTAAAAGGAAGTTTTTTGATATGTCACAGCGTATTCGCATTAAGCTTAAGTCTTACGACCACACTTTGGTAGATAAATCTGCCGACAAAATAGTAAAGACAGTTCGCAGCACCGGTGCAGTGGTAACGGGTCCGATTCCTTTGCCTACTGAGAAGAAAATATTTACGGTTTTACGTTCTCCGCACGTAAATAAGAAAGCCCGCGAGCAGTTCCAATTATGTACGCACAAGCGTTTATTGGATATTTACACCTCTTCGGCACGTACAGTAGATGCCTTGTCCAAACTGGATCTGCCCAGCGGTGTGGAGGTTGAGATCAAAGCTTAACAGCAAAAGAATAATAATTATTAAAAGCGAATCGCATTTGTTCTTTTAAATTATAGAAACAAATAGCTAATCCCTAGGTTTTAAAGGTAACCCGAGGGCGCTTGGCTAAAGGGTACAGGTTGCATCTTGTATTTCCATTAGGCCGTTTTTTAATTAAACATTATTTATTTAAAAGCGATTAGTCACCAGCATTAATTGCATAACAACAAAATAGTATGAAAGGTATTATTGGCAAAAAAATTGGCATGACAAGTGTGTTCGACGCTAATGGAAAGCAGATCGCTTGTACCATTATAGAGGCGGGACCATGTGTTGTTACTCAAAAGAAAACAGTAGAAACAGATGGTTATAACGCCCTGCAGATAGCATTTGGCTCTCGTAAAGAGAAAAACACTCCTAAAGCGCTCCAGCAACACTTCGCCAAAGCTAATACAGATCCCAAGGCTGTAGTAAAAGAAATTCGTAATTGTTCCATAGATAAACAAGTAGGTGAGACCATCTCCGCCGACATCTTCGCAGAAGGTGAAAAGGTGAGCGTTATCGGTACCTCCAAAGGTAAAGGTTTCCAGGGTGTGGTAAAGCGCCACGGCTTTGCCGGTGTGGGTGAGGCTTCTCACGGTCAGCACGATCGTCAGCGTGCACCCGGTTCTATCGGTGGATCATCTTATCCTTCCCGTGTATTCAAGGGTATGCGTATGGCCGGCCGTATGGGTGGTGACAGCGTAAAGGTTCAGGGCCTGAAAGTAATGAAGGTATATCCTGAGCAAAACTATATCCTGATCGCCGGTTCTGTTCCGGGTCACATTGGTTCTACAGTATTGGTACAGAACTTCAGATCCAAATAATCAGACCTGCTCCGGGCAGCAACAGTAGTTTATTTATTTAATAATTAACCGACTTTCGGTTTTACAATAGCAAAACTTTATAAAATGCAAATCGAGGTTTTAAACATAAAAGGTGAGAAAACAGGCCGTAGCGTTGACCTGCCGGATTCAATTTTCAATATTGAGCCTAATGACCACGTTATCTACTTGTCAGTTAAACAATATCTGGCTGCACAACGCCTTGGTACACACAAAACAAAAACTCGCGGTGAAGCTAATGGTTCCAGCCGTAAATTGCACCGTCAGAAAGGTACCGGCGGTTCCCGTAAAGGTAACCTGAGGAACCCGCTGTATAAAGGTGGTGGTACCGTTAACGGTCCTGTGCCGCACAAATACAATTTCAAACTGAACCGTAAGGTAAAGGACCTGGCTAAAATGTCCGCTTTATCCTACAAGGCTCAGGCCAACAATATCGTGGTAGTGGAAGATCTGAAATTTGAAGCGCCAAGCACCAGGCAATTCCTTTCTGTAGTAAGCGGCTTACAGGTAGCCGGTAAAAAATTACTGGTCATCAATGACGGTTACGACAAGAATCTTTACCTGAGCTTACGCAACGTACCGAGGGTAAAAGGAAGCGTGCTGAGCGATATCAACACTTACGATATCGTCAACGCTAATACTTTGGTACTGACAGAAAGCGCGGCGAAGATCTTTTCCGAAAGCGCAGCAGCTGAAGCATAATTGCGGCGGCAGTCACAGAGAATAAATTTATTTATTGATAAACAGATAACTTAATTCTGCTGAAGTTTAAGGATCTGATCAAAAAATTTTAAGAAATGAATCTTTCACAAGTTTTGGTTCGCCCACGTATTACAGAGAAAGTTAACAGCCAGATGGAAGCACAGGGCCGTTATACATTCGTAGTGGACAAACGCGCCAACAAATTAGAAATCAAGAAAGCAGTAGAGCAATTCTACAATGTCAGCGTAACTGATGTGAACACAATCGTTGTTCCTGCCAAGGCCAAAAGCCGCTTTACAAAGACCGGTCTGGTATCAGGCAGAAAACCTTCTTACAAAAAAGCCATCGTGACTTTGCAGGAAGGAGATTCGATCGACCTGTTCGCATACTAAGCATACTGTCCTAATGCCTCTTGATCTGCAAGAGGCAATAGACATTTATAAGTATTTTATTATTAAACAAGTCCTGTCCTGACAAACTGACTAAAATATAGGGCGGGCATATAAATTCAAAACAATGGCTTTACGCAAATTTAAACCAACGACCCCAGGTACACGCTGGAGAGTAGGTAATGCTTATGCTGAAGTTACTACCAACGAACCCGAAAAAAGCTTACTGGATGTAAAACATTCCAAAGCAGGTAGGAACTCAAAAGGTCGCTTAACTATGCGCTACAGAGGTGGTGGTCACAAGCATCACTATCGTATCGTGGATTTCAAACGTAACAAAAAGGATATCCCTGCCGTAGTTAAAACTATTGAGTACGATCCGAACCGTACTGCATTCATCGCACTGGTTGCTTATGCTGACGGTGAGAAAAGATACATCATCGCTCCCCAGGGCATCCAGGTAGGCGCTACCATCGTAAGCGGTGACAATGCAGCTCCTGAAGTGGGTAATGCCTTATTGCTGAAGAACATGCCGCTGGGTACTGTGATCCACAATATCGAGCTGCAGCCGGGTAAAGGCGGTGCGCTGGTACGTTCTGCCGGTACTTATGCGCAATTAAGCGCCAAGGAGGAAAAATACGTAGTAGTGAAAATGCCATCCGGCGAATTACGTAAGATCTTAGGTACCTGTATCGCAACGGTAGGTATCGTTTCCAACTCTGACCACGGCTTACAGTCTGTAGGTAAAGCGGGCCGTAACCGCTGGAAAGGCATCCGTCCGCGTACAAGAGGTGTGGCGATGAACCCTGTAGATCACCCGATGGGTGGTGGTGAAGGTAAATCTTCCGGTGGTCACCCACGCAGCCGTACCGGTAAATACGCGAAAGGTGAGAAAACACGCAGCCTGACCAAGCCGTCTAACCGCCTGATCATCCAGCGCCGTGACGGTAAAAAATTAAACTAATTATTCCATAACCGATAAAATGGGTGGGCAGGGTAGCGCCGCACAGGCACATCCTGCTCATCAAATCATCAAAAACACCGATTATAATGGGTCGTTCAATTAAAAAAGGTCCTTACGTAGACCACAACTTAGTAGAGAAAGTAGACAAAATGAATGCAGGCGGTACTAAAAAGACAGTTATCAAAACCTGGAGCCGCCGTTCTACCATTACTCCTGATTTCGTAGGCCACACATTTGCCGTACACAACGGAAACAAGTTCATTCCCGTTTACTGTACAGAGTATATGGTAGGTCACAAACTGGGAGAGTTTGCACCAACCCGTAACTTCAGAGGCCACGCCGGTACCGGTAAAAAATAAGCCCTAAGAGCGCGTCGAAATGTGCGTCTGGTTAACGCCAAAATAATAACCACAGATTTTTAACACTTATTACATATTTATCCTAAAACGCTTAGGAATTTAAATATCAAAACAAAATGGAAGCAATAGCTCGTTTACGCAATGAACCTACCTCTCCACGCAAAATGCGCCTGTTAGCGGATTTGATTCGTGGTAAAGACGTAGATCTAGCATTAAATACATTAAAGTTCAGCACGAAGCATCCTTCAGTGCCATTGGAAAAATTATTACTGAGCGCTATTGATAACTGGAAACAGAAAAACCAAGGTCAAGACGTTGAGAGTGCCAATTTATATGTTAAGACCATCTATGTGGACGGTGGCCGTATGCTGAAGCGTATGCTGCCTGCTCCTCAGGGCCGCGCATACCGTGTACGCAAACGCAGTAACCATGTAACAATCATCGTTGACAGCCGTAATAATTAATATTCATTCATCTATAGTAAAAAAATATTTCAGACCGGATATCATATTCAGCGTAGAATAAATATCTGCTCTTCGAAATCCAAAACTTAAAAAATGGGTCAAAAAGCAAATCCTATAGGTAACCGTTTAGGTATCATTCGTGGATGGGATTCCATGTGGTACAGCAACTCCAGAGATTTTGGTGCGAAAATCGTAGAAGACCACAAAATCCGTACTTACCTTAACGCTCGTATAAACAAGGGTGGTGTAGCACGTGTCGTTATTGAGCGTACTTTAGGTAAATTAATCATCACTATCCATACTTCCAAGCCAGGTATCATCATCGGTAAAGGCGGACAGGAAGTGGACAGTATCAAGGAAGAGATCAAAAAATTAACTAATAATGCTGATGTTCAGATCAACATATTAGAGATCTACCGTCCTGAGATCAATGCGCAGATCGTGGGTGAAACCATCGCTCGCCAGATCGAAGGCCGTGTAAGCTATAAAAGAGCTGTGAAAATGGCGATAGCGACCGCTATGCGCATGGGAGCAGAAGGTATCAAGATCAAGGTAAGCGGACGTCTGGGCGGTGCTGAGATCGCGCGTAGCGAAGAGATCAAGCAGGGCCGTACACCTTTGCATACTTTCCGTATGGATATCGACTATGCATCCGTTTTCGCAATGACGGTATATGGTAAGATCGGTATCAAGGTATGGATCTGTAAAGGCGAGGTACTGGGTAAGAGAGATCTGAATCCTAACCTGATAGCCGGAGGTTCTGACCGTCGTGGCGGCAGGAGCGAAGGCGGCCGTGGCGGAGACAACCGCGGCAACCGTGGTGGCGGAGACAGGAACCGTGGCGGTGGCAATAAAGGCAGAGCGCCTAAAAAAGACTAATATTCGGACAGCGTCGTTACCTGGGCTGGATATTCACATAACAAATAAAAGGTTTAGCTTTTTGTCAGATAACCGGAAGGTATTATACTCTTAATGCTGATCAGAGACCGGCCGGCAGATCTGATATTAAAAATTTACAACAATGTTACAACCAAAAAGAGTAAAACATCGTAAACAACATAAAGGACGTATCAATGGTAATGCACAACGTGGTGCTACTATCTCATTTGGTTCTTTTGCATTAAAAGCCTTAGAGCCCAAATGGATTACCAATCGTCAAATAGAGGCTGCCCGTCAGGCGTTGACCCGTCATATGAAACGTGAAGGTAATGTCTGGATCAGAATATTCCCTGACAAGCCTATCACAGCCAAGCCGGCGGAAGTACGTATGGGTAAAGGTAAGGGTAGCCTTGAGTACTGGGCTGCCGTAGTTAAGCCGGGACGTATCATGTTTGAATGTGATGGCGTACCTGAGCAGGTAGCACGCGAAGCCTTCGAGCTGGCTGCTCAGAAATTACCGATCAAAACCAAGTTTGTAGTTCGCAGGGATTACGACGGTAACTAAAAATTTATTAGTGATTTAGGTAATTTGTTACTAATTAAATTATTTTATGTACCTTTGCACTCTTAAAATGAAAAGTGTATATAAAGTAGTTATATCCATTAACACATTTATTCATTATAATAATGGCAAACTCAAATAAAAACAAGGGTGAGCAGATCAGCTCTTTATCAGTAGAGCAGTTGAATGATCAGATCAATGAGCAATCAGAGAATCTGAAAAGAATGAAGTTCAGTCATTCCATCAACCCTATTGAAAACCCTATGGCAATCCGCTCTGTACGTCGCCAGATAGCGCGTCTGAAGACTGAGTTAACTCAGAAGAGCAAATAATTTAAATACATAAAATTATAATCTTTCCAGCAATGTCAACAGTAGAAAGAAAAACCAGAAAGAGCCGTGTCGGTCTTGTTACAAGTGATAAAGCTCATAAAACAATAACAGTAGCTGTAGAACGTAAGGTAAAGCACCCTATATACGGTAAATTCCTTAAGAAAACTACCAAGTTCCACGCTCACGATGAGAATAATGAGTGTGGTATCGGTGATACTGTAAGGATCATGGAGACCCGTCCTTTAAGTAAGACCAAGCGCTGGCGTCTGGTGGAGGTGATCGAGAAGGCGAAATAATCCTTCCTTTCCGATATACCTACCGGCAGCAGTCCCCGGATACCTGTCCGGCGCTTCGGAAGCGTAAAATTCATAATAAGAAACCATTTATAATTAGTTCTGAGTAACCCCCGGATATGCTCCGGGGCAGTGCTCAGGTAAAATTGAAAAGACAATGATACAACAAGAATCTAGGCTGAATGTAGCTGATAATAGCGGAGCAAAAGAAGTGCTTTGTATCCGTGTGTTAGGCAACAGTGGCCAAGTATATGCCGGAATTGGTGATGTTATTGTAGTAACAGTAAAAGATTCTATTCCATCCGGTGGAGTGAAAAAAGGTACTGTTTCTAAAGCCGTTATCGTACGTACAAAAAACAAATTACGTCGTAAAGATGGTTCTTACATCAGCTTTGATGACAATGCGGTAGTGTTATTAAACAACGCCGGAGATCCACGCGGTACCCGTATCTTCGGACCTGTAGCCCGTGAGCTGCGTGATAAGGGATATATGAAAATTGTTTCCCTGGCACCCGAAGTATTATAATTAAAAATAATTTTGTACCTTTGCCGCCCGTTGGTGGTGGAATAAGAATTTAAAACAATGAGCACAAGATTCAAACCTAAGTTCAATATCAAAAAGGGCGATTCTGTAGTAGTTATTGCAGGTAATGATAAAAATCGCACTACACCCAGGACGGTATTGGCAGTATATCCTTTAAAAGGAAGAGTGCTGGTGGAAGGTGTTAACATCATTACCAAGCACGTTAAGCCATCTGCTCAGAATCCTCAGGGTGGTATCGTAAAACAGGAAGCGCCTATCAATATCTCTAACGTGATGTTGTTTGATGCCTCCAAAAATAGCGGAACACGTATCCGCCGTGAACGTAAAGACGGAAAAGCAATCCGTATTTCTAAAAAATCAGGTCAAGAAATTTAATAATGAACGCTACACACACACCAAGACTTCAGAAGAAGTATCAGGAAGAAGTAGTTCCTGCGTTGAAAGCAAAATTTGATTACAAAACAGTGATGCAAGTGCCACGCTTGAAAAAGATCTGTTTGAATCAGGGCGTTAAGGGTTCTGTTGCTGATAAAAAATTAGTAGATGATGCTGTTAAGGAAATGACAGCTATCGCAGGCCAAAAAGCAGTACCTACTTTATCTAAAAAAGATATTTCAAACTTTAAATTACGTAAGAACATGCCTATCGGTGCGCGTGTTACCTTACGTGGTGCCAGAATGTACGAGTTCCTGGATAGGTTAATCTCTATTTCCCTGCCTCGTGTTCGTGACTTCAAAGGTATTAACGATAAGGCTTTTGACGGTCGTGGCAACTATACGTTCGGTGTAACCGAGCAGATCATCTACCCAGAGATCGATATTGATAAGGTAAACCGTATCTCCGGTATGGATATTACTTTCGTGACTTCTGCAGGTACGAATGAAGAAGCATACGAATTGCTGAAAGAATTAGGTATGCCTTTCAAAAATATCAAAAAATAATTTTAAATCTGTCTTCCGGTAAGCAGTTGCCGGGAGATCATAAATGTAACTAACTAATGGCAAGAGAATCAGTAAAAGCCCGTCAACGCAAACGCGAGAGAATGGTTGCCAAGTTTGCTGAAAAACGCGCAGCTTTAAAAGCAGCCGGAGATTATGAGGCTTTGGATAAATTACCTAAGAATGCTTCTCCGGTTCGTTTGAAAAACCGTTGTCAATTGACAGGCCGTCCTAAAGGATATGTTCGTCAGTTCGGTATTTCACGTGTGGTTTTACGCGAAATGGCACTTGATGGCAAATTACCTGGTGTTACTAAATCTTCCTGGTAATATTTCCGTACCGGATATACACAGTGTCCCGGTCCATATTATCAGAAGGTCTATTGAACCAATTAGATGAAAAGACATTGCCGCAGCGTAGTGTTACTCTCATCAATTTTCAAACAATTTAAAAACGCAAAAGTAAAATGGTAACAGATCCAATAGCAGATTTCTTAACTCGTGTACGTAATGCTCAAATGGCCCGTCATCGTATTGTGGAAATTCCAGCTTCAAATTTGAAAAAACGTATCACCGAGATTTTATACGATAAAGGTTATATCTTAAAGTATAAATTCGAAGATGATAACAAACAGGGTATTATCAAAATAGCTTTGAAATACGATGCCGCTACCAAAGAGCCGCTGATCCGTTCCCTGGAGAGAGTGAGCCGCCCGGGTTTACGTCAGTATGCCAAGCCTGCCGAACTGAAAAAAGTAAAGAACGGCTTAGGTATAGCCATCCTTTCTACTTCAAAGGGTGTAATGACCGATAAAGAAGCGCGTGCGAATAACGTAGGCGGTGAAGTATTGTGCCATATCTGGTAATAATAGCTTACCTGTAACAATATACAATGTCAATAAGGATAGCTTATACTATCACAATAGCCGCAGTTATCCTTATCTGAACTTTCAAAAGTCGGTTAGACAATTTAAGTTCTTTCCTATACGGTAACTGAACACTAACTGACGCTATATTTTAAATCATTTATATAAAACATATTTTATGTCTCGTATAGGTAAAAAGATTATCACTTTAGGTGATAAGGTAAGCCTGACAGTAGCTAACGATAATACTGTTACAGTAAAAGGCCCTAAAGGTGAGTTATCCCAGACTATTGATAAGGACCTGAAAGTAGAAGTGAACGGTAATGAAGTAACCATTACCCGCCCTACAGACCAGATCCGTCACCGTGCCGTACACGGCCTGACCCGCGCCCTGATCGCCAATATGGTGGAAGGTGTTACCAATGGCTTCAAGCTCGTGCTGGAACTGGTAGGGGTAGGTTACCGTGCTGCCGTAACCGGTCAGCAACTGGATATGTCACTGGGTTATTCTCACAATATTATCTTTGACCTGCCACAGGAAGTGAAAGCTACTGCAGTAATGGAAAAAGGTAAGCCGCCGGTAGTAACTTTAGAGTCTATTGACAAGCAACTGGTCGGACAGGTAGCTGCCAAGATCCGCAGTATCCGTAAGCCTGAGCCGTACAAAGGAAAAGGTGTCAGATTCCAGGGTGAGATCGTTCGCCGTAAAGCAGGTAAGACTGCGGGTAAATAATCCCCTTCAGCAATATATTTACAATGCTGTCCTTATACAGGACAGCATTTTTTTATGGGTTCCCTGTGATTGGGAACGACAGGGGGCTGTCCGGCCCTGAGCCCTTTAACCCGGCAGGTCACGATAAGAAAAAGGTTTGCTGAATTACAGCAAACCTTTTAATATTATAATATAACTTTGATAAAAAGTAAGGGTTTATCTCATCATAGGCCTGATCAGCAGGAAATAGAGCGAGCACAGGATAATGAGCACAATGACGATAGATAAGAACGTGATAGTGTTTTTCTGGGCCTTATTGATGGTTCGCATCTTGTGCAGCTCGGACAGGTTATTGATAATATTCTCTATCCTGGAAAAAGCGCTTTCGCCTTTTACCACGTAATCGTACGCGCCGAATTTTATCGTATCTATGGCTACTTCTATTTTATCCTGTCCCGACAAGGCTATCACTTGCGTTGAAGGCGATATTTCTTTGATCTGCTTGAGAATTTCAATACCATTTTTGGCGTTCGGGTTATTGGCGTTCAGGTAATAATCCAAAACTAATATTTCCGGGTGCAGATGCATTTTCTTCAATGCCTCCTCCCCGTTATCAAACACCACAATCTCATATAGGAAACGCTCTGTCAGGTAATCTTTCAGCATTTCATTCTGAATGGGTTCGTCGTCAACGAGAAATAAATAGCGTTTTTCTGATGCCATTGTCTGATATTTTTAAATTATAAATGTATTATCTTATATGGATATAATTGGAATTAATTTTGTAAGATACTCACAGTATTTCAATATTCAAAGTTTTTATTATTCTTTTTTACTGAGCTCCCGGATGCTTTGGGCGACCACCTGGCTGATATTTTCCACCAGGAAATCCATCCTGTTCCCGGGAGGCTCATGGCCTGCCGCTGCGGCCTGTTCCAGCTCGTATATATGACTGATCTCTTCCCTGATGCCCATATAAGAGAGCTGTGGCTTAAGCGAATGTGCTGCCACCTTAAGGTTCGGGTAATCCCTGTTCTGCCAGTTGGCACTTATCTTCTCCAGGAGCGTGGGCGCATTCTGGATGAACATATGTACATATTTATCTATTTTGGCCTGGTCGTCTTTCGTGAACTGCTTCAGGAAGGTCATATCGGTAATGTGCTCCGGCAGGGTGACGGCGGGCAATGCTGCTTCCTGTTCCTGTGCCGTACTGCCCGGCTCACTTTTCAGCATATTGGATAGCGTATCATTGCCGGGGTGGCTGACATAGTCTTTTTCCTCCTTCACCAGGTGCTGCGGTAAGACGCTGGACATTTTGTCCAGCAGCACCTCGGTCTTGAAAGGCTTGGAGATGTATGCGTTCATACCGCAATCCAGGTAGGTCTTCACGTCTTCCTGCAGGACATTGGCGGTCATAGCCACAATGCTGATATGCTTCTTGTTTTCATCTTCCAGGTTCCGGATGGCTATGGTCGCTTCCACGCCGTTCATGACCGGCATCTGGATATCCATCAGCACCAGGTCATAGTCATTCTTCTTCACCTTTTCAACTGCGATAGCCCCGTTCTCCGCGGTATCCAGCTCTATATTGGGCAGCAACTCCTTAAGTGTATCTTCTGCTACCAGCTGGTTGAATTCATTATCCTCCACCAGCAGGATCCTGGCATTGTTAAGCTTATTGATGACCTCCATGGATATTTCTTCCTCTTTTTTTACGACCTGCTGGTTTTGCGCGATCTCGAAGTTGATCTCCACGTAAAAGGTCGTGCCTACTCCTTCCTGGCTTTCCACGTATATTTTACCGTTCATCAGGTCCACCAATTGTTTGGAGATGGTCAGTCCCAAGCCTGTGCCGCCGTACTTCCGGGCGGTGTCCGTCCCTGCCTGGGTAAAGGATTCGAATATCTTATCCACGTAGTCCCTGGATATGCCGATGCCCGTATCGCGGATGCTGAATTTGAGATGGATGCGCTTGTCAGTGATGTCCGTATTTTCTATCCTGACGGTAATGCCGCCTTTTTCCGTGAACTTGATGGCGTTCCCTATAAGATTCACCAGTATCTGTGTTACCCTTGTGGCGTCACCTTTCAGCTGGTCCGGGATGCTTTCATCCACCATAAAGACCATATCCAGGTTCTTTTCCTGCGCTTTGATATCCATCATATCCCTGATGCTGCTGATGATCTCCCGCAGGGAGAAAGGGAAGTGCTCAATGATGATCTTGCCGGCCTCTATTTTGGAGAAGTCCAGTATGTCATTGATGATGATCAGGAGATTATCTGCAGATTGCTTGATGGCATTAAGATATTTTTCCTGGTCCTGCCTGGGATTCTTATCCATCAGGAGGCGCGTTATGCCTACAATGGCATTCATCGGGGTCCGGATCTCATGGCTCATATTGGCCATGAACTGCTGCTTGAGACGGGCGGTCTTCTCCGCGATCTCCTTTTCTTTCTTGGCGACCTCTATCTGGGTCTTTATCTGGAGGTTCCGGAGCTTGTTAAGGGTAGCCTGCTGGAAGATCTCCTCCTTGAGCTTTTCGTACGCTTTCAGGTGATTGAACGCCTTGGGGATATGCCCCATCAGGTCGTAAATATGCGAAAGGGATTCGTGTATGCTCATCAGGTCGTGCTTGCGGGACGTATCCTGTGCCAGGTCATAGGCCTTTTCCAGGTGCTGCAGCGCCAGCCTGTAATTGTCCTTGGCCATGTTCAGCTTGCCGTAGTAAAAGTTGGAAATGATCTCGGACTCCACGTTATCTATTTTTTCCGCCTCTTTCATGCTGGTCAGCAGGTAGGTTTTGGCCTCATCGTAGAATCCCTGCTTATAGAGCACTTTCCCGATGCCGCTTTCAGCCAGTACGCGGTACACGGTCTCCGGGTCCGAAAGCTTCAGGTTGGTTTTAAAATAATGCAGGGCCTCTTCATACATCTCTTTCTTGAAATAGATATCCCCGAGCGTATTATAGATATCCATCAGCCTGGTATTGTTCTGGTATTTCTCAAATATAGGCTGGCATTTCAGGGCATATTCCAGGGCCGTGTCATAATCGCCGAGATCGTGGTACAGGTTGGAGATATTGGTCAGGTTGATGGTAAGCAGAAATTCATTGCCATGCTGCTCATTGATCTCCAGCGCCGCTTCAAAATTCTTCAATGCCTTGGCCAGCTCGCCCAGGCTCCTGTATATCCTGCCGAAGTTGTTCAGCACCTTGGCTTCCAGGATCGGGTCCTTTACGGCTTTAGCTATTTCGTAGGCCCCTGTAAGCTCATCCAGCCCGTCATCATACTCTCCCATGATCCAGTAGCAGGCCCCTTTATGGTTCATGCCATTGCCGATGCCCAGCTGGTAGTTCAGGGCAGTGGACTTCTCTATGATCTCCTCGGCCAGCACCATGGCCTTATCCACGTCATCATTCCTGATCTCCAGGGTCAGCTCGCTCAGGATATCTATTTTAAGGTAAGGGTCCGTAGTGGTATTGTAAGATTCGTATAGCGCGTTGTAAACGGCATTATTCATAACAGATATTTTTATAAACGGAGTACAATATAAAAAAACTTCTGCTAATTATCAGCAGAAGTCTTTAGCTCCCTGTTGGTCCGCAACCGGTAGCGGCATTATTTTCTTTTAATGGAACATCCTACAGACCTGCTGCTGGTCGGGTCAATGGTCTTTTTGCTGACCATAGCGTTCATGGCATTGGCAAGATACAGCTGCTTCACTTCCTCCGGGTTGGCCGGGTTGTCGTCCATAGCGCCTTTATACACCAGCTTGTTCTCCGCATTGAACAGGAATACTTCGGGGGTCCTGGTGGCGCCGAAAGCATCCGCAAGGTCTCCCAGGTCTACCAGGTAATGGGCATATTGGTGCTGCCGGGCATAGGCTTTCATTGCTTCCTCGCTGTCTGCATCATTTCGCTGCGCTTCATTGGAATTGAGCATCACCACGCCTATCTTAAGCTGCTCTGCCAGCTTCAGCACCTCCCGGGTGCGTTGCTGGGCCTTCACCACGTACGGGCAGGTATTGCAGGAAAAGATCACCAGCGTACCGGCCTTTTGCTGCAGTGTACGGATGCTGAGCTGCTTATTGGTAACTACGTCATGCAGTGCCTTATCGGCCAAAGGCAGGGCTGAGCCGATAGGCAGCGAGGCGGGCTTGTTATTATCTCCGGTATTGGCTGAACCGGCTAACCCGGGAGATTGTGCCTGTAAGAGGAATGGATATCCAAAGCCGGAAAATGCGAGTGTCAGGAATAAGAGTATTTTTTTCATTGTAAGACATTTAAGAATCAGCTACTAAGATACTGTTTTTGAAGCAAATAATTGCAGGTAAGATATGAAGCATGCTGTGGAGGCCCTATGATCAGGAGCACATCGGGTCTTGTAAATCAAGACCTTAGTAGCTCTGAATATGAGTTTGGCTTAAAATGATAAATAGTTCCTTATTTTTATGAAATATTTGCAGAAAGGAAATTTAATCATTAAATTGTAGTCCGTATTATACATAAAAACAAACTACTTATATGGCTTACTCATTTCAAATTAAAAGTGCGGATGAATATAAATTGGCTTATGAAAAAAGTATAATGGACCCACAGGGATTCTGGGCGGATATCGCGCAGAATTTTTTCTGGAGGAAAAAATGGGACAAGGTGCTGGAATGGAATTTCAGGGAACCTCAGATATCATGGTTCAGGGGCGGCAAGCTGAATATTACGGAGAACTGCCTGGACCGGCACCTGGGTACCATAGGCAATAAGCCAGCTTTTATCTGGGAGCCCAACGATGAGGAGGCAGATCCCCGTATCCTCAGCTACAGGAACCTGCACTTTAAGGTCATGCAATTTGCGAATGTGCTGAAGAATAACGGTGTGGTGAAAGGTGACCGGGTCATTATCTATATGGGAATGGTGCCGGAGCTGGCCATTGCCGTGCTGGCCTGCGCCAGGATAGGGGCGATACATAGTGTGGTATTCGGGGGCTTCAGCGCCCAGAGCATAGCAGACAGGCTGCATGATTCCCGGGCGGCGTATATCATCACGCAGGACGGCAGCTTAAGGGGCAATAAAACGGTGCCGCTTAAGGATATCATTGATGATGCGCTGGTGCAATGCCCGTTCGTTAAGAAGTGTATTGTGCTGACCCAGGCAAGGATACCTGTCAGTATGATCAAAGGCCGGGACGTGTGGTGGGAAGATGAAATTAAGAAAGTAGAATCCCAGGGCAACCCCGACTGCCCCGCAGAGGAAATGGACGCGGAAGATCCCCTGTTCATCCTGTACACTTCAGGGTCTACGGGAAAGCCTAAAGGGGTGGTGCATACCGTAGGCGGCTATATGGTCTATACGGCTTACAGCTTTGTGAATGTCTTCCAGTACAGGCCGGAGGATATCCATTTCTGTACGGCAGATATTGGCTGGATCACGGGACACAGCTATATCATCTATGGGCCGCTGCTGGCCGGGGCTACCTCGCTGATCTTCGCCGGCATACCCACTTACCCGGACGCCGGCAGGTTATGGGATGTGGTGGTCCGGCATAAGGTAAGCATCCTGTACACCGCTCCTACAGCCATCAGGAGCCTTATGAGCTACGGGGAAGCGCCTTTTGAAGGGAAGGATATCTCTTCTCTCAGGGTATTGGGAACCGTAGGCGAGCCTATCAATGAAGAAGCCTGGCATTGGTACAAGAGACATGCAGGCGCGGATAAACTGCCGGTAGTGGATACCTGGTGGCAAACGGAAACAGGAGGGATACTGATATCCAATCTCGCCGGAGTTACCCCCGAAAAGCCCGGTTACGCCACGTGGCCGCTGCCCGGTGTACAGCCTGTGCTGATGGATGAGAACGGCAGGGAGCTGGAAGGTAATGATGTGAGCGGCAACCTCTGCATTAAGTTTCCATGGCCCGGTATGCTGCGCACCACTTACGGTGACCATGAGCGCTGCCGCACTACCTATTTTGCTACTTATGATAACCTGTATTTTACCGGCGACGGGGCCTACCGTGATGAGAACGGTATGTACAGGATCACCGGCCGGGTGGACGATGTATTGAACGTGAGCGGTCACAGGATCGGTACGGCAGAAGTGGAAAATGCCATCAATATGCACCATGGGGTGGTTGAAAGCGCGGTGGTAGGATATCCTCATGATGTAAAAGGCCAGGGCATCTATGCTTATATCGTATTGGAAAACCCGGATGATACCCATTTGTCCGAGCAGGATATTATGAAGACCGTTACACGGCTTATCGGGGCCATCGCCCGGCCTGATAAGCTGCAATTCGTTCCCGACCTGCCCAAGACACGCAGCGGCAAGATCATGCGCAGGATCCTCCGGAAGATAGCGGAAGGAGAGACCGCTAACCTTGGAGATACCACAACGCTGCTGGACCCGGAGGTTGTGGAAAAGATCATAGCAGGCAGGTTGTAACCAGCCCTGTACCTTTAATAAAAGATCCTCCTGTATGCACAGGAGGATCTTTTATTAAAGGGTTGTCTGACCCGTTGCAGGATTATTTTACATGACCCAGCACGGCGTTGTTCAGGCTTAGTCCGAACTGGATATTGATGATGCCATATACTATGGAGAAAGCTCCTATGATAAGGAAGGCGGTATAGATGGAAACCACCTGGGAGAATATCACCACGCCTATTACAATACCCCCGATGAGTGTAAGGAAGCGCATAAAGATATTCACCAGGTTAAACTCACCCGTATTCAGCAGGACATAACCATAAATGAACTGCAGGATAATAATGAACAGAATTCCTATGCTGACGTAGTACATGAATGTGGATGCCTCATTGATAAAGAAAGTAAATATTACCCCGGCTGCCAGCTCGATAACGGCTTCCAGCAATACCCACTGCTGGGAGATCTTCAGTTGCGGATGCTTGAACGTGAAGACCATTGTCATGATACCTGTGATAAGATTCAATATCCCGAATGCTTTAATAAGAAAATAAGGAGATGACTGGGAAAGTAAGAGCGCCAATACGCCCCATACGGTTATGATGATTCCTTTTATCAGGGGAATTCTCATAATACTGGAATTACGGTTTATTACTTGAAGTTCCATGACTGAAAGTTTTGATTCAATTTATTAAAGCATAAACGGGCTAAAAAGTTTAGCTGCCAGTCTTAATGTTATCTAAAAATGAGCTATGCGAAAGGATGATCTGCTATAGGCCGGCAGTGCAGTAATGAGAGGGGAGAATTTTTGCAGTTTGAAGAAATGAGCGTAATTTACAGGTTACTATGAAGCGAATTTTAATATTTAGTATTCTGATTTTTAACGTGCTGTTGTTGCATGCACAGTTACGCTATCCGCCGGCGGCCGACAGCTCGGGCAAGGATCTCTGTACTGCTTCTCCCTGGGTCATGATATTGAATGAGGAATTCGATCAGCCCGGGCTGGGTCCTATGTGGATCACCCATAATTCCTGGTGTGGAATGAACGGCGGGGATAATGAGAACTGGCATATGGGCAGGTGGGGAAACAGCCGCAAGGGTAAGCCCGATTTCCTGATGCTGGATAAGAATGTGGAATTGCGTCCGGAGGAGGGAGTGATCGCGCTAAAGAATTATAAGGAGCCGGCACAATGGAAGTGCGCGGACTGTCCTCAAAGCGATCTGCAACGTGTCGCCTTCACTTCCGGTACCCTCAACCTGAGGTACAGCACCGGGGGAGAAGGAGGCTGCGGTAACGGCTATGTATTGAATAACGGGAAAATAGAGATCCGGGCGCGGTTGTCGGATCACCGTTATGCCTACGGCAGCTTATGGCTCTGGTATGGTTCCGGCGGCGTGAATGAGCTGGATATTGTTGAAGCCAAAGGAGAGCGGCGGCCTAATACGTTGTACCCTAAGAAAAGCAATGCCAGCTGGAATGTCCATGAGTGGAATGCGGAGCTGCACTGGAACGATTACCTGAAGGATAGCTTTCAGAACGCCGATATGGTCAATTATGTAAGGCTGTTCAAAGATGACGGGACGCCGCTGCATGTGGACGGCTCGCTCACTATCAGGAGAACGGAAAAAGCGGATATTGCTCCCCGCCGTACCTATATGGTCAGCCGCTACGGAAGGAATGACTGGTTCAGAAGTCCCGGTGAAAATGATTTTGGCAACTGGCATACCTATACCGTGGAGTGGGATGAGCATACTGTGAAATTTTTGCTGGATGAGCAGCTCATCGCCTATATCCCCCAATATTACAAAAAGGAGCGCCGTAAGGCCTTCGGCGGCATCATGGAAAGAAGCTATAATGTAGCGCCTTCCTGCATCAATAAAGAGACCCTGTATTTTAATAATGGATTTCCCTGGCACACCTTGTCGCAGGCACAGCTGAGAATCAATAACGGCTATCACAATGAGCTCTTTGAAGCCAATAATGCTAATGAATTCGGGGATAGCCTGCTGGGAGAAATGCTGGTAGATTATGTGAGGATATATGTCCGGGAACAGCATTTTCCGGCATTAAAGGCGGCTTCAGCCTGGGGAGCCTTGCCCAGAGAGCCGCTTACCGGTCAGGCTGCGCCTGCTTCCGTGCCGGCATCCTCTACAACCAAAGCAGCCTTAAAGACCCTGCCTGCGCTTGTAACCGTAGGCAGCAGGGAAGGGCAGCGCTTCCTGCTGCTGTATGACGATTACATCTATCCTGCGCTGGCAACCACTATCACAGAGAGACCTGATTATGAATGGACCGTCAGGTATAAGAGTTGCTCAGGCGATACTTCCGGCGTATGGCGCGCCCGGGGCCAGTATGTAAGCATTCCGTGGCCGGAGGACAGCAACGGGGTGCTAGATATCAGTATGTCGGCTTATTTTCCCCTGGAAGATACGATCCTGTATAACCATATGGATATAAAGCATCTTTATGGTATTGCTGAAACCAACGGGGCGCACGTTAGTGTGCACAATGCTTATATTGATGACCTGCCGCTTTTCAACAGCCTGGTGGAAGCGGCGATGGACGACCACCTGTTTTATGAGTATGAGCTTCTCATTGATACCTGCTTCAATGAGATCGGCTATCGCTATACTGCGGAAATATTAAAGCGCTTTTACACAGCTGCGCCCGGGGAAAGCATATCGGCCCGGGAAAGCGAAGCCGGATTGCTGCAATAGTTGCCGGCGGGAAATGTAATCAGTCCCATATATCCCTGAGATACACTTCCATGCTGTCCGGGGAGCTGTATATTTCCTGACCGTTGCCGGTAGCATCTGTATTGGAGAATACAAGCAGGGTATCGTTCATTTCTGCAGGCCGGAACCAGTCGGGAAGAGTCGAAGATAAGCGGTCCCTGACCGCAGTAGCCGGTATACGGGCGCTTTCCTTAAAGGCTTTATTGCTCAGTATCCTTTGTAATTCCGGGGGGCAGGTTTTGAAGTGGAGTGTGATCTCGGTATCTATTTTGGGGATCATCTGGTCCCTGTGGTGCAGGACGCGGACGCAATCTGTGCCGGGCTTTCCCAGCAATGCCTCATAAATTGCTATCCCGCTCCGTGGCTGCAATGCTGACTGTAAGGTTCTTTTGCCAAAGCTAAACGCTCCCCAGCTTACCCATATGATACCTGCCAGCAATGCCAGGAGGGATAGGTAGATATAGCCCATTTGCTTCTTGATGATACCGGCAAGCAAAAGGGCTATGAATACCAGCAGGGTGATACCGGCATTTAGCAATAGAGTGTATAACTCATTCATGACATCAGAAAAGAATTATGTTGGGCACGGAAAAATTAAGATTGCCCGTTTCTGCTGCTATTCAGAAGGGGATAGTTCGGGCAGGTCACTTACTCTCCAGAGGGCAAGAGATTTGTCTTTGTTCATTGTTTTCCCTTCCGTGCAGTTTTCATTAATTATTGCCAGCGGCTTGGGGAAATTAAAAGGAGGTAATTCTAAATTCAACGCTCTCCAGTCCCCGGTAGTTATATTGTAATTTTTAACCCTGTCGGGGTAAGTTGTGGTTAAAATGTAATGTATGCCTGATCTCTTTATATTATTTATGGCTTTGATGATATCATTGTAGGAAAAATGCACCAGGCAGTCCCTTGTATGAATAAGATCGCCCTGAGGCAGCTGGTCTTCAAGCAAATTGATCTGACTGAAAGAAATGGTATCGGTAGCGTATTTTTTATTGTTTTCCGTTATGAGCTCTTTTACTATATCGCCGCCCAGGTACGTGATGCCATTCCGGTCTACATGCTGCATCCAGTTAAAATCACCACAGGGTATATCAATTAAGGTCTTAATGGAATACTGCCTGAATAGCGGAGGCAATGATTTTATCAGCTCCTGTGTCTGTACTATTTCCGAACCGACTCCCGACACACTTTCCCTGCTGCCCCAATCATTGTTCTTATAGATGGCATTGAAGGTCTCTTCTGCGCTTAAACCTTCATAATTACTTTTATCCCTGGCTTTTTTGCTCATGACCATTTCATCATACTTGGCCCTTCCCATGATTTTCAATAACACTCTGGCTACAATTCCCATGTTTTATAAATTATTTTCTTGTTAGTGATAAAAATAGTTCACTTACTTTTTCTGCAGCGGCAGCTGTATTAAAAAAGCGCGCAGATTGTAAGCAGTGATCCTTTAAGTTGTCTATGATCGATCTGTCGTCCAGTAGCTTTTTTAAGCCATAATAGAGTCCGTCTTCACTATTTTCAACAGTATAGGAATATTGATTGGTCGTATTGGTGATCTCGTCCAATCCACTTACAAACGTAGCAATAGCCGGCACGCCCAATATGGCAGCTTCACAGATTACCAGACTGAATCCTTCATAATATGATGAACCAATAAATAAATCAAAATTTCTGATAAATTTATATGGATTTTCCCGAAAACCAAGCAAATGTATGACGCTTTCTAAATTATTTTTTTGTATTTCCGACCTGATCGCCTGCTCTTCATCCCCTTTCCCTAAAAGGTAAAACTGGAAGTTATAGCCCTCCTGCTTTAGCCTCCCCAATACCCTGACAAGCCTTACATAGCCTTTCTGATGTGTTAAACGACCTACGCTTCCCAGCCTGATAACGTCCTGCGGAAATGTTATCTCTGATGCTTCTTCATTCCCTTTTCGCAGGATAGCCTCCGTGTCTATTATATTATGGAAAACTCCGCTGTCCGGCTTAAGATCTATGATCGACTTTAAGCTGTCCAATGCAAAACGGGAGGCAGAGCATATATAATCGAACCTGTTATAGGAGGTTGCCATTTCCTTCAGGCTCCTGTAGGGCTTAAGGTAAACAGACTTATACTTTTGTTCCAGGTGCAGCCAGGATATGAGCCGGGTATCCTGATTGTCACATCCGCTGGCAATCCTGGTAGTGATGCCTTCCAGAAAAGCAACGGTAATATCATATTTTTCCCTGATGAAAAAATTATACAACGTCTTCCTGGAAAAAAGCTTTGCCAGATAAACAAAACCGGGGAATTCTTTGGGAAGCGCGGACTTGTAGGTAATGTGAGCCGGGAGCTGATCCCTGTAGATACCTTCATCGAATATAGTTCTGACAGTAATATCAAACTTTTCGGGATTTAACCTGTGCAATAAATCTACCAATACTCTCTCCGCACCTCCGCCACCCAAATTTTTAATAAAAAAAAGAACGCTTGTCTTGTTCATTGTGCGATGACTTTAGATTCTGTTGATAATTGTACAGGCTCATCGCTGCTATCATCACCGGGCCTGTCTTTTTACCGGATACATAAAAATCAAAGATACAGGAGAATGATAAATATAGGCTGATATTTTTTCGGCAATGACCGGGGCTGATAGCGTTGTTGACAAGCTATTCGCTACCGGGAAAAGCGATGATAAAATCGTAAGGTCTTATTTAAGATCACCGTTTCGGGGTGTTGGTCTTCCCTGCTTTCTCTTTGGCCTTTTCCTGTTCCTCGCTTTCGGAGCTTTGGAGGTTTTCTATACCTCCTTCATACTTGCCTTTCATCTCATCAATAACGGTCCTTTCCCATAGCGGGATGCCGGTAAAATAAGCCACCCTGCTGATGATATGGCCGGCGATCGGGGCTGTGAGTATCAGGAAGAAGATGATAGCTATATTCTTGCTGGTTACGGCAAAATCGTTGAAGAAGATGGCGGACGAGATCAGTATGGTGCCCATGCCCAGGGTGGCCGCCTTGATCGTAACGGACAGCCTGGTATAAAAGTCGGGCATCTTTACGATACCGATGGATGCTATCAGCGCAAATATGGAGCCGCTTGTGGCTAGAATGGCAATAATAAGTGACGTCATTTCTTTCTCTTTTTTTGTTCCTGGATTAAATAATAGGAGAACGCGATGGTGCCCAGGAAGGCTATGAGCGCCAGGATCATCGCCACATCCAGGAATGCCGGGTGATTGTATATAATGCTGAATAATGCTATGATCCCCACCCCTGTGGTGATGATAAGGTCCAGGGCGATTACCCTGTCTGCGGTAGTAGGTCCCCTCATAAACCTTATAAAGGTCAGTATAAGGGAAAAGCAGAGGATGGGCATCACTACGAACAGTAAGTAAGAATTTAAATCCATGTGTGTTTCGGTTATCTTAATATTTCCAATAATCTGCCTTCAATATTGTCGTGTATATGCTTGATGAACTCTTCCTTGTCCTTCAGGTACATGGCATGGATGTAGAGCACTTTATGATCATCGCTGACATCAATGATCAGCGTACCCGGTGTCAGGGAGATGATATTGGACAGCATGGTGATCTCAAAGTTGCTTCTGGCATTCAGCGGGTACTCTACTATGCCCGGGCTCATAAAATAACGTGGTGTAAGCACGTCATAGGCGATCTTGAAATTCGCTTTCAGCAGGTCATAGAAGAAATAGAGCACAAACCCCAGCGCTTTCGGTACCCTTGAAAAATATCGTTTTTTGTATTTGCTTTTCCTGCGCTCAATAAGCCATAAGATGGCAAACCCCAGTATATACCCGAACACAAAATTGATAAAATTCAGCGTCCCGGTTATAGCTACCCACACGAAGGTGAGCATCAGGTTCATGATAAAATGTTGCAGCATACTGTTAATTTTGTATATTCTTTACTCTGAATACATTTTCTATATAATCATCCGAATGCATAAGCTCGTTCGCGATCTTATCAGAAAGGTTCATAAATGTTCCCGGTCTTATGGCTATCATAAATGATATGAAGGCCAGCAGGAAGACCGGCAGGACCATCGTGATCTTCTTGAAGGTTGACAGCGGGGCAAAGGTATCATCCTGCTCCGGGTGATCCTTGGGTGTCGGTTTCCAGAAAACCTCCGCCCAGACCTTGGCGATCATGACTAAAGTTACGAAACTTGAAATGATGATGCTGAATACCAGCGTATAATTCCCGGACCGGAGCGCCTCGCTGATAATGTTCAGCTTGGGCCAGAAGCCCGACAGGGGCGGTACCCCGGAAATGGATAACAGTACGAACAGGATAAGGATAGACAATAGCGGGTAGTCCTTGTAAAGCCCTCCTAATCTTCTCATATCCGTACTGCTCCTTATTTTGTAGATCAACCCGGCTATAAGGAAAAGGTTGGATTTGGCTATGATATCATGGATGAGGTAAAAGATGGTGCCTGAAAGAGATTTTTCCGTGTATAATCCCAGACCGGCTATGAGGTAGCCGATATGGCATACGATGAGATAAGAGAATACTTTACGGATGCTTTTCTTGTTCATCATGCCGAAAGCCCCTGTGAACATGGTCATGATCGCTATGATGATGAACAGGTTGATCGTATAATCATCCGGGATGAATATCAGGGTGAACATCCGGATCAGCGCGTAGATACCCAGCTTGGTCAGCAGTCCGCCGAAAATGGCGGCGATAGCGGACGGGGGCGTATGATAGGAAGACGGCAGCCAGAAATACAGCGGGAAAACGGCGGCCTTGATCCCGAAGGCCACAAAGAAGAGTAAAGCGGTCACCTGGACGATGCCCCTGTTTTCCACCAGCGCTATTTTCTGCGCCAGGTCTGCCATATTGAGCGTCCCGGTAAGGCCGTAGGAGAGCCCTATCGCTGTAAGGAAAATGGTGGATGCCAGTATATTCAGGGTCACATATTTAATGGCGCCTTCCATCTGCATTTTCTTGCCCCCGAGCGTTATAAGCACAAAGGAAGATATAATGACCACCTCGAACCATACATACAGGTTGAAAAGGTCGCCGGTCAGGAAAGCGCCCTGCAGCCCCATCAGTAAAAAATGGAAAATAGGGAAATAGCCGTACTTGATCCGGTTGATGCTGATGCCTATGGTAGAGAAAAGCCCTACGGCCAGCCCTACAATGGATGTCAGGAGAATGAGCGTGGCACTGAGGGCGTCACAAACGAAAGTGATACCGAACGGCGGCTGCCAGTTGCCTGCGTGAAGTGTCTGCGTGCCGAAATTCCAGATATCTATGGCCAGTATGAGGCTGGTAATAAAGCTGAAAGTATTGCCTACCGTGCTGAGCACACGCTGTACCGTGACCCTTTGCCAGAAGAAGATCAGCAATATCGAAGTGACCAGTTGAACGAGTATGGGAGCCAGGATATAATTAGATGTCATATGTCGCCGTCATTAGTATTTAAGGAATCCAGATCGTCGGAGCCGGTCATTTGATAAACCCGCTTTAAAAGGATGATGGCAAATGCCTGCAGGGCAAAGCTGATGACAATGGCTGTCAGTATCAAAGCCTGCGGGACAGGATCTGCGTAAACATCCGTGAAAACGGAAGTATTGGGAGCTATGATAGGGGGCTTGCCCTTAGCGATATCCCCCATCAGGAAGATCAGGATATTGGTGCCGTTACCCAGCAGCAGCAGACCGATCAGGAGCTTTACCATGCTTCTCCGGAACATCATATATATGCCGGCGGCATACAGGATACCTACAAGGATCACCAGTAATATTTCCATTTACTTTACATTTTCTGAGATTGTGAATAAGATGGTCAGCGTTACACCTACGACAATAAGATAGACCCCTATGTCAAAAAACAGCGGTGTGCCTACGGAGCCTATAATGGCAACAGGCTTTTTGAACCATAAGCTGGTCATGAACGGCTTGCCCGCAAACATGGGAAGGATACCGCTGAAGAGCGATATGGACAGTCCTATCGGGATGAGGGTCGCTGTACTGAACCTGAAAAAGCTCCGGGCGCTCTCCAGCCCGTATGCGAAAAAATGCAGCACAAAAGCGATGGAAGCGATCAGGCCACCGACAAAGCCGCCGCCCGATTCATAATGGCCTCTCAATAATACAAACACCGAAAACAGCAATAACAGGGGTAGCAGGTAGTTGGCTGCCACTTTAAAGATAGTGGATTTCATATCTTACTCTTTATCAGATGATTTGATCTGTAATTTTAATAAACTATATACACCCAGGGCCGCTATGGTCAGCACAATGCTCTCGATCATCGTATCAAATCCCCGGTAGTCTACCAGGATAACGTTCACTACGTTCTTGCCCTTGGCAGCCAGATAGGCATTGTCAGCATAAAACCTGCTTACTTCCTTTTCCGCAGGCGATACCAGCGCCTGAAAGGTAATAAGGGAGATCAGTGTCCCGAAGGCCACGGCTATGAGGAGATCCCTTGTCACAATGGAGGCCCTCGCATACTTCATGAAAGGAGGCAGTTTGAACAATACCAGTACAAAGAGCACGGAGGTCAGGGTGTCGATGGTGAACTGGGTCATGGCCAGGTCCGGCGCGCCGTAGAACACGAACATCAGGCAGATACAATAGCCTACAATGGTCATGCCGGCTATGGCTGTCAGCCTGGAGCTGGTGAATATGGTGACCATAATAGCCACAATGATGATGGAAAATACAGTGAGCTCATACAGCCTGAAAGTGGACAGGGAAGACGTGTTGATCTGGATCGGTACTTCCGTGAAGAGCTTATAGCCCACCACGCATATGATGAACAGGATGATGGTCATGATATATATACGCAGGTAGCCGTTGTGCATCACCTGTGTATAGAAGAGCGCCAGTCTTTTGACCCCCGTTTTTAAATAGGCATATAGCTGCTCCGGCTTTACGGCATCCAGCAGCTCCATTTTCTGCTCCTGCTGATGCGTTTGTTTCCTGAATATATACAGGGCGGCGCCTGCAAGGATGGTCAGGATGCTCAGCACCAGGGTGAGGCTCATACCGTGCCATACTTTAAGGGGAAGATCGGTAAAATGGCGCGTGACGCTTAAGGTGGCGCTTTTCAGCAGGATCTCATCTGCAATATAGGGAAAGCACCCGTAGAAGATGCCCGCTACGGATAAAAGCACGGGCGGTAAAAGCAGGAAGACGGATAAGGGCTTTATCTTTTCAAATTTTTCAGGAATGGGACCAACGAAGGGCTTGAGCGCTACCTGGTAGCCAGAGTAGCCTATGAAGATATTGGAGATGACCGTAACGGCCACAATGCTCCACATCAGGACAGGTCCTGAAATGCCCAGGGCACTCTCATAGATCATTTCCTTACCGATAAATCCCAGTGAATAGGGGAAGCCGATGTTGGAGAGCAACGTCAGGATGCCTGCCCCGAACAGGAGCGGCATTACTTTCCTTAATCCGCTGAGCACCGTTACGTCCCTGGTATGGGTTTCGTGGTCTATGATGCCGGTGATCAGGAAGAGCGAAGCCTTGTAAAGCGCATGAGCCACAATGAAGACCACGAGGGCTTTCAGCGCCAGGTCTGTTCCTATGCCGAGCATCATGGTGAGCATACCCAGCACTGCGATAGTGGAATAGGCAAGAATGCCTTTCAGGTCCGTTTTATATAAGGTATTAATGGAAGCGTACAGCATGGTAACGGCTCCCACGACCAGCAGGGTGGTGTTCCAGTAAATATGCCCGCCGAACGCCGGGGTAAGGCGCGCCAGGAGGTAAATCCCGGCCTTCACCATAGTAGCGGAATGGAGGTAGGCGGAAACGGGGGTAGGGGCTTTCATGGCATTCGGCAGCCAGAAATGGAAAGGGAATTGCGCCGACTTGGTAAATGCGCCCAGGAAGATCAGGGCAATGGCCGGTATGTAATAGGGACTGTTATGCAGCAGCTCCCTGGATTGCAGCAATTCCTGTATGGAATAGGAGCCTGTAATATTGCCGGTAAGGAGGAGACCTGTCAGCAGGAAGAAGCCCCCGATACCCGTGATGGCCAGGGCCAGCTGTGCATTCTTCCTGGACTTTTCATCTTCCGTATTGAACCCGATGAGGAAAAAGGAGCTGATGCTGGTCAGCTCCCAGAATACGATCAGCGCTATCAGGTTATCTGAAAGCACCACGCCGAGCATGGACGACATGAACATGGTCAGGTAAGCATAAAACTTATCCGTATGCTTATTGCCGTACAGGCACTTATGGGTGTACAGGAAGATAAGGCTGCCGATGCCGGTGATCAGCAGGGTGAACATCAGGGAGAGCCCGTCCAGGCGAAAATCCAGGCTGATGCCGTACTGGGGCACCCATTCCGAACGGTGCACGATATCCAGCTGCTGGTTGATCTTGGTAATGAATCCTGAGAAATAGGCGAATAATGATATGGGGTACAGGGCCAGTAAAAAGAAATATTTTGATTTAATATATTTCCCGAATAATAATAATCCCAGACTTATTAAAAATCCTGCTATAACTGCCCCGAACATATATGATGAAAGTGATTTAATGGATTCTGAAAACAGACGTTTTTCAATATCTGTAAAGTTAGAATTTTATTTGCAGATATCACCGGGACACTTTAATAAAGTTTTGAAAAGTTATAAGAAAAATTTATTTTAAAATTGTTAATTCCCCTATTCCCACTTAAAGGTCCTGAGCGCGGTGAACAGCGACAGCACACCCCATAATGCCAGGATCGCGAGGTCGGACTTTATCGCCCATAACCCGGCTCCCTCGAAGGCTACGGACCGTACCGCATGGTTATAATAGGTCAGGGGCATAATATTGGCCAGCCACTGCAGCCACTTAGGTAGGCTCTCCACCGGGAAAAAGGTTCCGGCAAGTATGAACTGCGGCAGCGTTACGATATTGGCCAGGGGAGGGATCATAGCTTCGCTCCGGGCTATCCCTGAAATGATAAAGCCATAGCTTAAAAAAGTGAACAGCGAAAATGTGCTGATGACCAGGATATCGGCAAAAGTGGCGAACCCGTTGATGAGAGTATAGTCCAGCCAGAGATACCCGATCAGGAGAATGACGGCTGTGGAGATGATCTGGATAATGATCCTGGCCACGCACTCGGCCACTATGATGATGACCGGCTTTACAGGGGTTGCCAGGAAGCGTTTGAGCACCAGGTTCTGCCTCAAATTATAGAACAGGAATGCGGTTCCGAATACCGAGGCAGCCAGCAGGGCGAAGCCCAGCTGGCCGGGAAGGATAAAATCAATGCGGCTGAGAGCTGTGATCCTGGCGGCAGGAGCTTCTACCAGCCCGAACGGTTGTTGGGAAAGGCTTTGCTGCAAAAGCGCGTAGAGCAGGTTGCTCTGTTTGGAATCCAGGGTTGTCTTCACGATGGTAATGCGCGGATGCAGGGCGTCGCCCTGCAGGTCTATCAATGCTTCCAGCTGCTGTACCCTGAACAGGTGATGCAGCGCGGCGCTGTCCGCCCGGGGAAAGGACAGGAGCTGTATGTTTGCGTTCGCATGCAATGCATCCTGCAGCTCAGGCTTGCTGGTATCGGTTACGGCGATTTTATAGACCCTGGCCGTGTTGGGGTCCATAAAGCTGAATGCGAAGATAAATACCAGCGGGAAAGCAAACGAAAATATGACCGCGGTGGGGCTTTTCAGCATGGATTTAAGCGCCGCTGTAAGCAATGCCCGGAAGGCAGTGAACTGACTGTATCGGATCTTCTCTGGAGCCATCAATAACAATATTTACGGGTGATCGGGTGGTGTATTCTTCGTGCGGCCTGCGGACCATAGGGCTTTTGCGTACAAACAGGCGTGAAAGCCAAAGAAGCCGATGATAAGATAGCTGCTGTATTTGCTGATGCCCGGCAGGCCGGCTGTTTTAGGTACCGCGTACACCGCGGTGAACAGGATGCCGAGGATGCTTACAATAAGCGCAGCGATATAAAAAGGCCTGGATTTAAAGAACTGCATCATATTATTTCAGTTGTTTTAACCTGGAAATGTACATATAAATGAAATACGCAAAAATAAGCGGTGCCACAGGCATAACGATGGCCCTGATGCCGCTGACATACCTGTAGCTTACCATCAGGTACAGCACGCTGGCGATGAAAGCCAGGATGCTGAATACCAGGAACAGCTTGTACAGCCTGGATTTATTGCGGTTATCAAACCACGGTATCTTGCTATTGGTTTCGTTGCTCATTATTATATCGGATCAATTGCTCAATGTGTTGAATAAAGGTATCTGTATTGTCCTGGAATACCACTTCTATATCTATGACGCCTATGCTCCTGCCAGGGAAGAGGTCCCGGTGCAGCTGCCATTTTACGGCATCCTTCCTGGTCAGCAGGATCTGGTAGCGGTCTTCGGGATACTCCTCCAGAAGGCGCCGGATAGTTGCCGGTGTATATTCATAGTGGTCCTTGAAGCTTTGCTCTATAACCTCACGGCCGTCCCGGCGGAGGTGCTGTAACAGGTCCCGGGGATCAGCAACACCGCTTACTGCCACAAGGATCTTGCCGGATGCCGGTAAGGGATCTCCTGTCAGGATATGGACAGGAGGATAATAATTGTAGCGGGAAAACAGGACCTGCTGATGAGGGCAGGGACGAATGTTACGGATAACTGCTTCCCGCTCTGGTGCGGATAAGATGCCCGGACATTTGGTCACTATAATGTAATCTGCTCTTTTATAGCCGCCGGCAGCTTCCCTGAGGCTTCCCTGAGGCAATACCTTATCCCTGTAGAACGGGGCGTCATAAGTGGTGAGGAGCACTTTGACATGCGCATCTATGCGCCGGTGCTGGAAAGCGTCATCCAGAATGATGATATCGGTCTCCGGCAGCAGCGCTTCGATCTGCCGTACGGCGTTGACCCTGTCTTCTCCCACGGTCACGGTGACACCGGGAAACCGCTGTACGTACTCCGCCGGCTCATCTCCTATCCGGGCGGCATCGCTCCGGTGGTCTGCCACCAGGAATCCCTTTGTCTTGCGTTTATATCCCCTGCTGAGGGTCGCTATTTTGTAGTATTGCTGCAGCTGCTGTACCAGCCAGGCGGTATGAGGTGTTTTCCCGGTCCCGCCGGTAGACAGGTTGCCGATGATGACCGTAGTGACGGGAGACAGGTAGCTGGCTTTTGTACCGCTGTTATACAGATAATTACGCAGGCCGGTAATTACTTTATATAATATGGAGAAAGGGTACAGCAGCATTATAGGTCATTACGGTTGATTCAAACGCAAATTTAAGGGATTCGCCCAGATAAGAAGCTATAAATATCGGGAGGCGGGAAGAAGCGCCCGGAACAAAAAGCGGCAATACGCTTCACGAGGCAGGAATATCCCCCGGACGGCCCATACTACCGAGTGATCCCGGTGATGGCGGCAGGAGCCAAAAATAAAGCGGCTGACCTCAGGAGGCAGCCGCTTTGCTGGTATATGGTCTTAATGCTTATTCTATGCAGGAGAAATCGCCCAGGGAATATTCATCCGGGCAGCCTTTCAGGCAGGATGATTTGCCTATCAGGGAATTGGTGATATGCGCGTTGCTGATAATGGTATCGTTCCTGACGATGCTGTTGCTGATCACGCTGCCGCTTATTTTACTGTTGGCTTCCAGGGAAACGTGCGGCCCTATTACGGAATTGGATATCTCCACGTTCTCACCGATAAAGCAGGGTTCGATTATAATGCTGTTCGTACTTTTATGAGAGGCGGCTTTCAGCACTTCCCTGCCGTTTTTGATCTCCAGGATGCGCTGGTTGGTATATACGGTGGCGTCCTTATTGCCGCAATCCAGCCATTCCTCTACCTGGTCGCAATAGAACTTAATGCCCTTGTTGCGCATATTTTCCATGGCATTGGTCAGCTGGTACTCACCTTTTTCCTGGATATTGTTATCTATAAGGTACTGCAGCTCTTTGCGCAGGTTCTCTCCGTCCCTGAAATAATAAATACCGATAATGGCGAGATCAGATACGAACTCTTTAGGCTTTTCCACCAGCTCAATGATCTCTCCGTCCTCAGCCAGTCTTACCACGCCGAATTGAGACGGGTCCTTAACTCTTTGCGTCCAGATGATAGCGTCCTTAGCAGTATCAATGGTGAACTCAGCTTTGATAAGGGTGTCCGCAAAAGCTATGAATACATTTCCCTGCAGGGCTTCCTTTGCTGCCAGGATAGCGTGCGCCGTGCCCAGCGCTTCTTCCTGGTAGTATATTTTACCTTTGGCACCCAGGCTGGCGGCCACTTCCAGCAACAGCAGCTCTGTCTCTTTCCCGAACGCCGGGTTGATCACATAGGCTATTTCATCCAACTTTTCATTACAGGTGGCGGCTATATCTTCTAAAAGTCTTTGCACGATAGGTTTACCTGCAATGGGTATCAGGGGTTTTGCTGTGGTCAATGTATGCGGGCGCATGCGTTTGCCCATGCCGGCCATAGGTATAATTATATTCATTCTTTTGTTTTTTACAAGTCTTTTTTCACAGAAATGACGGGCAAAGATATTCAAAAAGTTGTTTATCTCGGAGTTTAAAAAAACGTTATTATTTTTCTGCTGAATTATTAGGCTTTATATTTGTTTTTTCAAATTAAGACTATATCTTTGGTTAAAATATTCTTATTGAAAAGAGCTCACAGTAAGTGAATTCATTTTTTACAAATTTAAATAAGCAATGAATTTTAAATTTTTACTATCTATAGCATTTTTTTGTATTGTATCGTTCGGATTTTCTTCTTGTATTAAGGATTACACATGCAGATGTACTATGACCTATTCGGGAGCTCCGGGATTTACACAGACTGAGAAGGACTATAAGGTGAGAGATACGGAAAAAAATGCTAAAAAGATATGTGAGTCCAATTCCAGGGAATATGAGCACAATGGAATACATACGAAAGAGGACTGTAAGCTGTTTTAATACAAGCCGCTTGTAAAGATCATATATGAATGAATGGGTTGCCTGGAATACGGGCAACCTTTTATTTTTTTAATCATATTTTGTAACCTGTGGGGGATATAAGCCTTTTGCTGAGAAAGGTCAGATGCGGGATAAAAAAACACCGCAATAGACATTGCAGTGCGGTTAATATTAAAATATTAATATGAAGAAAAATTTAAGTAAGGCTTATTGTTCTTTTCAGACCTTGTAAAGTTAATGATTTGTTTTTAGAAAAACAAGGAAATGATATAAAAAAATACTGGCTATCTGCATATAAGCCACAAAGCCATCAGGCGAAAGCTGTAGGGATCAACTGCAAAGCAGGATAGGGATTCCCCGTACCCTCCCGGAATGAGCAGGTACGCTATATCTTTTAGGCAACGAAAGCTTCCTGGCTCACAGAGCGGACACTTTGCAGCGGAACGCACCTCTAACAGCAAGTTGTTTCCTGTAAGCAGATGATGGTTATTTAAAAATAGGGGGGCAGAAAGGAAATGCGGAAAAAAGAAAGATCAATATTCCCGGTCAGAAATGGAGAACGCCATTTGCGTAGCAGCGTTGCCGGGAATGTTGGGGTTATTAGGATACTATTGTGAGGGGACTTTTATTTATTTTCCCCAGCTTCACCTGGTCCCGGAAACCGGTTACCGGCAGCGTCCGCATCGCCGGAAGGCTTTTTACCGGGAGCATATGGTGTATCCCCGGGCTGTGAAGAGGGAGCGGGCAGGTCATCAGGTTCGGCCGGTTGGCGCGCTTTCGTTATAGCAGCCGTATCTTTTGGTGCTGTCGCAGGGTCCTGTTGGGAACGGAATTCCAGGTCCTGTTGCGTTTCCAGCATCTCAAGGGCCTTCTGGGCCGCCGTCTGGCTGGCTTCTTTTTTGGCATAGCCTGTTGCAGATACAAAAAGCTGGTTATTCACATAGATGCCTACATTGAATATTTTTCTGCCTGCTTCAAACCTTTCCCATATCGTATTGAAATCCAGGCTGTAATTGTTCTTCTGGGCCCAGGTGTACAGCCTGTTCTTGAAGTTGTACTCCGTCTGCTCCAGCTCGTCAATATCCAGGAAGGTCCCGATCAGCTTACGCTTCAGGAACTTGTTGGTGGTTTCAAAGCCTTTGTCCAGGTATACGGCTCCTACCAGCGCTTCAAAGGCATTGCCGAATATATGGCTTCTGCCCAGCACCTTATCCTGCTTATTGTAACGTACCAGCTTTGGAAGTCCCATTTTTATGGCTACCGCGTTCAGGCTCTGCCTGCTGACGATCTTGGAGCGCATTTCGGTGAGGTAGCCCTCATTCTGGGTAGGGTATTTTTTGAACAGGTATTCTCCTACGATAGAGCCGATGAAAGCATCACCGAGGAATTCCAGGCGTTCATTATTAAGGGTATCGCCGGCAGAGGACCGGTGGGTCAGCGCCATGACATAATAGGGCATATACCCGGGGATAAATCCCAGGATATTGGCCAGGGCCTTCTTAAGCACTTTTTCCTCCGGAGTGGACCCTTTAAATAATTTAAAACTGAAATTCAAAATTACTCGGCGTATTTCTTAAAGATAACAGTAGCATTGTGACCACCAAATCCGAAAGTATTGCTTAATGCAGCGTTTACTGTCCTGTTCTGCGCTGTGTTGAAAGTCAGGTTTAACCTGGGGTTGATAGCCGGGTCATCTGTAAAATGGTTGATGGTGGGCGGCACTACATTATTCTTAATGGACAGGATAGTAGCGATGGCCTCAATCGCTCCGGCGGCACCGAGGAGGTGGCCGGTCATTGATTTTGTGGAGCTGATGTTTAAATTATAGGAGTGCTCACCGAATACTTTTTCTATAGCCGTGATCTCTGCGATGTCTCCCAGCGGTGTAGAGGTACCGTGAACGTTGATATAATCAATATCCGAAGGTTTCAGCTGGGCATCTTCCAGCGCCAGGTTCATGACATTGATCACACCCAGGCCTTCGGGGTGCGGTGCGGTCAGGTGGTAAGCATCTGCGGTCATACCGCCGCCTACCAGCTCACAGATGATATTGGCGCCGCGCGCTTTGGCATGCTCCAGCTCTTCCAGGATGATGCATCCTCCACCTTCACCGAGCACAAAGCCATCTCTGTCCAGGTCGAAAGGCCGGCTGGCTGTTTTCGGGTCATCGTTTCTTTCGGACAATGCCTTCATGGCATTGAACCCGCCTATGCCGGATTGCGTTACCACGGCTTCAGAGCCGCCGGTAACTATCGCGTTGGCTTTGCCGAGACGGATATAGGTGAACGCATCGATCAGGCCATGCGTGGAAGACGCACAGGCGCTTACGGTAGCGAAGTTGATGCCCCTGAAGCCATACTTCATGGAGATATGCCCTGCGGCGATGTCCAGTATGAGCTTGGGAATAAAGAAAGGATTGAACCTGGGCGTACCATCGCCCTGGTTGTAATTGGTCATCTCTTCGATGAAGGTGATCATGCCTCCTATACCTGAAGACCAGATCACGCCTATCCTATCCTTATCCAGGTCCGGGTGGTCCAGGCCTGCATTGTTTACCGCCTCTGTGGCTGCGATCATAGCGATCTGGGAAAAGCGGTCCAGCTTTTTTATTTCCTTGCGCTCCAGAAAGTCTTCTGGTTTGAAATCTTTCAGCTCACAGGCGAATTTGGTTTTAAATTTTTCAGCATCAAATTGTTTAATGAAATCGGCACCCGAAACGCCATTAGTCAATGCGTTCCAGTATTCTGCTACATTATTGCCTATTGGTGTCAGGGCGCCGAGGCCCGTTACTACTACTCGTTTTAACGGTAAATTCATTTACTTAATCTGATTTAATAAGATACTTGTTGCTGATATAAAAAACCTGTAAGCTGATTATTTAGCCAAACCTTCCAGGTAAGCGATCGCCTGGCCTACAGTTCCGATGTTTTCAGCTTGATCATCAGGAATAGAGATATTAAATTCTTTTTCGAATTCCATCATCAATTCTACAGTATCTAAGGAATCTGCTCCAAGATCATTAGTGAAACTTGCTTCTGGAGTGATTTCTGATTCGTCAACACCTAACTTGTCAACGATGATTTTTTTTACGCGGTTAGCTACTTCTGACATAATTTATGCTTTTAAAATTTGGTGGCAAAAATATAATTTTTAATCAAACAAGAAAATTTATTTCCTGAGAACTTTCAAATTTATATAAAATAATTCTAAAAACTAAAATTATATAAATCTGCTTTCAGGCTGCAATATTAAAAATTATTTTTTCATAAACAATTATAAATTACACGGTAATTGCTAACTTTATAGCTTAAGTGACTTCAGGATAAATCGTTGCTCGCATGAATAAAAAATTACTGTGGATTATTATATATGTGTGCTGTGCTGTTACGGGATGGTCCCAGGGGCTGCACTTCTCCCAGATACCGAGTGCCCCCTTGTTCTTAAACCCTTCCAATACAGGGCTGCTGCCTTATGATAACTACAGGGTAGGGGCGCATTACAGGAACCAGTGGAATACGGTTCCGGTAAATTACACGACCATGGCGGCATTCGGCGACCTGCAGCTGCTGAAGAACGAGAACGAGACCAGCTGGTTCGGGCTGGGCGGCGCATTCTACAGTGACAGGGCAGGTGACGGCATTTTGAGCCTCAGCCAGATACAGCTGTCCCTGGCGTACCATATCAAGACCAGCTATACCAGCATGCTCTCCGTAGGCTTCGGCGGTTCCTATAAGCAGCGTACCCTGGACTTCAGCAAGCTCAGCTATGACGTGCAGTGGAACGGGTTTTCCTTTGACAGGTCATCTCCCAATCATGAGCCTTTCAAATACGAGTCAACAAGGTTCTGGGACCTGAGCGCGGGCCTGAACTATGCCTTATTCCCCAATGACTTTTTCTATGCTAAATTCGGTGCCGGCCTGCTGCATGTCAACAGGGCCAACGAATCTTTTTATAATAATGACAATAAGCTGGGTTTCCGGCCTGTAGCCAGCGTTGAGATCATAGGGAAGGCTACGGAATACCTCATCATATCCCCGGTATTGTATGCCTCCTTTCAGAAAAAAGCCTCGGATGTGGTCATCGGGAGCATGTTCTCCTACAACGCCAGTGTGCACAGCAGGTACCCCAGTGTCTTCAGCATCGGGGTATATTACAGGTGGAACGATGCCGTTATCTCCGCGCTGGGCTATGAATTCAACAAGGTTAAGCTGCTGTTCAGCTATGACATCACCACCTCAGGTATGAAAGCGGCCAACAATATGAACGGTGCTATGGAATTTTCCATTATTTACCAGGGATTATACCCTAAAAACAATGCCAATAACCGCGGTGGCTTTAATTGTCCCCGATTTTAACAAGGTTTTGGGATCATGTTTGAACAATTTTGCTCTTTTTTGTATTAATTTAAGTGAAAAAAATAATAATTTATGGAAGTAGAAAAAGCAAAAATACTTTTGGTGGAAGATGATACCAATTTAGGACAAGTGTTGAAAAATTACCTGGAGCTGCATGATTATGTGGTGGAATTGTGTAGAGACGGGATATTGGGACTGGCAGCATTTAAAAGAGAAAAGTTTGACCTGTGTATCCTGGATGTAATGATGCCCAATATGGACGGCTTTACGCTGGCGGAAGAGATCAGGAACCTGGATATGGAAGTACCTTTGTTTTTCCTATCAGCCAAAAATATGAAGGAAGACATCGTAACCGGCTACAAGCTGGGTGCCGATGATTATATTACCAAACCTTTTGACAGCGAGGTGCTGTTGCTCAAGATACAGGCTATCCTGAAACGCAACAGCGAGATAGCGGACAAAAATAACAATGTGGTGGAATACGAATTTGGTAAGTTCCATTTGAATACCAAATTGAGAATACTATCCGTGGATGATACGAAGCATACCCTGTCTCCCAAGGAGAACGCGCTCCTGCAGATGCTGTGCGAGTACAAGAACGACCTGCTGCCCAGGGAACAGGCGCTGAAGCGCATCTGGGGCAGCGATACCTATTTCAACGGCAGAAGCATGGACGTATATATTGCCAAGCTCAGGAAATACCTGAGCGCCGATGAAAGCGTAAGCATCGTGAATATCCACGGTAACGGATTCAGGCTGGTAGTAGAATAATATTTATAAACCGACAAATGCTCTGAGACATCGTAATTGCATAAATTGCGGTGTCCTTTTATTTTATGAGAAAAATATTGATCCTGAGTTCGTTTTTAATAGGCTGCCTTATTGCTTCGGCAGCAGCCTGTCCGCCGGCGCCGGGCGAAGCAGATACGCTGCCATCGGTAAAGAACGGCGACCTGGTGTTTGTGGATGCCGCTTGCGGCCCTTTGTGCGATGCGATCAGCAGCGTTACGGCATCCCGTTATAACCTGCCTTTATCCCATATGGGAATTGTGCAGATAGCCTCCGGCGATACCTTTGTGATAGAGGCGGTGAGCAAAGGGGTTACCAGGACGCCCTGGAAGGCATTCAGGCAGCAGTACCGTGATATCTATGCGGGCAGCATAAGGCAGGCATCTCCCGGTTTTATTGACAGTACCCTGGAATTCTGCCTGCGGCAGCTGGGCAAAGCCTATGACGTCTATTTTCTAATGGATAATGACAGGTATTATTGCTCGGAGCTGATCTATGACGCCACGCTCTATGCGAACGGGGGGATTCCTTTCTTTGAGCTGGCGCCTATGACCTATAAAGATCCGCAGTCCGATGTATACAACAGTCACTGGGTGGCCTATTTTGAAAAGCTGAATGCAGCTATCCCGGAAGGAAAACCCGGGTGCAATCCCGGGGGAATATCCTTATCAGAAAAAATAACATTCTTTAAATTGAAATAATATGGATCTGAATATCGGAACAGCAGGCAAAGCGCTGAAAGTATCTCCGGTGGCGGCCGGGACCTGGGCAGCCGGCGGCTGGATGTGGGGCGGCAGTGATACAAAGGAGAGCATCAGGGCCATACAGGCCGGCATTGACAATGGTATGACCTCTATTGATACCGCTCCCGTTTACGGGCAGGGCCTGAGCGAAGAGATCGTAGGTGCGGCGATCCGGCCGTATAACAGGGCAGATGTGCAGCTGCTTACCAAGTTCGGTATGCGCTGGGATACGCAGCAGGGCGAGCTGGCCATGCATTCTCACAAAAACGACGGCACGCCGGTGGATATATACAGGTATGCGGGAAAGGAAAGTGTACGGTATGAATGCGAGCAGTCCCTAAAAAGGCTGGGTACCGATTACATTGACCTGTTCCAGATACACTGGCCGGATACAACGACACCCATCGAGGAAACCTTTGAAGAGGTAGCGCTCCTGATAAAGGAGGGTAAGATCCGCTATGCCGGTGCCTGTAATTACAATGTAGCCCAGCTGCAAAGAGCGATGTCCGTTTGCGAGATCGTTTCCAACCAGGTACCTTACAGTATGCTGAACAGGAAAATAGAAGCGGAGCTGGTGCCTTTCTGCATAGCGCATAATGTGGGCATACTGGCCTACAGTCCTATGGAGCGGGGACTGCTGACAGGGAAGATAAAGCCCGGAACGGTCTTTAAGGAAGATGACCACCGGTCGCGCCATAAGCTGTTCCAGCCCGGGATCATTGCCGGTGTGCAGACCTTCCTGGACAGCATCGCACCGCTGGCCGAATCAAAAGATATATCCTTGTCCCAGCTGGTGCTGGCCTGGACAAAAGCCCGGCCGGGCATTGCGTCTGTGCTGGCGGGTATCCGGACGGTGGAGCAGGCTATCAGCAATGCCCGTTCCATGCAGGTCGTGCTGGAGCATGAGGAGATCATGTTTATAGAAAAGCAGCTGGGCAAGCTTGTGCTGCCGGCTTAGTGGGTTTATAGCTACACGGGCAACAAAACAATATGTATCAATATGGCTTAACCTTTCAGATTATGCCATATTTTTTTTAAGCGCGCGCGGAAGACAGCCTTGCTGATAAGGGCGGGCTCAGGTTCCGGCAGGGGGCCTTCATAGGGCAGGCCGCGCCTGATATAGTACCTGTTGAAGGTGGATTGGTTGATGCCCCATTTGTGTAAAAACTGCCTTCTGCCGTCATTCTTTTCGATCCGTAGCGTGGATTTCGCCTGGAAATGATAGATCCGGCTTTGTCCCACTCCCCTGAATTCCCGGCACCCGGCATGCCATAATTTCATGGCAAAGTCATCATCGCTGCTCATACCGGGAGACAGTTCCGTGCTGTAGCCGCCCACCAGCGTCCACAGCCTTTTGCTGACGATGGTCGGGGGCCAGGCGGAGCCGTACCAGTCCGCTTTGGCATGGCGGCTGAAATGGCTCAGCAGCTCTGCTTCCCGGAAGGTGCTGATATCGGTGCCGTAATCGGCATGGATCACACAGGGGTTGCCGGTATCCCCGGGCTCAATAAGCGTACCGGACAGCATGAAATTATCATCGGGCAGCGAGCGGATGACCGCTAGCAGGTGGCTGTCCCAGCCGGGGCAAACATACATGTCATCGTTCATGTATACAATATACTCAGCGGTGGCAAGCGTGGTCGCCAGGTTGACGGCAAAGCAGATGCCTATATTGGTATCGCTGTGCGTGTAGGGTATCTGGTTGTCGCGCAGGTAATCAACGGTTCCATCGCTCCCGTCGTTGGCATGTACGATGATCTGGTGCGGGTATTGAGAGTTCTTTTGGAGGCTTTCGATACAGGCTTTCAGGTACGGCAGGTTATTCCAGGAAGGGATCAGGATGGAAAACATATACTATCGGTTTAATAAAAAAAGCAATCTATACGGAATAGATTGCTAAAGTAGAGAAAAAATCAGGATGGGAATCCTGTTGCTTTCTTTATTTTGTCTTTTTGGTCTTACGCTGGAAGGTCATCAGGTGCTTTTCTCCGGAATAGAACATCAGCCTGTCGTTCTCAAGGGTATAGGTCAGGTTCTGCGTATTCAGCAACCTGGCATAATGGTTGGCGATATCATTTACGATAAGGTCCACGCATCCTTTCATAGTGCTGGTGACCCCGGAGAATTTGATCGTGTTCTTGAACATCTCCATATGGCCGCTGAAGTGATTACAGCCGTCATAGCCGTATATCTGGCCGGTATTTTTGTCGAAGGTGATGTAAGAATACAGGCTTCTGATGGTCATTAAGGTAGTATCATATTTGTATAATGCCCAGTCATAGCTGCTCAGGTAGTCAAATTCACGGGAAGCGGGATGCCGGGAAAAAGACATCACGTGCCTGCCGTTCCTGTAAAAAAGCAGGTAATTTTCGGACAGCTCATAGGTGAGATGATTGTCTGAGAAAGCGTTCCTGAACCGGCCCTCTAGGTCCATCTTATCGGTGCAGGCCATCATCGTACCGGCTACCGGCCCTACATTCAGCGTTTTATGGTTGACCGTAAAACTACCAAAGTAGTTATTGCAGCCCCCGAAAAGCAATACCCTGCTGGCAGGGCCGTCAAGGGTCATATACAGGCCCTGGTCGCTTACATCCTGTTCGTTGAAATAGGTGAGATACCATTTTTTATTCTGGATGCTGTCGAAAGAGCGGTGCGCGGGTGTGGCCACCAGCTCTTTGGAGATCACTTTTACAAGCTTATACGTATGCTTGTTGATATCATTGGTGCCTTTGGCCTTGGTCCTGTCCACCAGCAGCTCATACCGGTAGCCTTCTTCATAGTCAAATCCTTCTATCGGGGCGTACAGCGTGGACCAGTCCTTGTAATTGTTCAGCTTTACCCAGAGGCATTCCTGTTCCTGTTCACTGAAGCAGGCGGTTTTTTGTTCTTTTACCATTACTTTGATATGTTCGGCAAAGGTCTGGATGCCTGAGCCTGCGGTCAATCCTATCGCCAGTAATATGCTTGTGAATTTCATAATAGTTATGGTTGTTGATTAGTTAACGCTGGTGTAAATTAAGTAATTATTTATGTAAAATAATAATATTTCCCTGAAAACTTGCATAAAAAAACTGCACTGTAAAGTGCAGTTTTTTATATATGAATGCGGCTGATCCTATTTTATCAGGCCGGCAAAATATTTTACTGTGCGAACCAGCTGTGAAACGTAGGACATTTCATTGTCATACCAGGAAACTACCTTTACCAGCTGCGCGTCACCCACAGTGACCACTTTGGTCTGGGTAGCGTCAAACAGGGAGCCGTAGCTGATACCGATGATATCCGCGGAAACGATCTCATCGACATTATAGCCGAAAGATTCGTTGGCTGCTGCTTTCATAGCTTCATTGATGGCCTCTACGCTTGCTTTTTTGGAAACGATAGCCGTTAATTCTGTCAGGGAGCCGGTAACGGTAGGAACGCGTTGCGCGCCTCCGTCCAGTTTACCTTTCAGCTCGGGCAGCACCAGGCCGATGGCTTTGGCAGCGCCGGTAGAGTTAGGTATGATGCTTTCTGCGGCGGCACGTGCACGGCGAAGATCGCCTTTGGGGTGAGGTGCATCAAGCGTATTCTGGTCGTTGGTATAAGCGTGTACGGTTGTCATAGATCCTGCTACGATACCGAAGCTGTCATTCAGTACCTTAGCCATAGGCGCCAGACAGTTGGTGGTACAGGAAGCACAGCTGATCACTGTTTCAGACCCGTCCAGTATTTCATGGTTTACGTTATAAACTACTGTTTTCAGATCACCTGTCGCGGGAGCAGAGATCACTACCTTTTTGGCGCCGGCCTGTATGTGAGCCTGCGCTTTTTCAGCATCTGTAAAGAAGCCTGTACATTCCAGCACTACATCAACATCATGAGTTCCCCATGGAATATCGGCAGGGTTTCTCTGAGCGTAAATCTTTATTTCATGTCCATTCACTATGATTGAGTTGTCCGTATGGGTGACCTCCTGACCGAAACGGCCCTGAGCTGTATCATACTTTAATAAGTGCGCTAAAACCTGTGGTTGTGTCAGGTCGTTTATAGCTACAACTTCGATACCGTCCATGTTGTAGATTTGACGGAAAGCTAAACGGCCAATTCTACCAAAGCCATTGATGGCAACTTTTACTTTACTCATGATTATGGAGCAATTTTTTGAATATGTGATGTAATAATTGATTTCGGCTGCAAAGCTAAACAATTATTATGAGAATAGCATGTAATGCAGATGTAATTTATGCCGTGGCCGCTTACTGCTCATAGGTCTGCAGTACCAGCAGCCCGTCCCTTGTTTTAGGCTCGAACCAGGTGCTTTTGGGTGGCATGACATTCCCTGAATCGGCTACTTCGAAAAGCTCCTGTATGCTTACGGGGTAGCAGGCGAAAGCTACGGCGGCCTCTCCGCTGTCTACCAGGTCCTGCAGGGCTTTGATACCCCTGATGCCCCCTACGAAATCCAGCCTGGGATTGCTCCTGGGGTCTTCTATGCCCAAGATGGCGTCCAGGATATTGTTCTGGAGGATATTCACGTCCAGGCTGTTGAGCACATCACCGGGATAAGTCCCTTCCCGGGCTATCAGCTCATACCAGTTGCCGTCCAGGTACATGCCAAAGTGATGCCGGGCGGCGGGCTTATAGGTACCGGATTGGCGGGGTATGATCGTAAATGTTTTGCCGAGCGCTTCCAGGAAAGAAGTCACCGTATGCCCGTTAAGGTCCTTTACCACGCGGTTGTAATCCATGATCAGCAGCTCGGACTCGGGAAAGAAGCCCGATAAGATCACCTTAAACGGGTTATCGGCGGCGTCTGTGTGCCGGGCACTGAGCTTGGACAGCGCGGCGGAACGGTGATGACCGTCCGCAATATAGGAATGCGGCATATCCCTGTCGAAGATATGCTGCAGGTCGCTGATAACGGCGGGGTCGTCAATCTTCCATATCCTGTGGGTGATGCCGTCGTCCGCTACAAAATCATACAGGGTATCATGATCCTGCTTCCAGTTGCCCAGGATGTCTGTAACGGAAGGAATATCCCGGTAAGCCAGGAAAATAATGCCGGTTTGCGCCCTGGTGGTATTGATGTGGTTGATACGGTCGCTTTCCTTATCGTGCCTGGTCAGCTCATGCTTCTTTATCAGTCCTTTGTTATAATCGTCTATGGCCGTGCCGCACACCAGCCCGGTCTGTACATGGCCGTTCATGGTGAGCTCGTAAATGAACATAGCGCTGTCCGTATCCTGGACCAGCACACCTTCCTGTATCATGCGCTGCAGGTTCTCGTAGGCTCTTTTGTAAACTATTTCGCTGTGGATATCTGTATATTCCGGCAGGTCTATCTCTGACCTTGTAACGTGGTAAAAATGGTAGGGATTGTCTTTCTGCACCGCTGCTTCTTTGGTATTGACCACATCATAGGGCAGGGTAGCGACTATTTTGGCATATGTATTCAGGGGGCGTAATCCCTTAAACGGAAAAATTTTTGCCATACTTTAAAATTGTGATTTTTAGAGAATGGCAAAAATAGTGAAGTTTTTATATTTATTGACTTTCGAAATGGATTTCGGTTATTTTATAGTCATTATTTTCCAGTTTCAGGCTCAGATAAATGATATATTTATTCTTGGCCGAACGGTAATCTGAAATGAGAAAAATAATATTCTTATTATTGGGGTTAGTGTGTTTTAATAACTTATAATACGTAGGGGGCTCCTTATCCAACTGCTGTTTGAGAATAACTACCGCCTGTGATTTACTATAAATGGATTTTTGCTGGTTGAATGATAAATCAACGTTATTGCTTAAGTGATTTTTTATATGTTCTACACTTCCTTTGCTAAAACTGGTATTGATATCACTTATTATATCCTGTTCGCCTGCGCTCCACCCATTAATGGTAAATAAAATCGTATATATTATTAAAAGACAATATACTCTGATTTTATTCATTTTTAAGCCTTAAAAATAAATTTTAGAAAATACTGGATAATATAGTACATACAATAACTGTACCAAATTATTCATAAAACAGATAATATATTGAGGAAGGAGCCGGCTTTACTTGATCCCCTTTTCCTTCATAATATTATTCATCCATCTTAACAGTATAAATCCGAGCGCGGCGGAGATCAGCAAAAGACCAAAGTTCACCAGGAAGAAGTTCATCTTGTTTTCGTAATTATACCAGGTCTTGGCCAGCATTCCGGACAGTTTATTGCCGATAGAGGTGGACAGGAAGAAGCCGCCCATCATTAATGCCGTGATCCGTACGGGGCTCAGCTTGGATACAAGCGACAGTCCCATAGGGCTCAGGAACAGCTCTCCTACGGTAATAACTCCGTAACAGGCTATTAACCAAAGGGCTGACACTTTAACAGCGCCATGATTGCTGGCGTACACCGCACCTACCATCACCAGGCAGGAAAGCGCCGATATCAGCATACCCCAGGCTATCTTGGCAGGCGTGCTGGGCTCTTTGCCTCTTCTCCTGAGGAAGCTGAAGAATGCCACGACAAGAGGGGTCAGGGCCACTACCCAGAAAGGATTGATGGACTGGAAAAGCTCCGTATTGGCGGTTGCGATGACACTGCCTTCCGCAGGTAGCTGCTCTTCGGGAATATTCCTGAAATAGACAGGATAATCAAAGGTTTTCATGACCTGTCCGTTATCGTCCTTTATCTGGGCGAACTGATGGTCGTAGCGTATTACGCTATCCTGCTTATATACAATGGTATCCGCAAGAGAGAGGTACCTGGCAGCATTGCCGGTAGTCCCGGTCACTTCGCGGTTGGTATAATTTTTAGCCCAGTCTGTCAGGATAGTTCCGTTCTGCTTGAATACCGCCCAGAACATAATGCTTACCGCAAAGATGGACAATAAGGCCGCTACCGGGCGTTTATCCGTTGCTGCAGCTTTCCAGTAGAGGGAGATAAAGAAGAAGATCACCGGTATGCAGGCGAAGATGAAGGCATCATCACTGTTGCTGCCGATAAGGTTGGCAGGATTGCTGAACAGGTAAGAGAGGGTTTCCGGCCGTGAGAAGTCTACCATCGAAAAATCGAAAGGATACATCCATCCTATGACGCCGGCGATGATGCTGGGTAAAAATACCACGGAGAAGAGCCTGCCGATGCTGATATCATTCGGTGACGCCGGCTTAAGCACATTGGCGGCCCGGTAGTGATTGAGCCCGATGCCAAAGATGATCAGCCCGGCGAACATACCCACGCCCGCCGTTATAAAAGCGTAATCCCACCCGAACTTATTCCTCATAAAGGCAGCGATGATATTGCATATAAAGGCGCCTATATTGATGCCCATATAGAAGATATTGAAGCCCGCGTCTTTTTTGTCCCTGTATATATCGCTTGTATAAAGGTTCCCTAGCAATGTGGATATGCTGGGCTTGAAAAAGCCGTTCCCTATGATAACCAGGGCCATCGAAATATAAAAGGCCTCGATCCCGTCCATCGCAAAGCCGATGTAGCCCAGGCCCATGAGCGTCCCCCCGATGAACACGGCGTTGATATACCCCAGCTTACGGTCTGCGAGAAAGCCGCCGAGGAAAGGGGTGAGATACGTAAGCGCTATATACGTGCCATACAAACTGTACGCTTCTTTCGGGTCAAATCCCATGCCCCCTTTATCCTTGCTCTCTATCATATAGAGCACAAAGATGCCCAGCATCAGGTAATAACCGAAGCGCTCCCACATTTCTGTAAGGAAGAGATAGGGTAATCCTTTGGGGTGCTTGGAGTTTGTAGGTGTATTGTTCATAGGTTCTGCTTTTTTCGACCCCGCAAAATACATTAATTTGGTAGTATTAACAATACCGGGCCTAAATTAAAATCCCCCTTGCCGATCTGTACAGCAGGGGGATTTTAACGGGACGGCAGTTCCGGGATTAACGGATAAGGGTGATATTGCCTTTTTTATTGGTAGACGTACCGTCACGGAAGGTCGCTTCCAGCGTATAGCCGAAAGCGTCCATTTCCTGGAGCACGCCGTTATAGGTGCCGTCCCAGCCTTCATTCTTATCCCGGGTGGAAAAAACAAGGTTGCCGAACCGGTTATATATTTTGAAATCAATGGTCTCTATATTGTAGCCTTTTACATATACCTTATCGTTCGTACCGTCTCCGTTCGGGCTGAACCCGGTAGGCACATCGGCAAGGTTATGCACTATGGCCTGGATGTTCTTACAGGTAACATCCTCGCACCCGGCCTCATTTTTAACGGTCAGGCATACCTTGAAGGTCCCCGAGTTATAGAACTCGTGATAAGGATCTTTCTCAGAGCTGGTCCTGCCATCGTTGAAATCCCAGTGAAAAATATCACCGCCTTCACTCTGGTTGAGGAACTGGGTGCCCTTATTGGGTTCCGGGGTGATCGGGGTATAGCTGAACAGCGCGGTGGGCTTGTCATATACGTTCACCTTTATGCTGGCCGTATCATTGATATTGCAGGTGCTGGGGTTATTGGCTATCAGGGTTATGGTATAAGAGCCCGCAGTGGTATAAGTGTGGCTGGGCGTAGCGTCATTGCTGAAGCTGCCGTCACCGAAATCCCAGCTGTAATTCCTGGCATTGACATAGGTGGGATTAAAGAATACGGGGTCGTTGATGCAGGCCAGCTCTACGGGCGGCAGCTCCACGCCCACCAGGTTATTGATGAACGTCAGGTTCTTGCTGATCACCACGGGATTGTTACAGGCGGAAGGATGCTCTATCGTGAGGGTTACGGTATAGGTGCCGTACCCGGGATAGGTATGTGTGGGCGGGTTACGTCCTACGAATGTAGTGTTGTCGCCGAAGTCCCACCTGTAAATGGTCTGGTTGGGATTCAGCTGTGAGGTTAAGGTGGTCAGGTTGGTAAAATTGACGTTGAATGAATAGCAGGTATCTTCCCTGTTATAGCTGAAGTCGCCCCTGATCGAGTCATTCCTGACCTGGATCTGCAGGTAAGTGGTGTCCCATTCAACACAGGCCCCGGGATTATGGGCGATAAGCCTCACCGTATAAGTGCCGGCAGTAGGGTAGGTATAGGATGGGTTGGCCTGTGTGGATGTTGCCCCGTTATGGCCGAAATCCCACCTGTATTGCGTGGCGTTGACAGAGCTGTTGTTGAAATTGACGGTAAAGGGTGCGCAGCCGTTATTGCTGGGGGCTGGTGTGGCCTGTGCCACCACCTTGGTAAAGCCGAATGCTATTTTTACCACTCCAATATTACAGTTGGGGCTGCCGTTCACTGAAGAATAGGCGCCGGGTGTGGAAGGGAAGGCTGTTCCGCCGCCGCAGCTGGCGCACATAGCCTGGTAGATGACGCCATGAGGGTCAAACCGGCTGGTGCCGCCATCCACGTGCTCACCCCTGTTGAAGGCGCCGAAGAAAGAGCCGTACAGCAGGCTTTGCGCATCTTTGGCAATGACTATAAAATAAAAGTCGCTGCCGTCCGTATTAGGCTGGAGCGCGTCCTGGGTCACCGGTAATCCTGAAGTGGTGGTGCCGGGAGTAATGGCATTGCCTCCCCAGCCGGACACATACACATTCTCGCAGGTATCTACCAGCATCGCTACTAAAGAGATATTGGCGGTGGACCTGGTGCCGTTACCGAATACGGTTGAATAATAGGTGGAAGTGAAAGTATTATTGAGCTTATGAATGAACTGGGCGGAATTGGCATTGGAAAACGGTGCGTTGACCACAGGGTAAGCCCCCGTGGTCTGCCCCATAACGTAAACATTCCCGTTCCCGTCCACCTGTACGCCGTAGCACTGGTCATAACCGCTGGTGCCGATATAGGTGGATTTGAGCAGGGGATAGTTCCCGGAATTCTGGAATTTGACAATGAAGCCGTCAGATAATCCGCCTGAATTGGAGGTGTTGATGCTGCCGGCCATAGTGCCGGGATGAAAATCCGTGCTCTGGGTACCGCCGGCAATATAAATATTCTGCTGCTGCTTGTCCATGGTGATCACATAGGCGGCATCCATATTGCTTCCGCCTATCAGCGTGGAATAGATGAGCTGGCTGAGCCCGGGATTGAACTTGGTGAATATACCGTCCTGTATGCCGGAAAGGTTCCTTTTGGCCCCGTTGGTAGTGGTCGGGAAGTTGGTGGACTGTGTGCTGGCGACTACATAGATATTGCCGCTGTTATCCACGATCACCTCGCTCCTGGAATCATCACCGTAGTTGTACTTGAGGGAATTCTGATTGGCGTTGAAGCCGAGGGATACATTAATGCCGTCGTCTCCGGTGCCGCCCAGGAAGGTGCTGGCCACGAGCGCTGAGCCGGCAGCATTGAGCTTGGTAACGAACAGGTCGGTGACACCGCCCCCGAATGTTGTCTGGAAGGCGCCGTTAGTTACCGGATAATCCTGGGACAGGGTCTTGCCTGCAATGATGAGATTATTGCTGTTATCTACGATAAGGCTGTGGGGATAGTCATCGGAAGTGCCGCCTATATAGGTTGAATATACAAGGGTGGAACCGGTGCTGTTGAATTTAGAAATGGTAATGTCACAGGGCATGAGCGCGGAGGAGCCTCCCGAAAAGGTTCTCCGGTAAGCGCCGAGCGTGGTGGGATATCCCAGGCCGCTGGCTATGCCGCCGGCATACAGGTTGCCCTGCGGATCGTAGGTGGCTGTGAATCCCCAGTTGTCGGCGGTGGACCCGCTAAGGGATGCAAAGACCATCACGGGATCTATTATCAGGTCATACTGTTTGTTATATCCTTTGGGGAAGACGAACCGGACCTCGTTATCCTTTACCTCGTATTGTGCCGGAACGGTCTTTTTTTCCCCGTTGATGATCTGGTAGGAGTAAGGGGCCATTTCTATGACATTACCTACCGAGGTCTTAATGATCAGCTGGCCCTGCTCGATCGCTATGCCTTCCGTTCCGTTGAACTGCATCACGATCTTCGAAGGGTTGCCCTGCGGGCGGACGATGAAATCGTATTTAAGCTGTTCGTTCTCGGTATAATATTTGACATCTATATTATCGTAGATGTTCCGGTACATTACCACACCGTACAGGCTGACATTGCTTTTCCAGCGTTTTTGGTCCTGCCCCAGGAAGTAATTATGATAGTAAGGCTGCTTTTGGGCGGTTACGATGGCCGCATCCGGGTTGGCATTTTTCCAGGTCATATTATAATGATGGAAATACAGCTCGCCGCTTTTGATCTTCCCGAATTTCCAGTCGTGCATCTTTTTGCTGTTCTCCTTATCGCCTATCCGGTAAGTGATCCCGGTTTGCTCCAGGAAAATATCCGCATTCCTGTGCAGGCCCTTGAATCGGAAAGGATGTTCCCATTGTCCTTCATTGGGGACAAAAAGAACGGGAGCTGACTTTTCGTGCGCATGTTCTTCGCCTTCGTGGCCATAGCCTCTGGTACCGGGATGTACCAGGAAGGAGAAGAAGGCTATAAATAAAAAGAAGTATATTTTATTCATGTGCTTATATTATATATATTTTCAGGATATTTTAAATATGAAGTTATGGCATTTTGACGATAATTTCAATTTTTGCGGCTAAAAATGTGCACTGCAGCGGGTGTTGCGCCAGTAGGGAAAAATCAGGACGGGTCCGGTAACATAATCTCATAGGGTACAATTTGTTATGTGAATTGTTTTTAATAAATTCGTGCGTATAAAACAGCTTATGATCAGATATATTATACTGCTTGTCTTCCTGTCGGGGGGCATATTGTCGCCCGTCCGGGGCCAGGTATCCAGGGATGCGGCGATCAGCCTGCTTTTTGATCAGGATATGTACCTGAAAATTGTGGAAAGCTATTCGGCCGATACGTCCGGGCTCAGCGGGGAATCTTATAAATATATCGGTGTTGCCTATTATTTTTCGGACAGGAGCGATACTATGGCCATTCACTTCCTGGAGAAAGCCCTGTCGAAGGAATGCAGTAACCCGGATATGGTGCACTATTACCTGGGGCAATCCTGTCTGTTTGCCAAAGATTATGTCCGGGCCAAATCGTATTACAGGCACCTGCTCCAGCGGAACCCGCGCCATGCCGCATCATATGTGGGACTCGGGTATTGTATGCTGGGCGAAAATAAAACGGACCAGGCCTGCCAGATGTTTGAGAATGCTTATGTGATTGATAATAAGCATATCGGCGCTAATTTTAACCTGGGTATTTACAGCGAAGATCCCGGGAAGTGCAGGGCCTACCTGGGAAATGTATTGAAAAACGCAGACTCCACAGATCATTATTTTGTCCGGAGCCTCTATTATCTTGCCCTGATGGATATGGAAACGAAGGCCTACGCGGACGCTGACAGGCGGCTGTTGCTGGCGAAGCGTCTGGCGCCGGAAGACAGCGATATTCTAGAAGGTATCATACAGTCATTGTACAGGCAGGAAAGGTATGCTGCCGCCGAACCGTATAAAAAGGAATTATACCGCATGTATGCTGATACTGCTATGGCCCGGGAGCTGAAGGAGAACTTCTTCCTGGATGAGTTCAGCTACAAGAAATACAGGGTGGTGGTAAAGGAAAGCTTTGGGTCAGGAAATGCCATGACCGGGGCTGTGAAGCTCGTTTTCAATGTTTATAACGAATACGGCCGCCTGCTGTATAAGGTACGGCTGGAATATGCGGCTGCTGACGGGAGCGCTGCGGGAGCATCCCCTGCAGGGTTTTGCCTGTACCAGGCGCTGGGTAATGATACCAGGATCCGCCATGGCGGGTTGTTTGCCGCAAGCTATGACTATGGGAATGTCAAGGCAGCGGTGATGGACATCCTGAGAAGGAAGCAGACCGGCCACTTTTCCGCCCGTTAGCCTGTCCTGTTGTATTTGCGGTAATATTGCGTACTTTTGTGGAGCTAAAATTATTGCTGCTCCTACAAAAAATACGGTAAATTATTCTGGTGAGTACCTACGCTACATATACCATAAAGGACCTGGAAGTAATGACCGGCATCAAAAGCCATACTATCAGGATATGGGAGAAGCGTTACGGTATCCTGCAGCCCGGCAGGAGCGATACGAATATCCGCTTTTATACCAATGAGGACCTTAAAAAGCTGCTGAATGTAAGCTTTCTGAACCAGCACGGCCTGAAGATATCCAGGATCGCGGAAATGTCGGAAGAAGACATCCGGCTTAAAGTGCAGGCCCTGAACCTCGCGCAGTTAACTGATGCCACGCTGATAGAAAGCCTGATAGTGGCTATGATAGAGCTGAATGAGCACAGGTTCCGGGATATATTGGATACGGCTGCTTTAAGATACGGGTTCGGGCAGGTAGTGGTGCAGGTGGTCTTTCCTTTCTTTCAACGCATAGGCATTATGTGGCAGACCGGGGTCATTAACCCGGCCCAGGAGCATTTTGTCAGTAATATCGTTCGTAACATGATCATAGGGGCTACGGAGGCCATTGATTACCGCCCCGATCCTGGCCTGAAAAAGGTGGTGCTGCTGCTGCCGGAAAGCGAGCTGCATGAGATCGGCCTTTTATTCTATAATTACGTGCTTCGCATACATAACTATCCAACGCTGTACCTGGGGCAGATAGTGCCGCTGGACAGCATAGAGCGTATCGTGGAGATCACCGGCCCGGACGCGATGGTCTGTTCTGTGACGAATGCCCTGAATGCCGTGGATATAGACACCCTGATCCGGCGGATAGCCGAGACCTGCAAGGGGCCTGTATTTGTCTGCGGCAGCGCACTGTCTGCCTGTGAAGTCCCGATGCCGGCTAATGTGAGCAGGTTTTCGAAATATGAGGAGCTGTTACAGCTCCTTGCTGCGCTCTGAGCGCCTTCCCCTTGCTAAATGTCCCCCTTGCTATCCGGTGATTATGCCTGTGATGCCGGCTATACGATAGCGGAGCTGTCCGGCATTGGGCTGCAGGAGAGCGCCGGGCAGCGGGAACCCGGGGCACCTTGCAGCTTCAGACCCTTTACTTAACTGATGACTTTACGGATGATCCCTTATAGGATGCCGGTGAGCAATACCGGCAGGAGGGCAGGTCATATTGCCTTTTATCGGATGCCGGTAACAAAACAGCAATGCCCTGAAATGCAGTCCCCTGGCTATTTTGAGACAATACTGTATCGTCTTTTTTTTCATGATAAATTTTTATCATAAAATATTTTTGTCTGTAATTATTTTGTTTAACTTTGTTTATCAAATATTAAACATAATGAATATTAAGGGTCAGAGAAAAACAGCGATTGTCATCGGGGCCGGCTTTTCCGGTATCACAGCAGCAGCTGCTTTGGCCGCTCAGGGTTGGGAAGTGCAGGTGCTGGAAAAGAACAGCACGCCGGGAGGCAGAGCGCGTGTGCTGAAAAAGGACGGCTTCACTTTTGACATGGGTCCCAGCTGGTATTGGATGCCGGAAGTGATCGGCAGCTTTTTCCGGCGTATGGGCACCTCTGTAGAGGCCCACCTGGACCTCAGGAGACTGGATCCTTCCTACAAGGTTATTTTTTCCGGGCACAACACTATGGAAGTGCCGGCAGACATGACGGCGTTGCGGGAGCGCTTCGAAAGCCTGGAGCAGGGAGCCGGCCGGAAACTGGACCAGTTCCTCAGCGAAGCCCGGCTGAAATATGAGAAAGGGATGGGGGAGTTTGCAGCGAAGCCTTCGCTTTCCATACGTGAATTTGCACGTTGGGATCTTATCCGTGCCGCTGTCCGGCTGGACCTGTTCCGCTCTTTTTCCGCTCACGTCAGATCTTACTTCAGGCACCCGGAATTATTGCAGCTACTGGAATTTCCTGTACTTTTTCTCGGTGCGATGCCCAGGCATATCCCTGCTTTATACAGTATGATGAATTATGCGGACCTGTCCCTGGGTACCTGGTACCCGATGGGAGGCTTCGGGAAGCTGGTAGAGGCCATGGTGTCCGTTGGGGCATCCAGGGGAGTGGAGTTCCTGTATAACGTGGATGTCCGGGAGCTCAGGCCGGGAAACAGGTCTGTAGAGAGCGTCCTGACCGATAAAGGTGCTTTTACGGCCGATGTCATTATCAGCTCAGCCGATTATCACTTTACGGAGCAGGTGCTGCTGCCCAAGGCTTACCGTAACTATAGTGCAGCCTATTGGGAGAAGCGGGTCATGGCGCCTTCCTGCCTGCTCTATTACATAGGGGTCAATAAAAAGATAGGCCGTCTGCGTCACCATAACCTGTTTTTTGAAAACAGCTTTGATGCTCATGCCGCATCCATATATGAAAGACCGGCTTATCCCCGGAATCCCCTCTATTATGTATGCTGCCCTTCCAGGACGGACCACAGCGTAGCTCCGGAAGGGATGGAAAATCTTTTCCTGCTGATCCCGGTAGCACCCGGGCTTGAAGATACGCCCGCTGTCAGGAGCTCGTACTTTGAACATATCCTGTCAAGGCTGGAAGCATATTGTGGAGAGCCTATAAAGGAGCATATTATAAGCTATACCGATTATGCAGGCGAGGATTTTATAAGGGATTACAACGCTTATAAAGGTAACGCCTACGGACTTGCCAATACGCTGAGACAGACGGCGCTGCTGAAGCCTGTGATCAAGAACAGGAAGCTTGATAACCTATATTATACCGGCCAGCTGACCGTTCCGGGACCGGGAGTGCCGCCGGCTATACTTTCCGGTCAGCTGGTAGCTGATTATATTATTGCCCACACGAAAAGATCGCACTATGAAACCTCTTTATGACCTGATTTCCGAAGAGTGCAGTAAAAATATTACCAGGCGTTACAGCACTTCCTTTTCGCTGGGGATAAGATTCCTCGCAAGAGAATTCCGGGGACCCATCTATGCCATTTACGGTTTTGTCCGGCTGGCGGATGAGATTGTGGACTCCTTTGAAGGGTTTGAGCAGGCGGCCATGCTGCGGGAGCTGGAAGAGGATACGTTCCGGTCCCTTGAAGATGGTATCAGCATCAACCCTGTCCTGAATGCCTTCCAGCACGTGGTCCATAGATATGATATAGATACGGAGCTGATCGCTGCTTTCCTGGAAAGCATGGCTATGGACCTCCAAAAGCAGGTATATACCAGGTCGCTGTATGAAAAGTATATATACGGCAGCGCGGAGGTCGTGGGACTGATGTGCCTTAAGGTATTCTGCCGGGGGGACGGCCGGTTGTATGACAGGCTGAAACCCGCAGCGATGAAGCTGGGCGCCGCCTTCCAGAAGATCAATTTCCTGAGGGATATCAGGACGGATTATGAAGGTCTGGGGAGAATGTACTTTCCGGGAACGGATTTCGGCAATTTCTGCAATGCTCAGAAGAGCAATATCGAAGCGGACATTGCAGAAGATTTTGCGGCAGGCTATGAAGGCATCAGGCAATTGCCCGCTGACGCAAGGTTTGGTGTTTACCTGGCCTATGTATATTATAAGCACCTGTTTAAAAAGATACAGGCCATACCCGGTGAGCGGATACTGCAGGCAAGGGTCCGCATACCGGATTATCAGAAAATATATCTGCTGTTCAGCAGCCTTACGAAAAGCAAACTCAATCTGATCTGATCATGAAAAGGTGGTTCTTATTGTGCTTAGCTGTTATGGCCTGTCTGGCCGTCCATGCAGGCGGAGCGGGCTCCCTGCAGGAACTGTTTTTTAACGCAAAGACGGATGCCGGCATCAGGAAATTCTACCAGGCAGCGCAGGGTACCGGCGATAACCGGGCTTTGACCCTTGCGTATAAGGGCGCGGCAACGGCTATGTATGCGGGTGTGGCGTCTTCGGTAGCAGACAAGCTGAGCTATTTCAGAGCCGGCAGAAAGCTGCTGGAAAGCGCTGTGCAGAAAGATCCTGATCAGGCTGAGATCAGGTTCCTGAGGCTGGCGGTACAGGTGAAGGCGCCCGGCATCCTGGGTTACAGCGGCGATATACGGACGGACGCTGATTTTATTATTCGTGCCCTGGAGCAGGGCAGGGCATCTTCGGGAACTGCTTTCTGGCAGCAGGCAGTGCCGTTCATGCTGAGCAACGGCGGGCTTACGGCCACGCAAAAGCAGCGTTTACAAAAAATGCAATGATATGATGATGCAGCACGTGATTACAGTCGATACTTCGGACAGGGAGACGGGTATCATGGAAAAGATAAAAGCGCATGAGCTGGGTGTCCTGCACCGTGCTTTCTCCGTTTTTGTTTTTAACAGCAGGAACCAACTGCTCCTGCAGCAGCGGGCGCATGAAAAGTACCACGGCGGCGGGTTATGGACCAATACCTGCTGCTCTCATCCTTTTCCCGGTGAAAGTGTGCAGCATGGCGCGGACCGTCGCCTGGTGGAGGAAATGGGGATGACCTGCACGCTGCGACCTGAATTTTCCTTTATCTACAAGGCCAGGGTAGAAAACGGGTTGACGGAGCATGAGCTGGATCATATCTTTATCGGCTATACCGACCAGGACCCGGTGCCTGATGCGGCAGAGGTCCGGGACTGGAAATGGGTGGATATGGAATGGTTGCAGGAGGATGTCCGGCAGCGCCCGGAATTCTATACGGTCTGGTTTAAGCTCCTGCTTCCCCGGCTTTTGCCGGTAGTCAATAAACAGGCGTTAGATGTCTGAATTTTATAAATATTATAATGTTACAGGATATGATCTTGCTTTATTTATTACTGACCCTGGCGACCTTTGTGGCGATGGAAGGCGTTACCTGGCTGACCCATAAATATGTCATGCATGGATGGATGTGGTATTTTCACCGTGACCACCATGATCCTGCGCATAAAATACTGGAGAAGAATGATTTTTTCTTCCTGATATTTGCTACGCCCAGCTTTTTGCTGATGCTGTTCGGTGCCGGTGCCGGATTTGACTGGCGCTTTTTTACCGGCCTGGGGATCATGCTGTACGGGATAGCCTATTTCCTGGTGCATGATGTCCTGATCCACCAGCGTTTCAGCTGGTTCAGCAGAACAGATAATATTTACTTCCGTGCGCTCAGGAAGGCGCACAAGGTACACCATAAGCATCTGGGGAAGGAGGATGGGGAATGCTTCGGGATGCTGTTCGTGCCCCTGCGTTATTTCCGGGAAGCGATCGCCTATAAAAAGAACCTTCAGAAAAAATAATGGATATCAGTACACATTACTACTATATTATCGTCAACATAGGATGCTTTATCGTGCCGTTCCTTTTCAGCTTTCATCCTCGGCTGAGGTTTTACAGGCGCTGGAAGGCCTTTGGGGCAGGCATGCTGGCAATGGCTGCTATCTTTATCCCATGGGACATGTATTTTACTGCAAAAGGCATCTGGGGCTTCAATGACAAATATGTATCAGGTATCTATATAGGCAATCTGCCGCTGGAGGAATGCCTGTTTTTCTTTTGCATACCTTATGCCTGCACTTATACCTATCATTGCTTTTCCATATTCCTGGAAACAAGGAAGATACCGCGCTTCTTTGATATGCTGGGATGGGGGCTGGCCGCCTTATGCCTCGTGACTGCGGCCATATACTATGACCGTGCCTATACCCTGGTGACCCACCTGTTATGCGCCGTGCTCCTGCTGCTGCATCTTTGTGTATTCAAAAGCGCTTATCTCGGGAAGTTCCTGCTGGTGTTCCTGGTGCTGCTCGTGCCTTTCCTTGCTTCCAATGGAGTGCTGACAGGGACAACATTCTGGCAATATCCCTTTATTAACCTGGATCCTGATGCCATCGCTGAGCCTATTGTATGGTATAATAACGCTCATAATCTGGGTGTCCGCATATGGACCATGCCGGTGGACGACCTGTCTTACGGGCTTACAATGCTGCTGCTGACGGTGACGGTTTACGAAAGGGTACCCGGGAAATAGCAGGTAATGCCCGGCCGGGCCATTGCGTCCGGAAAAATAGAAAGGTATTCCCGAAAGGGGCCTTTACCTGAACTTCCGGCTGTCCCCGGGGTTGCTCCTTAATGCCGGGCCTGGCATCTTTATACTGTTTGCCCGAGAGCTCCCGGTGCAACCGGCGGATGTCACCGGTGCCGGATTTCACAGTGCTGCCGGTCTATGGTGCATCCTGAATGATCCACATAGGGCAGCCGCCTGCTCTTCATCAAGACAGGTCAGGCTGGTGTAATTGGCATAGGTCAGGCATCATGAGCTTTGCGGCTTACCAGGTATAGCTGGGGCACTACGGACATCAGTATGCCGATGGCTACCAGCTGGTGCAGCAGCGCGATGATCTCGTATCTTCCGAAATGTCCCAGTACGATATGCGGGGCGTTCAGGACGGCCAGCACACCCAGGGTTATCTGGAGCGCTATGAAGAGCAGCGGGTAGTTCAGCGTGGCCCGTAAGGAGGCATTGGCGGTATCTCGGGCCAGTCGCTTCAGCCCGAAATACAGCAGTATGGCTGCGATGCCTATGGTATAGGCAATGGTACGGTGTATGAAATGCACGTTGATGGTGCCGGAGGTCCAGCTCTGGTCGGCCAGGGAAGCCGGGATATAGCTGCCGTTGATGTCCGGCCAGGTAGGTGCGGCGGGAGCGGCCTTCAGCCCGGCCATGAATGCACCGTATATGAACTGTACGGTAATAAGCCCTAAAAAGACCAGCAGGGCGGCGCTGTACCGGCGCGAGGGACTGAATTGCAGGCTGGCCGACCTGAGCTGCAGCACAAACCATACCTCATAGGCCAGCAGCAGCAGGGCGGCTGCAAAATGGATGGCCAGGCGGATATGGTTCACATACAGGTCGTTCTCATTCAGCCCGGACTGTACCATGATCCAGCCAAGCGCGGCCTGCAGCAGTCCCAGGATAAATAAGACGACCAGCGAGGTGGTCATATTGCGGGTGAAATACTTTTTGCGCCAGAAATAGAGGAAAGGTAGCAGGAATACGATACCGATGAGCCTGCCCCAGAGCCGGTGGAACCATTCCCAGAAAAAGATGAACTTAAAGTCGCCCAGTGTAAAGTGATTGTTCAGGTATTTGTACTGCCCTATCTCCTGGTAGGCGGCAAATGCTTTTTCCCATGCCTGCTCGTTCAACGGCGGCAGCGTACCCATGATCGGTTTCCATTCCGTTATGGACAGCCCTGAACCGGTAAGCCGGGTAATGCCGCCCAGCAGGATCTGGACAATGGTCATAAAGATGCCGATATACAGCCAGGTAAGTAAAGCTTTGCGTTGAGAAGAAGTAAGTGTGTACATTGCTTATCAGGAAAAGATGTGTGTATGTTGAATAACGCAAAGTTACATCAAGAAAAGAATGTTATGGTATAATTTATTAGCTTTGCAGCCGGATAATTTTTAATATTAAAACCAGGCAGGAATGAAAAAATTAATAGCTGTTTTGATGCTCTCATTACCCTTGTGTACAGGCTGCAGGGACAGCGGACCGGATATCTCAAAGGTACAGGTGGAAGTGACTGCCTATGATTTTTACAAGGACTTTTCCCGCCTGGATACCGCGCACCTGGAAGCCGGGCTCGAAACCCTGCGCTCCAGATACCCGCAATACCTGGCCTTTTACCTGGATACACTGGCGGCAGGCACCGTTTCCCTGCGGGATTCCGCTACCAATGCCGAAGGCATAAAGATCTTCCTGACCCACAAGGATTACAGGAGCCTGCTGGATACCGTCAACCAGGCCTTTCCTGCCACAGACGATATTACAGGCAGCCTGACCACCACTTTCCGGTATATTAAATATTACGATACGGGCATAGCGCTTCCGGATAAGATATACTATGCTGTTTCGGGCTTAAGCAATATGGTGGTGCTGGGAAGCAATAACACGCTGACCATCTGCCTGGATTACTTCCTGGGAGAAAATTTTAACCCGTATTACCAGATCGGCATCCCTGAATATGTCATTCCCCGGTTCAGGAAAGCATACGCTCCGGTCATGGCTGCCCAGGTACTTTACCAGGACGCTTATCCGTTCGAGCCTCATGATAAGGACCTGCTGACCATGATGATCGAGCAGGGAAAGATGCAGTATTTCCTCGGTCTTGTTACGCCACAGGTACAGGAGCATATGCGCTTCGGCTTTACGGAGCAGCAGCTGGAGTGGTGCAGGAAGCATGAAGCGGATATCTATAACTTTTTTACATCCAATGACTATTTATTCAGCAGGAATATGCAGCAGGTGCTGCGCTTTGTCAGCGATGGCCCTTTTACCACGGGTATGCCACAGGAAAGTCCCGGCAATATCGGATCTTTTACCGGTTATCAAATCGTGCAGAAATATGTAAAGGAAACGGGGGCAGGCTGGTATGCGCTCATCAGTGAAACAGACGCTCAGAAAATACTGAAATTATCAAAATACAGGCCTTAACACCTGTAGAAGCTCATTAGGCATAGTATTTGCTGAGTGTGTTATCATACTTCGTAACCTATAACCTTACATATAAAATGAAAAGAATTTTTACGACCCTGCTGCTATTATCCATATGGGGCGGCGCCTTTGCCCAGAAGGAAGTAAAGGAATATGAAAAGCTTTTGAATAAGAAAGTGATCGCCAGCACCAATATTGATACCGTTGCCTGGTTATATGACGGCAATTTTCACCTGGGAATCAACCAGGCGCTGCTGCATAACTGGCAGGCAGGGGGTGAGCTGGCCTCCTTTACGGCCAGCAGCCTCTTCTACGGCACGCTGACCAGGTATAACGGCCGGCATTTATGGACCAACAACCTGGATATGGCATACGGCCTGCTTTATACTTTCTCCAATGACTTCATCCCGAGAAAGATAGATGACCGTATAGACCTGACCTCGAAATACGGGTACCGCCTGACGGACAGCGGCAATCTGTTCTTCACTACATTATTCAATGCCAGGACACAGTTTACAAAAGCGTATAATTATGACCTGGCCGGCTGGGATACGTTCAGCACTTCCAGGTTCCTGTCACCGCTGTATGCCACGCTGGCGCCGGGTATTGAATACCGGAGGGGCGAGGAGATCAGCATATTCTTCTCTCCCCTGGCTTCCCGTCTTACCTATGTGGATAAATATTATACCACCAAATTGCCGGAAGGAGCGTTCGGGGTGGCCTTTGATAAGACCATACGCTTTGAGCTGGGTGCCTACCTGACAGCGAGATATAAGAAGCAGATCACAGAGAATATCGCTTACCAGACCAGGCTGGACCTGTACAGCAATTACCTGGCTAAGGACCAGGAGCTGAACGGTGTTGTGGTCAAAAAGGACAATCCCGGCAATATAGATGTGATGTGGGATAACCAGCTCTCCTTCAAATTCTATAAATACTTCAGCTTCAATATCGGCGTGCTGGCCATATACGACAATGATGTGCCGTACTACAGGTTTGTGGACGATGGCACCGGTAATATGATAGAGAAAAGGGAGCCTGTCAGAGGATTGGGCTGGTGGCAGATCAAGCAGATGATGTCCCTAGGCTTCAATTATAAATTTTAATGACTATCTGCTTATAGGGAACAACCTGTTATTGCAGATATGTTTCGATGCAGGTATCCTCCAGGTGAGCCGGGGAATGTTTTCGCTGCCAAAGGATATTGTCTGGTCACTCCGAAGGGATGTGAGGGATCTCTGTGATACTTTATAGCTTATCTCTACGGCTTCCATATAATGGCTTTGTAGCTTATAGAGATAATCAATTAAATTTGATAGCTTCTCAGGAGCTGAGAAAGGGCAGCCCTTCTCTGGTTACGGATTGTCCCTTTTACCGCCGGATGTATTGTTTCCTGTTGTCGGTGCTTCTCCAGCAACCCAATAAGAGATATCTGGAAACGGTGTACTGCCGCGGCTTAGGCGTCCAGCCTGATGCGGGGGTCAACCCTGGCATACAGCAGATCCGTCAGCAGATTGATGATGATAAACGCGGAAGCGCTTACAATGATGCTGCCCATTACGATGGGGAAATCCATCTTATCGAGCGCGTCCACGGTCAGCTTGCCGAGTCCTTTCCAGCTGAAGATATACTCAATAAAGAAAGAGCCTGCCAGCAATTCCGCAAACCAGCCGCTGACGGCTGTTATGACGGGATTCAGGGCATTGGGTAAGGCATGCCTGAAAATGACGCGTCTCCTGGAAAGCCCTTTGGCATAGGCTGTCCTGATGAAATCCTGGTGTAAAACGTCCAGGATGGAGCTGCGTGTCAGCTGCGCTATGATGGCCATAGGGCGTATGCCCAGCGTAAATGCGGGGAGGATAAGGTTTTTAAAGCTGATGCGCTGTATGCCGGAAGTATCGTATTCAAACAGGCTGCCCGTCATTGGCAGGCCCAGGTATGGCTTCAGGAGAAACCCGAACACATACGCTATGACCAGCCCCATAAAGAAAGAGGGTGCCGATATGCCTAAAATGCTGGTGAAGATGGCGCTGCTGTCCCAGGCCGTACCCTGCCTGATGCCGGCCAGGAGCCCTAATAATATCCCGGTGATGATAGCGAACAGCATGGCGGAAACCGCCAGTATGACCGTGCCGGGCAGCGCTTCCGCTATGACCTCAGATACCGGCCTTTTAGTCTGGTAGCTTCTCCCGAGGTAAGGCTGCTTTAAAACGAGCGTTCCGGCGCTGCCCAGCCGGAGGCTGCCTTTGATATTATACTGGTGCAGGCTGGATGTGTCGTGGATGCTTATTGGAGAAAGGTCGTTCAGATACAGCAGGTAGCGTTCGGGGATGCTTTTGTCAAGGTTCAGCTCTTTCCTGACGTTTTCCAGCGTTGCAAGGTCCGAGCGTTGCCCGAGCGTGAGCCTTGCCGGGTCGGAAGGCACAATATTGAATAAAAAGAAGATCAGCGTGATGATACCCCAGAGTACCACCAGCGCATAAAGCGATTTTTTTATCCAGTAGTGTACCATAGGCCGGGCGGTCAGTTGAGGTGTTGTTTTAAAAACTGCAGCAATCCCTTTATCTGCAGGTCCCTGTTGTAATGTTCCCGTATCGTGCGCGCACCGTTGCAGCCCAGCCGCCGGATCTCTTCCGGTTTGTCCAGGAGCAGCCTGATGTATTTTATGAATTCTTCCCTGTTGTCAGCTACCAGTAAATGCTCTTTGTGTGAAACATCTATGCCCTCTACACCTATAGGAGTAGTAATGACCGCTTTGCCGATGGCCATACCCTGGAATATTTTGATACGGACACCGCTTCCGCTCATAATGGGAACCAGCAATATGTGCTTGTCCTTTTCAAACTCGTACGCATCTTCCACTTCTCCCACTACGATGACATTGGGAGCCGTATGGTGCATCAGCGAAGCCGGCATATTCCGTCCCGCCAGGTAAAGTTTGACATGGGGATGCGTTTTGTAGACTTCCGGCATGATCTCGTCCATCAGCCATTTCACGGAATCCAGGTTGGGCTGCCAGTCCATCGCCCCGATGTGGTAGAGCTTTATGTCCGGCGGTGTGATATCCTGCACCGTAGGCTGGTTGCTGATCTTGATCCCGAAGGTCTGGGTATAGAGCGGTGCCTTTACGTTCTGGATCAGGTAAAAATCCCGGTCCACATCAGAGATCGGCAATATGATGTCATAATCGTCCAGGTGCTGCAGCTCGTATTGCTTCAGTCTTTGGGTCAGCAGCCTGAGGTACGCTTTTTTTAAGGGCTTCCGTTCCTGGAGATACAGCCGCTCCCATATTTTATATTCTATATTGTGCGAGCGTAATATAATTGCGGCCTTGCTATGCTCCCGGATGGTCGGGATGTAAGGGGTAAGATACAGGCTTTCCAGCTGTATAAAGTCAAAATGCTGTGACGTGAGCAGCTCTTTTAATGCAGCGCGGTAATGGGCGTTATCGAAGCGCTGTATATTATAGGACTTTCCCGGCCGGAAAAGGTTTACCAGCACTCCCCAGGCAGTCACGCGATTATCCACATCCACTGCCCTGAAATGTTCAAGCTGCCCGTATATAGCCGGAAGCCGGTCCGTATCTGCATAATGCCTGGTCGTATTCATCGCGAGCAGGCTTACCTTTATACCCGCCTCTATATAACCTTCTATAAAATAATGCATAGCCAGGCTCCCGCCGTCTTTAAGGGGGTAGGGGATCCTATTGGTCAATATTAAGATATGCATTTTATAATTTGCTTTTGAACGTTTTCTTTGGACTAAGTGGTAACTTTGTAACTGACTACCGAACGATAATCATTAAGAATAAATTGCGCAAAGTAATGACAAATATCTCAAATCCTGCTGAAATAGAAAAGTTAAGGGATGACTTTCCTATTCTCAGCCAGAAAATATATAATAACGATCTAATTTATTTCGATAACGGAGCTACCACACAAAAGCCACAGCAGGTGATTGATGCCATTGTGGAATATTATACAACCTACAACAGCAATGTGCACAGGGGCGTGCATTTCCTGAGCCAGCGCGCTACGGATGCGGAAGAGCAGGCACGCCGCACGGTGCAGCGATTCATCAACGCGCAGTCCCCGGACGAGATCATTTTCACGAAAGGGACCACGGACAGCATCAACCTGCTGGCCTTCTCTTTCGGGCAGCTGGCCATACGGGAGGGTGATGAGATCATCATTTCCAGGATGGAGCATCATGCCAATATCGTGCCTTGGCAGGAATGTGCCAGGCGGCACCGGGCGGTGCTGAAGGTAGTGGATTTCAATGAGGAAGGTGTGCTGGATATGGAGCAGTATGCCGGTATGATAACAGACCGCACGAGGATGGTAGCCCTTACCTGGGTGTCCAATACGCTGGGCACCATTAACCCGGTAGAAGATATTATCAGCATCGCGCACAGCCATAATGTGCCTGTAATGCTGGATGCTGCGCAGGCTGTTCAGCATATGCGCGTGGATGTGCAGCAGCTGGATGTGGATTTCCTGGTATTCTCCGGGCATAAGCTATACGGACCCACCGGCATAGGTGTTCTGTACGGTAAGCGGAAATGGCTGGAGCAGATGCCGCCTTACCAGACCGGGGGCTCTATGATAAAGACGGTTCAGGTAGATACCACTACCTTTGGGGATATCCCGTTCCGGTTTGAGGCCGGTACGCCGCATATAGAAGGCATCATAGGGCTCGGCGCGGCTATTGAATACGTGGAGCGGGCCGGCATTGAAGCCATAGCAGCCTATGAGCATGACCTGATAGCCTACGCTAAGGAGCAGCTGGGAAAGATCGGCGGGGTAAAGGTGCTGGGCGCTTCCCAGCCGAAGGCCGGGGCCTTGTCCCTGGTCATCGAAGGCATACACCCGTTTGATGCCGGTGAGCTGCTGGATAAAAAGGGCATAGCTGTAAGGACCGGTCATCATTGCTGCCAGCCTATTATGGATTACTACGGGATACCGGGTACTCTGAGGATCTCATTTGCCTTATATAATACCAAAGCTGAGGTGGATATACTGGCAAGGACACTCGAAAGAGTGATAGGCATGCTGGTATAAAAGATATAAATGGTGTTTCAAAAAGTGGTCATATGATCGTGAACGACAAGATCGGGGTTGTTTTATCCGGGGGCGGCTTCAAAGGGCTTGCCCAGCTGGGCGTGCTGCATTTCATGCATGAGCTCCGGATACCGATACATGCCATCTCCGGCACCAGCGCCGGGGCATTGATAGGCGCCTTTATAGCGCAGGGATATACGCCTTACCAGATACTGGACTATGCCAGGAAGGAACGTATATTTTCCTATACCTATCTTTCCTTAAGGAATGGCGGCGGGCTCTTCAATACCAACCTGCTGGACAGGATCATAAGGAAATATATTCCGCACAATTCTTTCAAAGACCTGAAGATCCCGTTCTATACCACTGTTACGGACCTGACCAACGGGAGAGAGCTGACCTTTACGCAAGGAGACCTGGCGCTCGCGGTCAAGGCTTCCTGCAGCTTCCCGCTTATTTTCCAGCCGGTGCTGTACAAGGATACCTACCTGTGTGACGGGGGACTGGTAAATAATTTTCCGCTGGACCCGATTGTGAGCACCTGCAATATGGTGATAGGGGTGAATGTCAACCCCATCAATAAGGTGGAAGGCAGTATGAATTACCAGAAGCTTATCGGCAGGATCATCAGGATCACCAGCTCGCAGCTCCCTCCCGAAGCCAAAGCCAAATGTACGCTGTACCTGGAGCCGGACGGCATCAATAATTACACTATGTTCGAGACACAGCGGATCGAAGAGCTGTTTGAGGTGGGGTATGTGGCCGCAAAAAAATGCAGGGAGGAATTTTTGAATATAAAAGCAATGGCCGGAGCCTGGAATGACGGTCAGAAGCCGGGATGATATTTCTGAAGCGTCTCCCTTAAAAAACGGGTGTCCAGGTGGGTATAGATCTCCGTAGTGGTGATGCTGGCATGCCCCAGCATTTCCTGTACAGCGCGGAGATTAGCTCCGCCCTCCACCAGGTGTGTGGCAAAGCTGTGGCGCAGCGTGTGGGGATAGATATTCTTATCGATCCCGGCCCTGCGTGCCGCCTCCTTGATAATGTAAAAGACCATGACACGGGACAGCCTTGTACCCCGTTTGTTGAGGAAGAGCGTATCCGTATGCTGCGGATGGATGGTCTTGTGCACCCTTATATGCTCTTTATATACCTGTATATGCCGCGCCGCGCTGTCCCCAACGGGTACAAGCCGCTCTTTATTCCCCTTACCTGTAATGCGGATATAGCCTGCCTCCAGGTAAAGACCGGAGATCTTAAGATCCAGTAATTCACTGACCCGCAGCCCGGATCCGTACATCGTTTCCGCGATCGCCCTGTTCCTTTGTCCCTCTGCCGAAGACAGGTCGAAAGTGTGCAATAAGGCCTCTACTTCCGTAACGGAAAGCGTATCCGGTATTTTCCTGCTTACTTTGGGTGCAGACAGCAGCTCCGTAGGATTGACCTCTATGAGGCCCTCCAGCTCCATAAAGCCATAAAAGGATTTGATGCCGGAGAGCATCCGCGCCAGGGTAGCAGTGGCCAGCTCCGTTTCGCCGGCATAGGTAATAAAATGTTTGAGGTCCTGGGTGGTAAGGGTGGTAAGGTCCTTATCTTCCACGAATGTGCTCAGGCATTCGACATCCCTGATATAGTTTTCCACGGTATGAGGTGAATGCTGCTTTTCCAGCTGCAGGTAATTGCTGAAGCTCCTGATATAGATCGCATTCATGCTTACTCTCTTATTTTATCCAGCAGCTCGCTGCATAAATCGGCCTCTTCTCTGGATAGGTTATTGAACAGGCCCGCATAATTGTTAGGAATGACGTCATCCAGCTGCTTCAGTATATCCAGCCCTTCCTGCGTGATGGTCACCTCTATCATACGCCGGTTATTGTCATTGAATTTTTTATGGACCAGCTTTTTCGCTACCAGCTTTTCTATGATCCGGGTAACGTTTGAATTTTTGGATATCATCCTGCTCTGTATCTCGAATGCCGGGAGCGGTGTGCCCAGGCTGCCTCTCAATATCCGGAGCACATTATATTGATGGCTGGTGATATTGGCGGACTTAAATATATGTGCGGTTTTGTCCTCCAGCCAGCTGGCGGAGAACAGGATATTGAGGAATAATTTCTGGTATTCATCGGTGATCTTCCTGGATTTTAATTCTTCTTCTATTTTCATGGTTGAAAAATAATACAATACAACTCTTTGGTACTTTGTATTGTTTAATATTAACTTTACTTATTCCAACACCAAAGTTAATATAAAATCGTGTTACTGTCAGATGAAAGAAAAAATAATACGGGTGTTCAGAAAATATAAGCAGATACTTACCAATACGGTCAATGGTTTTGTGACGGATAAAGGAATGAAACTGAGCGCGGCTTTAGCTTATAATACCCTTTTCTCTCTGGGACCGATGTTCTTTATCGTGATATTCATCACCGGCAATCTGTTCAGCCAGCAGGCCATAGAAGGACAGATGTATGATACTTTAAAAGATATTATGGGCAGCGGCACGGCGGAGCAGATACAAAAGCTGGTGCTGGGGCTGCAAAGTGACCAGTCCGGATTTTTTGCCAGGCTGATCAGCATTATAGCCCTTGTTATGGGCGCCACGGGGGTATTTACGGAGATACAGGATTCCCTCAACTTTATATGGGGAGTGAAGGTAAAGCAGAAGAAGGGCATTATCAAGGTGGTCATCACGCGGCTGCTGTCGTTTTCTATGATCATCGGGCTGGGCTTCCTGATGATCGTATCGCTGCTGGTGAATACCATTGTTATGGCCATCAGTGAAAACCTGCTGGAATTGCTCCAGCTGAATGATCTTATCCCGGAGATATCACGCGGCATGCTCAGCCTGATCAACAACGGGGTGATCTTCCTTGTCCTCAGCGTGCTCTTCACCACTATATTCAGGCTGCTGCCGGATGTACGGATCAAGCTGAGGGAAGTATGGCCGGGAGCTTTCCTGACAACCCTGCTCTTCATGCTGGGCAAATATGTGATCGGCATCTATATCGCGAATAATAAGATCGCATCACTGTACGGCGCCGCCTCTTCTGTGATCGTTTTCCTGATGTGGATCTATTTCTCTGCCGTGATCCTGTATATCGGAGCGGAATTCACCAGGGCGTATATAGAATACAAGAACGGAAAAATAGAGCCCAGCAGGTATGCCGAATATGACATGAAACGGTTGCTGGAAGCGTATAGGGAAGAAGACCGGCAGGAAGGCGGGGAAGCCGGCCATCCCGGTACCGGCAAAGCATAAGCGCTCTCTTACGGTTTGTTCCTTACTGCCACTATGGTCTCTGCGACCAGCAATAAGGCGGCTATGATCAGCAAAGCTTTCCATAGCGGGAAGTCCGCCTCCTGCGCATTGCTGTACAGCGCATCGGAAGCAGCGACCGACCGGATATGTTCCGGGTGCGTAAACCACGCTCTCAACGCCAGGGGATCTGCATACCGGAGCACGGATTCCCGGGTATGATGATTCAGCGCTATCATAAAAGTGTCTGCCTGGAGATCATTATACAGCTGATAATAGCCGGGCTGCTCAATGCTGTTATCCAGCATGATCCTGACGACATTTCCCATAGGTCTCTGGGCAGGTATAAGCTCCTCGTGCAGCTTGTTCCGTATCTTCCAGGTGGTTTTCTCACTATTAGGCAGCAGGATATTCCCGGTATTATCCGGCCCGAAAGTATAGAACGACTGTCCTCCGCTGCTTTGTGCAAGATTATAAAGCAGCGGTGCGAAATATTCCGTGGTAGGAAAATTATTGAATGCTGTATTGACAGGAGCGGCGAGGAAGGTCAGCTGGCCATTGCCCATTTTATGTACGCTGATAAAGGGCTTACCGTCCCTGAACGTCATCAGGTACTGGGGATTGCTTCTCAATCCGGCCGTCACCAGGAGCCTTTTATGCGTTACCGGCAGCGATACGTTTTCACTGATCTTCTCAAATACATTGCTGTACAGGGGGTGGTTATATGATATGCTGTACACCCCCTGCTTGCTGGTATCCCATCCCTCTGCCCGGATATGGGTTGCGGGCTCCATCAACGCATTGAACTGCGGAATATCAAGCTGTTCGCCAGGGATGAATACAATATGTTTGCCCTGGTCCCACCATGTTGCAAGCTGCCGTACCAGGTCCCGGCTGACTTCCCTGACATCCTGAAGGATAATAAGACCGGCGTTTTTTATGTCTGCGCTGCCTGCTTCCCGTATATCATAGCCTGCTATCGTATATTTATTGAACGACTGCAGTGCGGACCACAGGTAATTGTTGAGCCGGCCGCTGTGAAAGACGGCTATGTGCTGGGATTGCCGGTTGCGAAAGCTGATCCGGAATGTATCGTCAAAGGATACGGGATGGTCATTGACAGCCAGGGTCACGGACTGCCATTCCTGGTTATTGAACCGGAGGTCTATAGTATCTGTATAGGTGGATTCTTCCGTATGAATGGCCGAAAAGGAGCTGGGCTTCCCTTGCTGCTGCACCTGCAGCTGGGTTTGTATCCCGCCGCCGGCATTGGCTATTTTGACTACCAGGGGATTATTCTGCTGCAGGTCAATGGACGGCTGGAGGAAATAGGCCGTATCTATATAGATATTGGGCCGGGTCTTGCCGGTAGCGACCGGTATAAGATACAGGTAGGCATGGGGGTTCCCGATGCTTTGCTGTATGCTGTCCGGTACGGCGGTATGCTGCTGGAAGTCCGAGAACATGTATATTTCGGTGCGTCCTTTGTCTTCCGGTGAGATCAGGCTGCCCGCAATGGCGGGTAATGACGGCGCGGCAAAGGTATATTGAAGGCTGCTGATCCATTGCCCGGCCTCGCTCCTGGTAGTATATCCCGATCTGCTGTTATTGGAGATCATCCGGACAGGCTGCCCCGCGGGTATCTTGCGCAGCAGCTCCAGGGCCTGCTCCTTGCTCTGCTGCAGCAGGCTTTTTTGCCCGTCCGCGTAAGACATGCTCCAGGAATTATCAATATAGATGCTCACGCTGGTATCTGCCTGGCTGTTTCTGGAAAAATAGGGCTGGGCAAAGCCGAGTACCAGCGTGGTAAGCAGCGCTATCCGCAGCAGCAGTAATTTCCAGTTTTTGATCCGGGCATATTTTTTTGTTTCCGTTATCAGGCTTTCCAGGAAGCTGGTATCAGGGAATTTCAGTTGCTTGTACTTACGCCAGTTATATAAATGTATGATGACCGGAATGCTGACAGCGGTAAGCGCCAGGAGAAACAACGGAAATACAAAGCTCATAACCCAGGAATGAAAAAAATAAAGTGAACGATATGCCTTTCTGGTAATATTTAAACCCTAAAAATACAGAATCCCGGACATTTAGCCCAAAGTAAATCCGCCTGTGCGTTGCAATGCCGGATTTATGCAGAATTATGATTACGGTAATCCTGGGTTAATGGAACGGTAACATTAGATTGTCATTTTTGTGTCATCAAAACTAACGCTAAAGATGATACGTAAATTTTATGCAACCGCAGCGCTGGCCTTATTGACCACAATAGGAGCACAGGCGCAACTGACACAAGAGACCATAGTCTTCCCGAGAGGAAGCGTATGGAAATACCTGGATAACGGTTCTGACCAGGGCACCGCCTGGTATGATGTGAGCTTTAATGATGCGGCATGGGCCAGCGGTCCTGCCGAACTGGGATACGGAGACGGGAATGAAGCTACGGTGGTGAGCTTTGGTCCCAGCTCCGGCGCCAAATATCCATGTACCTACTTCCGGTCTTCCTTTAACCTGACCGCCCTGCCTACCGGCAACCAGCGGGTGGTGGTAAAGCTCAGAAGGGATGACGGCGCCGTGATCTATATCAACGGGCAGGAAGTGGTAAGGGATAATATGCCTGCAGGTACCATTACCTACCAGACCTGGGCTACCGGTACCGTGGACGGTTCCAATGAGTCCACGTATTTCACCTTTACCATACCGCCGACAGCGCTGGTAACGGGCAATAACGTGATCGCCGCGCAGATACACCAGGACAGGCCATCCAGTTCGGACATCTCTTTCGACCTAGAGATCGCGTTTACGGAATTCCTGGCGCCGCTGGAGTGCGACAGCCACCTGGATTCCCTGCACATTTCCCGCTTTGTTTCCGTATTGCCTTCCGTACAGCCGGATTCACTGAGGATCCCTGCTACACATACCTTCCAGATGCTGGTACAGGAAGGAGACCCTTATACCGACCCGAACGAAGGAGTCACAAAAGGCTTGTTCGACTTTACAGGATTTGTACCTAAGAACGGTACCAGCTCTACCGAAGGCTGGTTATCGCTGAACCATGAGCTGGGCTCCTGGCCTGCTGCAGGTGTGTCTATGATGACCCTGAATTTTGATACCGCTAACAGTGTATGGAATGTTACCAACAACACACCGGTGGACTTTTCGGTGGTATATGGTACGGGAAGGAACTGTTCCGGTACGGTAACGCCGTGGGGCACTGTCATTACGGCAGAGGAAACGCTCCCCTCCGCGGATGTGAACGGGGACGGCTTCCAGGATGTCGGCTGGCTGGTAGAGCTGGACCCGGAAACAGCTACTGTAAGAGACCACAGGGGGAATAACCGCCCGCAGAAATTATGGAAGCTCGGCCGGATGTCGCACGAGAATTGCGTAGTGAATCCATGGGACCGCAAAACCGTTTACCTGGGTAATGACGAGAATCCCGGCTATATCTTCCGCTTTATTGCCGATAATCCTGAAGACCTCACCGCAGGCCAGCTGTACGTGCTGAAGCTGGATGGCCCGCTGAACAGCGCCACTACCGGCTCATGGGTGGGCATCCCGAACGCTACGCCGGCTGACTGTAATAACGCGCGCTCTTTCGCCGCTTCGGTAGGCGCTACCAATTTTGACCAGATCGAGGACGTGGAGATCAGCCCGCTGGACTCTATGATCTACTTTACTTCCAAAGCATCCAGCCGCGTGTACCGCTTCAAGGATGAAGGCATGAGAGTGAGCCGTACCGAGGTGTTTGTAGGTAACAGTGATTTTATCTATAATATCAAGACCGAAGATGATATCATTCCCGAGCAATGGAGGGGTGGTGTGGATAACCTGACCTTTGATTCCAAAGGCAACCTGTATGTTATCCAGGATGGCGGCAGGAACCATATCTGGATGGTGCCGCCATGTCATACGCAAATGGAGCCTGCGGTAAAGCTGTTTGCCGTGACCCCGGCAGGATGTGAGCCTACGGGTATGACCATGACACCGGATGATAAATATATGTTCGTTTCCATGCAGCATCCCTCTGCTTCCAACGCTACGGAGCAGCTGGACGCCTCCGGCCGTCTCGTGAAATTCAACAGGGAATCCTGTATCGTTATCGCGCGTAAGGAATTCCTGGGACCTGAAGCCATCAAGGATACCACCGGCACGGAGGAGCCTAAGAATATTCAGGGCCTGAAAGCCATCAATGCCATCAATGTATATCCTAACCCTACGGATGGTAACGTAAGCATCGCCGTGGACGTAGCCTTTGAAGGCAACGCGGTGATCAGTGTGACTGCCGTGAACGGCGCTGATGTCAGGCTGATCTCCAGGAGGCTGCAGAAAGGAAATAATCAAATTGAAGTGGATATGAAGAACCTGCCTGCCGGTATGTACTTTGCTACCGTGAGCGTCAACGGTCAATCTTCAACTGTAAAAATAGTAAAACAATAATGCAGATATCAAAATTGCTGACAGCTATAACCTTGCTTATGCAGGGTTATAGCCTTTTTGCGCAGGTACAGTCCTGCCCCGATAAAACCTATTATAATATCAATGAAGCGATACAAGCGCCCCTTTGTGTGAAATATTTCAGCCAGCGGGTGGGGCACAGGGACTATTTTAATCATACTATCCTTTCTTTTTCCAACCTGGAGATGCTGGACCTGAAAAGCAATAATTATACTTTTTTGCCGGATGGCTTCGCTGCATTGAAAAAGCTGAAGCATCTTACCCTTACTGAAAACAAGCTGCTGCACCTGCCGGCCAGCCTTGCAGCCTGCGACAGCCTTGTATTTATACAGGCGGATAGGAACAGGCTTGCGGAGCTGCCCGCTGAGCTCAGCAGGAATAAAGCGCTGCATACCATTGATGTGTCCTGGAATAACATAGGGTTCCTGCATGAAAGCATTACGGAATTGCCGCAGCTCCGGGTGCTGAACCTGCAGCACAATGCCCTCTTCAGCCTGCCGCAAAGCTGGTCGCAGTTCAGGGCTTTGTCTGTCCTGGACCTGGCGTATAATAATATTGCTTACCTGCCGGAAGGCTTTTTCGGGGTGCCTACGGTCACTCATATAGATCTTGCCAATAACCGCCTGGGAGGGCTGCCCCGTATCAGGAAGCAGCACCGGAGCCTCAAAGCGCTGATCCTGACAAATAACCAGCTGGAGCAATTGCCCGGGGATATCAGTAAGCTGCAGGCCCTGCAGGTGCTGACGGTGAGCGGTAATCGGCTGACAGACCTGCCGCTCTCTATCCGGAAAATGAAAGCGCTCAGGACCCTTGTGCTCGTGGGCAATCCCATACCGCCGGAGCGCATCGCCTACTGGAAGCAACAATTACCACACGTTAATATTATATTCTGACATGAAGAAAATATATTTTTTGATAGCCATACTGGCAGGCGTGGCAGGCCTGGGCTTCTGGAGCTTCAGGCAGGATGCGGCTTTCCAGGCGAAGATAGACCGGTACCTGGATACCCGGCTGGACAGCCTGATGCTGGTCACACAGCAAATGCTGGAGCGGACGGCACGCAATGATATGGAAAGCGTACAGGCCGGCTTTTTTGAGGCCAGGACACATTATAAAAGGATAGAGGCCCTGGTAGAATACTTTTTTACGGAATCGGCCACCAGGCTGAACGGACCGGCTTTACTGGAGAGTGAGCCGAGCATGCCGGGAGAGTATAAGTATCCTACGGGATTCCAGGTGCTGGAAGAAGCGCTCTTTGCAGAGGATATCTCCGTACATGTGGTCAGGAACGAGATCGAAAATATAATATTCTACCTCAAAAGGATAAAAGCGCACCGGGAGGATGTGCACTTTACGCCTTCCAATGTGCTGGATGCCTTAAAGCTGAATATGTACAGGCTGATCGCCAAAGGTATCGCCGGGTTTGATTCACCGGTGATCCTGAATGCGCTGCCCGAGGCTGTAAGCACCTTGCGGGGTACACAGGATATCCTGTTCCTGGTAGGTGAGAACGGCAAAAAATTACATCAGCTGCTGGACAGCGCGGCACGGTTTGCCGGTCAGGAAGGCGTATCTTTCGATGATTTCGACAGGGCGGTCTTTATACGCCGCTATATCAACCCGGTCACGGCGGCGTTTGTTGATTTTCACAGGGAGCATCAGATCCCGTTTGAAATGGCCTTTCCCAGGCTCATCGCTCCTGACGCTGCGGATATGTTCGATTATGATAAATGGGATGTGCTGTTCTTTGCGCCTTCCGATGCCTTACCTGTTACGGCGCCTTACGTACGCCTGGGAGAAAAGCTGTTCTATGATAAGAGGCTGTCTGTAAACCTTTCCAGGAATTGCGCGTCCTGCCATGAGCCAGCTAAGGCATTCACAGACGGACGCCCTACCAATACAACGCTGCTGGGAGATAAGCCCATACTCCGTAATACGCCTACCCTTATCAATTCGGCTTACCAGCCGGCGCAGTTCTATGACAGGAGGGTCACCTTCCTGGAAGACCAGATCCATGATGTGGTCACTAATGCGAAGGAAATGGGCGGTGCCTTCCAGGTATTGGTGGCCAGGCTGAACAAGGATAAGGCGCTGAAGCGGCAATTCAGGGAGCTTATGGGTAAGGAAGAGATAAAGGAACGGGATGTGAAGCGTTTGATAGCGGCTTATATACGGTCGCTGCAGCAGATGAGCACGCCTTTTGACAGGTATATGAAAGGAGATGCCGCAGCCCTCAGCGCCAGGGAGGTGAAAGGATTCAACCTATTCATGGGAAAGGCTAAATGCGGTACCTGCCATTTTATGCCTTTGTTTAACGGCGCGGTCCCGCCGTATTTTGATAAGATCGAATCGGAAGTGCTGGGTGTGCCCTTATCCAAGGATAAAGCGGTGGTGGATACGGATTCCGGAGCTTATAATATATACAGGATAGGGTACCAGCTGTATTCTTTCAAAACGCCTACTGTCCGGACCAGCGTGCAGACCGCTCCCTATATGCACAACGGTATTTACCAGACCCTTGATGAGGTGATAGATTTCTATGATCATGGCGGTGGGGCAGGCCTGGGCATAGAGCTGGAATTCCAGACCCTGCCGCCGGACAGCCTGCACCTGACAGCCGAAGAGAAGCAACAGCTAAAGGCATTCCTTGAGGTATTATAAGGCTATGGAGGATGTGTCAGCATCAGGGGGACCTGCCAATGAACGATAAGGTGTACCGTCCATCCGGATACTTCCCGTGTATCTTCTGGAAGGTAGCTGTTAAATAAAACAACCCTGCCGCTTTATAAAAGCGGCAGGGTTGTTTATTATGTAATCAGGAGGAAGGTATCTTACTGGTCCTTTTTGGCCTCCACATCTATGTCTATTTCAGGCAGTACCTCGAAAGCGAGCTTTTCGCCGTCCGTATCCAGCTTTACCAGGATGCTGTCGCCTTCTTTGACTGTTTTATTCAGGATCTCTTCTGCCAGAGGATCTTCCAGATATTTCTGGATGGCCCTGTGCAGCGGCCTTGCACCGAACTGCTGGTCATAGCCTCTCTTGGCGATAAAGTTCCTGGCGTCTTTTTCCAGCGAAAGCTCATAGCCGAGCGTTCTCATACGTTTCAGCACATCCGCCATAATAACATCAATGATCTTATCAATGTCGTCCTCATTAAGCGAATTGAAGATGATCACGTCATCCAGGCGGTTCAGGAACTCGGGGCTGAAAGTGCGTTTTAAGGCTCTTTCGATCACGCCCTTGCTGTTCTCTTCCGAGGAAGCCGACCTGGCCTGGGTAACAAAGCCCACACCATCGCCGAATTCTTTCAGCTGGCGTACCCCGATGTTGGAGGTCATAATGATGATGGTATTCTTAAAGTCCACTTTCCTGCCAAGTCCGTCCGTCAGCATACCATCGTCCAGCACCTGCAGCAGGATATTGAAGATATCCGGGTGCGCTTTTTCTATCTCGTCCAGCAGTATGACCGCGTATGGCTTGCGCCTTACCTTTTCCGTCAGCTGCCCGCCTTCCTCATAGCCTACATATCCCGGAGGCGCACCGATCAGTCGGCTCACGCTGAATTTCTCCATATATTCACTCATGTCGATCCTGATAAGGGAATCGTCATTGTTGAACAGGAAACGGGCCAGGGCTTTGGCAAGCTCTGTCTTACCCACACCTGTCGGTCCGAGGAATACGAAGGAGCCGATGGGCTTTTTAGGGTCTTTCAGACCTACCCGGTTACGCTGGATGGCTTTCACCACCTTGCCGATGGCCTCGCTCTGGCCGATCACTTTACCCTGGAGCACCTCGCCCATCCTGCGGAGCTTTTCACTTTCCGCTTCCACCATACGCATCACGGGGATGCCGGTCATCATGCTGACCACTTCCGCGATATCCTCTTCCGTTACAGGGTAACGTTTTTCCTTGCTTTCCTCTTCCCAGTCCTTCTTGGCTTTCTCCAGGTCTTCTTCCAGCCGTTTTTCCTTATCCCTTAAGGCTGCGGCATCTTCATATTTCTGCTTTTTGACCACGTTGATCTTCTCTGCCTTGATATCTTCTATCTGTTGCTCCAGGTCTATGATGTGCTTGGGTACATCAATGTTCTTCAGGTGCACGCGGGCGCCCACCTCGTCCATAACATCAATGGCCTTATCCGGCAGCAGGCGGTCGGTCATATACCGGTCGCTCAGCTTCACGCAGGCATTGATGGCTTCGTCATCGAACGCCACATTATGGAATTCTTCGTATTTGGGACGGATATTGTTCAGTATCGTAATGGTTTCCTCTACGCTTGGCGGCTCTACCAGCACTTTCTGGAAGCGCCTGTCCAGCGCGCCGTCCTTCTCGATGTGCATGCGGTATTCATCCAGGGTGGACGCCCCGATGCACTGGAGCTCTCCTCTTGCCAGCGCGGGCTTGAAGATATTGGACGCATCCAGGCTGCCGGACGCTCCGCCGGCCCCGATGATGGTATGGATCTCGTCAATGAAGAGGATAATATCCCTGTTCTTTTCAAGCTCGGTCATAATGGCCTTGATACGCTCTTCAAACTGGCCCCGGTATTTGGTGCCTGCCACGAGCGCCGCCAGGTCCAGGCTGATCACGCGCTTGTTGTACAGCACGCGGGATACCTTTTTCTGCACGATCCTTAATGCCAGTCCCTCTACGATGGCGGTCTTACCCACACCGGGTTCGCCTATGAGGATAGGATTGTTCTTTTTCCTGCGGGACAGGATCTGGGAAACCCTTTCTATCTCGGATTCACGGCCTACAATGGGGTCCAGGTTGCCCTGCTCTGCCAGCCTGGTAATATCTCTCCCGAAATTATCCAGCACCGGGGTCTTGGATTTGGTAGCCCCGCCGCTTCCCTGGGCGCTTTTACGCTGGTAATTCTTGGTCTCGTCCTCATATTCCTCTCCCTCACTGTCACCGAACTCACCTTTGGGGGTTTCTCCCAGGATGGCCAGCAGCTCCTTTTTGAATTTATCGTAGCTCATATCGTGCTGCTGCTGTAATATCTGTGTGGCCGGGTTTTCCTGGTTCCTCAGTATGGAAAGCATCATATGCTCCACTTCAACCATTTTGCTTTTAAGCGTTCTGGCTTCCAGCACGGTGATCCTGAGTACTTTTTCAGCCTGGCGGGTCAAAGGAATGCTCTGTGTATTGATATTGATCCTTTCTGCGCTCTTGTTCCTTACCACATCCTCGATCTCTTTCTTGAGCTCATAGAGGTCAATGCCTGCAGATTCCAGTATCTGAAGGGCAATATTGTCACCGTCCCTGATAATGCTGAGTATAAAGTGCTCTGTACCTATAACATCGTTTTCCAGCCGCAATGCTTCTTCCCTGCTGCTGGAGATGATATCTTTGATCTTTGATGAAAAGTTTGCGTCCATATCAATTTGACTTTTTAAACTAAAATTGCGCTATGATTATTAAAAGTAAGGTTTTTCCCTGATAAAAAGCTGTCAATTTTTTGAAAATAATTTACAATGAAAATTTAAACTAAAAATACTGAAACCCATCTAAGAAGTATATATGCCAAAAGTATAATGCAATATCTTTTTAGTAAAATCCCTCATTACAAATACGGGTTTAAAATATTTACACTTATATTTGGCGCATAGAACCCTTATATTTTTAATAAATATAGCTATATAATGACACTCAAATTTGATACCAGAGAGACCTATATGCAGATTATTCCCGAGAATAGCATATTGGATGCAAATATGACAGAAAACCTAATGCAAAGCATTCAGAAAAATGATCATAATGGCATAAATAACTTCATTATTGATTTGAGTAACTGCCATAAATACGAGATCGAGGCCAATGAACCGCTGATGGAATTGCATGACTGGGTTTATAACAGGATGAACGGCTCTATTGTATTTACCAATCTGAACAGTGAAGTATTTAATAAAATCAAGCAGGAACGTCTTCATTTAAGCCTGAATATCACGCCTACGCTGGTGGAAGCGGTCGATATCATCAATATGGAGGTGCTGGAAAGAGATATACTCGGAGAAGAATGATAACCATAACCATCCTGGGAAATAATTCCGCCTTACCTGCTCACGGCAGGCTGCCTTCTTCGCAGATAGTGGCCATAAGGGACCAGCATTTTATGGTGGACTGCGGGGAAGGCACGCAAATGCAGCTGCAGAAGCTGGGTATGGGATGGGGGAAGATAGAGCATATTTTCATCAGTCACCTGCATGGTGATCATTATTTCGGGCTGATAGGCCTGGTCACTTCCATGAATCTTTTGAACCGGGCGTTACCGCTGAACATATACGGACCTCCTGAGCTGGAGCAGATCTTGCAGATACAGCTGTCCATCGGTGGCGGTACACTGAATTACCCGCTTTTTTTTCATCCTATAGCCAATGCAGGCGAGCACAGGATACTGCTGGATACCCCGTATTACAGTGTCAGCTGTTTTCCCGTGACGCATCGTATTCCCTGCCACGGGTTTAAATTCACTGCCAAAAGTACCGGCAGGAAGATCATCCCCGAAGCCTGCAGGCAGTATGGTATCCCGCGTTATTTCTATCCCCGGCTGAAAGAGGGTACAGATTATATCACTAAAGACGGGGAAGTCATCAGGAATGAATGGGTGACCGCGGCTCCCCAGCCTGAGCCGACCTATGCCTATTGCGCGGATACGGTCTTTACAGACAGCTTTATTCCTTACATACAGGGCTGTCATACCATCTACCACGAAACCACTTACCTGAAGAAAGATGAGGATAAGGCGATGCTCCGGTTCCACAGCACGACCCACCAGGCTGCGGCGACCGCGTGCAATGCAGGGGTTGCCCGCCTGCTGATAGGACACTATTCATCCCGGTATGAGCATATATCTGAATTTGAAGCGGAAGCAAAAGAGATATTCTCCAATACGATTGCCACCCAGTCCGGTGATATATTCACCATACGTTACGAGGATGCGGCGGCAGCTTCTGAAGGATCATAATTATTCTACCAGCAGCTTGTCCGCTATGACCTTGCTGAATACCATTTGCATTTTGCCGGTTTCACAGTACATTGTGCCGTCAAAAGCCTCTTTTCCCGTTATTTTGATCTTGGTGCCTATTTTGATCTGCTTGCCGGTGAGATACTGGAGGAACTCCTCGCTGCTGTCCCTGACGCCTACCAGGCGTACGGTCCTGCCGGGAGCGCATTCGGAAAGCTGCACGGCGTTCAGGGATACCACCTGTCCGTTAGCGTCAGGTATAGGGGAGCCATGAGGATCGAATTTAGGATAGTGCAGCAGCTCATCTATCTTTTCGAAGAATTTAGGAGATTGTATATGCTCCATCTGCTCTGCAATATCGTGTACTTCTTCCCAGCCGAAGCCCATTTCCTGTACCAGGAACATTTCTATCAGCCGGTGCTTGCGCACGATAAGCGCCGCGGTCAGCATCCCCGTAGGGGTCAGCTTAATGGGCTTGTAGGATACATAGGTCACATAGCCCTTATCGCTCAGCTTTTTCATCATGCTGTTCACGGTGGGCATCTTGATATTCAGATGCCTGCTGAGCTCATTGACGCTGATCTTGCCTCCTTCATTGTGCAAAGAGATATGATAAAGTGCCTTTAGATAGTTTTCTTCGATCTGGGTATTCACATGGCCGAATTTAGAACAAATTTTTCAAACGTGCTGACCTTTATAAGGTCATTACAGGCTTTGCGGCTGTCAGAGGCTGATGATATTGCTGGCGCCGCTTTCGTTCCAGCACCGGTCCAGCGTAGTGACCACGTATTTATACCCGGGGGCGGATGCCCTGTCGGTAAAGTTCTGAGCCACGGTAAGCGCTATGATGTTTTCCGCTTTCTGGAGGTTGATCTGCTCCTGTTCCCTGAACCTGTACACCACATATGTCAGCCTGCCGGGCAGCATTTTGTCGTGCTTTTCTATATCCCATCTCAGCAGCGCCTGGCTGCCGTTCATCTGAGCGATAAGCCGGGGAGCATTGGGAGGCAGGTAATTGGGTACGGTATAGGCAGGCGGCAGAGCGATGGAGCCGAAATAGTTCATTTTAAGGCTGTCCTGCAGAGCTGTGCCGATCCTGCTGAAGCTCCTGATGCTGTACAGGACGATGCCCTGGGCATTGGCTTCCCTGGCTGCCGCTATCTGCTTGAGTATCTCGCCGGGACCATAGTAGCGGCTGCCGGGCTTGGCATCCACCATCCTGTAAACGCCCAGCCCGATATAGAGCTGAGCGGCACCGGTATGCTCTTTCCACCATGGTAATAAGACATCATAGGGGGCTACTTTGTGACGGTGCTCCCAATAGAGCTGGGGCGCTACGTAATCCACCCATTTCTTATCCACCCAGTGCAGCACGTCAGAATAGAGGTCGTCATAGCAGGAAGTGGCGCCAACGGTATTGGATCCTTTGGGGTCCTTATTGATGTTCCGCCACACACCGAAAGGACTGACGCCGAATTTCACCCAGGGCTTGGCCTGCTTGATATTGGTGTGCAGCTGCCAGATAAAGGTATTGACATTCGATCGCCGCCAGTCGGCCCTGGACATCCCGTTCCCGGTCAGCGCGTAGGAGGCATCATCATTGAAGGGCTTGCCTGCAATGGGATAAGGGTAAAAATAATCGTCTATATGCACGGCATCAATATCGTAATTGCTGACAGCCTCCATGATCACCTTGATAATGTGCTGGCGGGCCTGCGCATTGCCGGGATCAAAGTAGCCCTTATTGCCGTAATGTATGATCCAGTCGGGATTTCTCCGGGTGGGATGGCTTTCGGGGTTGGGGTTGGAGGTGGAGCTGGTCAGCGCCCGGTACGGATTGAACCAGGCGTGGAATTCCAGGTTGCGCTTGTGCGCCTCCTGTATCATGAACTCCAGCGGATCATATTTGGGGAAAGGCGGCTGTCCCTGCTTGCCGCTGAGGAAACGGCTCCAGGGCTCCAGCTGGGATTCGTACAGCACATCCGCCGCCGGACGCACCTGCACGATCACTGCGTTGAAGCCGCACTGCTTCAGGAAATTGAGATGATTGATGAACTCCTGCTGCTGCTGCTGGGCCGATAGTCCTGAGCGGGAAGGCCAGTCTATATTGCTGACGGTGGCTATCCAGGCCGCTCTGAACTCTCTTTTGGGTCCTGCGAATGATGTATGGAAGAGGAGGCAGCAAGATAAAAATAAGGCAATGAATCTGTACATACTTTCAGATGGACTATGTTGCAATGTTAAAGTAACAAAGGTCCTTATTTTAGCTCATAAAAATAAATTAAATTGAAGCAATATGGGGAGGGCCGGATTTTTTTTAGTCAAATATTTGTTATTTAAAATAGTTTGCTTACTTTTAGTTTCTAAAAGGAGAAGTTGACACATTCTTTTTCCTGGAAAAATTAATTAGCCATTTTAAAAATTCTATTATTACAATAAAATGAGAAACTTTTTATTTTCTGCCGTAGGCTCATTGGCATTATTGTCCGCAATGACTTTTACTTCATGTAAAGAAGATAGATGTAAATCTGTAGTATGCGCTAACAGCGGAGCTTGTAATGATGATGGTTCCTGTAGCTGCCAGGTCGGTTATGAAGGAGAGCGTTGCGAGACTATCTCCCGTGATAAATTCAAAGGCGTATGGGGTGTAGCGGAAGCAGGATCCAGCAGTGGTCCTATTTCTTATACCTGTGCCGTTGAGGACGGCGCTTCCATAGACCAGGTAGAGATCAGGAATTTTTACAACCTTTTTGACGCTACTGTAAAGGCCAATGTAAAAGGTGACACGCTTTATATACCGCTGCAGGACCTGGCTGACGGAGAAGATATTAAAAAGATCGAAGGTAAAGGCCATATTGATATCGAAGGATATTACGGCTTACAGGGACGCCTGATCCTGAGATACAGGGTGCAGTCTTCCGATGGCAGCATCAACAATTTCGGTATGAGCGGTGCTGATAATCCTTCTATCTGGACCAAATAAGCTATATGATAATTCTTACGAATTATAGGAGAGAGGCTGCTTAAAAAGCAGCCTCTCTTTTTTATTTTCGGTTGCAGGTGAGTGGCTATCTGCTTACAGGAAACGCCTTTTATTACAGATACGTTTCATTGATTTGTACTCTCTGCGGAGCCAGGGACCGTTTTGCTATAAATGTACTTAGGAGGGCGATCATTCCGAACGGATGCCAGGAATCTCTTACACCTGCTATATGATTGCTTTGCTGCTTATATAGATAGCTATTAATTTTAACTGTCTGAAATAATTAATATTTTTTATATTAGTATGTTGGATTATATTCCTGAATACATTTATTCCTATGCAATGCAATTAATAGATTATTCAGGGTATGGACATGACTGGTACAAGCGCTATTCTATCTCTGCATCTTGTATCATAATCGCATCAAAATATTAACTGATAAAACCCCCTTAGGCTATGATAATATTTGCCACTATTGCTATAGTTATTCATATATCGCTAATATATTTCAGTTTTAACGAAATGGATAATTTTGAATTAACCAGGCAGCAAAAATCTGTTATTAGATTCACTGCTCCTATAATACCGTATATAGTATTATTCTACCACATTCTTTTCAAAAGGAAAAGAGTATATAGATAATGATTGAAAGTAAATTATAAAGAGTGAGCAATTTTTCTGATTGCTCACTCTTTTTTTGAAATGGTGTGAATAATAGTAACACCTAATATTAATCACAATATTTAGTATCTATTATTATAGATCATTATGTTGCACCTGTTTGAGTTTATTAATCAATCGCTGATTCCGTAATACAAGCTGATGCCGGTCCGTCAAAATCCCTTATTTATTGCTCTTTTCCCCCGCTGTTGACCCATTCGGAAAACTCCCTGAACGCGGCGGGATTGTTCCTGATCCATTCCAGCGAAGATTTGCTCAGTGCCTGGGTTGTAAAATAGCAATAGGCCTGCACCTGGCCGGAGTGTCCCAGCGCGCTGAAAAACGGCACGTACAGGTCCCACCAGATGCTGTAATTATCCATTTTGGCGGTATCGGGAGACAGCACGCCGAATATGGCGGAAGTAAAATCCAGGTACCGGTCAAAGCCGGTCTTATTCCTGTTGGCTTCGGAAAACTGCTGGTTGACCAGTAAAGAGAGCATCAGGTCGATATTGGAAAATTGTGTTTCGGCTGAAAGGTCCGTTATGATCTCTATTTCATTATCAGCTGTAGTGGTGATCCTGCTGTCAAAGATCTCGGTGATAAGGGAGAAGGCGGTAATGCTTCGTTCCGTATTGGGCTCCAGCAGCAGGAAATAATATAATGCCAGCAGGGCTTCCGGTTGCTTGTTCTGCTTCAGCAGGGCATTGGCGAGCAGCAGATGGCTTCCGGGATGCGTGGGCGTCCTGTATATGCTGCGTTCCAGTATATTGATAGTTTCGGTAACGTTTTTGTTCTTGTAATAATTGAACGCTAGGTTGTAGCTGAGCAGGGGATGATAGCCGAATTCTTTGATGCCGGCCTTAAAGGTCTCCATACAGGCCTCATCCTTTCCGTCCAGGTCAAGGGCGGAGCCTTTGATCAGGTAGGCTTCAAGGCGGTATTCATTAGTGCTTTCCAGCACTTTGTCGCTGTATAGCACGGCATTCCCGTAATCACCTTTCATAAGGTAAGCGGATGCTGCTTTACTGAGCAGCTGTGACTGCCCGGGTTGTTTTTTCAGGGCTGTGGTATATATGTCTATCGCCTTGTCGTATTCCTGCTTGTCAATATAGCGGGTGGCTGCGTTGATTAGGCTGTCTGTAGCGGTCTGTGCCCTGGCAGTCATAGCAGCCAGGCTGCACATAACGATCAGCAGGTGTTTTTTCATATCTGTTCCGGTAAAAAAAATTCGTATAAAGGTACGTTTAAAATTGCAGACGGCGGAAAACAACTGTCACCGGAACCGGAAGAATATGATATATTTGTTCAGGAAAAAAATAATTATGCTGGACGGTTTTAATGTAAGGGTGTATGCGGTTTGCCTGCGGGATGGGAAGCTGCTGGTGCTCCATGAGCCTTTTATGGGTCACCTGGTGGTCAAGCTGCCGGGAGGCGGACTGGAATACGGGGAAGGGCCTGTCGACTGCCTGGTGCGGGAATTCCGGGAGGAGCTGGGGCTGGAAGTGGAGGTGAAAGAGAGCTTTTATATCCAGGAAAGGTTTGTGCCTTCCCTGGCAAAGAACAATAAGCAGATCGTTATGCTGTATTTCATGGCGGATATCCTGAACCCGGAAGCGCTGGAAATAAAGGACAGCGTGATCCTGAAAGCCGACTGGGTGCCGGTAACGGAAGCATGCCCGCTGACCCTGCCCGTAGACCGGCAGATGTATGAGAAGCTGAAAAGATATGTGCACCATCAATTATAGCCTATGTTACGAAGGATGATCCTGCTGTTGCTGCTTGCTGTTCTGGCGGGTAGCGGGGCTTCGGCACAGCGCACGCTGTATTCGGAGTTTGATACTACGGTATTTACTGTGGTCGGAACAAAAATACTGTGGGATACGCTGCAGTATCCTTACCGGCATTACAGGATGGTAGCTATAGGAAAAGAGACTACCGGCTGGTGGACGGATCCAAAAGGATGGATAGTTCCGGAAAAAGAAGGAATAGTAATGTTGGGATTAATGGACGGACGAAGCAATAAGATCGTGGCAAGAGATACTTTTTATGCTAAAAGACCTCCTGACCCGAAAGTATGCGTTGGAACTTACTGTGAGCCGGGCCGGATACCGCTTCATTACTTGAAGCTGCAGAAGGGGCTGACAGTCAGGCTGGATGGTTACAGGTATACCGGAATCTCTATTCTGTCATTCGATGTTATTATATTCAAGGGAAAGACAGCGATAGCGCAGTATACCAACAGGGGACCTTATTTTGATTCCCGTTTGGAAGTTATTCTGCAGCAACTGACACCCGGAATGAAAATAGCATTACAGGTGAAAGGAGCAAGACCTGACGGGCCGGTAAGAATATTTGATACTTTGGAACTGGAAGTATATTAATGGCTTTTTGCCTGCCCGGCACGACCGGAAATAAACGCTTGCATTGGGAGGCCTTCCCGGTATATAACACTGTTAATGGATAGGTATTTTAAATTTTTCAGTCAGTTCCGGCATCTGCAGGCTGCGAAATTAAAAGCTGTAATGTCTCCTGTTCAAAAGATTAACTTTAGGTAGTCAACAAATAGCGCCCCGGTCCTCTTTACCTATATTAAACCGGCTGTATGGTAATTATAATTGGAATTATTGCAGGAATATGCACTTCCGTTTCAATGGTCCCCCAGTTAATAAAAGTGATAAGGGAAAAGGATGTAGAAAGCCTTTCCCCGGTAATGATCGGCATTTTATTGGCAGGCGTGGCATTGTGGGTCGTCTATGGAATTATAATGGAGGAATGGCCTATTATTCTTTCCAATGCCTTTTCCGTGCTTGTCAATATCACTTTATTGACCTGCTATTTTCTTTACCGGGGACGTACATAGCAATCAGCGAGAATGCCCAGGCCTGATATTGGGCTATAGCAGTCAGGCCGCTTGGCCGTAACAAAATAGCAGTAGTTATTCATTGCAAAAAATAAAGGCTGTACCGGAAAGTACAGCCTTTATCCTGATGGTATAATATAGGGAGGTCATCGCCGATTAACGCCGCAGTCCCCGGAAAATATCCAGGCCGTTGGCATACAGCATTACGAACAGCAGGAAGAGCAGGCCGATGGCCGTGGCCTTTTCCAGGACAGAATCCTTAGGCTTCCTGCCCGTGATCATTTCGTAAAGGATGAACAGCACATAGCCGCCGTCCAGCCCGGGTATGGGCAGCAGGTTCATAAAGGCCAGTATGACGGAGATAAAGGCGGTCATATGCCAGAACTGTTCCCAGTTCCAGGTGGGTCCGAACATCTTGGACATAGAGGCGAAGCCGCCCATGGCCTTGTAGGCCCCCGTCTGGGGATTCAGTATCTTCTTGAACTGGCCCACATAGCCGGCCAGCCGGTCCCAGGTAAGCGCTACCCCGGCGGGAAAGGATTCGAAAAACCCGTACTTTGTTATATCATACGTATAGCCCAGCATTTCATAATCCGCTATCTTGGACGGTGCGGCAGGCATGAAGCCGAGGGTGCCGGAATCCGATATCTGTGCCTGGACCGTAAGCAGCTGGCTGTCCCTTTTAATGCGAAGCGTAACCTCGTTGCCTTTCAGCTGCTGCAGTTTACTGCGGGAATCAAAGAAATGCCTTACCGGTTGCTCATTGATGGCAACGATCTCATCCAGTGGCTGCAAATGTGCCCGGTCCGCTCCTGAATTTTTTTCCACGCTCCGGATGATGGCCGGGAACGGGATCTCGAAGAAAGGATACAGGTCCTTTTTATTGCTGAGCTGTCCTATCAGGTCGACAGGCATCTTAATGACGGTATCCCTGCCGTTCCTGCTGACTGTAATGTCCCTGGCCATTAGGACATCGCGCATCAGGGAAGAGAAATACAGGATATCCCTGCCATCGGCTTTTTTGATCACATCTCCGTCCCGGAAGCCTAATTCCATAGCAAAAGAGTCTATCACCATCACACCGTTTTTAAGCTCGGACATCGGCAGCTTCTTTTCTCCCCATGTGAAGAGCACCATTGCGTAGATGATAAACGCCAGCAGTATATTTACGATGATGCCGCCCAGCATAATGAGCAGGCGCTGCCAGGCTTTTTTGGACCGGAACTCCCAGGGTTTCGGCGGCTGCTTCATTTGTTCCGTATCCATGCTTTCGTCCACCATTCCTGCTATTTTCACATAGCCGCCCAGCGGGAACCAGCCGATGCCGTATTCCGTTTCGCCTATTTTTTTCTTCCAGAATGAGAAGGGCAGCACATTGGACAGGGGAAATAAGAAGTCAAAGAACAGGTAAAACTTTTCTACTTTCGTCCGGAACAGCTTCGCGAAGAAGTAATGTCCGAACTCGTGCAGGATAACCAGCAGAGACAGCGCGCACAAAAACTGTGCTACAGAGATCAGTGTATCCATTTAAGAATATTCAGGGTTTAGGAATAGAGAGGGCTTTGTTTTAAGAACTGCAGGGCGACTTTCCGGGCTTCCGTATTGGCTGCTTCCAGCTCTTCCAGGCCGGGCTGCTCGGTAAAGCTGACCTTTTCCATCGTTTTTTCGATGATGTCGGTCATTTCCAGGAACCCGACACGGTTATTAAGGAAGGCGTTCACCACCTCTTCATTCGCTGCGTTCATGATGCAGGGCATATTGCCCCCTTTGTACATCGCGTCCGTAGCCAGCTGCAGGTTCCGGAAAGTTTTGGCATCCGGCTGCTCAAAGGTCAGCTTGGAATAATCTTTAAAGCTGAACCTTTTGAAATCGTTGGACAGCCTGGCAGGGTAGCCCATAGCGTATTGTATGGGCAGCTTCATATCGGGCAGGCCCATCTGGGCTTTCATGGACCCGTCCCTGAACTGCACCAGGGAATGAATAATGGACTGCGGGTGAATGATGACCTCTATCTGGTCATTGTCCAGTCCGAACAGCCATTTCGCTTCGATCATTTCAAGCCCTTTATTCATCAGGGTGGCGGAATCAATGGTGATCTTGGCGCCCATGTTCCAGTTGGGGTGCTGGAGGGCATGGCTTTTCTTTACATTGATGAGGAAATTGGTCTTTTTGCCCAGGAAAGGACCTCCTGATGCGGTCAGGATGATCTTCTCTATGTCGCCGTAATTTTCTCCTGTCAGGCATTGAAAGAGGGCGGAGTGCTCGCTGTCCACCGGCACCAGCGTACTGTTGTGCTGCCTGGCTGCTTCCGTGATCAGGGCGCCGGCCACTACCAGCGTTTCCTTATTGGCGACCCCTACCTGCTTGCCGGCCCTTACAGCGGCCAGGGTGGAGTGAAGGCCCGCAAAGCCTACAATGGCGGCCAGCACGAAATCTACCGTATCCCATTGCACCGCTTCACAAAGCGCTTCCTGCCCTTCCATAACACGGATCGCGGTATGGCTCAGGCCGGCCTTTACTTTTTCATATGCCGCGGTATCTGTTACCACAACGGCTTCCGGCTGAAATTTTAATGCCTGCTCCGTGAGTAATGTGCTGTTGCTGTGCCCGCTTAGTACGGTAACATTGAACAAATGGGGGTGGGCATCCACAACTTCGAGCGCTTGAGTGCCGATAGAGCCCGTTGAACCTAAGATTGCCAGATTTTTTCTCATGATGAGCAAAGTTAATGAATGCAATATAATTTAAGGGGAGGAATATCTTGATTTGTCAGAATGTTATGAGCATGCGTTCCCGGAAAGGAGCATAGCAGCGTGTCCCGTACCGGGCAACCAGCGGGGAAAGGCACCAGGCTGCCACCGGGTAACCTAGTTCAGCTGCGCCCTTATTTCATTGATGATGTTATCCAGCCTGTCTATGATGGTCTGGTAGGGAGTATATCCCTTGGCCAGCAGGAAGAATTTGGACTCGCTGGCCTGCAGCAATAAAGCGGGAAAGGAAGTTACCTGTAGCTGCCTGCAGATATCAAATTCGTTCCGGGCACGGGAGGCGTATTCCGGGTCCTCCATTTTTTCAAAAAAATCCTCGGGGGTAAAGTCATACTTGGGCAGGAGATGCCTGTAAGCCTCCCTGTCAGTAAGGTCCCTGCCTTCATAGTTGAGGCCGTATTCTATATCCAGGGCAAAATCAACAGCCTTGTCCGGGTGCTTTTCCTTGATGATGCAGAGCGCTATGGCCGGCGGGAGGCTGTTGGGAAACCAGTCGCTCTGGTCGGCATGGCGGGCATGCCAGAGAAAATCCTCCCCGAAAGTGATACCCGTATATTCCTCAACGCGTTGGTAATTATCCAGTATGACCTCTGATATCATTTGTACGGGCATAGGATATTCCGGCAGCAGCATACCCCCGCTCAGCACCTCAACGGGTATTTTTTTTCCTACGGTCTCGTTCAATTGTTTCATAACGTCACTGAACCCATAGCACCATCCGCAATAAGCATCGTAACAATATATCAGTCTCATAATCCGGTTTGTTTACAACAAATATAGGGGCTTATATCAGAAGTGCAAACAGCGGGCCTCATTTTCGGGACAGAATTAGGAATTATTTAAACCGGATGTGTATAAATGTCGTTTAGGTTTTTTATATTTGCCTGTCCGTGAAGGAAGCCGGCATTGCTTTTCTCCGGATTGTTATTTTTTTTGAAAAATAAAAACAGAATTACCTTGGCTACAACTAAATTTGGAAAAGAAATATACCTGGAGTGGTACGAATCAATGTTATTGCAGCGCCGCTTTGAAGAAAAGGCAGGCCAGCTATACGGCATGCAGAAAATAAGAGGCTTCTGTCACCTGTATATAGGGCAGGAAGCGGTATCTGCCGGTATCATTTCCGCCATCAGGGAAGATGATAACCTGATCACCGCTTACCGTGACCACGGTCTGGCGCTGGCGAAAGGTATGACCGCCAATGAGTGTATGGCCGAATTATACGGGAAGGCTACCGGCTGCACCAAAGGTAAAGGCGGTTCGATGCACTTCTTCTCCAAGGAAAAAAGATTTTTCGGAGGTCATGGCATCGTAGGCGGCCAGATAGGACTGGGCGCGGGTATCGCATTTGCAGACCATTACATGGGCAACGACAGGGTGACCGTATGCCTGTTCGGTGACGGCGCTGCCCGCCAGGGGATCCTGCACGAGACCTATAATATGGCTATGCTGTGGAACCTGCCCGTGATCTTCATCTGTGAGAATAACTATTACGCTATGGGTACTTCCGTAGAAAGGACCTCCAAGACGCTGGATATAGCTAAAATGGCGCTGGCGTACGATATGCCGAGCGATACCGTGGATGGTATGAATCCCGAAGCGGTGCATACGGCAGTGGCCAAAGCGGCGGAAAGGGCGCGCAAGGGAGAAGGCCCTACCTTCCTGGAAATAAGGACGTACAGGTACCGCGGGCATTCGATGTCCGACCCTGCCAAATACAGGACCAAGGAAGAAGTGGAAGGCTACAGGCTGAAAGACCCTATAGAGGTTTCAAAAAATAAGCTGATCAGCAAAAAATGGGCTACGGAAGCCGATATTGAAGCGATCAACGATAAGGTGAAAGCGATAGTGGAGGAGTGTGTGACGTTTGCGGAAGAAAGCCCATGGCCGGATATCAGCGAGCTGTACAAGGATATTTATGTAGAAGATGACTATCCTTTTATCACGGATTAGTTTTTTTAATAAACTTCAAATCATTAGAGCCTCCAATATATTTTATTGGAGGTTCCTTATTTTTGAAGATATTTTATTGCATATGAGAAATCACCTCGGCTGGGTATGGACAGTCATTATTGCCCTGCTCGCCATCTATTATATGATCGTTTCGATCCATCTGCTTGTGAGCAGCAGGCGCCGCAGGCTGACCGGCTATATCCTTTATACCGTATTATCCGCATTGTATGTCGGCGCTTTTTTTACCCTGAGAGATCAGAATGCCGGCGGGCAGGGGTGGCTGAGTTCCGTGAATTTCGCCTACATCATAGGATTTACAATATTGCATATACTGGTCACGGTATTTTTCCTGGTGGATGATATCCGGAGGGTCATTACCTGGATAGTATTGAAAGGATATGGGATAAGCGCGGACCGGGATATTACGAAAATGGATATTTCCCGTTCCAGGTTCCTGACAAGGGCGGGCTGGATAGGAGGCATTGTCCTGTTCTCCTCTTTCTTTATCGGTATCAAGAACAAGTATAATTACAAGATAAGACGCGTAAAGCTCAAGCCTGATAGCTCCGGGGCGGCGCTTGCCGGGCTGAAAATAGTGCATATCTCCGATATTCATTCGGGCAGCTTTGATGACCTGGAAGCCGTACAGAGAGGCATTGATATGATCAATGAAGAGCAGCCGGACCTGATCCTCTTTACGGGAGATATCGTCAATAACAAAACGGACGAGATCTATCCCGTAATAGATACCCTGAAGCAGATGAGCGCAAAGATGGGCATTTATGCTACATTGGGCAATCACGATTACGGTGATTACTGGGAGTGGAGCAGCCCGCAGGATAAAGTGGCCAACCTGGAGGAGCTGAAACGTGTCATCACGGAAGACCTCGGCTGGAGACTGCTGATGAACGAGCATGTGCAGGTGGAAAGGAATAATGATCATTTTACACTGCTGGGAGTAGAGAACTGGGGTAATAATATGAGATTTCCCAGGTACGGAAAGCTGAAAGAAGCCTATGCGGGGCTGGAGAGCGATACCGGCTACAAGATACTGCTGTCCCATGATCCTTCGCACTGGGATGCTCAGATACGCCCGGAATATCCCGATATAGACCTGACCCTTGCAGGCCATACTCATGGTATGCAGTTCGGGATAGAGCTGTCATGGTTTCACTGGAGCCCTGTCCAGTATGTGTATAAGCAATGGGCAGGCCTGTACACCCAGGACAAGCAAAAGCTCTATGTGAACAGGGGATTCGGTTTTTTAGGCTATAAGGGAAGGGTAGGCATATTGCCGGAGATCACTGTTATAGAATTTGAATAACAGCTATTCGTATAAATAATTGCTTTATCCCCTCGTTTGTGAGGTGATTGTAGGTCGGATACGGCTTTATCTTTTACCGGTTACGGTAAAGCGGCACACGGATACTTTCCTGTGCCGCTTTTTATTTTATAATAAGGGGAATTTACCTGAGAACGGTAAGGTCTCCTTTCAGGGTATTGCGCTGGCCGCCGCATTCTATCTCTATGATGTAGTAATAGGCGCCTACATCCACAGGTCTGCCATTGTAGGTTCCGTCCCAGCCGTTAGTGATGGAGAGTGACTGGAATACCATATTGCCGTACCTGTTAAAGATCATCAGGTTGTACGCTTTGGGGTGTCCCGGGCTGATGGCTGTAAATATATCATTCAGCCCGTCCCCGTTAGGCGTGAAGGCGTTGGGTACTCTGATGTCGCAGCACTGTTCGGAAAAGACCAGGACCGATTTCTGGGTATAGCAGTTATGGTCATCGGTAGCGTGGACCGTGTATTGTGTTTCGCTGTTCCTCAGGATAAAAGATGCGCTGTTCTCCGTAGCGGTAAACGGCGGCTCACTGAAATTATACTTCGTGGCACCGGAAAAATAGAGTGTAAGGGTATCGCCGATGCAGTATTTCTCCTGCGGATCAAAATCAATGGTCAGCTCGGGTTGGGGATGAACGGTAAGGTGCAGGTAGGCTATGCTGTCGCATCCGCCGGCGATGGTATAGGCAGCGCTGTAAACACCGGAGCTGTTCAGCACCCGGTTGCCGAAGGTGTGGGTCATCGGGTAGCATACATCGGCAGTATCATAAGACGCTTTAGGGATGATGACCTTTATGGTGACAATATCGTAGATGCTGTCACAGCCCTGTATATTCCTGATCGTGTCCCTGAGCACGGCAGAGGAAGTGTAGGTGGTATTCTTGTAAAGTACCCGGCTGCATCCTTCCAGCGCGGTATTGAGGGTCCTGGGACCGGCGCCTACCCGGAGATCCAGCACTATGATGCTGTCACAGCCCCATCGGTTATTAAAAGTGTGGTTGTATATACCTGCCCGGGAGTAGGAAATGCCGTTGAATATATAAGGAAGGCTGGTATAGCAGATATCGGCCTTAAGGGTGTCCCTGGAAGCAGGTTGTACGGTCAGCGCCAGTGTGGTGATGCTGTCGCAGCCGGTTAGGATTGCAATTGACGTATCGCGGAGGGTATGCGCTCCTGTCGTGGTGACGGTCTTGCCGTTCCAGGTATAAGGTAGCTGGCTGGCGCAAATGGTACGGGTAATATTTACCTGCGATACCGGCTGAACGGTCAGCGTTAAGGTTGTAATGCTGTCGCAACCAGTGATGATTGCAGTTGACGTATCGCGGAGCGTATGTGTTCCTGTCGTGATGACGGTCCTGCCGTTCCAGGTATAGGGCAGCTGGCTGGCGCAAATGATCCGGGTGATGTTTGCCTGTGATACCGGGTGTACGGTCAGCGTCAGGGTGGTGATGCTGTCGCAGCTATTGGTAGCGGTCGAGGTATCACGGAGCGTATGGGTGCCTGTGGTGGTGACGGTCCTGCCGTTCCATGTATAGGGTAGCTGGCCGGCACAAATGGTTTGGCTGATATTTGCCTGCAGCACCGGTTGTACGGTCAGCGTTAAGGTCGTAATGCTGTCACAATTGGTGGTAGCTGCGATGGAAGTGTCACGGAGCGTATGGGTGCCTGTCGTGGTAACGGTCCTGCCGTTCCAGGTATAAGGCAGCTGGCTGGTGCAGATGGTCTGGCTGATGGTATGGTATCTGACCGGCTGGCTGTGCAGGTCCAGGACAAAGGTAGTGTCGCATGGGCCCTGGTTGACCGTAGCTACGGAATCCCCGAAAGTATTGATGCTCTGACCTCTCCAGGTATAAGGCAGGGCACCGGGGCAGATGGCTACAGTGTCGCGTACCAGGATATTGCCGTTACCTGTACCAGTCCTTAATGACTGGATCCAGGCAGCGTTGGCGGTAGTGTTAGGCAGGCCGGGCGTTTCCAGTGAGGTGGCGGTTCCCGTTGCCCAGGCGGAAGGGCTGGTAATATTGCCGTTGGTCAGGTAATATACACGGTTGCTGCCGGAAGGGCTCATATTGACAGTGGCCGGGATGCTTTGCCCGTTGACATTGGAACCGTATGCTATTGAGTGATAGGGTGCATTCAGGTTGGAAGGGCTGGTGACGATCACGGCATCGCCCTCATTCCTTAATCCCAGGGGCGACCAGTTATTGCCGGTATTGGTATAGGTAGCGCCGATATAGCCGTTGTTGGATGATTTTTCCAGTAAATTGGAACTGATGGGTACTACATAGACGCCGTCATTATTACTGTCGGTAGGGTCATCCGCCAGGCTCAGGCTGGTATTCCTGTCAGCGTTATTATAAATAAGAATGATGGATCCGTAGGGAATGTTCGCCCACTGGCTGACATTCCTGAACCTGTAGAACCCCTGGGCATTTCCGCCCGATCCGTGCCAGTTGTTATTGTCGTCAAATATCCACAAACGGATGTCTGCGGTAGAGTCCGTACAGGTCCTGTTACCCACTACTACCAGCTCAATGAATTCTTTGGAGCCGCTTGCGCCCTGGGAGAACTCATTGATATAAAGCTGGGCGGAAAGCCGTCCAAGGGTAGTAAGCAGTAGGAAAATGATGCTCAGTAGACTTTTATGCATAAGAGAGGTCTGTTTTGAGTGCAAAGTAAGAGCGCGCCTGTAACTTATTTCTGAACAACGGGTTAATATATTATTACCTGACTGCTCTTTAACATATGGGAAATATCATGAGGGAAAAGAAATTGCAACCGGTGGAGAGCATACATGTTTATTTTTCATAACTTTGCTGACTCTTAAAAAGTGATAAACCAATACAATGATAAGTCGCAGAAATATTAGAATTAAAGTAATGCAATCACTTTACGCGCTTGATACCAACCTGGAAAGTGATCTTGGCTTCGGTATAGATCAGCTTACCAGTGATCATCCTGATTACTCCCGTATGATCATTAAGTACGTTAAAGTGCTGGACGATAAGATAGATCAGGCGTCTTATTTATTTACATTATCGCTTTATTACATGGTGCGCATGGCCCAATACACGGAAATAGATGCCAATAACAGGGCCTCAAAGCTGCTGCGCACGGAGGAAGACCTGAATGTCAGCACCAAATTTGCCGGTAATGAATTCGTATGGTCCCTCCTGGATAATAAAACGTTTGTGGAGGCTGTAAAGGACAAAAAGCTGGAGCAGGTTGTTGAAAAGGATGAGGTCAAGCAACTGTATAATATCCTGCAGGAGAGTGAGATCTATAAGAGCTACGTGAGCGAGGAAGGCCGTACGCCCGAGAGCGATAAGAAAATGTTCTGGGACGTATGGACACAGCTGATGTACGAGCATGAGGCATTCAATACCCTGATGACGGAGAAGAACGAAGAATGGGAAGACGATAAGGAGCTGGTCTATATGCTCATAGAGAACTATGTGCAGAAAAGGAAAGGCACCAATTTCCTGAACTTTATTTCGGCGGATAAGAAGCAGTTCGCGCATGATCTCCTGAAGACCACTATCGACAAGAGCGGCTACCTGATGGAGCTGATCCACCCGAGGCTGAAGAACTGGGATGCGGAACGTGTGGCCCAGATAGACCTGATACTGCTGAAAATGGGTATAGCGGAATTCCTGTATTTCCCTACCGTGCCTACCAAGGTGACCATCAATGAGTATATCGAGATCGCCAAGACCTACAGTACACCCCAGAGCAGCCAGTTCATCAATGGCGTCCTGGATAATATCCTGAAGGCCCTGGAAAAGGAAAATAAGGTCAGGAAGGCTGTAAGGCCCTGATGATATTTATAAATAGAGTATTCAATTTTAAATTTATATAGTTATGTTTTTGAACGTTTTTTTACAGGCTGCGCCTCCGCAGGGAAATGACTGGATGATGCCGGCAATGATGTTGGGTATGGTTGTGGTAATGTACTTCTTTATGATCAGGCCCCAGCAGAAGAAAGCCAAAGAGCAGAAGAAATTTGCGGATTCCATCAGCACGGGCGACAGGATCGTTACAACATCCGGTATTCACGGTAAGATCGTGAGAACGAATGAAGATAATACCCTGCTGATCGAAGTGGACAGGAATACCAATATCACTATCGAGCGCCAGGCCGTTTCTATGGAAATGACACAGGCCTTTGCCAAGAAGAACAATAAGGTTCCCCTGGCTTAATACAGGGTAGCCTGTGCTTTTAAATGATCGTCATATGCTGAAAGTAGGTATCACCGGCGGTATCGGTTCCGGTAAGACTATTGTGACCAGGATATTCGGTGCTTTAGGCATACCTGTTTTCAATGCGGACAAAGCCGCAAAATATCTGATGGATACGGATGCTGAGCTCAAAAGCCTGCTGGAAGCGGCATTTGGGACAGCAATATACGATAACGGACGGGTTAACCGTCCGTTATTGGCTTCTATGGTGTTCCCGGACCCGGAACGCCTGCAGCTCCTCAACAGCATCGTTCATCCCAGGGTGATAGCCTGGGGCGAGGAATGGCACCGGCGCCAGCGCGCCCCTTACACGCTGAAGGAGGCCGCCCTGTTCTTTGAGAGCGGCTCCTATAAAAGTATGGATTTTATCATAGGGGTCTATGCGCCGCGGGAGATCCGTATCAGGAGGGTCATGGAGCGGGACGGCGTCACAGAGCAGGAAGTGCTGGAACGTATATCCAGGCAGATGGATGAGGAAGAGAAAATGAAGCTTTGCAGGTTTGTAATTACGAATGACGATACTAAATCCCTCATCCGGCAGGTATCCGAACTTCATGAGACAATATTAAAAATGTAAAGATATTATGGCTTTATCAACAGAAAATAATACGCTGCTGGATATATCAGCTCTTAGTATACCGGCCGGCACCAGAGTGGCTGTCATCGCTACCCAGTGGAATGAAAAAATAGTGGCCGAGCAGGTGGCGGGTGCCGCCAGGATAGCCGGGCAGGCCGGTGTGGAGCTTGCGGACGTATTGTATGTGCCGGGTTGTGTGGAGCTGCCGTATGCTATCCGCAAATACCTGGGCGCTGCTACGGGTATCGGAGCGGTCATAGCTTTCGGCGCTGTTGTGAGAGGTGATACGCCTCATTTTGATTATGTGTGCAATATGGTATCGGAAGGGATCAACCACCTGAACCTGACCATGGATGTGCCCGTAATATTCGGCGTGCTGACCGTGAATACCGGGCAGCAGGCCTGGGAAAGGCTGGGCGGTGCGCATGGACATAAGGGCGAGGAAGCCATGATAACGGCCCTGAAAATGATACACTTTGAACAACAACTCTAACCCCCGACACTCCTGACGTATGAAACTGACTTTGAAAAAAGGGCTGGGCCAGCATTTTCTCACCGATGAGAATATGTGTAAGAAGATCGTGGCGCAGCCGGATTATAAGCCCGGTATGAACCTGCTGGAGGTCGGACCGGGCGGCGGAGCCATCACCAGGTATCTGCTGGAAAGAACCGATATCAACTACAAGGCTATCGAAATAGATGACGAGAAGGTGGCTTACCTGCCTACTATCCTGCCGGCTATTGCGGACAAGCTGATACACGTGGATTTCCTGAAAGCGGAGCTGCCTTTCGGGACGGAAAAGTTCAGTATCATAGGTAATTTTCCCTATAACATCTCTACACAGATCATGTTCAGGGTCTATGACTGGAAAGCCTATGTGGATGAAGTGGTGGGCATGTTCCAGAAAGAAGTGGCCGACCGTATCGCTGCAGGGCCCAACAGCAAGGTGTACGGCATCCTTAGCGTGCTGATGCAGGCCTTCTATAAAGTGGAATACCTGTTCGATGTGCCTCCGGGCTGCTTTAACCCGCCTCCCAAGGTGATGTCGGGCGTTATCAGGCTGACCAGCTTGAATAATCCGCATGGCATTGAGAACCCTGAACGGCTGAAAAAGATCGTCAAGGCGGCTTTTGGCCAGCGCAGGAAAACGCTGAGGAATGCGTTGAAAGGTTTCTGGAGCAATGAGCTGATGCAGGATCCCATTTTTAATAAACGGGCGGAGCAGCTGACAGTGGAAGATTTTGCAGGACTGTATAAAATGAACGATAAATGAGACCCAGGGCATTGATCATAGAACCTGTTCACCAGGTATTGCTGGATAAGCTGCTTGCCTGCGGTTATGAATATACCCTCGTCAGGCAAATATCAAAGCAGGAAGCACTGGAACTATTGCCCGCTTACCAGGGACTTATCACTTCCAATAAGCTGTACGTGGATAAGGAGCTTATTGATGCCGGCAGCGGCCTGAAATGGATCGGCCGGATGGGCTCCGGTATGGAGATCATTGATGTGCCTTATGCCGTTTCCAAAGGCATCTTATGTGTCAGCAGCCCGGAAGGCAACGCGAACGCGGTGGCGGAGCAGGCGCTGGGTATGCTGCTGTCCCTGCTGCACAACGTGGTGAAGAGCCATAATGAGCTGCAGCGTATGGTCTGGCAGCGGGATGCCAACAGGGGAAGCGAGCTTAGCTATAAGAAAATAGGCATTATCGGCTATGGTAACAACGGCAGCCTTTTCGCGGAAAAACTGCTGGCAATGGGCTGTACGGTATATGTTTATGATCCCTACGTCAGCGGCTATGAAAAGCCCGGCCTGGTACCGTGCGCCAGCCTGGAGGAGCTCTATCCCCACATTGATGTGCTGAGCTTTCATGTGCCGCTTACAGACCTGACCAGGCATTACTTCAATGACGTCATGCTGGAGGCTGTGCAAAAGGAATTCTACCTGGTCAACCTTTCCAGGGGAGGGGTTGTGGACCTGGCTGCAGTGGAGAGAGGCCTGTTGTCCGGCAAGATAAAAGGCGCCGCCATTGATGTCTGGGAGCAGGAGCCTGTAACGGAAGTTTCCCAGGCCGATCACGAGATCTTTGCGCGTCTTATACAGCGTCCTGATTTTATCGGGACAGCGCATATCGGCGGCTACAGCCACGAGGCTACCTATAAGATGAGCTATTATGTGGCTCAAAAGCTGGAATCCCTATTGCGACAGTCATAGCTACAGCTAGGCAAAGTACAACAACCGTCCATACAAGCAATTGAAACATACCGACACCACATTCAGAGAATTTACAAAGACCTACATCAGGAATTTCCCCGATAAGTTCCGGTATCTGGAAACGCCTGTACAGATCTATGATGTAGAAGAGCTGTTCACTGAAAACATAGCCACCCCAACCCCGCTATTAAAAGCAAATTTCAATTTTATCGCCTTTCCCACAAACGGAAGCTTTGAACAGCAGGTAGGCAACGAGATAAAGAAAGTATCGGACAACCAGGCGCTGTTGGTCATGCAGGGCGAAGTGACCTCGCTATTGCGGCAATCCAAAAATATAAAAGGTTACTACATCATTTTTGACGATAAGATATTGCAGCAGTTCAAAGATCACAGCTATTTTGTCAAGCTGTTTACCGTTGCCCCCATCATTCAGCTGCACAGCAGCGACAGTGAATTTTCCGAGCAGGTCTGTAAGCTGATTATCCGGGAGCTGCAAACGCTAAAGCCGGATGAACAAATTGTGCTGCACCTTTTTCAGTCACTTTTGCTGAAGCTCTTAAAGTCATCGGAACTCAAAAAAGGCTTATCACGAGCTTTTGACATCGCTATCTCGTTCAGGAATCTGGTATATAAGCACTATACGGAACAATACAGCATCAGCGATTACGCAGGCAAGCTCAATATTTCGTCCAACTATTTGAACCGCTGTATCCAGAATGTCTGGAACAAATCTGCCAAACAGTTTACACAGGAAGTTGCCATTGTGCAGTCGCAAAAGTATTTGCAGGATCTTACACGATCCGTTTCAGACATCGCTTACCAGCTCAGCTTTAACGACCCGTCTTATTTCGGCAGATTATTTAAAAAAATTACCGGCGTTTCACCACAGGAATACCGGAAGGAAATATTTAATTTGAATAATGGAAATTAAGAAGCAAAACATCACTTTCGAAAGCATTGGCAGGGATGATCTGGTACCTTATGAGCTTTTATTGCTTGCTGACCCGTCAAAAGATCTGGTTGATGAATACCTGCAGCTGTCAGAAGTATTTATAGCAAAGCAAAATGATGAAACGCTTGGCGTTATCGTATTGTTGCCATTGACCGCCGAAACCGTGGAAATTAAGAACGTTGCTGTAAGGCCTGGATTCCAGGGACAGGGCATTGGCAGCTATCTGATAGAAAACGCTATTAAGGTTGCTTCGCTTAATAAGCGGAAAAGCATTTGTATCGGTACGGCAAATTCAAGTATCGGGCAGCTTTATCTCTATCAGAAGCTTGGCTTTGAAATAACCGGGATCAAAAGGAACTTCTTTACAGACAACTATGCCGAACCGATCTATGAAAATGGCATTCAGGCGAAGCATCTGCTGCTATTGAGCAGGCAACTGTAAAATAAATTTCAGCAACAAAAGCACAACAAGACACAACTGAAGCCGAAGAAAGCATACATTCGGACAAAGGCGTTGACGAAATCGTAAAAGACAAAAGATAAAAACGAACTGCCAACAAGGGTTTGGAGTCAGGCGGGCAGACGTGCAAAATTCAACTTTTGTTCTTTTTTGTAACTTTGGTGCAAGGTTGGGCATTCGTGCATTTAATCCCGCCCATCGCCGATACGCGGCACGTTAGCGGCTATATTAACAAAACAGACGATGAGAATACTACTTACCTTTTTGACAATCCTAATTTCAAGTTTAAGTTTTGGACAAAATTCAAAAACTGATTTTTTACGGGATTTAGATTTTGTTTATGCAAATCTAAAAAATACAACTTCCTACAAAACACAAAAAAACAAACAGAAAAATGTAACATCAAAATATAACGAACTCAAAAAACAAACCTCGGATTTGAGTGTTATTGAAAGTTACCTAAAACTTTATGAGCTTGTTGATGAAATAACTGATTATCACAATGATATTTACGGAAATTCTGAAACTTTTTCTTATAACGATTTAAAAGATGACGCATTTTTGAATAAAATAAAAACGTCTTCTGATTACAATTTTTATCCAAAAAGCAAAATGAATTTAGATAGTTTGGAAGCCGAATTATCAAAGAGAAAATCCAGCGATTACGAAGGAATTTATTATCATCAGAATTATTTTAAAATTGCTATCGTAAAAAGACCTGACAATTTGCTTGAAGGCATCATATTGGAAACCAAAATTCCATCGTGGGAACGTGGAGAAACAATGCTTTATTTTTTACCAAAACAAGACAATCGTTTCAGAATATTTGGTGGAAAATTTATTGATAAAAATCTGTTTTCATCTATCGACTGTTTTGTAAATGGAGAGTTTAAAACATCAAAATGGCAGAAAAAAATACCGGGAATCAATTATTATAACGCCAGCTTTCCTGACCAAAAATTTGTTTTCAAAAACCTGAATGATAGTTTTACTTATGTGAAAGTAGGTGATTTTAATTCTTCAAACGAAGGAATTGAAGAAGCGACAAATTTTTATAACGAAATTTCAGAAAAACTAACCACAAAAAATCTAATTGTGGATTTGAGAAACAACAACGGTGGTGGCGATAAAAGTTCGACACAGTTTTATAAGCTATTCAAAAAATTTAAGGGAAAAATTTATGTTTTGGTCAATTTTTATACCGTAAGCAATGCCGAACAGTTTGCTGTCAAAATGAAAAAACATAAAAATGTAGTAATATTAGGCGACAACACAAGAGGAATGATAACTTACGGACGAAATTATGACGAAGACAAAGAAACGCCATCACAAAATTTCAGAATATATTTTTCTGACTTAAAAGATAATTGGAAACAATATTTGAAATATGAAGAAACGGGATTAAAACCAGAAATTTACTTGACATCGGACAAGGATTGGATTGAACAAATCACCAATAAATACAGCCGCTAACAAGGGTTTGGAGTCAGGCGGCCTGACGTTCACACGGGGAATCTCCGCAGGAATTCCCCGCCCATCGCCAATACGCGGCCCGTTAGCTGCAATTTTGCCCCAAAATCTATAGGATATATGCCTTTGTTAGAATTTATCTCTCAAACGACACTTGCTGTTTTAGCAATCATAGCTACTATACTGATGTATCGTTTCCAATTAAATAAATCAAAAAAGGAACGAGCTCTTGCATTTAGCAAACAACATCAAAACCTGGAATTGTATATACAAGCTTTGTCAGCGGTATGGAAAATGTATCTAAGATGGAAATACCTTCCTGAAGAAGAATGTAATAAATATAAAAGAGTTGTGTCCTTGGGATGGATTGGATTTGAAAGCCAAAAAACCAGAAAAAATTTTGGAAAATTGGATACCTGACTTTCAGTTAAGTTCTGATTACAATAAAGAACATTACACCGAAAAGTTAAATATTAATTCTCAAACTGAACACGAAACACTGACAATATATCTTGAATTCTGGTCTGACCTTTGGCAATCCGTTGAACAAAACATAATTTTAAAAAAAAAATTATGCTTAGTATTGGCTGGATAATATAATTACTATCAAGAATTTTTTTTCTGGACTTAGACAATAGATTAAAAATCTCAAGAAAGCTGAATTTCAAAACGACCAACTTCCTTTATGGATAGAATGTACTGAGAAATCAGAAGTGTTTTTTTTAGACATTGAAGAAAAGTATAAATAAAAAACTGCAAGCTAACTTCCAAATATAAGCAATCATTCAAAGGCCAATGCACAATTTGTCCGGGTATTGGAACTGCCCATCCTTACCTGTTTGCATTAAAGCAGCCAATTTTGCACTATTCTTTTAAGCAAATTAATTTTCAACGTATGAACATCTTTCTGTTAGGAGCAACGGGAGGAACAGGGAAGGAAATCCTGGTGAAATTGCTGGAGCAAAAGCACAGGGTATCTGTTTTAGCCCGGAACCCCGGAGCCTTGGGCATCGCCAATGACAACCTGAACATCATCAAAGGCAGTATTTACCATCCCGAAACATACCAGAACGAGCTGCGCCAATGCGATCTTGTAATTTCTGCACTGGGCACAGGAACGTCCAGAAAGCCGACAGAAATATATTCCAAAGGCGGGCAGCAGATCATTACAACGATGCGGGAGGCCGGTGTAAAAAGACTTATTACGCTGACCGCAGCAGCATTTGACCCTACCGACCCCGGAACCCGGAGTTTTATAGTAAAATACATCGTTCAGCCCTTGTTTAAAAACATCTATTCCGATATGCAGCAATGGGAAAGCATCCTGGAGAACAGCAGGGATATTGATTGGACGGTTATCAGGCCCAGCCGGTTGACCGATGGAAAAGCAAAAGGCAACTATCGGGTACAGCTCAACCATTGCCCTAAAGGCGGCAGTAAGATCAGCCGCAGCGATGTGGCAGATTTTATTGTGAAGCAGATCGGCTCAGATAAATACATTCACCGGAAAGTGGCCATTGCCTATTAGGACAGGAAAATTGCTGATATGGCATTGGCAAATGACGGTTTTAGTAATCGCCCCTTCGCCAATGTGAAACCCCTTCTGGATAGGATATAGAAAGACAATAGCAAAATCCCCAGCATTCAGTCGAATGCTGGGGATTTTGCAGTTAAGAAAGGTTCCTTATGCTGTTTACCGGTTGACGTGGTACATCATAAATGACCAGATATCAGCGTTCTCTTCAATGGTCTTTGAAGTGGGCTTGCCTGCGCCGTGACCGGCATTCACATCTATCCGGATGAGCACCGGGTTGTCACAGGACTGCTTGTCCTGCAGCTCGGCGGCGAACTTGAAGGAATGCGCCGGCACCACACGGTCATCGTGATCGGCGGTTGTGATCAGCGTGGCAGGGTAGCAGACATCCTTTTTTACATTATGAAGCGGGGAGTAGGGCAGCAGGTAGTCGAACTGGTCCTGTTGCTCGCTGCTCCCGTATTCCACTGCCCAGCCCCAGCCAACGGTGAATTTATGGTATCTCAGCATGTCCAGCACGCCTACCTGCGGAATAGCCACACGGAAGAGGTCGGGCCTTTGTGTCATACAGGCGCCTACGAGCAGGCCGCCGTTGGAGCCGCCCCGGATAGCCAGCTTCTTGCTGCTGGTATATTTGTTGCTGATCAGGAATTCCGCGGCTCCTATAAAGTCGTTAAATACATTCTGCTTGCGCTCCAGCATACCATCCTTGTGCCATCCTTCGCCAAACTCACCGCCGCCCCTGAGGTTCACCACGCAATAGATGCCGCCCTCCTCCAGGAAAGGTATGATGGCGGGACTGAATCCCGGTGTCAGGCTGATATTGAAGCCGCCGTAGCCATACAGCATGGTGGGGTTATTGCCGTCCATAGGCACGTTCTTTTTCCTCACCATGAACATCTTGACCGCAGTACCGTCACTGGAAGGAAAGGTATGCTGCTCGGTGATAAAATCATCGGCATTGAATTTGACCTGCGGCTTGAAATGCAGCGAGATCTTATTGCTGCTAAGGTCATACTTCCAGATGCTGGTGGGTTCCGTATAGCCGGTCTGGGAGAAATAAGTGTACCTGGCATCCTTTCTGCCGTCAAAGCCGGACAAGGTAACATAACCCTTGCTGTCGGTCATCGGGGACGGTAACACTTCGCCTTTGCTGTTATATATCACCAGGCGGGAGCAGGCATTCTCCAGGTAGGTGCAGAAGATACGATCGCCGAAAATGGTGGCGCCTGCCAGCTTGTGATATCTTTCCTTTACGAGCACTTCCCATTTGCTGAATGTGCCGTTGGCAAAAGTGGTGGTGTACAACTGGTAATTCCCCGCTTTCAGGTTGGAATGGATCACTATCTTATTACCCAGGGTCTCCACCACGCGGGCATTGGTGGAAAAGCCTTCCACGAGCGTAACGAAAGCGCTGTTCGGAGCCGTAAGGTCTTTGATCTTGATCTCGCTGCCGTCCGTGCCTTCGGCGATATTCAGGATCAGGTACCTTTCATCCTCCGTTACCTGTGCGCCGACATATCGCAGCGGGTGCTGCCTGTCCTCGTACACCAGCTTATCCTTATCCTGCGATTCTCCGATGGTGTGGAAGAATATCTTCTGGTACTCTGTCTTGGCGGAATATTTGGTCGCTTCATTCTTCGGACGGGAATAGCCGCTGTAATAAAAGCCTTTATCTCCTATCCATTCCATATTGGTGAACTTGACGTGCTCGATCTTTTCTTTCAGCACCTTTTTACCCGCGATCTCCATAATATAGATATCCTGCCAGTCGGATCCGGCTGCCGATACGGCATAGGCAAAATATTTCTGGTTCCTGGAAAAAGCGGTGGCCTGTATGGCTATCGTACCGTCCTTGGAGAGCTGGTTAGGGTCGATGAGGACTTCTTCCTCGCCGGTCAGGATGCTTTTTATATACAGGATGGACTGGTTCTGCAGCCCGTCATTTTTATAATAGATCATATAATTGCCGGCTACTTCCGGGATGCCTTTCTTTTCATAATTCCATACCTCTGTCAGGCGCCTGGTAAAGAACTGCTTCTGCGGCAATTTGTTCAGGAAATCGAATGTGACACTGTTCTGCGCTTTGACCCAGGCGGCAGTTTCTGCAGAAGTATCGTTCTCCAGCCAGCGATAGGGGTCTTTTATGATCCTGCCGAAGTAATTATCTTCAACGCTCTCATCCTTTCTTGTTTCAGGATATTGTATGGTTTGTGCTGATAAATGAGTTGTCATCAGGGCCAGGCTTGTTACAAAAAAAGTTGTTTTTATAAAATGCATGATTAAATTTTTAAAATCCAATGAATTTCAAATATACAGGATATTGCTTATCCCTAAGCGCCCGGTAAAGATAAAGTGAAAAATAAATTTAAAGTAACCGGGCAAAAGGATATGTTAGTCATATATTTATTAACTTCACCACTCGAAACATCAGACGCAAAAAGAATCATATGAGAACAGTTAAAAAAACAAAAATTATAGCAACGGTAGGTCCGGCTTGTGATACCTATGAAAAATTAGTGGAGCTGGTGAATGCGGGTGTCAATGTTTTCAGGCTGAACTTCTCTCATGGCACTCATGAGCAGCATGAGCTGGTCATGGAAAGGATCAGAAAAATAAATGCGGAATACGATACCAATATCGCCATACTGGCCGATCTCCAGGGTCCTAAATTAAGGGTGGGAGAGATAGAGAACGGGCAGCTGGACCTTAAGGCGGGAGAGGTGATCACGTTTACCAATATAAAGCAGCCGGGTACCAGGGATAACCTGTACATTTCCTATCCCGATTTCAGCAGGGATGTGAAGGTCGGGGAGAAGATACTGCTGGATGACGGTAAGATAGAGACCAGGGTCATAGATATAACAAAAGACAACGCGGTGCGGGTACAGGTGCAGAATGACGCTGTGCTGCTGCCCAAAAAGGGTGTGAACCTGCCGGATACCAATATCTCCATTCCTTCCCTTACCGAGAAGGACCTGAATGACCTGGAATTCATCCTTTCAAAGGACGTTGACTGGATCGCCTTATCCTTTGTGAGAAAGCCCATTGATGTGATCCAGCTTAAAAATATTATCAAGTCCAGGGGAAGCACCGCCAAGATCATTTCCAAGATAGAAAAGCCTGAAGCGATCCAGCACCTGAGGGAGATCATCCTGGCCTCCGATGCCGTTATGGTGGCCCGCGGCGACCTGGGCGTGGAGATGCCGGTGGAGAAGATCCCTATGATACAAAAGGATATCGTCAGGAAATGTATCCACAGGGCCAAGCCGGTGATCATAGCCACCCAGATGATGGAAAGTATGATAGACCGTACCCGTCCCAACAGGAGCGAGATCACCGATGTGGCCAATGCGGTCATGGAGGGCGCCGATGCTATCATGCTGAGCGGCGAGACGGCTATGGGCATGCATCCCACCCTCGTGGTGCAGACCATGGTAAATATTGTAAAAGAGGTGGAAAAGCAGGAGATGGTCTATAACCGGAACCTGGTGCCGCAGCCGCATTCCCCTTCCTTTCTCAGCGATGCCCTCTGCTACAATGCCTGTAAGATATCGGAAGACCTGAAGGCCAATGCGCTGATCGGTATGACGCAAAGCGGCTATACAGGATTTATGCTATCCAGCTACAGGCCCAGGGCGCCGTTGTTCGTGTTCACGAAGACCCGTTCGCTGGTCAACCAGCTGAGCCTTAGCTGGGGCGTGGAGGCCTTCTTCTATGATAAGGAAGAAAATATTGATGATATTATCTTCGACCAGATCAGCATACTCAAGGAAAAGAATGCATTGAACCAGGGAGATGTGGTAGTGAATACCGGCAGCATTCCGGTAAGCGAGCATCTGCCCACCAATATGTTGAAAATAAGCCGCGTTGAGTAGTGAGAGAGGTCGTTTTTATCAAGCAGAACAGGGAGCGGTGGCTGTCGTACGAGCAGCATACCTCAGACCCGGATGAGCTGGCGCAGCGCTTCGTTAACCTGGTAGATGATATAGGCTATGCCAGGACGCATTATCCTTTCAGCGAAACAGTGGTATATCTTAATAACCTGGCGTCTAATATCTACCTGTCTATCTATAAGGCCAGGAAGCGGGAGCCCAACTGGTTCAAACGGTATTTCCTGGAAGATATTCCCCTGACCATCTACCGGCAGCGCAAGGTATTGCTGTTTGCGTCCGTGTTCTTTATACTGCTCTACCTCATAGGCATCTTTATCGCGCAAAAGGATCCTAACTTTATCAGGGCGGTGCTGTCGGATGAATATGTGAATATGACCAGGGAAAATATAGATAAGGGTAAGCCTTTCGGGGTGTATGACGAGCAGCATCCTTTCGGTATGTTCGTACAGATAGCCTGGAACAATATACGTGTCGCGCTTACCACTTTCAGCTCCTTCGCATATCTGTTGTTTTCCGGGCTGTATTACCTGGTAGCGTCCCTGCTGGGATATCAGCCGCTGGGAGGATGGATAACCGGCAGCATTATAGCCATTCCTTTATGCTACTGGCTCCTGCGGGTCTATACCCGGTACCGTTTCCGGAAGGATCCCGCCGCTTTATACCCCCTGCTGCATACCGAGCTGGAGGAAGCAGCAAAAGATAATGATAAGGGGGAATATATACCGGTCACGGAAAGATATACGCCCCCGGAGCTGTCAGCACGGATCTGGCGCAATGTCAGGGTCACTTATTTCTCTTTCCTGCTGGGCCTGCTGTGTATGGCCGGGGCTTTGCTGATCCTGTTCCACAACGGGGTGATGGTCGGTACTTTTCACCAGATGTTCATCGCGCATGGGTTCGGCATCAAATGGATCTTCGTGGTAATGATCCATGGCACCCTGGAGCTGTTCTCCATTGCCGTGGCCGGCGCCTGTGGTATTATGCTGGGCAATGCGCTGTTGTTCCCCGGCACGTTTAAACGTGTCACGGCTTTACGGAAAGCGGCGGTAGATGCCGTTAAGATCATGTCCGTGGTGATACTGATGCTGCTGGTAGCGGCAGTGTTTGAGAGCTACGTTACACGATACGAGGATATGCCCCTTGCGCTGAGCAGCGTGATCCTGCTGGTATGCACAGGGTTCATTGTCCTTTACTTCTACCTGCTGCCCAGGGAGATGCACCGCCGCCGACAGACCGAAGACCGGCGGATCAGGGATGAATTCCTGAGGATACCCTGACAACCCTTTCTTTAAATTTTATTCACAAATTGAACATACTATTATCAACTTTTTAAATTAATAACTTATCTTCGCACAAATTTTTTTCAATAATGAACTTACACGAATATCAGGCAAAAGAACTTTTAAAAAAGTATAACGTTCCCACCCAAGAAGGCCTTGCTGTAGCGACAGTAGAGGAAGCGGTAGCAGCTTATAAGAACATTGCGGCCGAATCCGGCAGTAAATTTGCAGTGGTAAAAGCGCAGATCCACGCAGGCGGACGTGGTAAAGGTACAATGAAAGAGGTGCCTGCACAGCACGGTGTACAGGTAGTGAAAAGTGAAGAAAATATAGCAGAGGTCGCTAAAAATATTTTAGGAAATACTTTGGTAACTATCCAGACCGGTGAAGCTGGTAAGGTAGTGAACAAGATATATGTGGCAAAGGATATGTATTACGACGGGCCTTCCGAGCGCCAGGAGTTCTACCTGTCCATCCTTCTGGATCGTGCTACCAAGCAAAATGTGATCATGTACTCTACGGAGGGCGGTATGGATATCGAGGAAGTAGCCCACAGCACCCCTGAAAAAATATTCAAGGAGTGGGTGAAGCCCGGTTTCCCGCTGGCCGGTTTCCAGGCCCGTAATATTGCTTTCAACCTCGGGCTGACAGGTGAAGCGAATAAGAATATGGTGAAGTTCGTTACGAACCTGTACAATGCTTACGTTGGACTGGACTGCGCTATGCTGGAGATCAACCCGCTGTTCAAGGCTGCTGATGACCAGATCCTGGCCGTGGATTGTAAGATGAACCTGGATGATAACGCGCTGATCCGCCATAAGGACCTGGCCGAGCTCCGGGATACTACGGAAGAAGATCCTACGGAAGTGGAAGCAGGTGAATACAACCTGAACTATGTAAAGCTGGATGGTAACGTAGGCTGTATGGTGAACGGTGCCGGTCTTGCCATGGCTACCATGGATATGATCAAGCTGGCAGGTGGTGAGCCGGCCAACTTCCTGGATGTGGGCGGTACGGCCAACGCTACGACTGTAGAAGCCGGTTTCCGTATCATTATGAAGGATCCGAATGTTAAGGCTATCCTGATCAATATCTTCGGCGGTATCGTTCGTTGTGACCGTGTGGCTGCAGGTGTGATCGAGGCTTACAAAAACCTGGGTAATATCAATATTCCTATTATCGTACGCTTACAGGGCACCAATGCCGAGGAAGCTAAAAAGCTGATAGAAGAATCCGGGTTACAGGTACAATCCGCTATCCTGCTGTCTGAAGCTGCCGAGCTGGTACAAAAAGCGGTGCAGGGATAATTGTAAGATAAGTATATCAATATATTATGGGCCGGGCTGTATTCTCTGAGAATATAGCCCGGTTTTATTTACTGATGCAGACTTGGTTTCAGGAAATAAGCTGAATCAGTGAAAGATAAGCTGTATTCAGGTCTTGTTATATCGCCTCTTGCTGTGTCCGGGATTTTTTGAGCGTAGCGGAATAAAGGAAAGTGACTATCTGTTTATAGGAGAGTCTTTTGTACTTTGCGGTGATATTGTGATTGAGTGAAGTGTCATTTCGACTATAGCGTAGCGGAATGGAGAAATCTGAAAAGATATACTCCCCATTCCCCGGAAATTTAGTAATACAGCTATCAGGATAGCTGTGTTTCTTATATATTAGATAGCCAGCTGAAGGAATCCTGCTGTTTATGACAACAATGTTTGTATGCTGTAAATTACACCTTCCGGCTGATATGAACGGCCGATGCCTGGACAGAGGGCAGCACGGTAAGGTCGGCTATCTGCACGTGTTCCGGCTGGCGGATGGCAAACAGGATAGTATTGGCTACATCTTCCGCCGAGAGCGGCGTATAGCCTTCATATACGGCATCAGCCCTGCTCTGGTCTCCCTTAAAGCGCACCAGCGAAAAATTGGTCGCTACGGCCCCGGGAGCAATGCCTGTTACTTTGATATTGTGCGGCAGCAGGTCAATACGCATCCCCTGGGTAAGGGCTTCCACTGCGAATTTTGAGGCGCAATAGGTAGTGCCGTTCAGGTACACCTGCTTACCCGCGATAGAGCTGATATTGACGATATGCCCGCTGCCATAGGGGATCATTAAGGGCAATACGGCTTTGGAAACATAGATAAGGCCCTTCACATTGATATCTATCATGGCTTCCAGGTCTGTGATATCGGCCTGGTCAAAGGTGGCGAGTCCATGGGCATTACCGGCATTGTTGATCAGGATATCTATGCGCAGGTCACCCAGTGACTGGATGGCGCTGAATACCTCATCTTTTTTGCTGACGTCAAACTGCAGAATATGGGAGATGTTGCCGGGATACAGCTGCTGAAGCGCTGACAGGGCGTCAATATTCCTGCCGCATATCACCAGGTTATAGCCTGATGCCGCCAGCAGTGTGACGGTTGCTTTGCCAATACCTGAAGAAGCGCCTGTAATGAGTACTGTTTGCATATATAATAGCCGTATCGTTGGGAAAGAGATCAGACAACCGGCTGGATGCTGGCGAAATGGTTCCGGATAACATCAATGAACCGGGTATCGATCACTCTTTTGCTGACATTGATCATTTCACTGAATACCATGGCATTGGAAATGCCATGGCCGATAATGACAGGGGCGTTGATACCTAAGATTGGAATGCCGCCGTACTGTTCATAATTCAGCATTTTAACAAACGGCGTGAGCTTACCCTGAAGGTCGTTTTTCATGATATCATAGAACGATTCGGCGAGCTTGAGGATCACGTTACCGGTGAATCCTTCACAGACCACGATATTCTGCCTGCCGGTCATGATGTCCCTTCCTTCCACGTTGCCTACAAAATTGAGGCTGGAATTGTTTTTCATCAGGGTATAGGCGGCCTGCGCCAGGATGTTGCCTTTTCCTTCCTCTTCACCGATGTTCAGCAGCCCGACCTTAGGTTGCGGTATGCCCATCACATGTTCCATGTAAAGGGACCCGAGCATCGCGAACTGTTCCAGGTGCTCCGGTTTGCAATCGGCATTGGCGCCTACGTCCAGCAGCAGGTTGATCATGCCGTCATGGCAGGGCATAGGAGAGGCGATGGTGGGTCTCAGCACGCCCGGCAATGCCTTAACGGAATACATAGCGCCTACCAGCATAGCGCCGGTATTGCCCGCGCTGATAAAGGCGTCTATTTTTTGCTGCTGCAGCAGGCCGAAGCCGATGGCAATGCTGGAATGGGGCTTATCTTTTAATGCTTTGGTGGGATGCTCATCCATACCGATGACGGAATCTGCTTCCACGAAACTAAATTTATCCTTATAGGGATCCAATAAGGGCATATAGGGTGCAGCTTCGGCTTTGATACCTACCAGGGTAAGGCGGATGCTATCGTCCGTATTGGAACTGAAGAATGTCGCTACTCCTTCTATTGCTGCTTGAGGGGCATAATCGCCACCCATAATATCTAATCCTATATTCATTGAGATAAACTTAAGTATTGTAGTGGTTCGTATATAAACTACATCAACAGATATTGCCTGAAAATTTTTGGAGAAAATCTAAAGGAAATATCTGTTGCCTGTATTCAATGCTTTATTGGGTAACGATGAAGATACCGCCGGGCCTATTCAGCCGTATTGTCAGTAACTACTTCTTCTTTTGTATTGTCAATTACCACTTTACCACGATAATATAATTTATCTTCAGACCAGTGCGCACGGTGTCTGATGTGAGCTTCCTGAGTAACCGGATCTACACTGATTGTTGCAGCAACTGCTTTGTAGTGAGTACGACGTTTAGCTCCGCGTTGTGCCGAGTGACGGCGTTTTGGATTTGGCATAACTATTAAAATTTATATATTATTACTGATTTGTTTATGGTTGAAGAATGCAAAGGTACATTCTAAAATTTAAATTTATCTAAATCTTTCCAAATGTCTTTCGGATTCTGGGACGGTGGCTCATCTCCTGCAGGCCCTTCTTCCGGATGTTCATTTTCCTTTTTGGAAAACTGCTGCAGCATTTTCAGCGACTCCGGGTTACAGGTAGGGTGGCCCGCTTCATCGTCCGCATGCTTCAGCTGGATCGGAATGCTCAGCTGTATGAATTCATATATCCATTCCGATACGTCAATAACCGTTTCGCTCCTGGGAATGAATACCACATCTCCTTCATCATCGTCCTCCGTGCTTTCCTGGGCTTCGCTGGTGAGCTTAATGACCAGGTCGAACTCATCCCATATTTCCAGGTCCAGGTCGTCTCCGCATCTGTCACATACGGTCTTTGCCGTCCCGTCTATTTCGAACTTTAACAAAAAGAAGCTGCTCTTTTTATCAAACTTCAGGTGTATATTGAACTTAAAATCCTGTAAGCCCTGTATCTCGGGATATTCCAGTCTTTTGAGCTTTTCCTTGTCTATCTCATATTGAAAATGATGAACTCCCAATGCCAACCCAAACCAGCCAATTTCAAATTCTCTGTGATAATTCATTTTTTCCTGTATTTTCAGACTGCCCTGCCATAAATCTCCTGATGAATTCAATAGCTTTATGAAACGGGCTGGCAAAATTACGTAAAATATTTTATTTTACATCAATCGGGCCCTTTTTTGTAAATATTGCTGTAAAATATTTGTTATAGGCTGATCCAGTCCGTAAGGAACGAGGTCGATGTGGTGCTGCTGGCAGAAATTGCTGATCTTTCCCCGGTAGGCACGGAGGTGCTGCAGGTATTTTTCCCTGATGCTGTGAGGGTGCAGCTTGACGGATTCTCCTGTTTCCAGGTCTATCAGCTCGTGCGGGACGTTTTCCAGGTCGAAATTTTCCTCCAGGTCCTTATCCACCAGGTGGAAGATCACCACTTCGTTTTTGCGGTACCGGAGGTGCAGCACGGCGTCCAGGAAGCTCTGGTCCGCGATCTCCCTGTAGGGAATGTCCGTAAAGAGGATGACCAGGGAACGCTGGTGTATCCTTTCGGCCAGCTCATGCAGCGATGCGCTCAGGTGGGTCTTCCGCTGCTGGTGCCTGCCGGAGGCCAGCTGCTGCAGCTGGGCGATCTGCTGCTTGTAGTGGAGCGAAGTGGTTCCGAACCTGGAGAGGTACACCAGGTGATCCTCCAGGGTTGCTATAGCAAAGGCATCCAGCTGCTTCCTGAGCAGGCGCATCAGTGCGGCCGCGCCTATACAGCTGTACTGCAGCTTGTTAATGCCCGTTTCCGGGAAATACATGGACCCGCTGGTATCAATGGCGATGCAGCAGCGGAGGTTGGTTTCCTCCTCGTACTTTTTGGTGACCATGACATCCCTGCGGCCATATACTTTCCAGTCCACGTGCTTCAGGTTGTCTCCCTGGTTATACTGGCGGTGCTCTGCAAATTCTACGGAAAATCCGTGGTAAGGGCTCCGGTGCAGGCCGATGATAAAGCCTTCCACCAGTTGTCTTGCCAGCAGATCAAGATTGTCTGTTTCCGAAAAGGACTGAGGTAATTGCATGTCGTAAAGATAAAGATTATGTGCATAAGTTTACTTTTTTACTCCGGAAACTGACCCTATCTTTGCGGGTATGTTGCAGTCCAAGGTCAGAACAGACGATTATATCCATAAAGGTAAAAGACAGATTCTATTAGACGAGATCGGCAATAAGGGCATCACGGACAAGGCGGTATTGAACGCTATGATGGAGGTGCCGAGACATTTCTTCCTGGATCCGGCTTTTGAGGTGATAGCCTATGAGAACAGGGCTTTCCCTATCGGGGCGGACCAGACCATCTCACATCCCTATACGGTGGCTTACCAGACGCAGCTATTGCAGATCAGAAAGCATGATAAGGTACTGGAGATCGGTACGGGCAGCGCTTACCAGGCCTGCGTGCTGGCCAGGCTGGGCGCCAGGGTCTTTACGATCGAGCGCCAGAAAAAGCTGTATGATTATAACAGCAAATTCTTCTACCTGAAGGAATTTCCCGAGATCAAGCGGTTCCTGGGTGACGGCTTTAAAGGGCTGCCCGGGTTTGCTCCTTTCGATAAGATCATCGTGACCTGCGGCGCTCCTTTTATTCCTGAGCAACTGCTGGAACAGCTGAAGCCCGGCGGCATCATGGTGGTGCCGGTAGGAGAGGGCGATAAGCAGGTGATGCACCGGATCACCCGCCAGGGGGACGACTTTTCTGAAGAAGTGCTGGATGCTTTCAGCTTTGTGCCCATGCTGGAAGGCGTGCAGCGTAAATAACGATATTATATATATACCATAAAAGGAAATGGCAGTATCCGGAGATACTGCCATTTCCTTTTATATGAATCATCCGTTACTTATTATTTACGGATGGTCCGTTGCTCGATCCTTTTCTCGTAATTGCTGCCCTGGAATATCCTGTGCACATAGATCCCCGGCACATGGATAAAATTAGGGTCCAGCTCGCCCGGCTGCACCAGCTCTTCCACTTCCACGATAGTGATCTTCCCGGCCATGGCCATCACCTGGTTGAAGTTGCGGGCCGTCTTATTAAAGATGATATTGCCCAGGGTATCTCCTTTCCAGGCTTTTACAATGGCGAAATCAGCTTCAAAGGCAGCCTCCATCAGGTAATCTTTACCGTTGTAGTTGCGCACTTCCTTGCCTTCCGCTACTTCCGTGCCCACTCCTGCGGGCGTGGGGATCACAGGGAAGCCATAGGCTGCTGCCAGGCACCTGCTGGCCAGCGTACCCTGCGGTATCAGCTCTACTTCCAGCTCCCCGCTTAATAATTGTCTTTCAAATTCCGCATTCTCACCCACATAGGAGGAGATCATTTTCTTTACCTGTCTGGTCTGCAGCATCAGCCCGATGCCGAAGTCGTCCACGCCTGCGTTATTCGAGATGCAGGTCAGGTTTTTGACGCCTTTCTCTACCAGGGCGTTAATACAATTTTCAGGAATCCCGCACAATCCGAATCCTCCCAGCATCAATACTGCTCCGTCCTGTATATCCTGAATAGCTTCTGCTGCTCCGGCTACTACTTTATTGAATCCCATTATTTATTTGTTGATTTTTGTAATGACTTTTAGGTAACACAAGACAGGGTGATCAGGCGGTGAACTGTACTGCCTGCTCCTGTTTCCACTGGCTGATGCCATACCCGGGGATCACGTGCTTCTCACTGTGGTAAGAGGAACGGACGAGCGGCCCGCTTTCTACGTAATCAATGCCCATTTTGTAGCCCGCTTCACGGTACATAGCGAATTCATCCGGGTGTACAAAGCGGATCACCGGGAGATGCTTCTGCGTGGGCTGAAGGTACTGGCCCAGCGTTACAACATCGCAGCCGTTATCTTTAAGGTCCTGCAGGGTCTGCAGCACTTCTTCCGGCTCTTCGCCTATGCCCAGCATGATGCCGCTTTTGGTGCGGACGCCGGCCTCGTGCAGCCTCCTTATCACTTCCAGCGAACGGTGGTATTTGGCCTGTATCCTTACCTTGCGGGTCATCCGCTCCACGGTTTCCACGTTATGGGAAACGACCTCCGGGGCTACTTCTATGACCCTTTGAAGGTTGTCCCATTTGCCCTGGAAATCCGGGATCAGGGTCTCTAATGTCGTATCAGGATTCAATGCTTTGACTGCCTTGATGGTATTGGCCCAGATAATGGATCCGCCGTCCTTCAGCTCATCCCTGTCCACAGAAGTGATAACGGCATGCTTTACCTTCATCAGGTATATGGCTTCCGCCACCCTTTGCGGCTCGTCCCAGTCAACTTCCAGCGGACGCCCGGTAGCTACCGCACAAAACCCGCAGGAGCGGGTGCAGATATTACCCAGGATCATGAAAGTAGCAGTGCCTGCTCCCCAGCATTCTCCCATATTGGGACAATTGCCGCTTTCACATATCGTATGGAGCTTATGTTCCTCTACCAGTCCTCTCACGTGACGGTAGCCTTCTCCAGTAGGGAGCTTTACTCTTAGCCAATTCGGTTTTTTTATGCCCTGACTTGCCTTGCGTTCGTCTTCATTCTTCAATTGCTGAGCCGATATAACTGGTAATTCTATCATAATTGGAATTGAAAAGTTGTATGTGCGAAATTAGCATAAATTTACCTAATTCCTGTGTGCCTGCCCGTTAATTACTTTTTTTTGGCGCCCTGCGCTTTGATCCGTCCGAGCTGGATGCTCAGGTAAGCGCTGATAAAAAGTTTCTGGGGCTTCTGCTCCACCATTATATTGACATCATTGAAGTAATATTCAAGGGTGCCGCCTATTTCGAGGGCTGATTTGCGGTTATTCCTCCTGGCAAAGTCAAAGTGAAAGCCGTTCTTCAGGATAATGCCGGGAATGAACTCCATTTCGTCAAATCCCTTGAACATACTCCTGTTCAGGACGTGCCCGCTCAGGAACTGCACCCTTATGGAGTCGTGGTATTTTACCTCTCCGAGCTCGGCGATATTAAGGTAGTAGGGCTTCTGTATGCCCAGCGAGACGCCGCCTCCGAATACCCAGTGCACGGAAATGTTGTTCTTGTCCGGCTTGCCGGCCAGGAGCTTGCGCTGGTTATACATCAGCTTCGCGGTATAGAAATTGTTGCGCTTACCGTAGGTGTACATGACGTCCGGGGAAACCAGTCCCATCAGCAGGCTGGGCTTCTGTTCCTTGGGGTGTATCTTTTCGCCCAGCTCAAACGTGAAGACCCTGGTGTCGTAGATGTAATCGTATTCAAACCGCTTTACGGCCTCGCTCCTGCGCAGGATGCCGTAATCGGCGAATATGCCCCATCCCTGCAAAGGCAGGCGGAAGCCGAAGCTGAGCTCATTCCTGAGCTCATTGCCATATTTTTTCCTGCCTTCCTTTTCCTGGAGATTGACAATGGCCACAGAATCGGGAATATAGCTCTTATATTCGATCTTCCGGGGCTGCGCGAACGACAAGATAGAAAGATGCACCAATGCAATTACTGAAAATATATGTCTGATGTGCATGGATTTTATGGCGTTAATGTTGTAAATTTAATAAATAATGTGCAATATGCATTCATAAAAAAAGAAATAGTATCAGGCAATGACATCTAAAGTAACCTATCTCGGCGATCTCCGTACCGAGGCCGTGCACGAAGCATCACAAACCGTCCTGTACACCGACGCTCCCACAGATAATAACGGAAAAGGCGAAATGTTCTCACCCACCGACCTGGTGGCTACCGCGCTGGCCTCCTGTGCGCTTACCATTATGGGCATTGCCGCGCGTACCCACCAGCTCGACATTACAGGATCTTATTGCGAAGTCGTGAAGATCATGGCCGCAGCGCCCCGGAGGATTTCCGGGATAGGCATCGCCTTTCATATGAAAGGTCAGACCTTCTCCCCGAAAGAGCGGCAGCTGCTGGAAAACGCCGCCAGGACGTGCCCTGTTTTTTATTCCCTGAATGAAGCTATTGAAAAGAACCTGGAGTTTATCTGGTAAGGCAGCCGCAACGTACGTGTGCGGTGCAGGGCTATTCCTTGGGTGTCGCCAGGGTGAACCCGAAAGATGAGCCTACATTTTCCTTGCTTCTTACCGTTATGGTCTGCCGGTGCGCCTCCACGATGTGCTTGACAATGGCGAGGCCCAGGCCGGTGCCGCCTATATCCCGGCTTCTGCCCCTGTCCACCCTGTAAAACCTTTCAAAGATCCTGTTCAGGTGCTCCGATGCGATGCCGGGGCCGTTATCAGATACTTCCAGCAATATTTTTTCTTCATCTATCTCGTAGACACCTACCGTAATGGTATCGCCGCTATTGCTGTATTTAATGGCGTTTTCTACCAGGTTGACCAATACCTGCCTGATCTTGGACCTGTCAGCCAGCACCGGGAGGTTACTGGAAGAATCTTTTTTATAGGTCAGCTGGATCTGCTTTTCCTGGGCTTTCAGCGACAGCTCATCGTACACTTCACTGACCAGGTCCAGTATCCTGAATACGCTGTAATTGATGGCTACTTCCCCGGATTCGAGCTTGGATATCTCGTCCAGGTCCCTGGTGAGCTGCACCAGCCTGTCAATGCCTTTGGTGGCATTGCGGAGGAACTTCTCGTTGATGGCAGGGTCGTGCAGGCCGCCGGAAAGCAGGGTGTCGATATAGCCCTGGGTCGTGAATATAGGGGTCTTAAGCTCGTGCGCGAGGTTCATCAGGAAGTCTTTCCTGAATTTCTCATTCTGCCGGAGCAGGGCTATCTCGTTCCTTTTGGCATTGCCCCATTTCAGGACATCCTCGCTTACTTCCTCTATGGACTTCTGCGGTACGATATTTTCATAAAAGAACTCTTCCCTTTTGGTGGCCTTGGTATCATAAATGAACTTATAGATGAGCTTGAATTTCCTGTAAATGAATATTTCAACAGATTTTTTGATCAGCAGGAAAGCGCTGATAAATACGGCCAGCGTGATCGTGATGACCGCTATCCAGTCCTCATGGAAGATTAATGTGATACTACCTATAATAATCGTTAAGACAACGGCGTTTATAAAAGCGAGCTTGGAGGGTGATATGTTTTTATTCAGTAATGACATAGTGCGTTTCGTTTCGAAGTTTACTAAGGTAAGCGGAATTTTACTCCGCCGTTTTTTAAGCGGTATTATTAAATTGTAAATAATTAATGAAAATGGGAAAAAGCAATAATAAAAATACGATTTTGAGTAGTTTTTCCTTATTTTTGGTAATGTAATATTTATATATGTTTAATTTGATGATATCCAGACTCCGTATTAGTTTCCTGTTATTGGTAATGACATTGCTGACCGCTGCCGAAAGCAGGGCATCACATATGGTGGGAGGTGATATTATTTACCGCTGTCTGGGCAATAACCGCTATGAGCTCACCTTCATCCTGTACCAGGATTGCGCCAGCGGTAACCAGGAAGCCATCAGGGCGGATGCTCCCCTGCGTTTCGGGATCTTTAAGGGAGCGGATAAGAATATTTTTTATACGGAAGGACAGATACCTAATTTTTCTCAGGAATATATACCGGCAGAATTCTCCAATGAGTGCATCAATAACCCGCCCATTGCCTGCCTGCAACGCCAGATATTCAGAACGACCGTTACGCTGGATACCAGCTTTCACGGCTACCGCATCCTTTACCAGCGCTGCTGCCGTAACCAGACCATTTTTAACGTGATCAATCCCGGGGAGACCGGGGTGACCTATTATGTGGATATCCCGCCCATGCGGTCGGTCGGCTGTGTGAATAACAGCCCTGTATTCAAGAACTTCCCGCCGCAGATCATCTGTGTGAACAATCCTTTCCGCTATGACTTTTCGGCTACGGACCCGGACGGGGATTCGCTTTCCTACCGGCTGTGCAGCGCCTATCCCGGCGCTACGCTGAACGACCCGTATCCGGACGGCGGCAATATGTTCATGCCGCGTAATCCTCTCAACTACCTGCCTCCTTATTCCGGCGCCAATCCTATAAGCGCCAATCCGCAGCTGGCCATAGACCCCGCTACGGGTATCATGACGGGAACACCCACCCGCCAGGGAAGGTATGTGGTAACGGTGTGCGTGGATGAATGGAGCAATGGTGTGATCAAAAACTCCATATCCAGGGATGTGCAGTTCACGATCACCAACTGCTCCAAGTCGGTATATGCCAGTATGCCCAGCTGGAGAGACAGGGAGGATGTCTATACGATACAATGTACTTCCAACACCGTAAAATTCGTTAATACGAGCTACGGCGGATTCTCTTATCTGTGGCGGTTCGGGGTAGGGGATGCCTCTTCTACCAATGTGGAGCCGACCTTTACCTATCCCGGTGTGGGCGAGTACGAAGTGACGCTTATTGTCAATCCCGGCACTACCTGTACCGACAGCATTACCAAGAAGGTCATCATTAATCCTTTCTTTGATGTGGATTATACCTTTGAAGGTAAAATGTGCCCCAATGAGCTTATTGCATTCGAATCAGAGATCTTTACCCAGATAGATACGGCCATTTCCTACAAATGGTACTTTGAGAACGCCGAAGTGAAGGAAGGCCCGAATACCTCTCATGTGTTCCCGCCCCCGGGTGGCGACAAATATGTGACACTGGTTACCGAGTCCAGGCTTGGCTGCGTGGATTCGCTGACCAAGGTAATACCTCTGGACGTAATAGATGTATCTGCCGGCAATGACACTATCATAGTGGTGAACTATGACTTTACCTTTAACGGCAGGGGCGCTGATATATACCAATGGTCTCCCTCCACGCACCTGAGCGATCCCAATATTGCAAGGCCGCGTGCGGTATTTACCGATACGGGCACTTATACCTACTACCTGAAAGGGATGACACCCTCCGGCTGTGAGGATATAGATACGATCAATATACGTGTCGTGCTGTATCCCCATATGTTCTTACCCAATGCCTTCTCTCCCAACGGGGATGGCCTGAATGATGTGCTGAGACCTACTATCGTGGGCTACGCGCTGGTAAATACTTTCGAGATCTATAACAGGTTCGGCCAGCTGGTCTACAAGTCGGCGAATGACAACTACCCCGGCTGGGACGGTACCTATCGCGGTCAGCCGGCAGATGTAGGGGTCTATTACTACAGGATCACCTTTACGGATCCTTTCTCGTCTGACAGGCATGAAAAGACAGGCGATGTGACTTTGCTCCGGTAGAAGCAGATATTTTCATATACCTTAAAAAAAGGATGCGCCTGATCGACGCATCCTTTTTTATGTGCGGGCCGGACCCGGCTCTAATCCTGGCGTATATTCCTGAATTGTATAATAGACTGTGTAAGCGACTGGTAAACATCCCTGCCCAGCCCCATGCGCTGCAGCATATCCAGGTGCCTGCCTATCGTATTGAAATCGTTACGGATGGCGGGGCCGGTCTGCCTGCTGACCAGGTGCCCATGCTTTACATTGTCGATGCCTTGTGAAATGATAGGCTGTAAGATCTGGAAGTCGATCTGCTGCCCAAGGCAGATCTGTTCTGCCATAGCGTACAGGTGGTTGGTGAAATTATTGACCAGCACGGCGCCCAGGTGGAGGTAGCTCCTGGAGGTATCATCCAGGTGATGGATATTGTCGGATATGGCAGCGGCAATTTTCCTGACAACCTCCAGCAGTTCTGTTGTGGAGGCATCCACGACAAGCGGGATATCCCTTGTGACAGGCAGGTTATGCTTATTGACGGAATAAAGGGGCCATATCACACCCAGTTGTGTGCTCAGGCCGGAAAACATATCCAGGCTGTTGCTGCCCGAGCAGTGGATCACTATTTTATCCTTAAGGGCGGCTGTGTCCCGGAATACCTTAAAGGCATCATCCTTAACGGCAATGATAAAGATATCGGCCTCTTCCAGCTGTTCCGGGTCATCCACAGGCCTGGCCCCGAGCTTGGCGGCCAGCACGGCTGCGTTCCTGGGGCTGAAGACCTGCCGGATGTGCCAGCCGGCATTATACAATGCCAGCCCGAAGTAGGTTGCCACATTCCCGCTTCCTAATATGGTAATTCTCATTGGTCAGTTTTTAGTGTGTTGGAGGTAGTAGGCTTCCATATCCGCTCTTACCTGGTCTTTCAGCTCGTCTTTCTGCCGGAGCGACAGGCCTTGCGTGGTATAGGTTTTTATAAAATGAATGTCTATGCAGGCCGGTAATGCCCAGAGGGCGGGTCTGCCGGGAAGTATTTTCCTGGTGTTGAACAGCAGGCCCGCTATGATAGGCTTCTGCGCGCGGATGGCCGTAATAAAGGCGCCATCGTAAAAAGGGAGCAGCGGGGCGTTTGTCTTATTACGTGTGCCTTCCGGGTATAAGGTGAGGTGCAGCGCATCCTGCTTCAGGGTCTTCTGCATTTCAATAAAGCTCTCTTTCCGGCTGCTTTCCCTTTTCCTGTCCAGCAGGATGGAGCCTGCTTTGTATATGATACCGAATAAAGGTATCCTGGACAGCTCTATTTTGGCAAGCGTTTTATTGGGACCGGGTACCCAGGGCATAGATACGGGTATATCTACGAATGAATTATGATTGACCACCACGACATAGTTCCGGCCTTTTTCAAAAAGCGCCTTTCCTTTTCTTCTCACTCTTATAAATACCAGCGGCAGGAATATGCCCATCCATATGCGATAGGTAGGATGCACTATCCTGGCCCTTACCGGTTCTCTGAACAGCAATGCGATACCCGCCGGGATCAGCGCGAACAATACCATTGTTATTAAGAAAAGCAGTACCCCGTAGAAAAAGTAAATATGCCCTAATATACGTTTGACAGGATTCATAGGCTGCAAAGATACTAAACGAAATATATTATAAATGGTCTAAAATAATGAGCCGTAAAGTAGCGCCATATCAGGCTGCGAACAGCGTTTACTACAGCTAATATCCGGTATTTCAATATCTTAGCTTCTGGGGGCAGATAAAGGCCCGTATTTTTCCTCTTGACCTAAACATTCTATAATATTTTTTTGTTACTTTACTGAATTGTATAAGTATAAAAAATCTTAATCGGCTATGCTTAACGAAAGCGATAGATTGGTGCCGATTCCTGGCTTTGAATTAAAAATTGAAGAGATTTTTGCTAATCAGAAAGCATATAAATCTGCAGTAAAATATTTGGATATTCCCGCGCGCAAACAGTATATCAAAAAATTTATTGTAAATATTCTTAAACACAAAGCGGATCTGGAATGGGCACTGAAGCAAGATATTCAGATGCACCCGGTAGTAGCGGGGTTTGTTGAATTATATGGGATCCTTAATGATCTGAAATTCCTGGATGAGCAGTTGGGATTGAATCTGAAGCAGGATCATATCAACGATTTACATTTGGACAGGAAAGCTCATACTATTAAGGAGCCCAAGGGCAACTGTCTTATAATCACACCCTGGTACGATCCCGTTCATTTACCCCTTTTGCTCATAGGAGTAGCGGTAGCCACCGGCAATACGGTGATGCTGAACCTTTCCCAATATGTACCTTATTCCAACAATATCATCAAGCAGGTTATAGACGAGACCTTCCCCCCGGAATGGGCGGTGGCGTTTGAAGGCAACAGGAAGATCGTGGAGAAGCTGCTGACCCTGGACTTTGACCTGGTACACTTTACCGGCACCAGGCATAAGGGGCTTATCATTCAGCAGAAAGTAGCCACCTACGCCATTCCCCTAGCGCTGGAATTAAGAGGCAGGACTGCGGTATTTGTGGATAAGCATGAGAATTATGGGATCATAGCCAGGAAAATCATCGCGGCCAAATTCTTCCAGGCCGGTCAGACCTCATTTGCTCCGGATATTGTATTTGTTTCGGCTGGTGAAAGGGAAGCCTTTGCCCGCGCGCTGAAGCTGGCTCTGGAGCAAATGCAGAAAGACAGCCAGATGTACCAGCAGGACTTTATGAAAATAGCGAATCATAAAAGGTTCGATAAGCTGTTCGCTATGTACCATGATGCCTTACAGAAAGGCGCCGTTGAGATATGTGCCGGTATGGTGGACAGGCGGCACCTGTATATAGATCCTATTATACTGACCGGGATACATAAGGATATGTCATTGATGCAGGAAGAAATATTCGGCCCCCTGCTCCCGGTAATGGGATACGGGGATGTGGAAGAGGCTTTTGAGGCGCTCAACGAGACACCTCAGCTGGTCAACCTGTGTATTTTCAGCGGGCGACAGGGCTTTATTGACAATATCATAGGCGCCACAGCTTCCAGGACGGTCTTTATAAATGAAACGCCGGTCTACGGAATGCCGCATATGAAAAATGTGGACGGGGCGGACAAGTCTTCCTGCAGCGCTTCCAGGATCAAAAAGGAGATCATGCTTTTTACCACCCAGAGAGATGTCCTGACCTCTTCCGGAAAATACAATACGGCTGCCGATAACAGGCCGGATACCCAGCAGCATATCGTGGACAGGCTGTCCAGGCTTTTCGGGGCCTGACCGTCCCGGAGTAATAAGATATAGGGTGCAATTATAAAGCGAATGCCCGCCGTACAGGCGGGCATTCGCTTATTTTAAAAAGGCGGGATTATTATATCTTTTCTATAACCATCGCGGAAGCGCCGCCGCCGCCGTTACAGATGCCTGCCGCGCCGTATTGCGCATTGTTCTGTTCCAGTACGTTAATCAGTGTAACGATGATACGTGCGCCGGAGCAGCCGAGCGGATGTCCCAAAGCTACCGCGCCGCCGTTCACGTTCACCTTTTCTGCAGGCAGCCCTAGGATCTGGCAGTTAGCCAGCCCTACAGCGGAAAACGCCTCGTTGAATTCGAAGAAGCCGATCTGGCCGAGCTCAAGGCCCGCTTTGGCAACAGCTTTCCTTACTGCCGGCGCCGGTGCGGTTGTGAACCATTCAGGAGCCTGCGCTGCGTCTGCATAGGACCTGATGACAGCGACCGGCTTTAATCCCAGTGCTTCTGCCTTTTCCCTGCTCATGAGTATAACTGCCGCTGCGCCATCGTTCATAGTGGACGCGTTGGCTGCAGTAACGGTGCCTTCCTTTACAAATGCGGGCTTTAAGCCTGGTATTTTATCAAATTTTACGTTATAGGGCTCCTCATCCTGGTCGAATACTTTTACAGCACCGCCACGCTGTGGGATTTCCACGGGGATGATCTCATTTTTAAATTTACCGGCTTCAATGGCAGCCTGTGATTTTTTATAGGAATTGACAGCAAACTCATCCTGCGCCTCGCGGCTCAGCTTGTATTCGGAAGCGCACAACTCTGCCGCGTTACCCATGGCATAGTTGTTATATACATCGGTAAGTCCGTCCTTAGCCAGTCCGTCCACCATCGTGGTATTGCCGTATTTGTTGCCCCATCTCAGGTTGGGGGAATAGAAAGGCACATTGCTCATGCTTTCCATACCGCCGGCTACCACCACATCGGCATCACCCAGCTGGATGGCCTGTGCCGCCTGCGCTATGGCTTTCATACCGCTTGCACATACTTTATTGACAGTTGTAGCAATTACTTTGTCCGGTAAGCCTGCAAACTTAGATGCCTGGCGGGCCGGAGCCTGTCCCAGGTTCGCCTGCAGCACACAACCCATGATCACTTCATCTACTTCTTCGCCGTTCAGGTTTATTTTCTCCAAAGCTCCCTTAATAGCCAGTCCGCCTAATTGTGTAGCAGAAAAATCCTTTAATGATCCGCCCCAGCTACCTAATGCAGTACGAACTGCCGAAACTATAACTACTTCTTTCATTGAAAAATATTGTTTGAATAATGAATGATTTGAACAGACAAAATTACTGAAAATTTTGCCAATTTTTGCCCTTTATTTCTTTTGCACCCATACCACATACTTGTCCCGGAACAGCGCTTCGGGGAAGAGCTCAAAAATATCCCACAGCCTCGGCCGGGTGCCGGATTCGAATATTTCCTGCGCCAGGTCGCCGCCTTTCAGGCACAGCAGTCCGTTGGGCAGGTCTGTCGTGGTTTGTTTCTTTATCTTCGGCCTGGCCCAGCTCCAGAGGTCTTTGAGGGGCGCTACCGCCCTGGAAACGGCAAAGTCAAAATCTTTCCGGGGCAGATCCTCCACCCGGGAGTGAACGGCTGTCACATTCTTCAGGCCGAGGGCCGCGGCTATCTCCTGCACCACCTTGATCTTCTTGCCGATGGAATCCACCAGGGTAAATTCGACCTCGGGGTAAAAGATGGCCAGCGGAATGCCCGGGAAGCCACCGCCGCAGCCGATGTCCAGGATCTGCATGCCCGGTATAAAGGTGCAGACCGGCACTATGGCCAGGGAATGCAGGACGTGCCGGATGTACAGCTGGTCTATATCTTTCCGGGAGATAACGTTGATCTTATCATTCCATTCCTTGTACAGCCTTTCCAGGGACCGGAACTGCTGTTCCTGTACTGCAGAAAAATCATCAAAATACTTTTGTATTATTTCCATTGCTGTTTGTTCTTGTAAAAAATAAAAGGTGACAACAGGATATTATAGCACAGCCATAAGAGGTCGCCCGCTATAACAAAACGATTATTGTCAAATGTTTGTGTGAAGGTATTATAAATTTTAAAGACACGCCTCAGGAGCAGCAGCCTTGCCGTAACAGGCAATAGCAGCAGCAGGAGGACCGAGGGCGCATAGCTGCCGGTGAGCAGCAGCGCCATGCCCGCCACCAGCGCCAGCCAGAAGCAGCTGTGTGTCAGCCCGTAGAGGCCCAGCATGAATTTGGCTGATGCCCGGTAGTATTTACCGGTGCTGATATGCCTGCTTTTCTGCCTGAAAAGGGATGGCCAGGAAGCGGGCGCGGGCGAATACATAAAGCTTCCCGGGTCCGGGTTGACAGCGATATGCAGCCCTTTGGAAGTGAGCTGCTGTATCAGCAGGTCATCATCCCCGGATGCCAGGCGGTTATAAGTGTTCAGGAAGCCGGTGTCTGCAATGGCGTCAAGATAATATTGCCTGCGGTACAGCATATTCCTGCCGATGCCCATATAGCATCTGCCGTTCAGGGCATATGTCGCGTATTGTATAAAAGTGTGAAGGGTTTCCCATCTTACCCACTTATTGAGCAAGGTATTTTCCGGGATGTAGGGTCCGTAGCCGAGCACCACGCTATCCGGGTCAAAGGAGCTCATGGACCGCAGCCAGCTGCGGCCTGCCGGGCGGCAGTCAGCGTCCGTAAGCAGGATATGATCGTACCTGGCCTGCCGGATGCCGAAATCCAGCGCTGCCTTTTTACCTTTGAAATGCTGACCGGGTGTATGGGAGACTACCCTTAAAGCAGGGTACTGCTCCTGTAGCTGCCCCAGGACTTCCGGCGTAGCATCCGTGCTGCCGTCATTCACAACCAGCACTTCGAAAAGGCCGGCAGGATAATCCTGGGTGCAGATAAGGGGAATGTTGCGCTGTAAATTGCCGGCTTCATTGCGGGCGCATATTACTATGGAGATCGCCCTGGGTGATGATGCGGGTATTGAAGGCTGCAGGATCAGTCTCTGGCCGGCTTTGCAGTACCACAGCAGGTAGGCCATTTGTATGATACAGATGCACCATAAGCATATGATATAGCCGTACAACATACTGTCTATGCGGAAGGCCTGGTTTTCTGCTCATTATCGGAAGTGCCGAAGGAGAATCTCTGGTTGACAAAGAAGCTGAGCGCAGCCACAATAACGGCGATAATGATACGTGAAACGGTAGGGAAGATATGCAGCACCTCTACCAGCAGCTTGAGAAGCGCATAGGTCAGCGCGCTGTTCACGCCTACTATTACCAGGTAGCGGAACAGTTGTATGCGTCCTTTCAGGTTGGATGCCTGGAAGACCACGAACTTGGACATCAGGAAGCCGTAAGGGATACAAATGCAGAATGATATGATAAGGGCGAAAATGTGGGAAGATATGACTATCCCGGGACTGACCATCACTTCCTGCTTCTGCAGGATAAAATTATAGGAAATGAAATAGATGAGTATATCAAGCACGAAATTGCTGCCTCCTATGGCCAGGTACCTGAACGTTGTAACAGGCATCATCCTGGAAAAAGGAGGATAGAAGAAATCTATTATATTGCAAATAGTATTCCTTGTCTTTAAAAAGTATCTGTTTTCTCTATAGCCGCTCACAAGAATGCAAATTTAAAATAAATTTTCAGCAAAAAAACATCAAAGATATAAAACAGGTACAACGTTTACCTGTAAGCGCTTTACAGCCGTTTTGCATTTTTTTTGGGACCAGAGGTAAGGCTTTCAATATACTGTAAAACAGGAAGCTGCTCCCGGGAAGCTATCTGCTAGATGACCGTACAAATCATGCCATAAAATCAGCCTGAAAAGCAACGGCTTATTGACAGGCTACCCTGACTTTAGGACAACCTTTTATCAGGAGTGCCTTCCCTGCGGGTCAGGGACCGTTTTTGCTATAAAGTACTGAGGATGCCGGTTATTCCGAACGTATAATTTGTGGCTTATACAATGGCTTGGTCACCCATATACAGAAGCCGGTCTTCCATCGTTGTTATATTCGTTAGGTTATAGCATCCTTTCCCGGCCATGTGGTAGCGCTTTCCAATTTAAGCTACCCGTCAAGCCCAATCTGAATTTTTTAATAAAAAACAGGTATATATAAAAATACGTATTTATACCTATTTTAATTTAAAAATATCTGTGTTTCTTTGAATAATATTAACTGTTAATGTAATTCCCGCTACAATACAGATCAACTGGAACATTTTGGCCTGGACCATCCTTGCTGATAAAGCCCGGTCACTATTGTAAGCAGTAATGATTGTAGTGTATGGTGGATTCGGACAGTCAAAGCTGCGCTTAAAATTTAAACCTATCATCAATAACCACTAAATATTATAAAATGTCGCATAACTCAGATTTTACATTGTCATTTATCGGAATAGAGGGCAATGCGTGTGCAGAAGCCGCATACATCACATGGACACCCTCCAGGTTCAGAATTTCACGTTCCGGCAGTTCCGGTTCAGAAAAAATAGTCCTTGGACAGGAACACATCGAACAGGCTGCCCCTGAATTCCCAAAAGAAGTCCATTCGTCCCAGATAGGAATCCCGACAGTGCTGTTTTATGCTGACAGCACCCCGGGCAGCATAGGTAAAGAGACCTGTGAAATTACATTTGAGCAGGGGGAAAGCCATAAAGATATTTTTGTCGGCGGAAAATTTCAGGAAGGGAAATTGTTTAACGGAGCGAGTCCCGAAGGCTTAGACATTAAGATCCAGGCCCTGAAAGACGGGGTAGCCATCAGCGCTGCAGAAACGATGATCCGTGTCAGGAAAAATGCAAACCTCTTGTCAGCAAAGGCCAGGAAAGCTTACCTGCACGCCTTGTCCACAATTAATGTGACAGATCCGGAGGGCCGTGGAATAGGCATCTATTCAACCGACTTTTTTAAGATGCACGTCAAAGGTTCAAAATCCATTGCCCATGGAACAGAGGTCTTTTTGCCCTGGCACAGGCTTTACCTGCTTGACCTGGAGCGGCAGCTGCAGCAGGTTGATCCGGCAGTTTCCCTTCATTATTGGAAATTTGATGAACCGGCACCTAATATTTTTAAAGCCGGCTTTTTGGGCGAAAGCGTTATTGACGATTTAGATTATCCGATGACGACCATCGGGGTTTCTACCAGTTTTGCACGGTTTGACGAAGACAATCCCTTACGGTCCTGGGCAATTGATCGCGAAAAATTAATCCGGAGAATGTCATGGTTTGACAATCAGAGCAGGCAGGCTGGTTCTAATGATTATGACGAAACAGGAGAAATTGTCTTTCAGGCAGTTTTAAACGAAAAAGGTACTTATGACCATAAGGAATATCTTTTTAAACGAATAGTGGATGAAAAGGGAAATCCCAAAGTAGATGATCACTCATTTACTAAGCTGGAAATTGATCCGCATGGATCTACACATATGAGCAATAACGGGTTCATCAACTATGTTCCGACCGCTCCCAAAGACCCCTTATTTTTCTTCCTGCATTCCAACGTAGAGCGGATGTGGGGAAAATGGCAGACCATGCATATGTTATTTGACCCTTCCTCAGAAGATAATTATCCGAACCAAAAAGAAAATGATAACAGTTGGAAAAATGTCAATGCCAGCTTATGGCCATGGAACGGAAAGGTAACTCCTAATGAATATCATTATGAGGCTCCCGGAACAAGGACCAATAATTTTACGACTTCCAAATGCTTCAAAAACTTTGAAAACAACAGCCCGATTATAAAGGATGCGCTGGATCCGTTCGGCGTAACTGATTACCAGCATTATCTGGGCTTTGAATACGACGATACAGCAGCCTTTTTGAATCAATATTCTCTACAAAATGATCATGCTCTGAAAGCGGAAAAAAGCAGCAATGTATTCGTTGAAAGTATTAAAAGTCCCGGCTTGCAGATTTTGGATAAAGAAGAAGACGTGGAATCCTTGTTGGAATCTATGGAGCAATTGCTGAATAAGCCTTCTAAAACAGAAAAGATGTTTAGTAAATCAGTCACACCGGGCAATAAGAATACGGAACTGCGCGCTGTATTGAATACGCTGACGTTTAACAAGATATTTTCCCCGCAGGTCACAAAATTGTCTGCTAAAATAAACAACACCTTAGAAAAATTATTTGCTGTAGCTGAACATAAGGAAGAAGCAAATGCAATTCTTATTCCATTGGTATATGCGGATAATCGGGACATCATTCACCAGCTGGAGCTTAATTTCAGGGCACTGCAGGAGGATATAACAGCTGAGGTGTCTGTCAGGTATTATGACGAGACCAGTGACAGGTACGAAATGAAAGCCTTCTCACGTTATTTGGTCGTCTATTTATTAGCGCTTTATGACTATGAATTTATCCAGGATAAGGAGATATACGAGCTTATAGCCAGGAACGGAGCTGTCCTGTTTGAAAAGGTAAAGGAGGAAGAGTACCTGGATCTTTTGATCGCTTTGCTGTGCTTTGCTTCCAACGAAACAATCCGCAGGATATACGCGAGATTCCTGGAGTCGACCGGCTTTTTAGCCGATCTTGAACTTCAGGCAGGACAGGCTCCGAATAAAACTTCAAATAAAATATGGGCTTTGATCACACTGTTCAACAATGCACTCAACAATTAGTGAAATCAGACACATGATCGACCGGCAAATAAAAGAACTGGGCAGTGACACACCAACCGAAGTCATTATCGGGTTGTTCGATTCGATCAAGGCGGCCGGACCCCGAAATAATTCCCTGCCATTGGTGGAGCTCTTGTCAGAAAGGCATCCTATTTATAAAAGCAGGAGCTCGATCGCATCGTCAAATATTCGGGGTTATCTTATTGAGGCATTCCACCATATCGGAATGCCTCAAAAAGGGCTTCCCTATATCCTCGAGGAATTGGAAACATCGTTTTCGCCTTACATTATCGCTGCATCCGCGAAAGCGGTCAGGGGGATCAGGGAACCGCATCCGGGCATTGCCGCCTTCCTCAATAAAAGCATTTATAATATCTGGCAGGCAGATGCAATCGTCAATTATTCCGCTTTTCTCGCACCTTATGACCAGGCTTTTAATACGACTGCCTTAAAGGAAATTTTCACAAGCCTGAAGTGGCTGGAAGGCAAGGCACAGTATATCCTGCCGGATTTATACCACCTGGAAACACAAATGTCCGAATACTTCAGCTCAGAGAACAGGAGGCTGCTCGCAGAGTGTATCGCGGCTATTGAAGCGGCTGCTCCTCCCTCGGATAATTGCTGTACCCTGCCCGTAGAGGTTTATAACCAGGCGGACACCCGTTTCCCTTCCGCATCCGGAGTGAAATTGGATAATATCGTGCTGCAGGACCAGGAAGGGAACGAATTGGAGTGGAATGATTACTTCAGGGGCAAATATACCGTCCTGTCTTTTTTTTATACCAAATGCCATAATCCCAGGAAGTGCATCCAGACGATTTACAACCTGGTAAACATTCAAAAGAAAATTAAGGAAAATAAGTATCACCATATCCAGACAGCCGCAATAACGTATGATCCCTCATATGATACAAGCCCCATATTAAAATCGTATGGCAGGAACAGGAACTATCATTTTGATGAAAGCAACAGGATGTTCAGGGTCATTTCCGGTATGCAGACACTGGTTGAGGGCCTGGACATTGGGGTCAATTATAAAGGCACAGAGGTCAATGTGCACAGGATAGAAGTGTACATCATCAATCCTGAAGGGAAAATAGAAAGGTCTTTCCTGAGATTCCAGGCCGGGGACACGTTAATAATGGACGCCCTGGAAGAATTGGCAGGGAAGGAGCGTCCCGTTCCCCAAAAAGCCGGTCGGGAAGCAGGCAGGCCAACTATTACAAACAGGCTCTCAACGATAGTGCTGCCGGTCCTGATTGCTTTTTTTCCCAAGTGCCCGATGTGCTGGATGGCGTATTTGAACCTGGTTGGGATCGGCAGTATCGTTTCGGTCTCCCACCAACCCTGGCTTGTCTACGTATTCATAGGCCTCGCTGCCTTCAATTTAGTGAATCTCTACCGCTTGTCCAAAAAGAGAAACGGGATTTTTCCTTTTTACCTGGCGCTTGGCGGGATGCTTTTGCTGGGCTTGAATTACTGGTTAGACCTTGGCCCGGTAATCGTGGCCATGGGATTTCTTTTAACGCTGATCTCTACGCTGCTGAGCAGTTTGAGCTTCAGGCAGTACCACAAGATTTCCCACTTTATCAACAAAAAGTGGATGGCCTTTAAATATGCTTAGACTATCCGGCCCGCGTCATTAAATTACTTCTCATGCACCCGGCGCCAGGTAGAAAATAAAAGTAATGGGCGCCTGCTCCGGGTGCGCTGACGTGCGACATTCAACAGCAGGCTTGCTTACTGAAGCTGTAATCGCTATCTGCGTACAGGAAACGGCTTGCTATTACAGACCCGTTTCACCCGAAAGCTCCTTCCCTGTGAGCCAGGGCATGCGTTCGCTGTCCAAAGATGCGATAGCGTGCGTGGTCATTCCGAACGGATGTGAGGAATCCCTGATCTGCTTGTAGCTCACCGCTACAGTTTCATATGATGCCTTTGCGCCATACCTGAACCGCCGCTAGATTGTTACTATCCCTTCTATATTTTGCAAGGCAATATATACTTTTGTATATTTGCTATGAGCTGACGGAAATGCATTCAAATACAGCACAATAAGCAATACTATTTGATCGTTGTCTGCTAAAGCCGTTGTAATGCAGCCGGTCCGGCTCTTTTGTGAAATTTTTAAAAAAAATAAAACTATGGCTAAATTATCCAAAGGAGATAAAGCCCCGGCTTTTACTCTGGTTAACACAGATAAAAAAGAGGTCAGCCTTGCTGACTATAACGGGAAAAACGTATTGATCTTATTTTTTCCGCTGGCATTTACCAGTGTATGTACCGCTGAGCTTTGCAGCGCCCGTGATAATATGGCTGCCTACAACGACCTGGATACGGTGGTGCTGGGCATCAGCGTGGATTCCCCGTTTTCCCTGGGAGAATTTAAGAAGCAGCAGCAGATCAACTTTGAACTGCTCAGCGATTTTAACAAAACAACGGCAGCGGCTTACGGTGCGCTGTACGAGGATTTCGTACTGGGCATGAAAGGCGTGGCCAAGCGGTCCGCTTTCGTTGTGGATAAGAACGGGGATATAGCTTATGCCGAGGTGCTGGAAGATGCGGGACAGCTCCCGGATTTTGAAGCGATAAAGCAAGTGCTTGAATCGCTGTAGATCACAGCAGACCAGCATCATGGATGCTTAAAAAGAGGTTGTCGGAAAACAGGGGGACAGCCTCTTTTTTAATATCGGGGCCAATTGTTTTTTGGGTTGTAAAGAAATGTATATTTGCACTCTGAAACTGATAGGAATATCAACGATTTATAGACAAATACAATAATGGCAATTTTATCAAGTATTATAGCGCGTTCGGTTAAGCTAAGGAAGCTGTTTTCTAAAAAGCAGGCAGAGCCCATTGTATATCAAAGCAATACACTCCGTTTTCTAATAGACAAAGGACAGTACACGCTCTTCGGCAAGGAGTACGGGTTTGGTAAAATGCTGGAACATTCCACTGATCTGCTCACTACTTTCCGTAACAGCATCCCTTATTATAACTACGACAGCATCTATAAGCGCTGGTGGCACAAATGCCAGGAAGGCATAGAGAATGTATGCTGGCCCGGAACGGTGAAATACTTCGCGCTGAGCTCCGGTACCTCGGAATCGGCCAGCAAGCATATTCCCGTCACCGGCGATATGATCAAATCCATCAAGAAGGTCGGGTTCAAGCAATTCTATACCATGACCAATTTTAAGATACCTACCCAGACCTGGTCCAAAGGTATCTTAATGCTGGGAGGCACCACCTCTCTTTTTGACCGCGGGGATTATTACGAAGGGGATATGAGCGGCATCAGCGCTAAGAATATGCCTACCTGGGCCTCCAATCTCTTTTACAAGCCGGGTCAGAAGATATCCAAAGAGCCCAACTGGGAAGACCGCATACAGCTTATAGTGGAAAATGCGCCCAACTGGGATATCGGTACCCTGTGCGGGGTGCCTGCCTGGGCGCAGATCGTGCTGGATAAGATCATGAAACGTTATAACCTTACATCCATTCATGATATCTGGCCCAACCTGAGCGTCTATATCCATGGCGGGGTGTCATTCGAGCCTTACCGCGAAAATTTCAAGCAGTTCTTTAAAAAGGATGTCACCTTTGTGGAGACCTACATGGCCTCTGAAGGCTCCTTCGGCTTTATGGCCCGCCCCGGCGGCGGTATCAAGCTGGTATTGAACGCGGGGATATTCTATGAATTCGTACCGTTCAATGACAATAATTTTGATGAGAACGGCGACATTTACCAGTCGGCGCAAAGCTACCTGGTCAATGAAGTGCAGGAGGGAGTGAGCTATGCGGTGGTGATCAGCACCTGTGCCGGAGCATGGAGATACCTGATAGGTGACGTGGTGGAATTCACCAATGCGGCGGAACATGAGATCAAGATAGTGGGCAGGACCAAGCAGTTCCTGAGCCTGTGCGGGGAACATACTTCCATAGACAACCTGAATAAGACCATCAATATACTGAACCGGAAGCTGAAGGCCAATATCAAGGAATTTACCGTAGCGGGCTATCCGTATGAGAATCTCTTCGCGCATACCTGGTATATAGGAAGCGATGATCCCATTGATAAGGACCAGGCGCTGAAGATCATAGATGAGACCCTTTGTGAGCTCAATGATGACTATGCGGTAGAACGTACCTCGGCGCTGAAGGAAGTGTTCCTGGAAGTGCTGCCGACACAGGTATTCATTGACTACCTGAAGTACACCGGCAAGTACGGTGCGATGAACAAATTCCCCCGGGTGCTGAAGGGCGCGCGTTACGAGGACTGGAAGCATTTTATCCGGCAGGCGCAGCCAGCCGATAAGGGTGGAGACAGCGCCTTAAATTAAAATATTGTCTGAAAATACTTTTGTTCTTACAAGTAAATTATTAATTTCGCCTTACTTTTTTAATCCAGATTTAATTATGAACTTTCCAGAAAATTTAAAATACACGAAAGACCACGAATGGATTTCGTTAGACGGGGATGTTGCAACCGTAGGTATTACAGAATTTGCCCAAAGAGAGCTGGGTGACATCGTATTCGTTGATATTGATACTGTAGGCCAGGAATTGGGCGCAAACGAGGTGTTCGGCTCTATAGAGGCAGTAAAAACCGTGTCTGACCTGTATCTGCCGGTTAACGGTACGGTCCTGGAAGTGAATGAGAATCTTGCTGCTGCCCCGGAAAGCGTGAACAGCGACCCTTACGGTGCCGGCTGGATGGTGAAGATCAAAGTATCTGATCCTTCAGATGTAAACGAATTATTAGACGCGGCAGCGTATGCGGAGCTGGTAGGTTAATCAAAATCCACTGCAGCGTGATTGGAGCGATATTCAGATATTTTCAATCTCATACATCAAAGGCAGTCCTGATAGCAAGTATCTGGACTGCCTTTATTTTGCTGGCCTGTTTTATACCGGGCTCCGCATTGCCCGAGGTAAATATTCCGCTGGCGGACAAATGGGTGCATTTTATCATCTTCGCGGGATTTGCCTACCTGTGGTATTTTACCTTTTCCCGCGTTACGGTGGTCAACGGCGTGCTGCTGGTGCTGCTATCTGCGGGCGTGGGCTATCTGGTGGAATGTATCCAGGGCAGCGGCTGGGTGGTGAACAGGAGCTATGAGATCAATGATGTGTTGGCGGATACGATCGGCGGTATGCTGGGTGTGATCTGCTTTCATATCAGTAACCGTATTTTCAAGCAAAGGAGCATATCATGAACAGAGTAGTTATTACCGGCACAGGGATCTATTCCTCGCTGGGAAAAAATAAGGAAGAAGTTACTCACTCTCTAAAGAACGGCATTTCGGGCATCCGCCTGCGCCCGGAGCGTAAAGCCCTGGGCTACCAGTCGGGACTGACGGGCTACGTGGACAGGCCGGACCTGAAAAAGCTGCTGGACAGGCGTTCCCGTATCATGATGCCGGAACAGGCGGAATATGCCTATGTCAGCACGATGGAGGCTATCCGGCAGGCGGGAGTGACGCCGGAATATTACAGGGACAATGAGACCGGTATCATATTCGGCAATGACAGCTCCGCGCTGCCTACCATTGAAGGGATGGACCTGGTAAGGGCCAAAAAGGACACCATGCTGCTGGGATCGGGCTCCGTATTCCAGGTGCTGAACTCCACGGTGACCATGAACCTGGCCACTATCTTTAAGCTCAAAGGTGTCAACTTTACCATAAGCGCGGCATGTGCCAGCGGCTCTCACTCCCTGGGACTGGGCTATATGTTCATCAAGAACGGCCTGCAGGACCGGGTGATCTGCGGCGGCGCGCAGGAAGTGAACGATCTTTCCATGATCAACTTTGACGCGTTGGGAACGTTCTCAACGAGGGAACAGGAGCCGGAAAAGGCTTCCCGCCCGTTCGACCGGGACCGGGACGGGCTGGTTCCGGGCGGAGGAGCAGCCACGATCATATTGGAAAGCCTGGAAAGCGCGCTGCAGAGAGGCGCCACTATCTTAGGTGAAGTCGTGGGCTATGGCTTTTCCTCCAACGGGGAGCATATCTCCAACCCAAGCGCCGGCGGACAGATCGTATCTATCAATAAGGCCCTGAAAGATGCCGGCCTGCAGCCGGGCGACATTCAATACATCAATGCGCATGCCACTTCCACGCCTGCCGGTGACGGGGCGGAGGCCGATGCTATTTATAATGTCTTCGGAAGTGATGTTCCCGTAAGCTCCACCAAATCCATGACAGGCCACGAATGCTGGATGGCCGGGGCCAGTGAGATCGTCTACTCCCTGCTGATGATGCACAATGGCTTTATGGCACCGAATATCAACTTTGAAAACCCTGATGAGCATTCTGCCCGTATCAATATCCTTAAAGAGACACGGTATAGCGAGTTTGACTGTTTCCTCTCCAACTCGTTCGGCTTCGGCGGCACCAACTCTTCCATTATCATCAAAAAATATCACCGGTAGCCTGTTAAACGGCAGTCAGGAAATAATCAATAGCGGAGGCCTGAACAACGGCTTCCGCTATTAGCATAGTAAGCTCTTAATAGTGAAGGTTGTGCTATGCTCAGACTGAGGTGTTCAGCAAGCGGGCCAGCTGCTCGATCACGCTGAGATCAGGCCGGTGCGTGAAGATGCCGTTATCAGATGCTTTGCGCACACCTCTCAGGAAGACATAGATAACGCCCCCGAAATGTGCTTCATAGGAATAGCCGCTCAGGCGTGTCTTTAAATATTTATGTAACGCGAGCGTGTACAGCAGGTATTGCAGGTGGTAATTATTGACATTCATCGCTGCCATAAGGTTTTCCCTGTTGTAATGCTCCGGTAGATAACCCAGGTAGTTCGATTTCCAGTCCAGGATATAATACCGCTCTTCATGCCGGAAGACCATATCTATAAAGCCGTTCATCATACCCTCCAGGGCGCCGCTGCCCAGGTCCCTGATGTGTATCTCGTAATGCCGGGATAATGCTGTTTCCAGCTCCGGTAGAGCAGCATCCTGCAGGGGGAAGAAGAATTCCAGCTCGTTGATCCGGGATGTGGCGTCTATCCCGGCCAGGGAAAAGGAAACGTTGCCTGTATTGATGATAGCGTGAACAATATGCTCTCCCATTGATACCAGCATCGGAACGAGGTCCGCAGGGGGACGTGTATAGTAATCATACACCAGCCGCTCTATCTTACTCTCCCAGGATAGGGGATGGGTGAAATCTATCTTCTCCAGCACCAGGTGTAAAAAGCTGCCCGTATCCGCTCCGCTTTTCAGCAGTTGAAAGATAAAGGTCGCGTAAGCGTTCTCGTGGTCATAGCTACGTTCATACCTTAATCCTTCTCCATGTCCGGCTATTTTGGAATAGCTGAGCAGCGACCAGCTATCATCCTTCAAATTGACGGAAGGAGGGAAGCGCTGTGCCTGTACCGGCGTGGTGACCTGCATGGCCTGATGGCCGTTGAACGGGTTTGCCGCTACCAGGAGCGGATCTCCGTGGCGGATATGCGGTGAGGGATGCTCCTCCAGCGCCGCGAGGAAGGGTGTCAGAGCTGAGGACCGGCTGGTTTCCCGTACATACATATAGCAGTGATATACTGCCCGGGTGACCGCCACGTACAGCATCCTGCGGTTTTCCTGCCTGATCTGGGTTTCTACAAGCTCCTTTTCATGTTCCGTAAGGAACCTGGTGGCATTAAGATAATAGCGGCTGTCCGGTCCCCTGTAGGTCTGGGTGGGCAGCATGGGCATATACTGGTCGCTCATGCCCAGGTAAGGCGCGAATACGATGTTGTATTCCAGTCCCTTCGAGCTGTGTATCGTCACGATCTGGACGGCTGCCTCATCGCTTTCCAGCCTCAGTATGAACGTGTCTTCCTCCGGGATATTCCCCGCTATGCCGTTCTTCAGCCACAATATGATCTCTTCAGGATTCAGTTGCCTGTAATAGGAAAGGTTGTGCAGCACTTCGGTGAGCTGGGTGATAATGGCATAATCGCCGGACATTTCAGGATGCCGGTACAGCAGGTTATGCTTTATGCCCAGCACATCAGTGGCATGCAGCAGGCAGGCGCTGATGCCGGAATGCTTCCATAGCTGCAGCAGCTCCTGGAATACCTGGAGCAGCGCCAGCTCATCCAGCTGCATCATTTCGGAAAAAGTGTACTGCATAAGCGGTGAGGCGGCTACCGTCCTTATCCGGTACATTTCCTGGTGAAGTATCGCCTCCAGGAGGGCACAGATATGCCCTACTACCGGGGCATCGAACAGCCGGGATTCGTTCTGTACGATCGCGGGAATATTCCGTTGCCGGAGCGCGGCCCTGATATTGCGGGCCTCTTCCTTTTTACGGACCAGTATGCCGATGTCGCTATACCGCACAGGCCGCCGTTCACCGTGCTTTTCAATACAATAATCCTTGTTATTCACCAGGTGCAGGATATCCGAAGCTACGGCGTCCGGTATATCGCCTGCCGGCTGCGGGGCCGCTATCATGATACCGGGTTGCGGCGCATCTCTGTGCAGGAAGCGGCCTTTGTTATTGGGGACCGGTGATTGTACCGGGAAATAGCGTATCTCGTCCTTTTCATGGGCAAAGCTGAACGTATCAAACTCCGGGAACGGCAAAAAGAAAGCATTCATGCTTTCAATGAAATTTTCGGCGGAGCGGTAATTGGTAGCCATCGTATAATACCTGTCTGCAAAATGGCGGGCTTTGAAATATGTGAACACGTCAGCTTTCCGGAAGGCATAGATGGACTGTTTGGGATCACCTATAAGGAAGATGGCGGTCTGTTGCGCAAAGGCCGTTTTAAAGATATCGAACTGCTCCTTATCCGTATCCTGGAACTCATCCACGAATACCGCTTTGTATTTACGCTGCAGGGCAAGGATCAGCTGCTGGTTCCTGTTTTCGCATACAGCGATGTAAAGCTGGTGTATCAGGTCGTTATAGGTCAGGTAATTGGCTCTTTTCTGGAATGCCCTGACCTTGTCGGTGACGTATTGCAGCGCGTAATTGTACAGGACATGCAGCACAAAATTGCTGGTATCGGTATGCAGATAGGCCTGGATGGAAGGCTGTAAGGTCTCCGGCAGTATGGCGGTCAATATCTGCACGATCTCCCTGGGCTTACGGGTATGGAGGAAATCCCAGAAGCTGCCGGTACTTTCTTCGAGCGCTTTGGTGAATTTGGTATGCAGCGGTACCTTGTCCGCCTTGGCCCTTGCGTTCACGGTGGCGGTATGTTCCTGAAGATAGGCAGAGAACTGCGACCGGATGCTGTTCTTTCTTGCTGTAATATAGGAGTCCAGCGCGGCAGGATCCTTCAGGAGCTCATAAAGCTCTTCTACACGGGTGCCGGACAGCACATTGATGAATTGTTTGCCCTCAAAAGATTGCCGGATGATATCTAGGGACTGCTCCCGGAATCCCGCAATATCTATAAGGTCCAGCGTTGCTACGGGGAGCGTTGTTATATGCCTGCGCCAGAAATCATTGTAATAATTCTCTATGATATCCGCCTGGGAAGGAATCAGCTCCGCCCCGAAGACCTGACGGGATTCCAGCGCAAATTCATTCAGGGTCTGCTGGCAAAAGCTGTGAATGGTCTGGATATTCATCTCGTCCAGCAGCAGGTTGGCGTCCCTGGCCAGCTGCAGCACCGCATCGTGACCGTGCATAGCAACGGCATTGTCCGCGATATATTGAATGGAGGGATCGTTTATGGAGAAGCCTTCCAGGTATTGCCGGGTATCATTGATAAAGGTCCTGATCCTGCCAGCCAGCTCAGCCACGGCGGCATTGGTAAAGGTCACCATCAGCATTTCCGTGACCGGTATCTTCTTTTCGAGCAGCAGCCGTATCGTCAGCAAGGCTATGGAGTAGGTCTTGCCTGTACCGGCGCTTGCTTCGATCAGGTTTTTGCCGTCCAGCGGCACTTCCAGTACTTTAAAGGCTGTTACTTGTTGGGAGCTGCTTGCTGACATACCACGGGCATACTTGAGTTTATAAGGCCAAATATATTTTAAAAATTACAGACTCCGGCGGTCGGGCTGTTGAAAATTATGCCGCTCTTTATCAGGCTGCGTGATTTCCCGGCCGGGGATGGATTTACTTTGGGCGAAGTTAAAGGAACTTGATAATTTTGCAGTATGGCTACCTCCAGACTGAATACCACCAGAGCAAGAACCGAATGGCTCAAGTCCTTTTCCGCGACTTTGGGCTTCGATTTCTGTGGTATCTCCAGGGCCGCTTTCCTGGAGGAGGATGCTTACCGCCTGGAAGCCTGGCTAAACAAGGGGTTTCATGGTAAAATGGCTTATATGGAGAACCATTTTGATAAGCGGCTGGACCCGACGCTGCTGGTTCCCGGGGCGCAAAGCGTGGTCACGCTGATGCTGAACTATTACCCCGAGCAGCAACAGGTCACGGACGGGCCCAAAATATCCAAATATGCCTACGGTATGGATTATCACGAGGTGATACGGCAGAAGCTGAACCGCCTTTTTGAAGAAATGAAAACAGTGATAGGGGATATATCAGGCCGGGGATTTGTAGACAGCGCTCCGGTGCTGGAACGTTCCTGGGCCCGGAAAAGCGGACTGGGATGGGTAGGGAAGAATGGTAATCTTATCAACAAAAAGGCGGGTTCCTTTTTCTTTATAGCCACCCTCATCACGGATGTGGCATTTGATTACGATGATCCTTATGCAAAGGATTATTGCGGCAGCTGCACCCGTTGCCTGGATGCCTGCCCCACAGGTGCCATTGTTGCGCCGGCTGTTATAGACGGGAGCAAATGTATCTCTTACCTGACCATAGAGCTCCGCGATGAATTGCTGCCTCCGGAGTTCAGCGGCAAAATGGATAACTGGATGTTCGGTTGTGACGCCTGCCAGGATGTATGTCCATGGAACAGGTTTTCGACGCCTCATAACACCCCTGAATTTTCACCGGTGCCTGCCATCTTTAACTTCAGTTCCGCTGAGTGGGAAATGATGACGGAGGATATCTTCAGGAACCTTCTCCGGAATTCTCCCGTGAAGCGGACCAAATGGAAAGGTATCCAGAGGAACCTGAAATTTATCCGTTCCGTGCAATCCGGGTCCCGTTAACGGTTCCTTATTTTAAATCTTGCCGGATTTTATGTAAATTCGTGGGCATAAAAAAACTCACGATTATTATGTCTTACAACCTGAACAATCCGCACCAGTACAATAACAATGGTCAGAATTCTGGAAATTATAATATAGGGGGACAGCCCGGCGGCACATTTGATGCCCCGGTGCAGATAAGCTCCCGGGAAGTCGCCGAGTATGTAAGCAAAGTGTTTGGCTGGATGTTTGTCGGCCTGCTGCTGACTGCCGTGTCTTCGCTGGTTGCGGCCCTGGTACCGCAGGTACAGGAGCTGCTGATGACCTCCAAATTCTTATTCCTGGGTCTGATCCTGGTGAACTTCGGTATCGTTGTATTCATATCAGCCCGGTTTACCCGGATGAATTATGCGACCCTGCTGGGATCCTTCCTGGCGTATTCCGTTATTAACGGGATCGTTTTATCATTCATTTTCTCTGTATATGACTTCAGGGTCATTACCACCTCTTTTACGGTTACGGCGGTGACTTTCGGTATCATGGCCATAGCAGGGTACACTACGAAAACGGACCTGACCAAATTCGGCAGGTTGCTGATGATGGCATTGGTGGGCATTATCATAGCTTCCCTGGTCAACCTCTTCCTGGGTAGTGAAACCTTATACTGGATCGTATCGTATGTGGGAGTGGCGGTATTTGTGGGCCTGATCGCCTATGACACGCAGAAGGTTAAATCCTATGCTATGATTCCCGATGCTGAAATGCGTAAAAAAGCCGGTATTATGGGCGCTTTATCCCTGTACCTGGACTTTATCAACCTCTTTATGTTCATCCTCCGCATCTTCGGAAACAGGAGATAGGCCGGGGATACTTATTTTTGTTATACTAAGGTAGTATTATACGTAAAAAAATCGTATATTGCTACCTTCTTAAGTTTTGAGTGAGCAATGAAATACCTTCCTATCCTGCTGTGGTGTATCTTTCTGTGCTGTATTGCGGGTTCGCTGCGGGGGCAGGGGCAGCAATTACCTGCTGATCCGCCGAATTATAAAGTGCTGAGCGAAAAGAAAGATAAGCATGGCAATACCGTAAGAGAAATCGAATTTCATGAAAATGGCTTTAAGGTGATACGTACTACCATCACGCCGCCTTTCCCTTCCCTTAAGGAGCGGAAGCCTGTGAATGTAGATACCATGCATAAGGATTCCATCCTGATATATGTAGATAAATCCCAGTATTATGTGGCTGTGATTTACCGCCGTCAACGGATCCGGCAGTATCGTGCGGTTTTCGGACCTGACCGCACCAAGGATAAAATGATGATGGGCGACCGCTGCACGCCGGAGGGCTGGTTCAAGATCGTTTCCAAGAAAGACCACGCTGCCTGGCAGAAATTTATCCTGATAGACTATCCCAACCAGGAATCCTATAAGAAATTCGAGGAACGCAAATCCAGGAAACAGATCCCTTCCAATGCTGCTATCGGGCATTCGGTGGGGATACATGGCGTTTTCCGGGGCGGTGAGAATATGCTGGATATGGGCATCGGCTGGACGGACGGCTGTGTGGCCTTAAAGCCTGAGGACATTATCGACCTGTACCGTTTTTGTTTTCCCGGCGGTCGTGTCTTTATCAGGGCCGTTGACTGAGGGTGATATTGAGGGGCGGGGCTGATATGCCCTTGTGACTGTGCACAGGACCTCCGGGAGCGATGCCTTGCAGCTGTACCCCAACTTTGAAGGTAGCTTTTTTTGCTTTAAGGATATGATTACTAGCTATTTATGTTTTTCTTTCTTCCTTGTTTATACTTTTTTTAAAAAACTTCAGCTTAAAACTTGTTTTGGAAGGGAATGGGTCTTACCTTTGCGCTCCCTTGTGGCTATTTGGTATAGTGAGGGGGGAGGTTCTTAAGAATGATGTGTTAGGGTTAAGCGTTGATTGGGTGATTGTAATGTTGATATTGAGATGCTATAAAAAACTTTAAAAAACTTTCCGAATAAATTTGGAAATTTTGAAAAAGAGTTTTACCTTTGCACTCCCGAAACGGATGGGTTTGTTGCCTTAAGTTTTGCAGAAACAGAAGTTATTTGAGATATAGGAATACAGCAGTAAGCATTGATTCAGATTGATGCTGAAGGTAAGTAAGCGTATAATTAAATTTAAACGATCCGAATATTTTACTTGAGGTAAGATAGTCAGATTAAACTTTTTTTACCAAGGAGAGTTTGATCCTGGCTCAGGATGAACGCTAGCGGCAGGCTTAACACATGCAAGTCGAGGGGTATTTGGACTTCGGTCCAGAGAGACCGGCAAACGGGTGCGGAACACGTACACAACCTACCTTTATCAGGGGGATAGCCCATAGAAATGTGGATTAATACCCCATAGGATCATATAATGGCATCATTAAGTGATTAAAGAACTTCGGATAGAGATGGGTGTGCGTAAGATTAGCTAGTTGGTAGGGTAACGGCCTACCAAGGCAACGATCTTTAGCTGATGTGAGAGCATGATCAGCCACACGGGCACTGAGACACGGGCCCGACTCCTACGGGAGGCAGCAGTGAGGAATATTGGTCAATGGACGGAAGTCTGAACCAGCCATGCCGCGTGAAGGATGAAGGCGTTCTGCGTTGTAAACTTCTTTTATCTGGGAAGAAACCACAGATTTCTATTTGTGTTGACGGTACCAGAGGAATAAGCACCGGCTAACTCCGTGCCAGCAGCCGCGGTAATACGGAGGGTGCGAGCGTTATCCGGATTTACTGGGTTTAAAGGGTGCGTAGGCGGGCTATTAAGTCAGAGGTGAAATCTCCGGGCTCAACCTGGAAACTGCCTTTGATACTATTAGCCTTGAATTATGTTGAGGTTGGCGGAATATAACATGTAGCGGTGAAATGCTTAGATATGTTATGGAACACCGATTGCGAAGGCAGCTGGCTAAACATACATTGACGCTGATGCACGAAAGCGTGGGTAGCGAACAGGATTAGATACCCTGGTAGTCCACGCCCTAAACGATGATTACTCGTCATTTGTGATACACAATAAGTGACCAAGCGAAAGCGTTAAGTAATCCACCTGGGAAGTACGTCCGCAAGGATGAAACTCAAAGGAATTGACGGGGGTCCGCACAAGCGGTGGAGCATGTGGTTTAATTCGA
>JBBCJL010000010.1:0-44684 GCA_037190225.1 Edaphocola sp. | reverse complement strand
TCGCTGCCTATCATTCGGGCAACCTCATGGGTAGAATAGCCCGATTTTAAAACTAATAAAACTGATCTCAGTTTCGTCTCATAATTATACTTCATAAAAAACACCCTAAAAGTTTTGTCCAACTTTTAGGGTGCAGTTCATGACAAGGAGGGCTTTTTATATTTATAGCTTTTAGTTTTAAACTTATAAAGGGATATTGCCGTGCTTACGTTTAGGATTGATCACCACTTTTGTTTCCAGCATCCTGAACGCTTTGATCAGCTTTTCCCTGGTATCCGCAGGCAGGATCACCTCATCAATAAAGCCTCTTGCCGCGGCGCCGTAAGGATTGGCAAATTTCTCGGTATATTCCAGCTCCTTCTCCTTCCATTTTTCCGCAGGGTTCTCCGCTGCAGCTATCTCGCGCTTGAAAATGATCTCGGCAGCGCCCTTGGCTCCCATAACGGCAATTTCCGCTGTCGGCCAGGCATAGTTCATATCCGCGCCTATATGCTTGGAGTTCATTACATCATAGGCGCCTCCGTAGGCCTTGCGGGTGATAACGGTAATTTTAGGAACGGTAGCTTCGCTTAAGGCATATAATAATTTCGCACCGTTGGTAATGATGCCATTCCATTCCTGGTCCGTACCCGGTAAAAAGCCCGGCACATCCACCAGCACCAGCAAGGGAATATTGAACGCATCACAGAAACGGACAAACCTGGCCGCTTTCCTGGAGGCATCAATGTCCAGCACGCCCGCCATGCTGGCAGGCTGGTTGGCTACGATACCAATACTCCTGCCGGCCATTCTTGCAAAACCTACGATGATATTCTCGGCATAATCCTTATGCACTTCCAGGAAAGAACCCTCATCTGTCAGCTCTTCGATCACTTCTTTCATTTCATAGGGCTGATTAGGATTTTCCGGTATGATGGCATTCAGCTTTTCCCGCTTTTCCTGGCCGGTGCTTTCATATGGATATACGGGAGCATCCTCCTCGCAGTTCTGCGGCATATAGCTCAGTAATTGCCTGAGGTGCTCTATCGCAGCCAGCTCATTGGCACAGGCAAAGTGTGTCACACCGGATTTGGAGGCATGGGTGGCAGCACCGCCCAGCTCTTCGGAGGTTACGGTCTCGTGCGTTACCGTCTTAACAACGTTCGGACCGGTAACGAACATATAGGAGGTGTTCTCCACCATCAGTATGAAGTCGGTAATGGCGGGAGAGTATACGGCTCCGCCTGCGCAGGGTCCCATAATGGCGCTCAGCTGCGGGATAACGCCGCTGGCCTTTACGTTCCTGTGAAATATATCGGCATAGCCGCCCAGGGAGACCACACCCTCCTGTATCCTGGCGCCGCCGCTGTCATTCAGCCCGATGACCGGCGCGCCGTTCTGCAGGGCAAGGTCCATGATCTTACAGATCTTTTCCGCATGAGTTTCCGACAGGCTGCCTCCGAAAACCGTAAAGTCCTGGGAGAATACATATACCAGCCTTCCATGAATAGTACCGTAGCCTGTCACTACACCATCACCCAGGTAGATCTCACGCTCCATACCGAAGTCTTTGGACCGGTGTGTGACCAGCATACCTATTTCTTCAAAGCTCCCTTCATCCAGGAGCAGCATAATCCGTTCCCTTGCCGTCAGCTTGCCTTTGCCATGCTGGCTGTCTATTCTTTTCTGACCGCCGCCTAACTGTGCCTCTTGTATTTTTTGTTGCAGTACTGCTGTCTTGCTCATATAAAAAATATAGTCTAATAGGCTCAAAGATAAGCCAATTAGACTATATTTTCATGCGCGGGAAGCTCCCCGCCTATTTTTTTTAAAGCTGTTGCTACTTATTTGGATTTCACCTGTATTGTCTGGTGCCTGATATAATTTCCTGCTTCTATTTCCCTGACGATCATCTCGATATCCTTATCATCCCCGAAAGGGTCATACTGGGACTTAAGGTCATTATCAATAAATTTAAAAGCCGTCTGGTAAAACCGGGCGTTCACACCACCCTTCAGCTCTTTGATGATATCATAGCAGTTCCTGCCCGTCTGCCTGTTCACGAGCTTCACCAGTATCTTCCCCTGTGTGACGGAAAGATCCTTCAGCTCTTCCTTGAATTTTGAATTCAGCTCAATATCCAGGGATTCGATATATTTTTTCCTTTCCTTTCTGGTAGGATGATGGCCCAGGTCCTGGTCCATTTTTTTAAGCACACCCGCCGCCAGAACAGCATAGGGATATACCTTGAACACATTGTACCTCAGCCTGTCGATATATTGCTTCCTGGAAGGGTCCAGCAGCTCTGATTTGTACACCGGGTCCAGGAAGTCATATGCAAGCGTATCCCCGTCATATATGATGGCCGGTAACCATATCCCGGACTCCCTGGAAACTTCCTGGGTCTGGGGCTGGGCCTGCGCACCATACATCCATCCGCAACACCATAGCAGCGCCCATATATATTTTACCTGTAACATGTTTTTAATAAGAGTAATTAAGTCTAATGAAATTAGAACTTTTTTTTATTAAAACGTTTAAAGCGCTTATAATATTATTACAAATCCCATATTACTATTGGGTAAACAGGTAGATGAGCTTGATACCGAATTTGGTATTCACCAGCGGGTAGGAGTTAAGCACATAGGGGTGGGTCTGTCTTCTTTCGTAATATCCCACTACCTGCAGGCTTTCATTCACCATGTATTCCACCCGGGGCGTGATGGTCAGCACCCACTGGCCGCGTGTCGGCTGTTCGGAATTTCCGGTAAAATAGGTGTTGGTGGTGATATCGTCCCTGTAGGCCACATCCACCCTGATGTTGAGGTCATTTTTGAGCTCCGTGATACCAAAGAAGGTGAAAGGCAGCTTCAGGCCTTTCATCCTGTGCCCGAAGCCCAGCACAATGTCCTGGGAGTTGGTCTCACTGATCTGGTAGTCGATCAGGTTCAGGCTGGTCATCCTGGAACGGTTGTAGGCTATTTTGAATGACATACCGCTTTCCAGCTGCACATCCACCCCGAGCAGCGGGGCAAATGACTCCTGGATAGTGATATTAGGCACCTGGAAGAACGGCACAAAGTTATTGGTAACGGAGTCAATGAATGACGGGAAGCCGACCCCCAGCAGATCCTCATAGGTAAGATTGGAGGTAAAGCTGTTCATATTCATGGTGCCGGTATAGCCATGCGTAACATTGAGCACCTTTATCCTCCCGTTCAGGAAGCCCAGCTTAGAGAAGCCGTTGTAGGCCATTCTCCAGTTAGGCAGCGGGATGAAATTCCTGAACGGATTGCTCCTTACGCCATTGGTATTCTCGCTCATCAAGGGTATCTTATCCGCCCCGCGGCCGCCATAAGCGGCAATAAAGGCCGGGATCAGCACATCCTGTGCATACTGGGTATATCCTTTAGCGTAGTTATTGTTGTTAGGATCCCTCGATCCGTTGATATAAGGATTGGTCTCGCCCAGCCTGCGTGACACCTCTGTCCTGTTACTCAGGAACGTTTCATAGTTGGACCTCCTGTTCTTAAAGAAGGAGCCCAGGCCGATGAACGTGGAAGAGAACGAACCCGTGGTGAACGGGCTTAAGTGCTCAAATTCGTCGTTATCATAGCTGAACTTAAAGGTTTCGTTATATTCCTTGTTAAAGTTCCGGCTTATATTCACGTCTATCCTCATGAAGTTGACAGGCTCCAGCACACCTTTTATATCTATATTCTGCGTAAAGGTCTGGCGCATCTGGCGGTTAAAGATGCTGTCCCTGGTGAACTGCCCGTTAACGGCCCTTCTTTCTATCCATTGCTGGGTAGGCTGGAAGCCGAATGCAAAGTCATACCATGGATCATCGTTCCTGAATCCGGACCCGACCAGCCTGGAAGTATCCATAAAGCCGGGCAGCAGGGTTCCCGCATTTTCCGTAAAGTTCACAGATATCCTCTTCAGCATGGTGGCGGCTCTCAGTGCGGCTCTGGTACCATCGGACATCAGCGGCGTCACCTTTTTCTTCTTGGCTCTCCATTCTTTGAGGGCTGTCCGGTGCTTTTTCCTTTCCGCCTTTTTCAGCGCTTTCCAGGCGGTATGCAATGTTGCCGCATCCAGCGTATCATGACCGGGCACATCCGTTTTGGCAATGATCTTCTTTTCCGGTCTCGGCGGTACCACCGCGGCTTTCTGCCGGGCCTCCTGCTTTTTCCGCTCTTCCTCTTTTTTCTTTTCCTCTTCTTTCATCTCCTGCTCTGTCAGCTTACGGTTGCCCTTGTATTGCGGAACCATATTCCTTAATTGCGATTCCGTATTGGCGGCCTGCGCCGCTTTCAGATGGCGCGACCTGTTATAGAGCTGGGAAAAGATCAGCTCCCCGTTCACCTGCTTGGTATGCCTGTTGGTGATCGTATGGCCCAGATCGGACGCCAGCATAGACGCCGCGGTCCAGTTATAGACGGTATTATAGGTCAGGGTGATGTTCGTCCAGTCTGTCAGCTTCAGCTTATTGGTAGGTAACTTATAGGTGGCATTGACCGTATGCTCATAGAAGGTATTCCGGCCAAAACGTGACAGGTTGCCCCATAATGTATCTCTTTGCGCTTCATTGTTGATCCTGCCGTAAGGCTCATCAATCCTGGACTGGTTCAGCCCGTTATAGCTTAACGCCAGGGATTTGGTCAGATCCCACCTCATATTATAGAGCCTGTCCCATGTAAAGTTCTGGACATATAAAGGCGCCAGCTGGTAAGGGTCATTGTCAATATTCCTGACAATGGTCTCTCCAAATATCTTATATAAGCTGTTATTGAAGCCTATGGTAGAAGGCAATGGCTTGATGTTAAAATCCCGCGCCCAGGTAAGCCAGGGGGATTTCGATTTTATAATCTTCCTGAAAGGCTCTATTGATTTTACCCCGGTTTCGTAATTATAGCCCAGGTTCAGGCGCTGTGTGGTATATACATCACTTTCCAGCAGCGGGGTCCTGTTGAATGCCTTATTATAGTTATAGGTCAGCTCAAAGTTTTTGACGCTCCAGAACTGTGTCTTGCCGCTTTGCTGGGAGTTACCGGCTATACGGAAGTTATTGAGGCTGAAGCTGGTAACCGATGTAAAGGTCTGGGCGGCCTTTCTTACAGAGTCCCTTGCGCTGCCCGAATAGGCATCCAGCTTATCCCGCAGCTTCACATCCAGGTCATAAGGATCATATTCAGGGTTGCTGACATTCTCTATATACCCCAGGTAAACAGGCAGCTGGATACCCCATTTATTAGGCATCAGCTTGCCCAGGTTAAGGTTCGTATTGACATCAAAGTTGTAGAAGTTATCCCGGAACCTGCTGTTCACTTTCTGGTCTATGCTACCATAGCCCACAGTGTGCATGCTGCCACCCATATGGAAAGAGCCCAGATCGGCCAGCTGCACATTGGCCTGGGCTGACGCGGCATAGCCCGGCTTTTCGTTGAAGCCGGCAGCACGCAGCTCATCGAACCACACTTCCACGCATTTGGGCAGGCCGTCATCCCCGGGATTGGCATCACTCCTTTTCGGGTTGAGCACGCCGATCATCACGTTCCGTACCTCCCCGAGGTTGGGGTTACCCATTACAATAACAGGATTACCCTTCTCGTCTGTCTGCTCATATGGTATATAGGAAGGCAGCCCCTGGCTGTTCCTGGTATTTTTAAGGTTGACGAACTTATCCAGCTCCAGGTCCAGGCGGTTGCCCTCCGGCCAGACATAATCCGCATTCACCTCTCCGTCATTCGTTATCTTTAAAGGTATCCTGTATTCGTAATAGTTATTGATAAAGTCACTGCCGATGCGGACAAAGGCATGCAGGTCATTATCCCGGACGGCAGGCTGCCCCGGAACGGATTCCGCGTGGATGAACATTCTCAGGAAGTCATGCTGGCGTATATCCATAGATACTTCCTTGAAGGCCGCACGGGCGTCACCGTCCTTCAGCCCGCATATCTGGTAGGCCATGGAGCGCTCATCTTCCTGGATGGTGATACCGGTAGCGCCTGCCGGCTGCTGCTGACGCATCACCCCCGGCGGACTTTTATATCCCACCGGCACCTTGCTGCTGTTCTGCTCCACGCTGACAGATGTGACCGCGAAAGTAGTATTGAGCGTATCGGTGACAGGGATCATTTCTCCCGGCTTGTCCAGGGAATATAAATAGGTCCTCCACTGGCTCCTGTCAAACTGCAGCTGCGCGAAGCGGACCGTAAGGCTGTCCTCAAAGTCTGTAAGGAACATCCTGAAGAAACGGATGGACCTGAAGTCACTGATGCTTCCCACGGCCTGGTCATAGGCCCTTATAGGTATCTTGAACTGGTACCAGGTCTGCACCTGCTGGCTCCCGTCCCTCAGCGTGACGTTGGCATCTCTCCTGTTGACGATATTATTCTGTCCCACCTGCATGGACGGGTGGGTCTTGGGCATCAGCCTGACCCTGTACTGGAAATAGCTTTCCGATTCGTTCAGGGAATTATCCTTGTTGAGGTCTTCGGATTCGGGCACCGTGGTGATAGAGCCGACGAAACCGCTCCCGTTATCTGCCGGGGAGTTGCCCTGGGGATTATTGATATTCTCATACCGGTTGATGATACCGTTCTTTGCATTGTCATGCTCTGCGCTCCTGTAGGGTGCAAAGTTATCCGATGCCGGGTCGTTGACCATTGCCTGGTACACCTCCGGGCTTACCAGTCCCTGCAGGCGGTTCAGGAACGACGCATATTTGTTGCGTTCCTCGTCATCATTGAGGCCGTCAAAACCTACGTCCTGCACCTCCCTGCTTTCGATGCTGGATTCAAATACCCTTGTCAGCTGCTGTGAAAAGGAGGGTACGTAGCCCCAGGGCGTTTCCTGCAGCTTGGTCAAATCCTTTACCGGGGCCGGGATACCATTCTCAAAGCCGAGACGGCCATCCTTCAGCACATCCTCGGAAACATTACCTATATTAATATACAGGTCGCCGCCCGTGCTTGCGGAGTTATATATAAAAGGATCCAGGGCCCAGAAGGTGATATATTCCACATTCGACTGCTCAAAGTCACTGCTGTTATTATCCAGCGCCCTCATGATACCGCCGAATTTATTCCGGGGATTCGTGAAATGCCCGGTAGCCGGATCCAGGTTATCCGTAGTAAAGTTATAAGGCCCGCGCTTGTGAGGGAAGTAGCTCAGATCAAGCGTGGACAGGACGCTGTTTTGCGCCAGCACCTGCTTGTCGGGAAATACCTCGCTGGTATTGATCAGCCTCCAGTAGGCCTCATACCGGGTCTCTTCCACAAGGTGTGTCGGGGCCGAGTTCCGCTGCAGCAGGTTCTGGTCTACCGTGTACCATGCGATCTTTGACCTGTTGAATCCGTAGGAGAGATCATTGATATTGCTGGATTCGGGGAAAAGCGTGGTACCCGCCGCATTTTTGGCACCTGTCGGTACGCTCGCCAGCGACCATTGCGGTATAGGGAAACGGATATCAATGCTGCTGTTGGCACCTTCAAAGTTATCCAGCGCTATGGAGCCTTCGGGGTCCAGCACATCAATAAAGCGGTGGTGGCCCGGGAATATACCTGCCACTTCCGTTTTAAAATCTACCATGGAAGGAGCTGAGGTACTGTAGAAAGGCAGCTTATCCAGCGCCCTTGTCAGACCCATGAATTCCGACTGGTAGTTGTAGTCCAGCCCGGCTACCGTATTTTTAATAGGATCGTACCCGTATTGTACGGTAGTGGTCAGCGGCCGTTCGCTCAGCCGCATAAAGGTACCCCCGAAAGACATTTTTTTATTGAGGAAGTAGTCCGCACGGAGACCGATGAAGGTCTGGGGAACCAGGCCGAAGTTGGCATTGTCCTCGTAAGAGATATTGATGGGCACACCGGAGTTCAGCAAGGCCGCATTCAGGATCCTCACCCTTCCCATACTGTAATCCACCTGGTAATCCACATTCTCCGCAAGCACCTGGCCACCTGCGGAAACGGTCACAGACCCCTGCGGGATATTAAAGCCCAGCGGAATTTCCGACCCGCCGGCGCCTTTGTAGCTGCCCTGGATCATAAAACGGTTGTTCTGGTTGAACTGCCTCGCGATGGTCTTGGTAGAATCATAGAGCATGTCAAACAGGAACCGCCGCTCCAGCTGCGGGGAGCCGCCCAAATGAGCGCGCATCGCATCCCCGAACGGTTCCAGCACCGGGAAGATGATCTTACCGCTGGCAGGAATGATGGTCAGTCCCTCCACATAGTCAAACACCCCGTCAGGAACAGGGTCATTCTGCTGGTTCAGGTTATCCAGGTTCAGCAGCCTGATGATAGGCTCTCCCGCCCTGGGGCCTTCCGGAAGGTATCTTTTCCTGCCGCCACCCGGATCCAGGTACATAACGTTCAGCCTGAAGTCTTCCTTGGTCATCCTGCCGTAGCCGAGGGAGTAGACGTTCTTCATCATCAGCTTCCATATCGGCAGGCGCGGACGCGAGGCCGTACCTTTCAGCATTTTCATGAACAGCACCTTGGAGCTGGTGGAATCGGGGGAGACATCCGAAGAAAATTCCCCTACCTGGTAAACCTGGCCGTTGTGGGTGTACCGGTAGGATACGGCGATCACATCGTCCGGGTTAACGGTCGCATTCAGGGACACGAAGCCCAGCTGGGGATGAAATGTATATTCCGATTCATTGAGCTTACGCATGGTAACGCGGTGGAAGTCCTGGCTTTCCACCAACCCGAGACCCAGCACCACCTGGGAGGCCGTACCCTGCACCCTGGCAGCGGGATTCTGCTGGATCAGCTCGTACAGCCTGTTGGAATTATTGTCCGGCAGGTCCGAGCCCCCGTTCACCAGGAAGCTCTGGTAAGGCGTTTTCTCACCCAGGTCCATAAACGCCAGCACGTCTCTCACGTTCTGGGTAGCGCCCTGCCTGTTGGTCACCCATACCTCCACCCTGTTCAGTACGACCTGGGAGTTGATGATGGGAATACGCTCCAGCGCCCTTTCATAATTGTCATGGAAGTACTGGGCCAGCAGGAAGTTCCTGTTCTCATCATAATCATCCGCCTTGATGTCAAATTCCGTTTTCTGGCCGCCGCCCTGCACGGAAATGGATTTCCGCTGGGAGTTCTGCCTTGAGAGTACCCCTGTCATCCATAAACGGCCGAACTGCAGCTGTGTCTTTACACCGTATAAGGACTGCACACCGTTGATCAGCCCGCTGTTAAGCGGGAAGTTGATATTACCGAGCTCTATCTTTTTTAATACTTCGTCTTCCTTACCGGTGAATTCGATCTTTTGCCTTTGCTGCTCCCCGAAGCTGGGGCGGGTGTTCTGGCTGATATTCAGCTTGAGCTTATCTCCAACCTGGGCCAGCAGGTTGATGTTCATATCTATATCGAAGTCAAAGTTCCCGTAGCTTCTTACCCGTTCCGGAAGGCTGGGATTGTCTATCTTGTTATGGTTATAGCCGAACATCAGCTCCATACGCCCCTGCGGCTTTACCGACATGGTCTGTCCGCCGAAAAGACGGTTAAAGAGCCCTTCTTTATACATGGTCGGCATGTCCGGCTTCTTATCGAACATGCTTAAGGCAGCAAGGCGCTGCTGAAAGTAGTTCTGCTCGTCACTCCTGGTCCTGTAATTGAAGAATTCATCTTTCGATAAAAAGTAAGGCGTCCTGATATCCTGCTCCCCTACTTTCTCCTGCAGATAGTAGCCATCTTCCTCGGGAACATATTCCACATCCTTTTTCAGTGATTGCGGGTCCTGCAGGTAGAGGGAATTCTGATCCTGCAGCATCTCTTCCGGGTCAATGCCCCTGGATTGGGGAATAGGGAATTTTAAGGAATCCTTACGGGAATTCGTAGCGGTAAGGGTATCATCATCAGTACTGTAATCATAGGTATAGTAGGACGAATAGGGATCCCCGTTACCGTACGCGGAAATATATTTTGCCGACGCAACTATCAGGACGAAGATGCCTATTACTTTAGAAATAAAATAATCGTTTCTATTACTTACCAACACTCTATTAATATAAAATAAAAAAACTAGCCTTACCTGAATAAGACCCGGGTTAAACTGACCGATGCAGACTTACGGAGGAGAATTATGATCTATACGCAATTTTTTTAGGGATACAAAGATATAGTAATTATTAGTTATTGTATCAAATTAATATTTTTGGTTATTTATCCGTGCCGTCAGAGGTTTTTTAATGCCAGCTTTATCAGCTCTTCCACTTTCAGACCTTCCAGGGATTGCTGCTGCTCTATCTTGACAATAGCCTGCTCCGCATTTGCCTTGGAGATCCCCAGGCCCGACAAAGCATTTAACGCATCTTCAATTATAGTATTGTGTGACGTTTTGTTAAATTTACCGTCTGCGGGCTCATCCGCCGGCACCAGCTTGCCCCTCAATTCGAGTATGATGCGCTGGGCGGTCTTGGCACCGATCCCTTTGACCCTTTCGAGGCTTTTATTGTCCCCGTTGGCCACTATCCTGGAAAGCTCCGCGTAGGACAGGGAGGATATGATGACCCTGGCCGTCGCCGCCCCCACCCCGGACACCGATACCAGCTGCAGGAATACTTCCTTTTCCCTGATATCCGAGAAGCCGTACATCACCCAGGCATCTTCCCGTACCTGTATATGCGTAAAGAGGCGGGCCCTCTCCTGCTCCTTGATCGCTTCATAGGTAAATAATGAAATATGTACCTCGTAACCTACACCATTTACATTTATAAAGGTCTTTGCGGGTGTCAGGTATTCTATCGTCCCTTCTACAAATCCGATCATATCAAAAGCGTTATAATTAAAAAACGCCGAATGCATATTCAGCGTTATTTATTTTAAAATATCTTATTGTTATCTTCTGCTGGACCACCAGCCGATCTCACGCCATTTCACTTTCCAGGTCAGGTTCAGCGATATGGAAGAGAACATATCGTTATCATCCGGATTGCCTCTTGATTTACCTGCCGGATTGACATATCCCGGGATCAGCTCCCTGGATTTATCAGACATCCGCTGGCTCATATATTGCTTGTTGAGACGGTCCATAAAGGCGATATCCCTGTGGTTGACATCCGCATAGGTGCCGCTGGCGTCATCCAGATAATCCGTAAAGGTATATCTCATAAGGTATTCCACGCCTAAGGAAAGACCGGTACCGATATCCCATTTAAAGCCGATACCACCGGCCACAGCATAAGAGAACACGCTGTATGGCTTGGGATACTCTTTTCCTTCCACCACAAAGCCCTGTCCTTCTGTCCTCAGCTCTCTCAGGTCCACCCATTTTTCCTGATTTGTCACCAGGTCGGTAAAGGTACCTCTCGGGTTGAAGTAGAAGCCGGTAGCTCCTAAGAGGATGTAGGGCTGAAAACGCATTTTAGCCGTCTTGCTGAACTCCCAGTTGGAAAATGTCCTTAAAGGCGCCAGCTCTACCAGGAAGCTACCTTCCCAGATCGTTGTATTGGCATCCAGGTTACGGATATAACGCTGGTAAGGGTCTTCTGTAATGGATTTGGCAACAATGGCTTTATCATAGTTCCACTCATCGGTAGCATATACTTTGCCATAGTTGACCCCGATCCGGAAACCCAGACCCGGGATATGGGTATATTTGGCATACATACCGCCCATTCCCCTAATATTCTTCAGTATATCCCCAGTATATTTCGTGCTCGTATATTTATCCATCAGTTTATAGGTACCCACATCTCCCCACATATCCGCCAATCCTATATTCCAGCCTAAAGACCAGCCTCTCTGCTCAACATACGGAATATCCCACTGACCCCAATATTTATCCTGAATCACCTGTGCTTGAGCCTTATCCGAGATAACCGTATTGAACCCAAAAGCCATTAAACCGGTAAGAAATATGCCTTGTAATGCTTTCCTCATAATGGAACAATTGTTTTGAGGGTTGAAAGTAATAAAAAAGTTAATAGCTTGTACTATAATATACATTTTTTTTTAGAAAATTGTATATCTAATTCGTAGCATCCTGGAAAATCCGAGGCAATATATAAAGATTAATCCACAATAACAAAATATTAATAGATTTAAAATTTCAGTTGCCCTTTCAGCGTATGGTTGCCCTGTAAGCCACCCGTATGAAGCGCGAGCAGCCGGGCGGAACCGTCAAAATATCCCTTCCTGATAAGGTCCTCTATTCCCCGGAACATTTTTGCGGTATAGACCCTGTCCGTAGGGAGCCCCTGCCGGCAAAACAGCCGGTTCATATACTCAATAAGGTCCGGTGTGTGCTTGCCGAAGCCGCCGAAGTGGTAGTCGTCCGTGATCTTCCAGTTGCCTTTCCGGCATTGCAGCGCCTCATTGAGATAAGCCCCTCTTTTCATAGGGGCGAACCCGAGCACCTGCCGGTCCTCCGGGATAATATCCCTGATACCCTGCAATGTGGTACCGCTTCCTACAGATAATAATATATGAGTATAGGACGCTGGTATATATTTACATAGCTCCGCCACTCCTTTTCTTCCCAGGGGGCCGCTGCCGCCTTCGGGTATTATATAATATCCCGGGTAAGCTGCGCTCAGCCCGTCTAAAAACGCATCGCTTTCTTTCCGGTCATATACGGAACGGTCCACGAAGCGCAGCTCCATACCTGCCGCCCTGCAGGCCAGTAAGGTGTCGTTAAGCCGGTCCGCAAATTCCCCGCCCCTTATGACGGCTACGGATCCCAGGCCATATGCCCGCGCTGCGACAGCCGCGGCATGCAGATGGTTGGAATAGGCGCCCCCAAAGGTAATGAACCCTTTAAGCGAATGGGCCTGTATATATTGTATATATGATTTTAGCTTATACCATTTATTCCCGGACACAACCGGGTGGATCTCATCCAGCCGTAATACATCCACCTGCCAGCCCGCCAGCTCCACCGTCATGACAGACGGCTCCAGGAAATCAATAGCCATATTCTTTCAGGTAGAGCTCATTGTCACGCCATTTGGGACGGACCTTTACGAACAGCTCCAGGAAGACCTTCTTATCCAGGAACTGCTCTATGCTTTTCCGGGCCTCTATGCCCAGCTTTTTGATCAGGGCGCCTTTCGTGCCCAGCAGGATCATTTTCTGGGTCTCCCGCGTCACAATGATATCCGCCCTGATCTTTACCACGTGAGGCAGGTCTTCGAATGCCTGTATCACCACCGCGGTATGGTAGGGAATCTCTTTATCATAGAGGAAGTAGATCTTCTCCCTTATCATTTCCGATACAAAAAACCTGACAGGCCTGTCGCTGATGTCATCTTCCGGGAAAAAGGGCGGGTTTTCCGGTAGGAATTCCAGGATCATATCAATGATCTGGCCGGTATTGATCTTTTGCAGCGCGGAGATAGCCAGTGTTTTGGCGACCTTTACCGCTTCCGTTATCTTCCGCTCCGCTTCCCTGATCTCCTCCCGGGATTTGACCGTATCAATTTTATTAAGCAGCAGGATGGCGGGCGCTTTGAGCCGCAACCCGCGAATGATCTCTATAAATTCCTCCACCGGCTCGCCCAGATCGAACAGTAGAAGGGCTACATCCGTATCTTCCAGCGCATTCGATACCTGGCTCATCATTTTATTATGGAGCTTGTATTTGGGACTGATAATGCCCGGGGTATCTGAAAAGATGATCTGGTAATTGTCTTCTGTCAGGAAGCCCAGTATCCTGTGACGGGTGGTCTGCACCTTAGGAGATACGATCGCTATCTTCTCTCCCAGGATGGCATTCAGCAGAGTGGATTTACCTGCATTGGGCGCCCCGAATATATTTACAAAACCGGCTTTGAAATGCTCATTCATATAGCAGCAAAGGTATGAAGAAAAAAAACCAAGATTTTTTTTGGCAGAATGAAATATTACTCCTACTTTTGCATCCACAGCGCGAGGTAGAGCAGCGGTAGCTCGTCGGGCTCATAACCCGAAGGTCACAGGTTCGATCCCTGTCCTCGCTACTACGCAGAGAAAGTCATCATTACTGATGACTTTCTTTTTTTATCCCGGAAAGCCCGTAAATGTGGCGATCACAGGCAATTCTTCCAGAGGGAACAGGGATTAAATACCAGCGGTATTCCCCGGGGATGGATAACAGACACTTGCTTTCCCTTAGCGGCTTCATTATTATAACTGAACCTTCTACCTGTAAGTAATAAATCCATTATATGAAAGCCGCAGGGATAAGCTCTTCAGGGTATCGGCTGCCAAAAAGCATTTAACGCTGTTTTGTTTCCCCTGTCATTTCATCCTTATAAATTCTATATCAAGCGCCTTGTCATATTGTGTCGCAGGCATGCTCCATGTAATAGTTTTCCTGTCTTTATTGTATGTGATAGTTATGGTATATCCGTTGTCTGTTCTGGTTAAAATGCCTTTTTCCTCATCATAATAGAAAAAGACATCCGGGTTATCTTCTACAAGTTGACCATTCTGATAACCGTACATTCTGTATTTTTCTCCCTCCCGTTTTATAGTCATATATTTGTTTTCCGACCGGGATTCTCTGGCATACGCTACCGGGATCCATTTTCCTTCAAACCCGGCGCTGCCTCCTGATGACGATCTTTCTCCGGGCGTATGATCCGGTTTGCTGATAAGATTTAAAAAACCGGGACTGAGATACTCCCGTACATCTGAAAAAGGTACAAATACCGTAGTGGCGTCGCTGGCAAAGGATGCTATTTCATAAATATTATATTGAAATCCTATGCCCTTATCCGTAACGAAAAAATTCTTGCTCACCCCTATGTAATCATAATTGTAGTAAGCATCTTTCAGGGACTGACCGGGCTTTAAGCCTAATTGTTTCCGAAGGTTCTTATTGATGGCATCCGCTACATCAGATAAAGTATAAGGCCGGAATACGTCCAACAGCTTCAATCGCCTGCCTGTATTCAGATCATAGCTGTAATAAAACCAATAGTATAAAGCATGCGCTCCTCCCTCCTCCCATAAAAAGCGTTCCAGGCTGAGCAAATTATCCGAAACAAATTTCAGCGATAAGTTACCTGATTCCTCACTTGCTTTTACATCATCCAGCATTTTCTGAAATGCCGAAGAGTCCATACTTCCTCTTATAATATCCAGCTCCGTAATGGTATCCACCTGAGGAATGGTATCAGCTTCCATATCATAATCCTGACTTGCGCCCCAATGATAATTCGGATATTCTTTAGTAATGATCTTCGGCTTAAAGCCGAAAGTGATTTTGGCGTTTTTGTCCTCTTTTATAATGGCCTTAAAGCGGACAGAATCGGGTAAGGGCCGGGGATTGGACTCGGTTGACAACTGCAGGCCTTTCCAGCCCTTGATTTCGGAAGCATCGCCGTTGATTTCGATATGCAGGAACCCGGTGGTATCCTTTTTGCCTACATCAAAACTGAGCCTTACCTGCCTGCTTCCCTTTTCAGCGCTTCCTGAAATGCCACCCAGATATCCTCCGAATTCCGGCAGCATAATATTCCCAGAATACAGACTATAAGCCAGAGAATCGTATTCTGTAGCTTCCTGTACGGTCCTTTGCAGGAATAGAACAGCAGTATCCTTTCCATATACAAGCTCAAAGGTTTTTAAGAAAGGGCTTGTATAATCTCCTTTTGAGCCGCAGGAGCTTATAATTATCGCTGCAACAAGCAACAGCTTGCAGAATGGTCTGTACATACCTGTTTTTTTAAAATCATCTTGAATAATATATGGTCTTTTCCGGAACCAATACGTTAGAAAGGTCGGGATCATTTGTATTCTTTAGTTTCCGTACTTGTAGCTAATTTCTATTTCTACATCGCCTGCTTCTGAAACACTTTGCTTGGTAACGCTTTCGTCCGTTTATGTTTACAATAACTTACATTTCTTTCTGTTTGAAATTGGTCAATTAGCTGGATTCTTGTTTATCTTATAGTGTTCTGATACTCGGCACTCCAGACAATGATGTGTTTAAATAATTTTTTACGATTTTTACCGTAAAAATCATCGCTTACCTGCCTGTTGAAATTATATTTTCGTCCATCCCACTTCCAAACCGGATATTGGAAACCCGGACCAGGAATTAACAAATCCGGGAATGCAGTATTGGATTTTAAACATTCCGGCGGTAAGCCCGGGAAATCAAAATTTTCCCAATACTTATTGTTATGATCAGGTATCAAAAGCATAATAGAACTACCCGTACGACCAGAAGTGAACGCATTACCATAACTGATAAAAATCTCTTCCCTGCCGTCTTTGTCAAAATCAGTATTATAGACATAAGCATCGAACGGGAACTCATTATCGGAATCGTAATACATAACAAACATACTGTCACTATTCGGATCTAATTTGAATCCTGTAAGTTTAAAAATTTCTACCTTTTGCATAAAATTCAAAGCCGTTACTGTATTAGCAAATAGCCTGTCTACAGCAGCCTGATATTCCTGAGCAAGCCGGATAGAGTCGGTAGCTTTTTGTTTCGTCAAACGTTCTTCTTCCGCTCGTCTTTCTTTTTCTTTCCTGATCCGCTCATCTTCCTGTTTTTTCTCCAATGCTAACTGCTCTTCCTGCTGCCTCTTCTCTTCTTCCTGTTTCCTGAAAGCTGCTATCTCTCTGGCCATATGGTTATGCACCCTGGCTATCGCTTCGGAATACGCGCTTTTGTCAAGCAGCCTATACTCCTTCGCCGGGAACAGGATAAGTTCGATAAGATATGCGCTTTGCCTGGTTTTAGCAGCAAAAGTGCCATACAGGACAGGATAGCCGAACAAGCCGTTGAGAATAGTAAAAGTGTACTCCCCCTGCACCAGTGTGCCGGAGGGGTCTATTATGCCGTCTCCGGTAAGCGTGAGTGTATTAACAGAAGCATCAATAGCATTGGAACCGAATGTTATCATATAAGATTTGTTGGCAGCGCCAAATCTCGACAAGAACAAGGTTATTTTATCCTTGTCTTTCTTATCTTGTATAACCAGTCCCACATCACCGGCGGCTTTGATACCACCGTCTGATAGTATGATATCGCCCTGCCATTTTCCCCTGAAAAAATCCTCAACCTGTGCAGATAAGGACAAAGAAATACCTGATAGCATCAAAGTGAGCAGGATAAATTGTAATGTCTTCTTCATAAATTCCGATTGATAAGAAGCATATTCCTGCTTCCCTATTGTTTTATAATTCCGTTTATTCGATTTTATGCTACAATCAGCATTCAACAAAAAATCAATTCCCGCAATTACGTACTTCAATACTTACCGGTATGGCAATAGTTTCAATACCATCTATTGTCTGAGTAACATAATACGTAGATGAAACATTCAGAGCAGGCTTGAATTTGTTCCCGGCACCAAGCTGATTGGTTAAACGGTCATTACTGTACCATTTCAGATCTTTGCCTTCAGCTTCGATATACACTTCCTCTCCCGAACAGAACTCCGTTTTACCTATCACATCCAGCTTATACAGCTCAATATCTCCCTTGTTACAGCCTGGAGTCTCCCATAACCCTGATAATCGCTTTTTTGCCTTGTCATAATTCAATTCAGCTTCTTTGATACACCAATACCAGGCCCCCGTTTTTTCCGATTTTATGCTACCTTCTTTATATGTAACCGTTTCCGGGCACCGGTACTTTAGAAAAGCCGGGATTATTTGTATCTGAATAGTTTTTTCAGCCCTTTCCACTCCATCCATTTAAACTAATGATTGGGGGTCTGTTTTTACAGTTGCTACTTTGGATATTGCTGCTATTCCCTGTTGGTCTCTTTCGCTACTGCGTCAACCGTTCTTCTTCCTACCTATCCTTCTCTTTCTGTATCCTTGCTTCTTCCTGTCTTTTCTTATTTGCGCTTGACACCATTATCCTGTCCTCTTTATTTAATATTGCGCAAGATCCTGATAGTGGCATCCGGTTTCACAGGCGGCGCGTATCCAGCCATCATAGATAGTTCCGTTGTTGGAAATAAGCTGGTATTCAGCTTTTTGACCGGGTTTAAGAAAAAATGAAATCGTGCCTTCTGCCCCACATTCAGGCTCAGAGGTAAAATACCGGTCAATCTTTCCTGTACTATAAATATCTCCTTCCTTTTTCGTGCCATCGTCATTGAAATAATAAAGCTTATATAAGGTGAGCTCCCCCCAGCCTTTATCTTCACTTATCCATATCGTTGCGTCTGAGCGTGAAAAACCAGGTGCGTACAGATCTTCACATTTATCATTTTCCTTTTTTTGGCAGGAAGCTGCCATTGAAGTGATGATAATACCTGATAATAATGTTTTGATGCTATTCATGATTGTTTGTATTGTTTTTTATTTTACCCTTACCAGCTTCCTCTATTTCACCAAATCCATCAAAGGCATTATTCTGTCGGTAAGCAACTCAAAATAAAAATCCATTAATGGTTCTCTGGAGTCATTGACAAAAACACCATAACGAACAGGTAGCAGCAGGAAAAAATAGTCATATGAGTACTTTATTATTGTTTGCAGAACTGATACCACTACCTCCCAGCGAGGGGGCATAGTAGAGTCGCATTTTTATCGGTTAGCTCCTTAACATCGAATGTAGTGCTATAAACGTCAAACGTTGTATAATCACTATCTAACTCACCTTCAATTCTCAGGGTTTTGTTATTAGAAGGAAGAGATGGATAGTTACCTTATGGATTTCAGGAAGGTGGCTTACCATTAACTCTCGGAGGAGTTGCTTACCAATTACTCGCAGGTCATGCCGGGTGTGGCTTCCACTTGTTTCAGATTGTCCCCGCACACTTTTTGGGGCGTGCTTTTTACACCCATAATTTCCGCGCTGCATTGTTTGCAATTGCTACAGCTGGTAAAACTTACTGCCGATACGATGGCGATCAATCCCGCCGTGATGATTTTTTTCATAAAATTTGTGTTTAATTGTTTATAAATTGATTTGTCTTTCGACCTCACCTTCCCGGTAGCTAGGGGGAGCGGTGGTGCGATCCCGATAGCTGCAGGCTACGATCCGCTTATCTTACAGTCCGAATATTTTACGTTATGGTTGCTCTGTTTTTCGTAATTCTCACAGTCGCGACGGGCTTCTTTTTTATCAGATCGCTCATATACCTGTGCTGTTATTTCATCTCCGTTTATCTTGCATTTGCAGCTATAATTGCCTTCTTTAGAGCAGGAGCACAGGATAAATCCAAAGCCTGCAATCATTACCGCGCTTTTGAATACTGATTTCATGTTGTCTTATTGTTTTTTACGGTTATAAATTTTGTCCTGATCTGCTTACATCCCGGCCAAAAGCAGGAAAGATAAAACAGCGTACAATGACATAAATCTTTACATTTCAAAAAAGCAGGCACTATCTCACGATGGTTATTTTCTGCATCACCTCATTGTCTTCGCTTAGGATCTTCAGAAAGTAATTTCCCGGAGGGTAATTCAATTGCAAGGTTGTTCTGGCCTGGTGTATGCTTTGAGCGGCAACCGTCCTGCCGGTAATATCCACTAAGACCATGCTGGTTTTTTCCTTTGGCTGTTCTTTAAATTCGATAATCAGCTCATTGACTGCCGGATTGGGATAGATACTGAACGTATTGCCTGCCGGATCCTGAATGCCGGAAGGGTCATTCCGTTTTACAATAGTAAAAGTTTTGGAAGCCGGGAATGACCACTGGCCTTTACTGTCCTTTACTCTCATAAATAGTGTAACATCGCCCGCTACTACTTCCGTATAAGGAAAGTTGATAACAAAACTGCCGTCTACCGCCGGTGTCGGCATAGCTTTATAAATGCCTGTACCGAAATCACCCGGCTGATTATTAAAAAACTCTGCAGATTCTACCATATTGAGAGCGATATCATCCAGTATCTCTATGGTGCGGTAGGAGGTATGACTCCATGTCCCGTCACTGTCAAGCGTGCGGAAGTACAGGGTATGATAGCCTTTTGATAAGCCTGCTGTATTCACCTCAAAACCGAAAGTACTGTCCCGGGCAGGCGTAAGATTCACTATGGTGCTGTTACCAAAACCGCTGTCGGTATCAATGGCATATTCAACTGCTGTTATGTTTTGGGCAGATGCCGGAAAAAATCCCGCTAAACCCAATGCAGCAGCAAAAAATAGTCTTTTCATTTTAGTTTCTTTTATTGTGCAACAATGGATTTTATTCAACGGTTCTGGCCTTGATGGTGATATTAAGCCCGGTTCCCGGTGTGGCTACACCGGAAGTGCTTACTTCGTAAATAACCGGAACAGGAGCCAGCCCGGAGGGCGTGTACCTGTTACTGACCGCCGCTCCGCCATATGCGCCCCTGTCCACACCGCCATAGCCGTTGCCGCTGGCGGCGGAGTTGTTGGCTAAACGATATTTGCCATCGGGCGAGGCTGTGGTAGCCGTATTCCAGATAGTGCTGATGTTGGTAAGCACCAGATTATTATTTGCCGTGCCAAAATGCACTGCCGCCGAAGTACCGATGTTATGCGAAACCGCAGCATTGGGCGTGGTGCTGAAATTGGTAATGCCGTTGATCTTTACAGTAGCCGTATTGTTTACCAGGATATTATTTCTGAAAGAAGCGGCGTAGAATTGGAGCGAATAACCGGAAGACGGTACAACAGCAAGGTCAAAAATATTATTGTTACATTCTAAGAATGTATAGGTAGCATTGTCTTGTATTGCTAAGGGTCTTTGTACAATGTTATTATTGAATCTTAAGTTACTTGGGAAGCCGAAAGTGCTGACAGCAATTGCAGAACTTGAAGAAGATGTATTTTCAAAATAATTTTGTACAATCGTAATGTTAGAAATATTGTAGGTAACTCTTACAAAGCTCTTCAATTTATTTCGTTTAATGGTTATATCACTTGTATTGACTTCAACTCCAAAAGTTGAATTAACACTCATGCCAATCAACTGGGAATTTTCAGAGCCGTTACTAAAAGTGATGTATCCTACATTCGTTGCCAATCCATTATTTGTTGTTTTTGGATTATCCGCAAGGAAATAACCGGCACCAATTATTATTAACGGCTTTGTAATAGTAGCGCTATTATACTCTACAGTAGAACCCTCCACGTGCAGCGTATCGCCTGCCAGTACATTGGGGTCTGCGACAGCCTGGTTAATTTGCGCAAAATCGGCCTGGTAGCCCTGGTTGTTTACACGCCATATTTTAGCTTCTGCCTGTGTGGAGGCCAATGCTGCTATGGCGGATGCGATGATTATTGCTTTCTTCATGTTTACTGATATTTTTTAGTATGATAATATGTTTTAATAAGATCCTGAAGCGGGTTACAGCATCATTTTATTCTTTCAAATTCTATGGACTGATTACCCCACCCGACACCTCCGCCGCGGGGTCCCATCTTAATGGTCTTTTTCTTGCTGTTGTATTCAATGTCCATTATTTCCCGTCCCGTTTCCATCGTCAGCACATCCCTGTCTTTATCATAAAGGAAAGACATGCTGTTGCCTTCTTCTTCGCTTCCCTCCCGGTAGGCAGAGATCTTATATACTTTCCCTTCTTTTTCAATTTTCATATTTCCTATGCCATAGCTGTTGGCAGTCGGCTTCCATTTACCCTCAAATTTGGAACCCCCGCCGCCACAGGAAACCAGGCCCAAAAGGAGTAATGCTGTCAGGATAATGTTGCGCATAATCATAGTCGTTGTTTTTTTTATAGTTTTTATTTTTTACTGATAATTTTTAAATACATAAGTTTTCTTAGCATCATCAGGAATAATTCCCTTGATGTACCGAATATGAAAGGTGTGAAATAAGTAACAATGAGAATCATCACAAATCTCATAAAGACACCAGGCCCACCGAAAGGAGACACATCCATAAATAATGAAAAGAGTGCGATAAGCGCGCCAATAGGCCACAACAGTGCGATAGCAGCATTAAAGCTGTTAGCGATCCACACTAAAACAGGGAACTCCGGCAGGGATCTCTCTTCCGAGTCCTCATTTTTACTGTTAGAGAGCGCCGTCAAAGCTACCATATAGATTTTGTAAGGCATAGTAAACAACTTAATGATAAGCTCGCTAATAATAGCTTTAATGACTTTGCTGATGTCGATGTTTTGATTGTCCATTTTTAATTGTTTTATCCTGGTTATAAACTTATTTGCTTAAAATGTAGCTCCGGAGCCAGTGCCGGTCCGGAAGAGCGACCCTGCTGCGGATACAGATATGTGATTGTAATCCGGGTTGCCTGTAGAGAGGTATTATCCGCAACGGCAACGCTTACACAGGCTTTGGAAATTTTCTATGTTTATAAAAATTACTTCAAGGACTGAGCTGCGCTGCTGTTAAATTTCAATCACAAACCAAAAGTAAAACCGGATGAATCAATAAGGCACAAGTAGGGATATCTTTATAAAAGTAGGGATGAAAACAAACCGGAACCTGCTAAAAGCCTGTTCCGGTTATGTAATATTTAAAGGTTTTTATCTTTTTGATCCCGATGCAGACAGTGATGAGCGCCTTATCAGTTCGTCACGCTCACCTTAACGGTAAGGAATATCAATATAACAGCACCATAAGCACGATGAGGCGTCATGCTGTCGGGCCACGCTTATCAAAGCCTTTTGTAAGGATCCCCCCCCACAGTGCGACAGGCCCGCAATGAATATAGAGAGCAATACTTATCATTTAGCCGGCTGTGTGGGCTATAGTCATGCTATTGCTGTTCATGAATGAGCAATATTGACGGTAATTAAGCTGCCCGGCAGGTATTGCTTTATGCAGAGCAGCAGCTTCCTGATTTTTTCTGCAGGAAATGGTTCCAGTAATCCTTTCCGATCTTGATATGGTAGCCGTTCACGTTACAGGACCTCCCTGCACAGTCATAGCCCCGGACGGAACGGATATTGACAGCCGCGAATTTTGATATCCTGATGAAATCATCGCTCAGCAATGCTAAAAGTTCATCTATTGTATTTCTGACCCTGAAAGCTTTTGACCCGCTTACATGAATGAGATTATAGTTCTTCTTGCCTTTGATCCGGTTATTAAATGAACTGATGAAGTGTATATCCCTGCAATATATTTTTCTTTTGATAGGGAAATGTTCGCTCTCTGCGGAGGCATCGGAAAAGTTATCCGGGCGGACTACCATCTCCACCGCCCTTACTTCTATCGCGTCCGGAGGCGGTGTCTGTAACAGTATCTTGGTCCACAGGAAGCTAACGGATTTCAGTAATGTCTCATTGGGTATGGTCTTGGGTATTTTTTCAATTATGGGGATGCTCGCAAATGTGTCAGCGATCAGCCTGTTCTCAAAAGTATCTTTGCTGGTCAGGAATATCACAGGGATCCGGTAATGCTCATATATGTATTTTCCCAGCTCCAATCCATCCTTATCGCCGTTGATCTCTATATCCAGCAGGGCTATATCGGCAGGCTCTTTCTGCAATACAGCCGCTGCTTTGTCATAAGAATCTATAGGGTTACCGTCATTGGAACATACCACCTCAAAACCGGAATCAATGAAAAAGTCCTTCAGATTGTTATAGGTAGTGACATTGTCTTCTACAATTAAGATTTTAGGGTTCAGTTTTTTTATACTCATTGTGTCTTAATTTTCGTTCCAGGAAAAAATGATAGCCATTATCATTATATTCAGAAGTTTTAGCCTGTATCGTACGGATAATATCTTCTATAAGCTCTGAGCCTAATCCACGCTTTCCCTGCAGGGGCTTTCCCGCTCCGTTATCCTGATAATGCAGCGTCAGCATATGCTTATCATCTACCGTTACAGCAATACGGATAATATTTTCCCGGTCCACGTCATCATCATTAAAAGCGTATTTGCAGGAATTCTGCACCAGTTCGGAAATGAGCAATACGATATTAATACCAACATTGTAGCCGATGGTAACAGGAGCGTCCACATGGATCTTTAAGAAACCGTCATCATAATTATAAAAATTTTTCAGATAAGAACAGGTATTTTCAATATGCTTTTGTAAATCCACATCATATCCTGTCATTATTTTATTTTTCAGCCCCTGCTTCTTATATGTTTCATGGAACTGGTGGATGATATCCACCCTGTTTTTTAAAGATTCTACCGCCTCGCCCGGCTCAGAAGACGTAATCGCTTTGTCTATAAAGCTGCTGATGGATTTCAGGTTGTTCTCTATCAGGTGATTAAGCTGGACCTGTAAGGATTCGATGGTGGCCTTATCCCGCTCTGCCCGCTTTTTGTTTTTCTGCACCACCCTGAGATATATGATCAGCAGTATGGTCAGCACAGCGATAATTACAGTAATGATGATGGCAAACCACAGCCTTGATTCCATTAATCTTTTTTCGCTTTCCTGCTTTGCCAGTTCGGCCTGTATCAGCTTTTTATTGGCAACGGCGTCAATAGCTTCCAGCTCCCGGTAAAATAGATTGGCCGAATCCACATCACTTATCAGGCTGCTCCTGAGAAGCAGCGAGTCAGGAATACCGGTATCTTTTGAAGAGGAATTTTCAAAAAAGGCATGTAGCTTTTCAAAGTATCCCGGATCCTTTATAGTGTTAATAAGATAAGGGAGGCCGGGATCCATTTCCGGATAATCCTGATGTGTTATCAGCAAATCTCTCAATATAATATTCTTCTCGGTATAAAACTTCCTGAAAAGATATTGATAGTAAGCAAACAATGCCGAACGTTTCTCCTGGCTGTCATTGCTTTTATAATATACAAGCGCCAGCGTCCTGTAATAATCTTTGGTATAGATATTATATTCTCTTTCGGCAATTAATTTCTTCACCTTTTTCAAAAGATCCAAAGCCTTTTCCTTTTCTTTCAGAAAGGCATAGTACTTCGATTTTGTAATGTATAAAATTATATTACCCTGCGTGTAATCACTATCCCTGAAGATCTCTTCAGATTCTTTTATAATAGCATCAACCGCATCAAGGTCATCTTTAAGCAAAAGAGCATTTGCCAGATCCAATCCTGTGAGGGCGTACTGTACCTGATTTTTATGTTCCTTATACAGATTCCTGGCATAGGTATAGTTAGTAACGGATTGACCATAATCTCCATACAGATAATAATACATTCCTATCAGGGCCCTGCAATAGGCAGACTTCACTTTGCTGTTCCTTTCCGCATAGTAACTCACAGATTCCAGCAGATTGCGAAGCAATCCGGGATCAGGCGGCAATGCCTTTAATGCGGATACAGTGTATTGCAGCTTGCAGTCATTCTCAAGAAAATGTTCTTTCTTTTCCTGAAATACCTTAAGGGCTTTCTCCAGGTACGGCAGCGCCTTGGTATCCAGGTCTATCGTAGCATAATAAAATCCATATACATAATTCACCTTGGCTACCTGAAGCTCATCATTATTTTTCACAGCATATCGCATCGCCTCTTCCAAAGCAGGTATCAGGCTTGTAAAATACTCTCCATCGAGGTAATCCTTGGCTAACGAGTAATATGCTTCAAAGGTGAGATCATTGTCCTTTAATTCTTTAGACAATGCGATGCTGCGTTTTACGTATGGAATGACTTTTTTATAGTCCCTCTTTTTTCTTTCACACCTGGCCAGGGCGAGGTTAGCCTTGTATTCAAAAAGCTTATTTCCTGACTTCTGGGCTATACGTAACATCTGTTCCGCATATTTTCTACTTTCTCCGGGCTGTGTTTTAAAGTAAGCGTTATGGAGATCAATACAAATATTGAAACGCAAGGTGTCAGAATGAGCATTGCTTAGTGCTGCTTTCAGGCTGTCTGTATTTTCCTGGCCCCAGGATTCGTATGTTGTACAAAATAATACAGATCCGGCAAGCAATATAATTAAAAGTCTATCGTAGATGTGTTTCAATGGTAATATAGTTAAATCTTTGTCAAAAATAAATAATGTTTTATGCAAATAATAATTAACAATAATATATTATAATTAAGTACCGAATTTCAACGTTATAAGGTTTAGCGTCCGGAATCGTGAGCTGGTATTATACTAGCTATGTGGATGCCTTTCCTTTCTGCTGGATCAATCTTCCGGGGGTAAATAACAGACCCGTTAGGGCTTTACCTAATATTGTCAAAAAATGCGACCAGCCATCTGGATAATGGCTGGTACAGTGCGGATTTATTGGTTGAATGTGAACCTCTGACCTATCTTTAATAATAAGGTTTAAACTTTTCCTAAAATTCGCCGGCAATTAAGGCAATAAGCTATACTTCCCAGGACCTGGAAAATTCCTCATCCTGGAAGGCTTCCGCCAGCCCGGTGATCTGCCTGAGCCTTAAGACCTCGTCAGGGTCCATTCCCAACTCTTCTCCTATGCGCTTATTCGACCAGTCGTTTCTTTTAAGGAAAGCGACCAGCCTCGCGGAAAGCTCTACCTGGTGGGTACCCCGTGCCATATTGTGCCGGACGGTAGCGGCAACGCGGTTTTCAAGCGTTTTATCCAGCTTCGCGACAGGTATATAATCTTTCAGCCCGCTCCTGATCTCCGGCGATACCCTGCACACCGCAGTGCGATGAAAGCCGTCGACCACCACCCAGTTGTCCTTTTGCTTTTCGGACGCCACGACCACGGGCATCGTCATCCCGTCTTTTTTGATGGACAGCTCCAGCAGCTTCATCTCCGGGGGCGCCACTTTATTGGGATTATAATCGTTACCTTCCACCTGCTCTATCGGTACCAGCTGCACGTTCAGCGCCGGGTGCGCCAGGCCTATGAATTCATAAAGCTGCTGGGTAATGCTATTGAATATCCTGACCTTCTCATCAAAAGCAGCGTTCTGATGCGCTTCAATTATTTTTGTTATCATAAGTGATCAATAACGATGGTTTCTCAACAAAATATTTAATTGCCTGCTCATTTCACCCTTGGTCTGGGAGAATGACAGGCCCTTGCACCAATAGTCATTTTTAAGCAATACCTTACAGATCCTCCTCCAGGACGGCGCTTTCCGGGCCGCTTCCAGTCTCGGGTCCGCCGTTTGCGGGATGTCCTGCAGGTAGCCGTACCTTTTCCAGTAATCAAGGAATTTCCTGATCTTGGCATTGTAATGGTCCCTTAAATACGGCGGCATCGTACTTAAAAGGAATATGGTATAACTTTTATAGGTATGCCCTTCCGGAAGATTGACCTTATAGTTCCCGAATACGGTACGGCTATTTTCGCTGTAACGGTTCCCGAAGTTGGCGCCTTCCACACGGTTAACTATTTTACTCCAGGTTTCCGGCTCCAGGATCTTATAAAGATACAGCCCTTTCCGCTGGTCATCTCCGTAAGGCTGGCAGAGCCGCATCTGGGAAAGCCGCAGCCCGGCCAGGTACATCAGGTCGTAGATCCTGTTGTAATCAAATTTATATTTGCCGTTTGCAATCCAGATATCTCTCGCCTTCCAGTCGTATATAGGGTAAAAGTTATAGAGGCTATCCGCTATCTGTGTGCTCCACTGCTTACGCTGATAACGTTGCTTGGTAAAATTATTGATCGTTCTGTAGCGGTTAAAGCTTTCATCGGTCCGGATCCCCACCAGGCACGCGGCGGCTTCCCCGTTGGCGAACCATTTGCCAAATTCTACCACAAATTCTTCAAATTCCATTCCTTTTTTAAAGAACGGGAAGAAGCCGCTATCCTTAATAACGGCAGGATGATCCGGGTATTCCCGTACCCAGGCATCCCGCTTACCTTCATCCCAGCAGATCCAGTGGGACTGGTACTGGCTGACGGCATTGCGTAAGCTCAGGGGCAGGCATATCCAGTACGCTTTTACCTCAGGCAGGGAAGCCATCCTTGAAATGTATTCAATCGTGGCCATATATTGCGCTTCCAGGTCTATTATCAGCACATTTACCGGCAGCCTGTTATGCCGCCGCGCCACTTCAATGGCCATATTGACCAAAACACCGCTGTCCTTACCGCCGCTAAAGGAAACATAGACCTTTTCAAAATGCGCATAAATAAAATCCAGACGTTCTAGAGTCGCTTCAAAAACTGTAATTTCCTGGTAACGCCTTGACATAATTTCATATTTTTTCAATATCAATTCAAGGTTGTTTAATAAGAGACCCCGTTCAATGGCGCCCTTATATCACTTTCTTTTATCACGTGAAATATTACGGACAAGCCAGGGCTATATACATAGCCTCCCGGCAATTTTAACTACAATTTATGATTTTTTTAATTAATTGTAATTCATATTTGAAAAAATGGGTGTTTTTCACGTAAGAAGAAGGGTGTTTTCCCCGGCATAGAATATATCAGTAACGGATCATTTTAATAAAAGTTTATTAAGGTCAATCAGAAAGTTTCCCTTAATTTCGGCTCTTCTTAACTAAAAAAATTGCGAAACATGAAAAAACTCTCTACGCTTCTCTTTGCAGCTTTCAGCACATTGGTGCTTGCAGACACGGCAAACGCCCAGATCAGGGACATCGACATGGAAATTTCCGTAACAGAACCCGCTTCGGGAACTGTCATCCAGCCTAATGCCAATTTTGTGTTCAAGATCATTTTAAAGAATAACGGCCCGGACAATTTTGTAACCGGCGATACTATTTTTTACCAGGCCTCTTTTTCCAGCCAGGTACAAATAGCGTTACTCAACAGGAATATCAATATGGGAGAAACGGCAGAAATTCCCATTACTCTGACCAATTCCAATAAAAGCGGACAGGACCAGACAGCCAACATCTGTGTAAAATTCTTTGACCCGAATTCAGAAGTTACCATCAACCAGCAGCCGCCTAACCTGACCTACCAGGATACTGACACTTCCAACAACCTGGCCTGCGTCACCAATATCACCCTGAAAACAGCTCCTCAGTCCATTGAAGGCCTGGAAACTGTCGGCAATGCGCTGAACCTGTATCCTAATCCTGCATCCGACAGGGTATCCTTTAACTACACGGCGGCCAGGTCCAACGAGGAAGTAAGCGTTGTGGTAACGGACGTACTGGGACGCGAAGTGCTGGTGCAATCCCTGGGTACCACACAGGCAGGTCTTGAAAAAACCTATACCGTAGATGTAGCTTCCCTGAAAGCCGGTAATTATATGCTGATCATCAGGAGCGGTCATGAGCAGGCTACAGGCCGTATCATCATCAGTAAATAATGCGCACAGCATGGAGGCATCTACAAAGCCTCTTATATTGTCACATGGAGCCTGTCTAAATGTGATATATGTATAAACAAGCAACCCTGTCAATATTCCGGCTTAGCCTAATTGACAGGGTTGTTTACTTTTGAAACAGCCTTACAAAGCGGGAACGCTATGCTTCTTCATTGACCTTCTGCGCGTTGGCCACCTTACCGATCGTGAGACCCTGCACAATGATGGAGAATACCACCACGATATAGGTAATGCTCACGATCTGGTCCTTGAAGTGACCGGGCGCCATAGAGAGCGCCAGCGCAATCGACACGCCTCCCCTCAGTCCGCCCCAGACCAGTATCTTGATGGTCTCCGCGTTAAACCGCTTTTTGAACGGGATGATCCTGGACGGCAGCCATATGGATAATAACCTTGCAAGCAGCACTACGCCGATAGCAATAACCCCGCCCAGCCAGTATTCCCGCACCGTGGTGATCACGATAAGCTCAAAGCCGATCAGGAGAAATAATATGGCGTTCATGATCTCATCTACCAGCTCCCAGAACTTATGCAGGTAATCCTTGGTCTGCACCGTCATTTTCGAGGATTTCTTATCAAAATTGCCCAGGTACAGGCCGGCAGCCACCATAGTCAGCGGACCCGAGATGTGCAGCATATGCGCTATCAGGTAGCCTCCCATCACCACGGAAAGGGTTATCAGCACGGAAACCTTGTAATCATCGATCTTTTTAAGCGCACCTGCCGCCGTAATGCCCAGCAATATCCCCAGCAGCAGGCCGCCGCCGGCTTCCTGCAGGACCAGCTTTGAAATATTCCAGGCCGTAAGCTCAAAGCCTTCGCCTTCCGCCATTTTCAGTATAATAACGAATACCACAACGGCAATCCCGTCATTGAACAGGGATTCGCCCGCAACCTTGGTCTCCAGCGATTTGGAAACCCTTGCCTTTTGCAGGATGCTCAGGACCGCGATAGGGTCTGTCGGCGAGATCAGGGCGCCAAACAGCATACAATAAATAAACGGCATCTCTATTCCTATCAGGGGCAGCACATAATACATTACCATCCCTACCACAAAGGTAGAGATCACAACGCTGACCGTGGCAAAGGTCATAATAGGCGCCTTCTGCTCTTTAAGATCGTTAAAGTTAATATGTATGGCGCCGGCAAAAAGCAGGAAGTTCAGCATAGCGCCCATCAGCACCTCGGTAAAGTCTATATCTTCCATTACGGTCTTCAGCGCTATCATTTCCTTGGCCAGGAAAGAATTCCCGAAGATCACGAGGACGACAGATACCAGCATGGCAATGATCATAATGCCGATGGTGGACGGGAGCTTTAGGAAACGGTGATTAAGATAAGCAAAACAAGAGGCTAAAACAATCAGGATCGAAAAAGAGTAGTATAATTCCATATAAAAAATAATTTACACATTCAAGCCGGTATCTTTCACTTCATTACCGTCCGATATCATCCATAATAAAGTAAAGAAAAGAAATATCAGTATGCCGAACTGGATCTCCAGGTGCGCATCTACCATAAAATACAGCAGCATCATCAGCATATTGATCCTGATGTACAGCCTGTGCCTGTAGGAAAGCAGCAGGGGCGCTATGATAAAGCCAAGGATGCAGATAAGCGCTGCCGGGATGCCAATGGCCATGGCCGAAGAAAGCACCTGCATATGAGGCACCCTTAAGATACCTTCCTCCGGGATAGCAGGAAATTTTTCCCTGTAGGTAGCTGCCATCCTGTCTCTCAGGTCGCCCGTGCCTACTCCCAGCCAGCAATGCTCCTTAATATTATCCCACGCAGCTTCATAAGACAATATCCTGTTGTTATCACTGTAATTATATTGTACGGCCGCCGACTGGTCCTTGACCCTGGTTATCTCGTGCTGCATGAAGACCACCTTATCCGCCAGGCGGGGGGAAAGCTGCACCGCAAGCACCGGCACCAGCAGACCCGCGGCAACGACAGCCAGGGCCCATACCCGCTTCCGCTGCCAGGCCTTTACCAGCAGCAGGGTACCTATGCCCGTATAGGCACATAGCAAGCCCGTCCTGGCGCTTAAGAGATGTAAATAGGCAAAGAAGAGCACGGAAAGGAACAGGAGCATTGCCTGTTCCGGCCGCCCAAGGAGCCGTCCCTTTTCAAACAGCAGGTACAGGTTAAAGATGACCGTCAGGGAGAGCAGGAAGCTAAACCTTATATGATCGCCGTACCGGGTGGTATGCAGCATATAGGCCGCATGGCCGCTTTCCACATCGCCCAGGTACACGATAAGGCTATGAAGCACGGTGATAAACGCAAAAATATTGACAGCATATATCACCCGCTTCAGCACCTTCATCTTGGAGAGGCTGCCTACTGCAAATCCCAGTGGCAGCACCAGGAAGCTGAGCTTGGTGACCGTATCCTGCTGCCAGGCGGCCATATTATCGCTCCACAGGACGCTCGCCGCCGATACCAGCAGCAACAGCAGCGCGATCCTGTTGAACGCCACGGCCCAGTAACGTTTCAGGGTCGCCCTGATACCAAACTGGTAGAAAGCAGCCGCCACCAGCAGGATGCTCCCGATGGAAACAAATGCCCGCGATACAAAAAAGCCCAGTATTGTGACCATGCACAATAGGGAAAAAAGCCAGTCAAAAACGTTTACCGGGAGGCGCTGTTGATTATTATCCACTGTTTAACAGATATAAAAAAGCTATCTAAGGAGTTTAGATAGCTTCATAAAACATTATGAAAATGCAATTTAGAAAAATAAACCCAATCTCAGGGCAAAATTGTTCAATCTTACGTTACCGTCCTTGAAGGTCCCGCTCTGCCCGAAGTTGTATTTTACCGTATTCGTGACATCCGGCGCAAAGCCGTTATTAAAGAATATGCCCACATAACCGCAGAGCTGATCGCTTAAAGGATATTCCATCCCGATACCGATATTCATCTGGAACAATAAAGGCGTAATGGTGAGCGCTCCCTTAAGCTTCACATTCTCATCCGCGTGACGGTTCAGCTGCGTTCCGTTGTATGATTCAATGCTGTAGGCGACCTTTTTGCTGATATTGAAGGCCGGCGTAATGCCCAGCTGCCCGAAAAAGCGGACACCGGAGATCAGGTTGGTCCTCATTTTCAGCCCCAGTGGTATCTCCAGGTACTGCAGCGTATAGCTGAAATCGGTCGCAGTAACAAAGCCCCCGGCAGAATCAGCGGGAGCAGCGTCCCTCTGGGTCGTGATCTTACCACCCCCCATATTTACCTGCAGGCCGGTAACAAATGAATAGTTTTCGGCAAACCTGTACTCGGCCATCAGGCCGTAAGTAAAGCCCACCTTGCTGCCCCCGTTGCGGGTAAGGTGCTCATTATCATCACTTTTATTGGCGGTAGGCCGCATCCAGGACATCGTAGGCGCTACAAACACCCCGAATCTCAGCTTCTTGGTATCAATATCCTGTGCCTGCGTCATGGAAGCGCTGCCCACCAGGCCCAGCATTGTAAAGACGGTAATCAGTTTTTTCATATTTCCTATACTTAGATTATATAAACCCAATATTACAAAAATAGGGCCAAAATACCTGCATCAGGGCTGAATAATTACCTTTTTATTAATATGACCGTATTTTGTCTGGATCCCGATCACGAACATACCGGATGGCAGGTCGAAACCCTGCAGTGAATACATGTGCTGCCCTTTCTTAACAGGCCGGACCGTGGTAAACATCCTTTTTCCGCTCATATCGTAAATAGCAAAGGCCGCATCGTCAATGGCCTCATTGCTGTATAGTACAATATCTATCTTATCTGCCGCTGCAGGATAGGCGACATAAAAGCTCGGTATCATATTGTCTATATGTTCCATCCCGGTAGTGGTATCCACTATGATCCTGAAATTATCAACAGACCATTTCCAGGCCGATGCCTCCGAGGCATCCCTCTCATTCATATATACCAGCGCCAGGTACACCGGCTCATTCCGGATAGCGGTATTGTTAAGATGAAGACCGGTCTCTTTCCAGCCATTGTCCGTAAAAACATCCCTGATGGTCCACAGTTCCGTCCAGCGGGAGGTTGTTATATTCACGGAGAAATGATTGGTGTACATCAGCTTGCGCACCACATTATAGCCTGTTCCCGTTTTTCGTTCGGAAAAAAGGATGTAGGGAGCCTTGCCCATGAAATCGAACTTGAGGTAAGAAACCAGCCAGTCTTCATTCGCCACAGCCGTGTTGTTGTCCGAATTGCCCGTCATGGAGATAAACTTATTGCCACCCTCCTCTTCACAATGCCATCTCCTGGAGCCGTCCTTTACCGAATATTGCTGGAAGATGCCCATCAGGTCCCACTGGTCACAGTAATCGAAGCGCTCCTCCACATTGGTAAGCACAGGCAGGGTCACATGAAAGGTCCACCGGGTGGAATCGTAGATACCATCGGACAGGTCGTTGAAGAACATGGACCTGATCAGGGTGGAATCGAACAGCACATAGTAGCTGTGCAGCGGTGTAAGCGTCACATTATGGATAAGCAGCGAATCGCCCCATCCCCTGATCTCCAGGTCGGGATGCTGCAGGCTATAGGCGGTGGCTGTATTAGCGGTAGCATCCACCAGCGTGATCGTTCCGCTGTCCCCGGCAATGATATGCTGGTCGAACTGCAATACCAGCCTATCTACGCTGGGATGTGTTCTGCCCCTTGGTGTAAAATGACTTATAGAAAGGTCTGCGGGGGGCATGTTCATAGGTATGCAATAGATACTGTCGATATTGATCCTGGCATCCGAATGATCCACCTTGGATATCCTGAAGCGCACGTTCCCGAAGATGTGCTCATGGATCTGGTAACGGGTAGGCGTATTGTTGGGAGCAATGGTAAATGTATCCGCACCGATCCAGGAAGCCCCGTTATCCCGGGAGTAGGCTACTGCCAGCCTGCCACCCGCGTCATTGCCATACATGGCGGCCATAAAGCCGAAGTATTCAAACCCGAAAGGATAATCCTCCTTCATTTCCAGGTAGCCGTTCGCGCCCGTAGCGTCATTCAATCTCCGTATCCTGGCAGAGTGGTTATCTATTTTAAAATCCGCGGCATCGGGGACGCCCAGGTAGACGCCCGGCAATATCCAGGAAACACCGTTAAGGGAAAAGCCAGAGGTGTTATTGTAGGCTTTCGCTGCGGGTACGGTCACCGCGGTCTCAAAAGTGACCACATCATAAGATTGCTGGCCGAATGTCGCAATTCCCGAGACAGCAGCCATTAGCAGCATAAAGATCTTTTTCATAAATATCTATTTTTCAGTAAATAATATCCTCTTTCCGGGCAATAAAGATAAGTATTATATGCCTTTATTGTTAAAATTAAAATAACATATCCTGAATTATAGAAGTATGATGCAGCTTGCAGGTAGCGGAAAAAGCAGACCACCGGCAGGCATAAGGGGAGTATAGTCCTGATCATTGGCTGCCCGGTAAGCACACCGGCAACAGAGGATCATAAAAGAAGCACAGTTGAAGCCCTACCGCAGCAATCGGTACCCTTATCATAGTCATATGCACAAAAAAAGCCGGTAAATAGCATATTTACCGGCTTTCAACCTGTTCGGGCTTAGGCCCTCATACGGGTAAGCTGTTTAATGTATCTCAAAAAGATGACGGGCTTCCGCTGTTTTTCCTGCACTGTTCTCCGCCTGCACCACCAATTCCAACTGCTGGTGCGACTGCAGAACAGGAGGTACGAAATAAGTATCCAGGACAATGGTCTTAGCTCCATGCACATGCTTTTTCTCCTTCCACAGCGTATCCTGCTGCGGCTTGGCTATTATCCAGTACAGGGCCTCGTGCATTTCCTTACTGTCTGTAACAACCACATTGATCCCTACCGTATCTCCCGCTTCGTAATGGTCACCGGACGGCTGGTTGATCACGATCTGCGGAATTGGATCTTCCGTTTTCCCTCCCGGAGAAGGGTTCTTTTTTTTAGTACAGGCACTCAGTGCCAATAACAGCATAGCGGCTGTGAATAACAATTTATTTTTCATAAACTCACTTTAATAATAATTCAGAATATCAATCATTTAAAAAATCACCCTGTTACAGCTTATTGACTTTGATGCCCACTGCACCGGCCTCACTTACCAGGGAAAGGACATAGTTGCCGGCAGCCAGTCCTTCAAGAGATACCTGCTGCGCATGGGAACCGGCATCGAAAGCCTGCTGCGGGATCACCCTTATAGCTCTTCCGCTCATATCCATAAGGCGGAACTCCACTGCCGAGCGGCTGCTGAGATGAAAAGGAATGCTGACCTCATCGCCGGCAGGATGCGGGTAAGGGGCCATGACGCTAAGACCGTTTTGTGTAACGGAACCGATCCCTACGTTTTCCATTTCAACGATAGGATACAACGCCAGATGTGTGGCAACAGGCGCCGCCGTGGTATGGTCTGCATAAAGATCCTTCCAGTCGATGGACGATCCGTGGCCATGCGCCTGGTACACATTACGGTAAGGCACATTCGCTATATCGGCTGCCGTCCTGCTGCCGTCAGGTGCGTGATAGAGGCCCACGGTATCTCCTTCAAGGCCATCATGACCATAATCACCGAGGTCCATGGTCACGAAGAACGCATCTTCCATACGTACCTTATTCGCGAACATCACCACCGTGGCATCCCCCAAATGCGCATTCCCCAGCTCCAGGATACCGGCCTGCAAGCCGGAAGCACCGGAGGGCCTGCCGGAGATCGGATCTTCTCCCCACAAACGGAAAGTGATCTCCAGGCCCGGGTCAGTGACGGTACCATTGGAAGTAGCCAGGTAAGCCACTACACCGGACACCTGCACCGCATCTTCGATATAATATTTTTCCCCGAACTGCTGCTGCTCTTCGGAATTGTGACCTGCAACGAACCCCCATTCATTGACACCGGTATACCGGCCGGCTTCCAGGGTGACGCCGCCGGCATGATTTTTAAGCGTATCGGTACCGGCCCTGAGCTGGGACACACATCCGCAAAGTCCTAACAGTAGAAATAAATGCTTCATGCTAAAATTTTTTTTTCGATTTAAAAATATAATTACCGCAACAATGTTGCAAATATAGGGCGTTCGATTTATTAATGCAACAATGTTGCGATATTTTTTCTTTAAAATTACAGCATAAGGCTCCGAACGCTGCTGTAAGGGCAAAAAAATACCATCCTGTTTCCAGGATGGTATAAATATAGCATTGATTGATATTCTATTGATCCGGTATTATTCAGCGATGAATTTTACCACTTTGGAACCCTTCGAGGAATCCAGCTTAATAACGTACATACCCGCGTTCAGGTTAACATTATGGATGGTTACTACCTGGGTACCGGTCTTAAGAGCAGCAGGCTGCGTATATACTTTACGGCCGCTGATGTCATAAATGGTCAGCTGCGCTGTCATATCCTCTGCAGAAGCAACCCTTACATTTACTTCGCCGCCACGTGCAATACCCAGAACGTCCATATAGATGCTGCTCGCTTTCAGGGGATTGATAGCGTTTCCTTTTTCAATCACTTCCATTTCAATATCATCCAGGGACCAGGACCAGTTAACAGACGTGTCAGCATCTTCTATTGACTCGTATTTAAAGGCCAGGTACACCGGTCTTGTAACATCTATCTTGCTGGTAATATCTTTTGTCCTGCGGATAAAGGTACCTGTTGTTGCGATAGCTTCCAGATTGCTTTCAATGGCCGTCCAGGTAGCTGTAGCAGCGTTGCCGGCATAATCGGCAGAATAATAGATGCCTCTTGTCACGCCGTTGCCGCCGAACCTGCGCTTCTCAGCATAGTACAGGTTCACTTTTTCAACGTCCATTCCTGAAAGGTCCACCGGAACGGAAGTGATCAGGTAGTCTTCATTCTCAAAAGAAGCGGAACCTGTACCGCCATTGATGGTAACATAAGGAGGGTTGAAGTTGGAAGTAGTATCATTGTAAGTATCACAGAACCACGTCTGGGTACCTGCCACGGACTCCGCCACGAAAATGCCCATCGCGCTGGCGTTACAGTTGTCAAAGTTTTCCTCGAAGTTTTGTAAGGCCAGTGCTGTAGTAGAGAATGTCCAGGTAGTGTTGTCATAGATACCGGGAGCCTTCAGACCGCTTACATCACCTACGATGGCGGCAGAATCGTAACGTACATAATAGCTTTTGTTAGGCTGTAACGCTACATTATTGATAGTCACCACATTATTTACAACGCTTACGTCCTGGCTGGTCGTAACATCATATTGTACGGAGCCAGCACCTGCTTCAAACAGGGTAATGTTGCCTGTACCCAGCGCCACATCCTCGTTAAAGGTCATAGTGATCACATCAGTGGACGGATGCACCAGGCCTGTAGGAGAAAAGTTGGTCAGGACAAGGTTGGTAGCCTGGGCTGCCGGCGTAACCCTGATATCATCAAGGTTGATCCTTACATTGGTAGATTTAACCTTGCTGAACTTAAAGCGTATAGGAGAGCTGATGTTTGGAATCAGGGTCACTTTCTGACCGGCAGAGTGTGTTCCGGTGATCGCGATCTGGCTTAAGCTGGTCCAGGTAGCTCCCTGGTTGGTTGAATACTGCACCAATACGGAGTCGCCTGTTTCCGAGCCGTACATTGCCACGTAGAAGGACAGCGTATCTGCTCCCAGCGGCAGGTCTTCCACCATTTCCAGGTAGCCCTGGGTTCCGGTAGCATTGTTCGTTAACCTTACCCTGGCGCTCTTTGCATCATTATAAAAATCAGAACCGCTTACAGGTGTTCCCAAATACGTGCCCGGCATCACCCATTTCAGGTTGTTGCCCACGATAGTATCGGTAGAAGCATATGCTTTTGTAGCAGGATTTGTATTCTCAAAATCCATCACATAGGGATAGACGATCTGCGCGTCTGCCGCCGTTGAGCACAGGGCCCCTATAACCGCCGCGGATAATACTTTAATAAAATTTCTCATAAAATTCAATGTATGTTGGTTTTTAAAATTTATTCCCATTTGCTGCCATAACATATTATATGGCAGAATAATGCGACAAAATTAAAAATATAAAACAATAACCGCAAATCTCTTAACACAACGATAATCCATATTAACCTTTCATTTATATTTCAGTTTCCTGCAGATTATTTTTAATTTTGAAACCCCAACGACTATGGCAAAAGCAAATAAATCTACAGCGATCAAAGAAACACCCCTGATGAAGCAGCACCGGGAAATAAAGGACCGGTATCCCGATGCCGTGCTGCTGTTCCGAGTGGGCGACTTTTACGAAACATTTTCCGAAGACGCGGTGATCGCCGCCCGGGTACTGGGCATTACCCTCACCAAACGGGCCAACGGGTCGGCCTCCTTTATAGAGCTCGCCGGCTTTCCCCACCATTCCCTGGAAACCTACCTGCATAAGCTGGTAAAGGCCGGCTACCGGGTAGCGATCTGCGACCAGCTGGAAGATCCCAAAGCAGCCAAAGGCATTGTAAAAAGAGGCGTGACCGAGCTGGTGACCCCCGGTGTAGCCACCAACGATAAATTACTGGATAACAGGACCAATAATTTCCTGGCAGCCCTGCATATAGATGAGGACAACTGCGGCGTTACCTTTCTTGATATTTCCACGGGAGAGTGCTTCGTGGCACAGGGCAGCGTGGAGTATATGGATAAATTATTACAGAGCTTCCAGCCTTCCGAGGTCATCCTGGCAAAAAATAAGCTGAAGTTCTTCAAGGAGCACCTGGATCAGAAATATTATACCTTTTGCCTGGAAGAATGGATCTTCAGGCATCATTACGGCTATGAGACCCTCTTAAGGCATTTTGACACGCAGTCGCTGAAAGGTTTCGGGATAGAGGAATGGGACGCTGCCGTCATTGCCGCCGGAGCCGCCCTGCATTACCTGAAAGATACCGAGCACCCCAACCTGCAGCACCTTATTTCCATACAAAGGGTCACCAATACGGAATTCCTGTGGATGGACAAGTTCACCATAAGGAACCTGGAACTTATCAGCAGCAATACGGAAAACGGCAATACCCTGCTCAGGGCCATTGACCAGACGCTCACGCCTATGGGCGCCCGTATGCTCAAAAGATGGATCATCTTCCCGCTTACGGATATCCGGCAGATACAGCAGCGCCAGAGCTGGACCCATCTTTTTATCCGCTACCAGGATATACAGCAGGCTACCCTCCAGTCGCTGAAGCAGATCGGCGATATCGAAAGGCTGGTGGCCAAGATACCTTTGAGAAAAATAAATCCCAGGGAGATCCTGCAGCTGGAGAAAAGCCTTTCCCATACGGCCTGCATCCGGCAGAGCATCCTGGAATATCCCATAGAATCCGAACAGGACAGGCAGCTCCTGGCAGACCTTGTATCCCCTGTCAGCGACCTGGAAGCCATCCGGGAAAGGATACGGAATACCCTGAACGAAGAAGCGCCTGTGCTGGTAAGCAAAGGCAATGTCATCAGGGAAGGCATTGATGAAGAGCTTGACAAGCTCCGCAGCATAGCCTATAACGGAAAAGAATACCTGATGCAGCTGCAGCAGAAGGAAAGCCGGGAGACCGGCATCCCATCGCTCAAGGTAGGCTATAATAATGTTTTCGGCTATTACCTGGAAGTGACCAACACGCATAAGGATAAGGTGCCGGAGCGATGGATACGCAAGCAGACCCTCGCCAATGCGGAAAGATATATTACCCCCGAGCTGAAAGAATATGAGGAGCAGATACTCGGCGCCGAAGAAAAGATCAACGCGATTGAGCAAAGATTGTTCGATGAGCTGACCACCCTCCTCCAGGAAGACCTGGCCGCCATGCAGCATAATGCCAGGATACTGGCCCAGGTAGATTGTATCGTCTCCTTTGCCCGGACCGCCCAGCTCCATAATTACTGCAGGCCGGAGATCAGCACCGAGCAGGTGCTGGACATCAGGCAGGGCAGGCATCCGGTCATAGAGCAGCAGCTGCCGCCCGGCGAGCAGTATATCGCCAATGACGTCCGGCTGGATAATGCGGAGCAGCAGATCATCATACTGACCGGTCCGAATATGTCTGGTAAATCCGCACTGCTGCGGCAGACCGCGCTGATCACGCTGCTGGCGCACACCGGCTCCTACGTGCCTGCCCGGTCCGCCGCCATAGGCCTTACAGATAAGATCTTCACACGCGTAGGCGCCTCCGATAACCTGAGCGGGGGAGAATCTACCTTTATGGTGGAAATGAATGAAACCGCGAGCATTATCAATAATATCAGCAACCGCAGCCTCATTATACTGGATGAGATAGGCAGGGGAACCAGCACGTATGACGGCATCTCTATTGCCTGGAGCATCGTAGAATATATCCATAAGCATGCCGACAAGCCCAAAACGCTGTTCGCCACGCACTACCACGAGCTGAATGAGCTGGAGAACAGCCTGGAAGGAGTAAAGAATTATCATATTTCACATAAGGAAACGGCCCAGAAAGTGATCTTCCTCAGGAAGCTGGAAAGAGGCGGCAGCCGCCACAGCTTCGGTATACAGGTAGCTAAAATGGCCGGCATGCCGCCGGCGCTCACCAAAAGGGCGGACGAAATACTGGCAGTGCTGGAAGAAAAGCATGCTTCCGGTCCGGCCGGCGAGAGCGTCAAGCAGATCCCTATGCAGACCTACCAGCTGAATATCTTTGACAGCATCGGGGAAGACCTGAAAAAAGTGAAGGAGACCCTGTTTGCCACCGACATCAATACGCTTACACCGGTAGAGGCCCTGCTAAAGCTCAATGAGCTGAAAGACATCGTAAAAAGCTACCAGGTGTAGGACAGTTATAGGTAGAGGCTGGCAGCTTACAGGTCAGCCTCTACGCTGTTTACATAATCGTTCACCGGATCAGCAGCCGGCTCCTGCCTGCCAAAAAACTCCCGCTTTCGTTCCAGCCCAGAATTTCTTTTTGTATTCCCAACTTATCAATACATTTGTCCGTATTATAAAAATCCAGTTAATATGTCCGGCAGCTCCACTATTTTACTGATCATTATTGTGGCCTATTTCTTATTGCTTTTAGGCATCGCCTTCTATACCTCCAGGGGAAGCAATAATGATTCTTTCTTTATAGGGAACCGCAAAAGCAACTGGATGCTGGTGGCCTTCGGCATGATCGGCACCAGCCTCAGCGGGGTGACCTTTATATCCGTACCCGGCACGGTCGGCAAGATGACAGGAGCCATGTACCCGTTCGGGGGATTTGAATATTATATGATGGTGGTCGGCTTTTTCCTGGGCTATTTTATCGTGGCGGGTGTCCTGCTCCCATTGTACTACCGGATGAACCTGACCTCCATTTATACCTATCTCGGCAACCGGTTCAATACGGAAGCGCATAAGATAGGGTCTGTATTCTTTATTATTTCCAGGAGCATAGGCGCTACGGCCCGGCTCTTCCTGGTGGTGAACGTCTTACAGATCTTCCTGCTGGAAAGCATGGGCGTTCCCTTCTGGCTGACATCCGCCATCCTGCTGCTGATGGTATTGCTTTATACCTTTGAAGGCGGCGTAAAGACCATCGTGATAACGGATACCTTACAGACAACATTCATGATCGTCAGCCTGCTGGCCTGCATCATCTTTATCCTCCAGAACCTCCAGCTGGATCTCAGCAGCGCTTTCGCAGAGCTCCGGGACAGGGATTATACCCGCATACTCAACCTTGATGTCAACTCCAAGACCTTCTTCCTTAAGACGATACTCGGGGGGATGTTCATCACTATCGCTATGACCGGGCTGGACCAGGAAATGATGCAGAAGAACATTTCCGTGGATAATGTAAAGAATGCCAGGAAGAATATGATCTCCTTTTCTTTCATTCTCCTGGTTGTCAACCTTATATTTCTCTTCCTGGGCGGCCTGCTATATCTGTATGCCATCAGGAACGGGGGCGCTTATACCGCCGATGGCTTTGCCCTGGCCAATACCACGCACAGCGTCATGGGCGATGATCTCTTCCCCTCCTTGTCGCTGCAGGGCTATTTCCCTTTAGCCATTTCCATCCTATTCGTCATAGGCCTGATATCGGCCTTATTCCCCTCTGCCGATGGCGCATTGACCGCCGTGACCAGCTCTTTCTGCGTTGACCTGCTGAAGCTGCCCGAAGACAGCTCCCTGACCGAAAAGCAGAAGAAGCGGAAAAGGATGCGGATACACCTGGTGTTTACGGTAATATTTTTTGTTCTGATCATGATCTTCAAGATCATCAACAATAAATCCATCGTCTACCTGATCATGGAAGTGGCGGGATATACCTATGGTCCGCTGCTGGGACTGTTTGCCTTCGGCATACTTACCAGGCGGCAGATATACAAAAAATACGCTATCGGTACCGTAACCCTGCTAGCCCCTGTGCTCACCTTTATCATCAATTACCTGGTAAGCCGTTACAGCACTTACCAGATAGGGGTGGAGCTGATCATTATCAACGGCCTGATCACTTTCGGGCTCCTGCATGCCGTATCCGGGAAAAGCATACAGCACGCCTCCTGATATGCTGGAAAAAGCAAATATATTGTCAGTTTCCGGGGCGGCTATTGTCAAATCTCTGTCATAACTTGGCGCATTGTTGAAAGCAGGGCATTTTATAAGCTACTTTTGTATCCGTAATCTTTTTAGTTCAATAAACAATACAATAGTATAATGAAAAAAGCTTTATTATCCGGCTTAATTGCAATCGCAGCAGCCTCCGGGAATGTTCACGCACAGTGCACTCCAGTAGCTACCCTGGATCAGAATTTTGAAAACTTTACCGAGTTCCCCGATAGCTGCTGGTATGGCAGCGGCACTCCCGGTGTCAATTTCACCCTGGCAGATGACAATAATAACAATGTTGTCCGCTTTTACGGGATGTTCAGCGTCAATACGCCCTTCTACCTCGTAACACCTGAGCTGAGCACTATAGACGGCAATCACTATATGACCTTCGATGCTGTTCCCAACAGCGGACTGGCACTCGGTGTGAAAGTAGAGGTCGGCACTCTGGACGCTCCGACCAACTATGCGTCATTTGTCGCTCATGGTCCTGAGATCATCATCAACGACACAGTATCCTCCTACAGGTCTATCAATATACCTGCCAACAGCAGCTATAAGCATATCGCTTTCAGGATCACCACCATTTCACAGCACCAGGCGGTGAAATTCGATAATTTCAAATGGGAATTCGATCCTCCTCCGGTACAATGTAACGCTGTAAGCACCATCAACCAAAGCTTTGATAACTTTACTGCTTTCCCGGACAGCTGCTGGACCACCAGCGCAGGTATGCCCAATTTTTATTTAAATGATACGGCTGCGGATAAGGACATTACCTTTTACTCTATGAGCTCGGTAAATACACCGTTCTATCTCACTACTCCCGAGCTGAGCACTATTGATGGCGAGCACCATTTAAAATTCAAAGCGGCCCCGCTTGGCGTTCCCGGAGATATCAAGGTACAGGTAGGTACCCTGGCAGCCAATGATGATTACAGCTCCTTTACGGCGCATGGCAGCGAGATCGTTATCAACGGCGGTGCTGAGCAGGAATATACTTCTATCAAGATACCCGCTAACAGCAACTTCAAATATGTCAGCCTGAAAATTACCGCTACTGCAGCACACCAGGCCTTACTGCTGGATGATTTTGTATGGGAGAAAGCTCCCGGTACCGGCATATCCGGTGCGAACAATATCATTGCGAAGCTCTATCCTAATCCTGTGAGCGGAGATGTTATCACCGTTGAGGCCGGCACAAACATCCGGACGGCAACCATCTACAGCGTAACCGGTAAAGTGGTAAGAACGATCGACCAGCAGCCCGGCGCTACGGTAACACTGCCTGTAGGCGATCTTACGGCAGGTATGTACATTGTACAGGTGATCACTGATAACGGCAGCAGCACCGCTAAATTCACCAAGCAATAATTTAATAATTACTTCATCAAAGGTTGTTCAGTCAAATGAGCAACCTTTGTTATTTTCACCACGCTTTAACCGCTGATCTTTTATGAATACCAGGTATTACAATATCCTCCGCTACCTGCATGCCGTCCTGGCCATTGCGCTGGCCGCATTCTTTATCTCCAAGGGGCTGGATAAGTTCGGTGCGGTCAAGCTCCGGGACAAGCATATCAGGCAGGAAAATACAGCCGCGATCGTGCAAAAGATCATCGTAGAGCAGAATTATGAAGCGCCATATGGTTATGATATTACCATGAACACCATGCGCCAGAGCGGCTTTATGAAGTTTATCGGGCTGTTCCAGATCATAGCCGGTGCATTGATGTTCCTGCCCCAGACAAGGATGGCCGGCCTGCTCCTGCTGCTGCCCATTATCCTGAACATATTCCTGATGCATGTCTTCTTTGATAACCGCGCCCATGAGAATATAGAGACCGGCAGGCTGCTGGGCGTCAATATCGTATTGTTACTGTTCTACTATAAAGAGCTGGCAGCGCTGGTATGGCAGAAGAAAAAGAAATTCTATTGACCTCAGACCTGTCTGCATACTTATTAAACAAAGAAGCCCCGCAAGTATTGAAGTGAACCCCAAAGTTTGGGCAGGTAAACAATCTATTTAATAGTATGAGTTCGGTACATGACTGGACTCATATTGTTTAAGTCGGTCTTTATCCGTCTGTTGTTATAATAATCAATGTATTCTTCGAGTTCTTTC
>JBBCJL010000009.1:0-207490 GCA_037190225.1 Edaphocola sp. | reverse complement strand
TCATTCGGGCAACCTCATGGGTAGAATAGCCCGATTTTAAAACTAATAAAACTGATCTCAGTTTCGTCTCATAATTATACTTCATAAAAAACACCCTAAAAGTTTTGTCCAACTTTTAGGGTGCAGTTCATATGCGGGGCTCTTTTTTTGGAAGGTTAAACAATTAAGTGACGATCTGCTTACAGCAAGCAACCTTTTATGACAGATATGCTTCGCCGGGTGTGAGGCATCCCTTATAGTAAGGGGTGGCTATCAGGCTGGATAACGATTCCAAAACCTATAATTCAAATCTATATGCACATTTGGTTGCATATTTTATGTGTAACATTAGTAGCAATACACCCCGCTTCAAAGACGGAACTTTGCTATAACAAATTAACCGTTAAAACATTCAGGCAATGGAAAACCAAATAAATACTATGCCAAGAATCGGCGATATGGCACCCGATTTTGACGCCATAACCACAACGGGGCAGTTGAAATTTTCGGAATACAATAAGGGTAACTGGGTGATCCTCTTTTCTCACCCTGCGGATTTCACACCTGTCTGTACTACAGAAATGACGGGCTTCGCGCAAGAAAGCGATTTCTTTGAAAAGCATCATACGAAGCTAATGGGACTGAGCATAGACAGTATCCACAGCCACATAGCCTGGGTAAATGCCGTAGATGAAAAGACAGGCGTTTTGTTCAGCTTCCCGATCATCGCTGACCTGGATATGAAAGTAGCAAAGCTGTATGGAATGCTGCAGCCGGGAGAAAGTGAAACCGCTGCGGTCCGCGCCGTATTTATCATCGACCCCTCGGGTAAGATCCGCCTGATGATGTATTACCCGCTGAATGTGGGCAGGAATATGGAGGAGATCAAACGCGCCTTATTAGCGCTGCAAACTTCAGATGAGCACAAGGTGGCTATGCCGCTCAACTGGCAGCCCGGGGATAAAGTAATCGTAGGAGCCCCTAAAACGCTGGAAGGCTTAAAAGAACGTAAGGCGGATACCAGCCTGGAACAGACAGACTGGTACCTGGCTAAAAAATCAATCTAATATTTTTACAGCAATTGCCAGCTGTGGCAATGCTTACAGCTAGCAATTACAATACATACACTATGCTATCCGTATTCAAAAAATTCTTCGGGGCTGCCGATGATACCCCTGTAAAAAATGCCATCGCCAACGGCGCATTCCTGGTAGATGTACGTACACCGTCCGAATTTTCCGGAGGCAGCGCCAAAGGCGCGGTCAATATTCCTTTAGATAAGATACAGGCACAATTGGCCAAATTCAAGGGCAAGAAAAATATCGTGGTCTTTTGCCGGAGCGGTAACCGCAGCAGCCAGGCCAAGCGTATTCTGGAACAGAACGGTATCCGGAACGTCATCAATGGAGGCGCCTGGCAAAATGTCGCGAATCTTGTTATGTAATAAACCAATCAGAATGAGCAAGTATCATAAAGATTTCTGGAACGACCGGTACAGCCCGGAAGAGTTCGTGTATGGTGAAGCGCCTAATGAATACCTGAAAGATAAATTATCGGCCCTATCTCCCGGAACAATAGTATTACCGGCAGAAGGGGAAGGCCGGAATGCAGTATATGCCGCAAAAAATAGCTGGGCAGTATCCGCCTTTGACCAGAGCGAAGCCGGGCAAAAGAAAGCAATGCTATTGGCTGAAAGGAACTCCGTAACCATTGATTACCGGGTATCTGACATGGACACGATTGATTATCCCGGGCAATCGTTTGACGCACTGGCTTTGATTTATGCGCATTTTCCTGCTGATGTACGCAGGGAGTACCATCAAAAGCTGAGCAGCTATCTTAAAAAAGGCGGTGTCCTTATTCTGGAAGCCTTTGCAAAAGAGCATACAAAAAATCAGCAGTTCAATCCCGATGCCGGGGCCCCCCGAAACATCAACGCGCTCTATGACCTGGCAGAGATCCGTGCAGATTTTGAAAGTTATGAATATAAAGAGGCATTAACCGCAGGTATCGAGCTGAGTGAAGGCAGCCATCACCTGGGCAAGGCTGATGTGATCAGGATTTTCGCGATAAAAAAATAAAGTGACTATCTGATTACAGGCAAAACAACCTTTTATTACGGATACGCCTCGCTGAGCAGTGTCCTTTATGAAGCTCAGATCCCCTTTAGCTTATAAAGGAACTGAGGGTACTGGTCATTCCGAACAGATGTGAGGAATCTCTTATACTTGTAGCCTATCTTGCGTATGTGCACTTTGGGTTTTGTTGATTATATAGACACAGTCAGTTTATTTTATTTCGTAAAGACGGCGGAATGGAGCTCCCTGATAAAGCCTTATAGGGTTGTTGGTGAAGAACACCAACAACGGAGTGAAATGTACTCCCGTTCTTTGAAACTTCAAATTTGTAAATACAATGAAAAACTATTTGAGCAACTGGAATTTCATGCGCATTGTGCGCCTGGCATTGGGTATAATGATCATTGTACAAGGTGTCCAGGTGCAGGAGTGGCTGTTCATAGTCCTGGGAGGATTATTTTCCTTAATGCCTGTGCTGAACATAGGCTGTTGCGGCGCTTCGCGCTGCAGCACGCAAATCCCTAAGAACAATAAGAATGTCACGGAAGAAATAGCTTACGAGGAGGTAAAATAACAGTCTTATGTGGCGAAGTATTGTATTCATACCGGCGGCAATGATATTGTTTTCCTGTACCGGTAATGTGGACCCATCTTTTACCGCCAGGGAGAAAGAGCAGCTTTTAGCCTTAGGGGACAGCATTACTATAGAGGCACAAAACATCCTGTTACAGAATGTTTCGTCAGCCATTCAAAAAGGCGGAACGTCATATGCCGTTGACTTTTGCAATATCCGGGCAATGCCCCTGACCGATGCTGTTGCAGGCAGTCACCAGGTGACCATCCGAAGAGTGACCGATAAAAGCAGGAACCCGGCAAATGCGCTGCAGACGGCAACGGACAGCCTGGTCTGGGAACAGCTAAAAGCTGAGCAGGAGCACCGGATTGTACGCGAAAAAGATGGCGGTATCTATTACTACAAGCCCATCATACTGGCTATGCCGGCCTGTATGAAATGTCACGGCGGTAAGGATGACATACAGGAAAGCACGCTCAAAATCATTACCCGGAAATACCCGGGGGATCAGGCTACAGGCTATAAGCCGGGAGATATAAGAGGTATGTGGAAAGTAAAAATAAAAGAATAATGAAATTTATAAAGAAAAATATACTTACTATCGCAGGCATCGCATTGGGTGCTGCGACAGGCTTTCTCTACTGGAAATTTGCAGGCTGTGAATCCGGCGCCTGCGCAATCACCTCCCAACCAATCAACAGCACTGTCTATGGCGCAGGAATGGGCGGATTGCTGCTTTCTATGTTTAAGAAAAAGGAACCCTCCAGGTAACTACCGGGAAGCCGGTTCAGAGAAAAGCAGGATGCACTAAATTCCTATGAAGGATTACAGCAAAAGCGCTCCGTTCACCGGGCTCAAATTATGCGCTCACCCACGGCCAGATAGTCCGTTAGCAGTGAGCTGCAAGCTCATCATTACCGGTTGTTCCGCCACCGGCGGAAAGCAACCTGTAATTAAAAATTTCAGTTTATAGATATAACCAATACGGTTATTGTTTATCCTTTTCCAATTCTTATCCCTAATGTAACATAAGTGGCAATACAGGCCGCTTACAGGATGGAACTTTGCAATAACAATCAATTCCTAAACAATAAAAAATAATAGTTTATGTTTTTCCAGCACGTATATGACAAGACCTTAGCGCAGGCAAGCTATTTTATCGGTTGCCAGGCAAAAGGCGAAGCCATTGTAATAGACCCGCAGCGGGATATTGATGTGTACCTGAATATTGCCAGGCAAAACAATATGAAGATCACGCATATTACCGAGACGCACATTCACGCCGATTTTCTTTCCGGTTCCCGTGAGCTGGCCGCTGTTACCGGTGCTACCTTATATCTTTCTGATGAAGGGGGTGAGGACTGGCAATACCAGTTTACACATACCGGCTTAAAGCACGGAGATAAAATCACGGTGGGCAACCTTATCCTGGAAGTACTGCACACCCCCGGGCACACACCCGAAAGCATCAGCTTCCTGTTGACAGATACACCCGCTACTGATAAGCCGGTAATGGTGTTTACCGGGGACTTTGTATTTGTAGGGGATATCGGCCGCCCGGACCTGCTGGAAAAAGCAGCCGGTCTTGTGGGTACACAGGAAAAAGGCGCTCAGCAGATGTATACATCCATTCAGCGTTTTGCACAATTACCGGAATATGTGCAGGTATGGCCGGCACACGGCGCGGGTTCGGCCTGTGGTAAGGCGCTGGGAGCAGTTCCAGGCTCTACGGTAGGATATGAGAAGATCAGGAACTGGGCGTTCCAGTACTCAGATGATGAGCCCGGATTTATCAATTACCTGCTTGAAGGGCAGCCGGAACCGCCCAAGTATTTTGCTATGATGAAGCACCTGAACAAAGTGAACCGCCCGCTTCTGGTGGAAGTGCCCAAATACCCAAAACTTACGAAAGAGGAATTTCTTGCCGCGGCTCAAAACGGGCTTAAAGTTATTGATGCCAGGAACAAAGCAGATTTCGCGCAGGCATTCATCCCGGGAAGCATCAACATACAGGGCAATAACAGCTTTGCTACCTGGGCAGGCTGGATATTGAATTACCAGGAGCAATTCATACTCGTGGCAGACGATAGCCAGATAGAAGACCTTACCCGTAAGCTGATGCGTATCGGGCTGGATAATGTGTATGGTTACATTTCTGATGTGCATAGCCTGGATATTCCATTGGAGCAGGCGGATGTGATAGGCCTGGATGCCTTTAAAGGCTTTGTGGGCAAAGAAGATGTACAAATCGTGGATGTACGGGGTATGAGCGAGTATAATGCCGGCCATATCCGGGGAGCAGCAAACATCTTTGCAGGTACGCTCCAGGACAACCTGGATAAGCTGGACAAAAACAGGCCGATCGTGATCCATTGCCAGGCCGGTGACCGCTCCGCCGTAGCTTATTCCTTATTGCGCAGGAACGGATTTGACAAGGTCAGAAATTACTCCGGGGGCTATAAGGAATGGTCTGAAGCCGGCAATGAAACGGTAAGGTAAATTAAAAAATACAGAACGCTTACCGGGGACGGGATAATGGTATGCTATGCCCCGGTAAATTTTTCAAACAACACAAAAATGAAAAATATATCTCAGGCCGAATGGCAGGAACTGACAGCAGGCAATCCTGATGCTATCATCATTGATGTGCGCACAGAGGGAGAATTTGCAAGCGGCAAACTTGAAAATGCCATTAATATCGACATCCTTGAAACCGGGGCTTTTATTCATAAGACAGAAGCAATGGATAAATCGAAGGAGTACTTTCTCTATTGCAGAAGCGGACAGCGCAGCGCTAACGCCTGCCGTCTTTTGGAAGCATCAGGCATCAGCAAGGTTTACAATCTTTCCGGGGGGATCATGGCCTGGACAGGGACGGTGGTGTAAACGAAGCGCTCCAACTATCAATCACAATCATCAATACAAATAAACATATGACATTTCAGGAAATCATCAACCAGGACAAGCCTGTGCTGGTAGACTTCTTTGCAGAATGGTGCGGTCCCTGCAAAATGCAGGCCCCTATCCTGCAGGATGTAAAACAAAAGGTAGGTGACATTGCCGATATTATTAAAGTGGATGTGGATAAATATCCTCAGGTGGCAGCTCAATACCAGGTGCAGGGTGTGCCTACGCTTATCCTTTTCAAAAACAGCAAGGCCATATGGCGTCAGTCGGGCGTAGCGACTGCCGGGCTTTTGGAAAAATTAATCAATGAAAACAGGTAAAACAGGATGAAAAAGCTATTGATAATCTTATTGCTGCCTTTGCTGGCGCTAAGCTGCACCGCGCAGCATCCCGGTATCCACCCGATTTCGGCAGCAGAGCTGCAGACAGCGCTAAAGGAGAAGATACAATTAGTTGATGTGAGAACAGCCGCTGAATTTAACGGCGGTCACCTGTATAATGCTTTGCATATTGATGTGAGCAGCGCGGATTTTGATGCGAAGATTCAGCAGCTGGATAAAACCAAGCCTGTGTATATCTATTGCCAGAGTGGTAAACGCAGCAGCAATGCGGCGAAAAGAATGGAATCTTTAGGGTTCAGGACAATATATGATCTTAAAGGCGGGATACTTTCCTGGAATAATAAATAAAGACAAGAACAACCATTTGGGTTCAGGGTCGGCAAAGGATTACAGAAGACAAAAAGGGGGCAAACTGATGACTTTCATCGTTTGTCCCCTTTCGCGAAAGAGCATGTGTCCAAATCCCGGCCTTTTAAACGGTGACATGGTTAAAATCCTGAAATTCCGGTAAGCCTTAAAGCAGGCTCAATATTTGCAGCGGCTACAACGAATTTTCATTACCCTCCAACGAATTTTCAGATTTTTTTACCAAATATTAATGCCGGCCATAATATCACTATATTATGGCTTGTTATTTTATGATTAACAAATAAAACGGACCGCTTTTAAGGCAATTAATATTTTTCATATGGCTGCTGAGTTCGATATATTTGCAGTTCAACAAATCACTGCCACTGCGCTCTAAATCTATTTATGTTCCGATATCAATTGAGAAAGGCTATTGCCTTATTTTTTATGCTAAGCTGCTGTTTTGGCAAGGCATCTGCCCAGGCAGCTCCCGATACTAATGTGATCAAAGCCAATATTAAAACGGTCTCGGACAGCATTACCATCAACCCCGCTTTTGCCAAAGACCTTGCAACCCGTACATTGAAGGCATCACAACAGATCAATTACCCCTGGGGTATTTTTATGAATACGCTTGCATTAGGGTCCATAGCCTATAATGACGGGGAACGGGAACAGGCTATCAGGCTGCACGAAACAGCGTTGACCTATGGCCGGGCACATGGCTTCAGGCATAAAGAGTCAACGGTGCTAAGCAATCTTGCGAAAGATTACGGCGGTACAGGCAATACCCAAAAGGCAATTACCCTTTACCACGAAGCGGTCAAGGTAGCTCAGGAATTAAATGACAGCTTGCAGCTGGGAGGCGCATTACAAGGGCTGGGTCAGACATACAGCAGGATCGGCTATCCTGAAGAAGCCATTAAATACTGCAGCCAGGCGGCCGAGATATTCATAAAAAAGAAAAAGTACTCTACATTAAGATGGTCGTATAATAATATTGCAGCCTCTTATATGGAGCTCTCCAGATTTGACAGCGCCTATCGTTATGTATGGCTGACAAGGATGGCTTACGACAGCGCCACGGGAGGTGCTCCGCCGGCAGCGGAATTTTATATTAATATGGCTTTGGTTTCTGACTCTCTGTCAAGAAAGGACTCTGCCGCCTATTATTACAAAAAAGCGGTGGAAGCGGCCCTTCGTTCTAATGATCATACGGCACTGGCATCCGCCTATTCTTATCTCGCCACGAAAGAGGCCGCGGCCGGCAATACCAGCAAAGCCATACAGTATTACAAAGAAGTATTGACGATCACTGAAAAATATCACAATCTTGAAGGCAGCATCAGCACTTCCGGCAGCCTTGCCAGATTGTATGCGCAAAACAAGGATTATTACAATGCTTATAACTATGCCTTAAAAGAGGCCGCATTCAGGGATGATTATATTAACCAGGAGAAAATAAATGCCGTTACAGCATTAAATGCAAAATTTGAAAAACAGCAGCTGCAATATGAATTTGATAAGCAAACGGCTGCTACAGAGCTGGCTAATCAAAAGAAAATAGCTAAAAGAAATATGCTGTTGTACGGCTTTATCGCACTTGCCCTGCTGTTAGGAGTTGTCATTATTTTCGTGGTCAAATATTTCAGGCAAAAAGCGATCATTACAGCTAACAGGAATGAGCAGCTAAAGCAACGCTTACTGCTTACGCAAATGAACCCCCATTTCATATTCAATTCGGTCGATAATATCCAGAGCCTGATCCAAGGCAATAAAGCCGGAGAAGCCATTAATTACCTGACAAAGTTTTCCAAGCTCACCAGACAGATCCTGGAAAACTCAAGGGAGAACTATATCAGCCTGGATGAAGAGCTCAATATGCTGGATAACTACCTGAACATCCAAAAGCTGCTGTACAATAATAATTTTACGCACCAGTTAACAGTAGAAGGCATAGATCCCGAAACGGTTCTGCTGCCGCCGATGCTCACCCAGCCTTTTATTGAAAATGCCATCAGGCATGGCTTAAAAAACAAAGACCAGGGCGGCATCATCCATGTCCGCTTTTACATGCAGGATGACCAGTTATTCTTTGAGGTCACGGATAACGGGACCGGGCTTGTGGCCAAGGAAAAAGAAGAGGGACAACGCTCTTTATCCACACAAATTACCAGAGAACGGCTGGAAAGCATTACCTCCAAAAAGGATATCCATATTCATACGCTGAACATCACAGGTGATAATAATACCGTACAGGGGGTAAAGACCTTCTTTGAAATTCCATACATTTATAATCTTTAAGAATATGCTCAGAGCAATCATTATAGATGACATTCATAATATCCTCCAGAAGAACATGGCGGTCATAAAGCAGTATTGCCCCGATGTTGCCATTATTGCTGAAGCGGACAGTGTAGCATCGGGGGTGGCTGCTATTAGGAAATATCTGCCCGATCTTGTTTTCCTGGATGTTGAAATGAGCGACGGTACAGGCTTTGACCTGCTGCAGCAATTAAAGCCCATTGATTTTAAAGTAATATTCATAACGGCCTTCCAGGAGTTCGCCATCAAGGCTTTTCGTTTCAGCGCGATAGATTTCCTGTTGAAGCCTATAGACCCGGCAGACCTTATTGAAGCCGTTAAAAAAGCCCGGGAAACATTAAGCAAAGAAATGCTGGAGCTGCAGTTCAGTACGCTGTTTTCAAATATTGAACGCCCCAGGAACCTGCAAAAGATCATTCTGAAAACAGCGGAAAAAGTTTATTCTATTAATGTGCAGGATATTATCCGCTGCGAGTCCACAAAAAATTATACCACTTTTTATATGCTGAATGGTCAGAAGCTGCTTGTTTCCACTACCCTGAAAGAGTACGAAACCATGTTGCTGCCCATGGGCTTTTTCCGTACACACCAGTCGCACCTCATCAATATGCTCTACTTTGACCATTATGTAAAAACAGATTCAGGAAGCATCATAATGAAGGACAAGACGGTCATTCCCCTCTCTGTCAGAAAAAAGGAGGAGTTCCTCAACGCCCTCAGCTCCCTTTAAGCATTACATACACTCCCGTACAGTCAACGAATTTTAAAAAAGCATTGACGAATGTTCATTTGCCTGAAATAATATAGCCGGGCAGACTATTTTGCAGCTTTAATTTATTTCAAATCAAAATTCAATTTGACATGTATTCAAGATTAACAATGATCGGGGCCGGTGTGCTTTCAATCATCTCTGCCTGGCTGCCATGGGTCACTTTACTGGGCGTTTCGGAAAATGGTTTCCTGGGAGAGTACAGGGGTAATCCCGGATTATTCTTTGTTGTAATAGGCGCTATAATCGCAATTATGGGACTGCTGAATAAAAAATGGAGCGCCATCATTGCCGTTATTTTTTCCCTGCTCGTTTGTATGCTCGGCTTAAAATATTATAATGACGCTACCACGGGAGATGCCTTAACCGTAGGGGCTTCCGCGGGCTTTGGCGTGTATTGCATGATCATTGCGGGACTCACCGGGACTATAGGTGGCATTATGCGCTTCTTTGTAAAGAAAAAAGCTGGACCAAAGTTACCGGAACAGTTCCTTGGGAAGCAATTTTCGGATGAAAGGTGGTAAGACCGGGCTGCTTATCTATTATACAATTAAAAGCTAATTACAATTATATGAAATATATCCGTTTTGTGCTGCTGCTGGCACTGGGCTGCTACTGCAATTTTTCGCAGGCGCAGGATCCCCAGAAAATTGAAAAAGAAAAAGCCAAGCTGCAGCTCTTTGAAGAAGAAAAATTCAGCACTGAATTATCGAAGAAGTACACCGGGCAGGTGGTGTTTGCCAACGACGAATTGGTCCGTGATCTGCCGGAATCCAAATATATCACATCCTATACGCTTGGCGATAAGTTGAGCATCAGGGCTTATTTCGCGAACTCCGTTGCCAATAGTATGCTGATCCAGCTGGTAGAAAGCGGTAAAAAAGCTAAAGAAGTAAATCAGAATATTAGCTGGTTCAGCACTAAAAGCAAGTACCTCATTCTAATGTACCTCGACGGGAATAAAATTACGAGCACAAGCTATGCTGAAGATTTCAGTGAAGAGAGCATGACAACATACCTGTCCGTCAGGGCGGATCTGAATGATGGCACTGCAAAGAATTATTTCGGAGAATCACTGTATAAAGAGCTGCTGTCAAGACAAGAATTATTAACTCCCGGTAAGCACAAATTAAGATTTGAATTCGTGCCGATAAAAACCTGGAGCTATGGTTCAGACTTTGACTATAAGCCGATAGCCGTGGGAGAGATTGATATGATCGTCCCGAAAGAGATCAAATTGAATGACAATGATTGCTTTCCCCCAAAAGCCTTAGACGATCCCAGGCTTGAACAGGAAGCGCTCAATGCAGCAAAAAGCCTCTTTAAAGAAAATGCGCCCAATGCTATTAAGGCAATACTGACTTTCAAGGATGTTTTCATCATCAGGAATGAATACGGCGTAATTATTAAAAAATCGTTTATGGCCGCAATAGCCTGTAAAAATGGTAAAGAAGTATGGTATGACTATTACATTTTTGACAAGATGTATGACGGCAGCAAATACCTGGAAGCCGTAGTCAGCAGGGATATAACCTTAAATGGATACACCACGCCTTCCGGCAAAAGCGTGAATAAGGACTGTCTGAAGCTTTTAAAATAACGGAACGCTTTTGCCTGCCCGTTAAATAGCAGATCAGCCAGACGAAATGTCTTCAATACAATAAAGCTCACCAGCAGTAAAAAACCAATTAATATATTTTCACCTCCACAAGATCAAAAACATGAAGAAGATCATTTTACAGCTCACCATTATTATCAGCTTGTTTGCCCAGGCCTGCAGCCAGCCTTTAGAAGAAACCAGGCTTGAAAAGTATGATATCACGATCACTGCGCCTAAGCTTAAAAGCGCACCGGAATTTACAGATCTAAAAGTTTCCGAGACCGATACGGAGTTATCCAGTTATGATTTCTACATCGGTAACCGCGCCCGGGTTGATGTCAAAGAAATAACCGCATCCGTTTATCCTGCGGATACCAGTATGCTGAAGGAAGCGGTAACCGGAAGCGAAGATTTTGTAGAGCTGATAGAAACAAAGCAGCTCAGCAATGGCGCTTTCGGCATTATCTTTAAAATGAAAGGCTCCAGCGGCACTACGATCAAACATTATATATTCTACTTTAAAAAAGGCAACCGCTTCTTTAAAATGGAACCTGTGTTTAACAACGAGCTGGGAGACCTGGATAAGCAGCTTGCTGCATTCGGGAGTATGAAATAATTTTTTCCGCTTACTGCCTATACCCCGCCGGTGCCGGAAACCGCCGGCAGGATGCAATGAGAAGGCAGGATACATGAAATATAGCTCAGTAATTTCTTTACCGGGACCATGCGTTCCAGACGAAACTAATATTGGTAGCTGCAACTTCTGTACATAATGACGCTAAAGGATCTTTTTTACAGCATACCGAAGCCTTTAAAGAGCGGCTACTTATTTTCAATCACCCTTTATTAAAAAAATATGAAAAAAGTATTTACGGCAGCATTATCGGCTGTCATCTTTATCACATCCTGCAGCAGCACAGACAAGCCATCAGGAGATGTGGCGACAGACAAGCAAACAAAAACAGCGGTAGCCAACCCTGGCAAAATGGATGCTTTCATGCTGATGCTTGACGGGACCGAAGGAAGCGCACAAAAAGCAGCCGACGCTTATTTTACCGACAGCCTGAAAAACAGCCTGGAAGAGTCCAACAGCCTCACTTTTGTCAATTATAATATGATGGATGCTAAGGTCGTAGCCGTAGATGGTCCATGCTGTACCATGGAAGCAAAGGCAGGGGTTACTACCCGCAGCTTCAAGCTTTGCTGGCAGGGAGATAAGGTAATAAGCGTTGAAGACCTGGGAATAAAGTAAGCAATAGCTACCGGGCCAGGTAAAACAAAGATCACCGGCAGGCGGCATTGCTATGCCGCCTGCCATAACGGGCACACAACCATTTAAACCAATACAATGAAACATTTACTGAAAGCCATATTTACCCTCATTGCCGCAGTCCTGGTTACAGCAGCCTCTGCACAAAATACCGGTGCATATTTAAAGTTTGACCTGAACGGAAGAACAATATCCTATAAGAACGATGCCGTGAACAATTACAATAAGTTTGAACCGGGAGATGAAAACACAAAACCGGGCAACAGGCATGTGCTCTATATATCCTATCAGGTAAAAGAGCCCTATAAGCTGGATATCATGATTCACACACCGCCGCACAGCGTTCCCGTAGCAGGTAAGATACCTTATATACCAGTAGTGAACCCTCCGGACGGCCCCTGTCCCGGAGCGCATTTATCGCTGACCAAGAATGTGGGGGATGAATACGAATTCTATGCTTCTGTGGCTGATAATGCCGGGCATTTTGAAATTACAAAAGTAGCTGCAGGCTGGGTAGAAGGGAAATTTGAAATAGACTTACCTAAAGAATACTCTGATAGCGGAGAGGTGCTTCACATTACCAATGGCTCCTTCCGCTTTAAGATAGAAAAGGAAATGAAGGATTAGTATCGTTTAAAGCTAAAAAACGGGGAATGTACATTTTCCCCGTTTTTTTCGCCCCGGCATTCCTAAAAAGACCGCAGATCAATTACTGACCCATAAAAGTTGACCTGTCTTTTACACTACTTTCTGCTTTGGGTACGAACGTGCCTGGAACAAAAATGTCCCGTCTGGAAGACAGGACATTTTTTCCTCAGCGGACCGGACGGGACTCGAACCCGCGACCTCCGCCGTGACAGGGCGGCATTCTAACCAACTGAACTACCGATCCAAAGTATGGATGAAATCAGAAAAAAAATGTTCACCCTCAGGTAAACTATTTAATGTTTTTGCGGACCGGACGGGACTCGAACCCGCGACCTCCGCCGTGACAGGGCGGCATTCTAACCAACTGAACTACCGATCCAAAAAAACTTCTGATTTACACCGGGCAAGCAGGATGCTCGCTCCAAATGCGTTGCAAAAGTAAATACCAATATTTACATTGCCAAATTATTTTTCTGTTTTTTAGAAAATAAACCCAGGGCCGCTTTCCCCATCTCCCGCAGGCGGTAAGTTAAGCATATACCAAAGTTGAAAAGCCGATTTGTGAAGTTTTAAGTTTGCCGTAATTTTGAAAGACAATGAGCTATATAAAATATTCCGTACTGGACCTGGTAACGGTCAGCAAAGGCGAATCCGTACAGCAGGCTATCGCCAGGAGCACAGATACCGCCATGCTTACAGACAAGCTGGGCTACGAACGCTACTGGTTTTCCGAGCATCATAATATGCCCAATGTAGCCAGCGCCGCCACCTCCATACTGATAGGCCACATCGCACAAGCCACCCGGCACATCAGGGTAGGGTCCGGCGGCATTATGCTGCCCAACCATTCCACCCTGCTGATCGCGGAGCAGTTCGGAACACTCGGCAGCATCTACCCCGGAAGAATAGACCTCGGGCTGGGACGGGCGCCGGGAACGGACAGCCTTACCGCTATGACGATCAGGAAGCAGTCCCTGCATCAGCCTTACGATTTCAGGCATCATATCCGGGAGCTGCAACAGTATTTCAGCCCCGACAACCATACCGCGAAAGTGCGGGCGCTACCTGGCGAAGGCGTGGATATCCCCTTATATATACTCGGCTCCAGCACAGACAGCGCTTACCTGGCGGCACAGCTGGGACTGCCCTACGCATTTGCAGCGCATTTTGCCCCGGCGCATTTCGCAGAGGCCCTGTATATTTACCACCATAATTTCCAGCCCTCGGTGGTATTAAAGGAACCCTATGCCATTGCCTGCATACAGGTGCTGATCGGTAAGGATACCGCTCATGCCGAAGGACTGGCTACCTCCGTTTACAGGAATTTCCTGAATATCGTTACCGATAACCGGACACCAATGGAAGCGCCCGTTACACCGGAGGTCATGCGCCAGCTCTGGACACCCGAGCAGGAAGCATATGTAAAGAATATGCTGCAATATGCCGTGATAGGCGATACGGAAACGGCCGCCGGGAAGCTGTATCATTTCCTGGAAGCCTATCCTGTACAGGAGCTGATGGCGCTCACCCAGACCTTCCACCAGGAAGACCGGCGTTATTCCTATATACAGCTCCAGTCAATAATGAACAGCTATAATGCACAGGCACCTTCCTCCAACTGACATTCTTATAAGATCATAACCGCATGAAGCTATTATTCCACGCCAACAGGTTTCCATATCCCCCTTTCAGGGGCGATAAGCTCAAGATCTACAATCTTGCCAGGCAGCTCTGTAAAAACCATGAGCTGCATTTACTGACCTTCCTGGAAGATGAGCAGGATAAGCAATATATAGACAAGCTCGGGGAGATCTTCACAGCTATCTACCTGGTCCCCCTTCCTAAATCAAAAGTGTACACGAACAGCCTCAAAACGCTTTTCAGCAATAAGCCCGTACAGGTGGGCTATTTTGAAAGCCGCGCCATGGAGGAGAAGATACAGCAGCTGGTCAGCGCCCAGCAATACGATGCCGTACATATACAGCATATCCGGCTGGCACAGTTCTGGATGTCCTATACCGGCCTGCCGCGCATCCTTGATCTGCCGGACGCGTTCTCCCTTTACTGGAAACGAAGAATAGACAATACATCAGGCTTCAGCAGGATGTTTGCAGCGATGGAATATAAGCGCCTTAAAGCCTATGAGCAGCATATCAGCAGGTTCCCGCTGGCGCTGGTTTGCTCGCAGGAAGACAAGGAATACCTGGAGCGGGAGCAGGGCCTTGATAATATAGCATTGCTACCCAACGGTGTGGATACCGCCACTTTCCATAATGATCCCGACAGCTATCCGGACAACCGGACGATCCTGTTCACCGGGAATATGGACTATGCGCCCAATGTGGACGGCGTCTGCTATTTTACAGAGGAAATCTTTCCGCTCATTAAGCAGCAGCTACCGGATACGCGTTTTATCATAGCGGGCCAGAGACCGGTGGATAAGGTAAAGGCCCTCGCCGGAAAGGATATCACCGTCACAGGCTTCATACCGAACCTGGCCGATATTTACAAGGAAGCTGCGCTGGTCGTATCTCCGCTGCGCTTTGGCGCAGGCACCCAGAATAAAGTGCTTGAGGCGATGAGCATGGGCATTGCCGTGGTCAGTATGGATGTCGGCTTCGGGGGACTGGATATCCGGCAGGGCCAGGGCGTTTTCCGCGCGGCCTCTGCCCGGGATTTCGCGGAGCAGTGCGTACACCTGCTGCAGCATCCCGGAGAGCGCATTGCCTGCGGTAAGGCGGGACAGGAGGTCATCAGGGAACGGTACGCCTGGGAGCAGGTAGCGGCCCGGCTGGAAGGCTATTTTGAACAGGTGATCCGTCACAGCAAAGGATAAAAACAACGCACCTTTTGAACAGCATACATAAAAGAGCAGCCACCTTATAAGGTGGCTGCTCTTATTATGATACATTATTGCTAATCGGGCTGATCCCCTTCTAAAAACCTGTTGATGGTGCTAAACGTCATTACTTTTTTTTTTCACCATTGTCCTCTATGGACAAGCCGGAAATGCTGGAAGAGTTATTACTGTTGCCTGATTCATTCAGATCAATATTCCTTCTCTGGTAGGCAGGCACCTGCTCCACCTCATTCATATCCGCATTCATATTGAAGCTCATCCTGCGTAACTGGGCAGCCCTGTCTTCCAGCGCCTTTTTCTGCTCTTCAAATCTTCTCTGCTCTTCCTGGTCTCTCTCGGACATCTGGTAACCACTGTAAGCTGGCTTGGAAGGCTCATTATTAACAGCAGAACCGGAAGGCTGCTGCTTTACGAACATATCCATTCCCGGTTGTTCCGGCACAGGAGGCTGGGCGGCCGGCGCAGCAGGTTCGATATTCAGCTCAAATACGTTGTTGTTATTTACTGCAGGAGGAGGAGTTGTGCTGTCTGTTCTGAACAGGTCGTTCTTCACCTCGCTGTCATTCACCACCGTTTCATTCAATACCAGCTTGGGAGCCATGACATCATCCGCCTTGGGTGCCGCCGGCTTCGGTGTATTGCCCAGGTCAAGCGGGAAAACCACTTTCTCAGGGGCCGCTTCTTCTTTCTTCAATGGCTCGGGGTTGATCTCATTATGCTGGAAGCCGGTAGCGATCACTGTTACCGCGATCTTATCGCCCAGGTTAGGATCGTGTCCCATACCCAGGATGATATCACAGTTATTGCCTGCTTCTTTCTGCACATAGCCCTGTATGATCTCCAGCTCATCCAGCGTATGCTCGAATTCGCCGGACGCGGAAGTGATATTCAGCAATATCCACTTAGCGCCTTTGATCTCGTTATCATTCAGCAGCGGAGAGCTTAATGCTTCTTCCACCGCCTGTATGGCCCTGTTCTCACCGCTTACCTGCGCACTACCCAGGATAGCAACGCCGCCGTTCTTCATGACCGTCTGCACATCGTTGAAATCCAGGTTCACGCTGCCGTTGCCTGTTATAAGGTCCGTGATGCACCTGGCCGCAGTAGAGAGCACGTTATCCGCTTTGGCAAAAGCCTGGGAGAACGGCAGGTCACCGTACTGCTGCCTTAATTTATCGTTGGAGATAATAAGGATGGTATCCACGTGCTTTTTCATTTCAGAGATGCCGGCATGCGCCTGTCTCATCCTCCTGGAACCCTCATAGGTAAAAGGAGTGGTAACGATGCCTACAGTGAGTATGCCCAGCGAACGGCATACGGACGCGATGATAGGAGCCGCACCGGTACCGGTACCGCCACCCATACCTGCTGTCACGAAAGCCATCTTGGTATTGACTTCCAGGATGCGGGAGATCTCCTCGATGGATTCCTCACCCGCCTGCCTGCCAACATCGGGATTCGCACCGGCTCCCAGACCCTGGGTAAGGTGTGGGCCCAGCTGGATCTTATTGGGAACTGCACTTTGCTGTAACGCCTGGGAGTCGGTATTGCAGACAATGAAGTCCACATCATCAATGCCTAAATTATACATGTAATTTACAGCATTGCCACCGCCCCCTCCGACACCTATCACTTTGATAATAGATGACTGGTTCTTGGGGATTTCAAAATGTATCATAATTGTTGCTTTTTTGGGGCTCTAAAGTTGAATTTTAAAAGGTTATTGTGCTATTTAAAGAGGGTCTTACAAAAATATAAAACGTTTATATATCCTGATTAAATACGCTATGTTTTTTTATAATTTTTTATCGTTGCCGCCTTCAAAAAAATCCTTGAAAGAGTTCCTTAAATTATCGAAGACCCTGTTGAACCTGTTAAGGATCGGATGCTCTTTTTTAGTCTCTTCTGCCGCGTCTTCCTCTTCCTCCATAAAGGAATCATCTTCCTGTTCTTCCGGCGCCTGCTGTACCCTGGTACCTGCTGCCGGCCTTACCGCGGGCTGCGCTTTTTTCACCGGTGCAGGCGCTGCAGCTTCCGGAGCGTCCAGCGCTTCTTCCTCCATCAGCATATTACCTCTTGTGTGCGCAAAGGCCTTGCCTGCTTCATAATCCGCATAGCCTCTTAAAATAAGTCCTATAGCCGTAGCATACATCGGGTGGCTCAGCTCTTCCGCCTGCCCGCCCGCAAGGTTGATATTTGGCTTGCCGATACGTGCGTTCAGGCCAGTTTTCAGCTCCGTAAGCTGCATGATGTGCTGCAGCATACTGCCGCCGCCGGTGAGGATGATACCGCCGTGCAGCCTGTGATGCAGGTTATTCTGCTTCAGCTGGAATTGTACGAATTCTATGATCTCCGATACACGGGCCTCAATGATAGCAGCCAGGTTCTGCACCTTGATCTCTTTGGCCGGCAATCCCCTTACACCCGGTATGGTGATATAGGCATCGGGATTGGCCTCCGAAGGAATGACGGTACCGAAACGCACTTTCATAGCTTCGGCCTGGTTCTTCAGCACGCCCAGTCCTTTCTTGATGTCATCCGTTACATTACACCCGGCAAAAGGTATGACCGCCGTATGCATCAGGATACCGTCATGGAATACGGCGATGTCCGTAGTACCGCCACCGATATCCACGATGGCCACACCGGCCTCCAGGTCTTCATCCGTTATGACCGCCGCAGCAGAAGCAATAGGTTGCAGCACCAGGTCAACGGTATTCAGCTGGGCTCCTTCCACGCAGCGCCTGATGTTACGGATAGCATTCACGTTGCCTGTTACCACGTGGAAGTTGGCGCCGATCTTGACACCCGGCATACCTACCGGGTTGATGATGTTCGGTATATTGTCAATCGTATATTCCTGCGGGATGATATCAATGATCTGGTCGCCGGCCGCCACACAGGTCTTGTGCTGGTCCTTGATGAGCAGCTCTATATCTTTATGCGTAATGATCACATCATCCTCGTTGGAAGAAGACAGGATGCGGTCGCCGCGTGTCTGCAGGCTTTTGATATGGTGACCGGCAATGCCCACGTACACATCACTGATGTCCAGGTTCGGATTTTTCTGCATCAGGTCTTCCATGGCCAGCTCTATGGATTTCACACATTGCTGTATATTCAGCACAACGCCGTGCTGTACACCATTGGATACGGATTTGCCATATCCCAATATTTCTAGTTTCCCGAATTCATTCTTCCTGCCCGCTATGGCCACTACCTTGGTAGTACCAATATCCAAACCTACAATAACGGGTTGTTGCTTCTTACTCATATCACTGTTGTTTAAAAATATTTTACTGTATTTATGTCCGTCCGGCAATAGATGCCGGCAGGTTAATGACTGTTATCTTTACTGCGCACTTATAGGTGTTGCGGGCAATGTCTGCAGCAATTCCTTTTCATCCAGCGCATCCGGCACCTTCACTACGGTATCCGTAGTGCGGGGCGCTATCCATCCCAGCGAAGGGCGGGCAACCACCTGGTTGACGAAGCTCAGATCCAGCTCCTCATACTTGTCCCAGCCCAGCGTATTGCTCACCTGCCTGTAAAAGGCGAACAGGTTGGCAAACTTAGTGCCCAGGTCAGCCGTATCGCCTATCATCACTTTCTGGTTGCCCAGCAAGGTCGCCATCACAAATTTCCTGCTGTCCGTCATACCTACCTGCACTACCTGCCTCGACCAGAAAGTATCGTTGTTAATGAACTTCGCTATGCCTATGATCCTGGATTGCAGCTCGCTGCTTTGCTCCCTGCTCTTTTCCACTGGCACATCTGTAAAGACCACTGCGGGGTAAGAATAGCCCACCACGATCGGCATCACATTTCCCGTGCTGTCCAGGTAGTAGCTGTTGCCGGACCTGTCAAATATACGGGCCACCGGTATGCGCTGCCGGATATCCACATTCAGGTAACGGCCGTTATCTATGTACAGCTCCGCTTTCTCTATCCAGGGATTGGTCATCACCACTGCTTCCAGCTGCTTCAGATCCGCCGTTTTAATGGACAGCTTTTCTATATCAATGTTCTTTTCCTCCACAAACAAACGTTCGATGTCTTCCTTCTCCAGGAAAGCGTACACCTCATCATCATTCAGGTGTATCCTGAATCCTTTCAGTGGCGCATGGATATGATACTGATAGGTAAAATAGATCAGCACCCCTATCGTCACCGCTATCAAAGAGCCTATAATTATCCTGGTGTTTATCTTGCGCATGTCTTATATCTTCTTCAATAACTATTAATCTTCCGATGAAGGGCCATATCTTTTTATGATCTCCTCCGCTATGGGCTGCACCAGCTTATCAATATCGCCCGCTCCGCAGGTAATAAAGAGATCCAGGGGCGCGGATGCCGCGTATTGCACCAGTCCTTCCTTGCTTACGATGGTCCTGTTGGGATTGCCCATCAGGTCTGCAATCATCCGGGACGAAACTCTTTCCATCGGCTGCTCACGGGCCGGGTATATATCCAGCAGCAGCACCTCGTCCGCCATATCCAGGCTCCGTGCAAATCCTGCAGCAAAGTCTTTGGTCCGTGAATACAGGTGCGGCTGGAAAGCCACTACGCATTTCCGTTTAGGGAACAGCGTCTTAGCGCTTTTGATCAGCGATGCCAGCTCTTCCGGGTGATGCGCATAGTCATCAATATAAACGACCTGCTTATTTTTTACCACGTATTCAAAACGTCTTTTAACTCCTTTGAAAGTGCTCATAGCGCTTATCACCGCAGCATCATCAATATCCAGGGATTTGGCCACCGCTATGGCTGCTACTGCATTTTCCACATTGTGCATGCCCCCGAGATGCAACCTTACACCTTTGAGAAACCAGCCGTTGCCTTTTACATCAAAGACGTAGCCGCCGTTACGCATCGTAATATTGGAAGCATATGCGGTCGCGCTGCTGTTCTGCGCACTGTAGGTGAATCTGGAGGCACCTTTCAGTTCCAGCCCTTTTTTCAGGCCGTGCTTATACCAGAGCATCCCATCCGGCTTGATATTCGCCGTGTATTGTATATAGGCTTCCTCTACTGCCGCTTCGGTCCCGTAAATATCCAGGTGATCCGGATCCATAGCTGTCAGCACTGCAATGTCGGGTCTTAATTTCAAAAAGCTCCGGTCATATTCATCGGCCTCTATCACAGCCACATTGGTATCGCTGCGCCAGTAATTGCTGTTATAATTTACCGATATACCACCCAGGAAAGCATTACAGCCATACCCGCTATCTCTCAAAATGTGTGCCACCATCGTGCTCACGGTCGTTTTACCATGCGTACCGGCTATCGTGATAGAGAACATATCATTGGAGATGATCTCCAGCACGTCCGAACGTTTCAGGACAGGCGTACCCTGAGCCCTGAACCAGTTCAGCTCCGCATGGTCCTGCGGAATGGCAGGCGTATAGACCACCAGGTCCGCATCTTTATCTGCCAGCGCAATATTGTCCTCGAAATGAACGGCTATACCTTCACGCACGAGGGCATCCGTAAGCTCCGTAGGGGTCTTATCGTAACCCGATACTTTCCGTCCCGATTCATTGAAGTAACGGGCGAGCGCGCTCATCCCTATGCCTCCGATACCGATGAAGTACACATTTTTTACGTTATCCAGGTCAATATTGTACATATATCAAATTACTTTCTTTCTGGTTGAATAATATTTCTGATCTGCGCTGCGATCCTTACGTCCGCATCCTTTATAGCCAGGCCGAGCAGGTTGTCATGCATCTGCCGCAGCTGCCTTTCATCATGGATCAATGCCTGTATCCTGTCCTGCAGCAGCTCTCCGGCACGATCATCCGGTATCATCCAGGCAGCCTGCTTATCTACCAGCGCCTGCGCATTGCTGGTCTGGTGATCTTCGGCAGCATACGGGTACGGTACAAATACGGCAGGTTTGGCAACGATACAGATCTCCGCTATGGCCAGGGCGCCGGCCCTGGAAATGATCATATCACATACCGCATATGCCTGGTCCATCTCATAAATAAATTCCATAGCCTTTACGTGCTGCGGGTACTGAGCGGCAATAGCAGCGGCTTCACTGATAAATGTCTTACCGGTCTGCCATACCACCTGTATATCCTGTGCCACCAGCGCGGGAATGCACCCGGCCACAGCCTGGTTGATGCTCCTGGCGCCCAGGCTTCCGCCTACTACCAGTATAGTTTTTCTGGCCGCATCCAGTCCGAAAAATTGCGCAGCCTCCTCACGGCTTACCTTAGATTGCGATATCGCTTTCCTTACCGGGTTGCCTGTCATCACTATCCTGTCTGCAGGAAAAAAGCGCTGCATATGGTCATAGGCTACGCAAACAGCCGCCGCTTTTTTTCCCAGTATCTTATTCGTCTTGCCGGCAAAGGAATTCTGCTCCTGTATCAGTGTCGGGATACCTTTTTTCTGCGCGGCATTCAGCACCGGGAAGCTGGCGAAGCCTCCGACCCCTACCACCGCGTCAGGTCTGAATTCCCTGATGATATTCATAGCAGCCTTATTGCTTTTCCAGAGCTTGAACGGCAGGGACAGGTTCTTCAGCAGGTTGCTCCTGTTAAAGCCCACAATATCGAGGCCTATGATGCGGTAACCTTCCTTCGGCACCTTTTCCATTTCCATCTTGCCATTGGCCCCTACGAACAGGATATTAACAGCGGGGTCGGCCGCTTTCAGCGCATGGGCAATCGCCACCGCCGGGAATATATGTCCTCCTGTACCGCCTCCTGCTATAATAATGTTCATGACCTGATAATTTCTAATTCCTGTATCTGCTTTTCCACAGATGCCTTTGTTACTTTATCTTTTTCATTTTGTTCCATCTCTTCCACATACCTGCTGACGCTCAGGATAATGCCTATCGCGATACAGTTAAACCATATGGACGATCCTCCCATGCTCATCAGCGGCAGGGTAAGCCCCGTGACGGGAAGCAGATTGACCGCCACTCCCATATTCACAAAAGCCTGGAAGACCATGGTCACGCTGAGGGCTATGACCAGGAAGGAGCCGAACGCGTAAGGAATACGCCTGAATATCTGTATGCTTCTCCACAGCAGGGTAAGATAGATAAGCATCAGCCCCACCGCGCCGATCACACCGTATTCCTCGATAAGCATAGCAAATATCATATCAGAATAAGGATGCGGCAGGTAGTCCCTGGCCCAGCTGTTACCCGGACCTTTACCAATGAAGCTGCCGTTGGCGATCGCTATCTTGGCCTGGTTCACCTGGAAGTTATCATCCGCATCGCCTTTACCCATATAGGTCTCTATCCGCTTTTCCCAGGTCTCCGCCCTGCCTATGCCGGTCGCTTTGGAGAAGCCGTACAGGCCCGCTACCGCTATGATGCCTACCAGTCCCAGCAGGAGTATGTGCTTCATGCTGACCCTGCCTATAAAGAACATGATACAGCACGTGAGCAATAACAATAATGCCGTTGATAAGTTGGCAACCCCGATCAGCAGCACGATCAGCAGCACCGGGCAAAGGATAGGGATCACAAAGCCTTTCCAGAGGTCCTTGATATTATCCTGGCGCAGGCTCAGCATTTTGGCCAGGTACATAAAGATGGCCAGCTTGGCCAGGTCTGAGGTCTGGAAGGAGATATTGATCACCGGGATGGTGAGCCACCTGGCCCCGTCATTCAGCGTGGTACCCACACCCGATAAGGTCAGGATCAGCAGGGGTATGCTGATCAGGAACAAATAAGACGCCCATTTCTTGAACTTCACATAATTGATCCTGTGAAATATAAAAATGATAACAAAGCCCAGCACATACTTGAACGCATGGCTTAAAAAGAAATGGTTCTCTCCCATTCCCTTACGCCAGGCTAAAGAACCGGTGGCGCTGTAGATCACTACCGAGCTCCAGAAGAAGAGCAGCAGCACCACAGCCCAGATACCTTTGTCACCTTTAATATATTTCCTTATAATTTCCATTGCACTTTATTGTTCTCTGTTTTTTCTTTAAAGTTCTCTTACCGCGATCTTGAACTGCTCGCCCCTGTCCTCGAAATTCCTGAACAGGTCAAAGCTGGCACAACCGGGGGACAGCAGCACCACATCACCTTCCTTCGCCAGGAAGTAAGCGGTCTTTACCGCATCTTTTGCCGAACGCGTGTCCACGATGTCCGTAACCACATTATCAAAGGCCTGGTGTATCAGGTCATTATTGACACCCAGGCATACGATGGCCTTTACCTTTTCCTTCACCAGGTCCATGATCTCATTATAATCGTTCCCCTTATCCTGTCCTCCGAGTATCAATACCACATCCTTTGTCATACTTTCCAGGGCATACCATACAGAGTTCAGATTGGTGCCTTTACTGTCATTGATGAATTCCACCCCGCCCACTGTTGCCACGTATTCCAGCCTGTGATCCAGCCCGTTGAATGTTGAAAAACTTTCCCTTAAAAATTCATTCCTGATGCCTGCAGCCTTAGCTGATATACCCGCCGCCATAGTGTTGTAATAATTATGTTTGCCTTTGATCATCAAATCATTGATGGATTGCTGGAAATTCTCATCGTTTACGTTGATCTGGATGTTCTCGTTCTTAAACAGTGCGCCGTTTTTCTGGTTAAATAGTTTCTCGTTCATCGTAATGGTCAATAATTGTGAATGTATGTTGGTTTCGGTTAGTTTCGCTTGTATAACAGGGTCGTCCATATTGATCACTGCATAGTCTGCAGCTTCCTGGTTTTTGAAAATGTTGAACTTGGCCTGTATGTAATCATCAAAATTGTAATTATACCTGTCCAGGTGATCCGGGGTAATATTCAGCAGCACCGCTATATCCGGCCGGAAGGTCTCAATATCATCCAGCTGAAAGCTGCTCACTTCTATGATATACCAGTCCGCAGGCTGCAAAGCGACCCGCTTCGCAAAGCTGATACCGATATTCCCCACCAGCGCCGCATCCAGGCCCGCTTTTATAAATACATCGTGCGTCAGGGTAGTCGTGGTGCTTTTACCATTACTGCCGGTAATGGCCACGATCCTGCTGCTGTCAATAAACCTGCTGGCCCATTCGATCTCGCTGATGATCCTTATGCCCTTCTCCCTGACCTTCCTGACCACCGCTGCCGTTTCAGGTATGCCGGGACTTTTTACAACCAGTCCTGCCTGCAATATCTTCGCCTCATCATGCCCCTGCTCTTCAAAAGGTATCTCCCAGGACAGCAGCTCATTTTTATACATATCCTTTATGCTCCCGGAGTCGGAGACCCACACGTCATATCCTTTCTTTTTTGCCAGGATGGCAGCGCCGTTGCCGCTCTCACCCGCACCCAATATAACAACCAGTTCCTCCATCCTTACTGAATTTTTAAGGTCACAACACTTAATACGGCCAGCACAATACCGATGATCCAGAAACGCGTCACGATCTTGCTTTCATGGTAGCCCAGCTTCTGGTAATGATGGTGCAGCGGCGACATCAGGAAGATGCGGCGGCCCTCACCGTATTTCCGCTTCGTATATTTAAAGTAAGCTACCTGCATCATTACTGACAGGTTCTCCACGAGGAAGATACCGCAGATAATAGGGATAAGCAGCTCCTTCCTTACTATAATGGCCAGCGAGGCGATGATGCCGCCGAGCGCCAGGCTGCCCGTATCTCCCATGAACACCTGCGCCGGGTGGGCATTATACCACAGGAATCCTATACACGCACCGACAAACGCGCCGACAAATATGGACAGCTCACCCAGGTTAGGGATGTGCATGATATTCAGGTATTCCGCGAATATATAGTTACCGGACAGGTAGGCAAATATGCCGAACGTCAGCCCGCTGATGGCAGAGACGCCCGTTGCCAGGCCGTCTATCCCGTCCGTAATATTGGCGCCGTTGGATACTGCCGTGATAATGAATATCACGAACAGGATATAGATCGTAGGCGTCAGCCATTTTTCCACCTTTTCTCCCGCAAATGAAGATATCTTGCTATAGCTCAGCTCATGGTTCTTGGTGAACGGCACGGTAGTGACCGGGGCCTTCACCTGTACATAGGTATGCGACTGTCCCTTATCATCCAGCCTGGTATAAGGATCGGATACGATCTTTTCCGTAGCGCTGTAAAGTATAGGTGTATTTTCCTTGACCTCTCTCGTGATCACAATATCATTATGGTAATACATCGTATAGCCTATAATGATGCCCAGCCCGATCTGCCCTATGATCTTAAACCGGCCCTGCAGGCCCTCCTTATTCTTCTTGAATACCTTGATGTAATCATCTATGAACCCGATCAGTCCCAGCCATACCGCGGAAAGCAGCATCATCAGGATGTAGATGTTCTTCAGGTTGGCAAACAGCAATGTAGGGATTACCATGCCTGCAATGATCATGATACCGCCCATAGTAGGCGTGCCCCTCTTGGTCTTCTCGCCTTCCAGTCCCAGGTCCCGGATGGTTTCCCCTATCTGCTTACGCTGCAGCAGCAGGATCATCCGCTTACCGAATACCAGGGTGATGACCAGTGACAGTATAACGGCCATGGCAGCCCTGAAAGTGATGAAGTGAAACAACCCCGCACCTGTAAGTGTAAAATGCTCTCTTAAATAGCTGAATAAATGATACAACATACTTCGGTTATCTTTCTAATAATGTAAACATATGAATGAGCTGTTCCTTATCATCAAAATGATGCTTTACGCCGTTGATCTCCTGGTACGTCTCGTGTCCTTTTCCTGCAAGCAGTATAATGCTGTCCGGCGACGCCATGCTTACCGCCGTACGTATGGCCTCCTGCCTGTCGGTAATTCTCAGGTACTTCCGTTTCATAGAGACAGGCACGCCCTGTTCCATATCATCCAGGATCGCTTCCGGGCTTTCGCTCCTCGGGTTGTCCGAGGTGAATATTACCTTAGTGCTGTGCGTCACGGCCACCTCGGCCATTTCCGGCCTTTTGGAAGTGTCCCTGTCACCGCCGCAGCCTACTACCGTTATCACTTCCTTGTCCTGGCTGAACTGCCGGATAGTGCTCAGCACGTTCAGCAGCGCATCGGGCGTATGGGCATAGTCCACGATGCCCAGGATATGATCCGCGGCGGAACGTATGGTCTCAAACCTGCCCGCAGCGCCTTTCAGCTCGCTTAATATTTCCAGCACCCGCCGCGCCGGCATACCCAGGCTCAGGGCAGCGCCGTAAACGGCCAGGATATTATAGGCATTGAATAAGCCGTTCAGCCTGAAGTGCACCTCCTGCTGGCCGATCAGCATCAGCAGGCCGTCCAGCTCATTCTCCAGCACCTTGCCTTTATAATCCGCAGGCACCCGCAGCGCGTAGGTCTTACGGGCGGCCTTTGTATTCTGCAGCATCACCGGCCCTCTCTTATCATCCGCGTTGACAATAGCAAAAGCCTCTTTTTTCAGGCCGTCGAAAAAGGCCTTCTTAGCCTGGAGGTAAGCATCAAATGTTTTATGATAATCCAGGTGGTCGTGCGTAAGGTTGGTAAATAAGGCTCCGTCAAAATCCACGCCCGCTATGCGTTGCTGGGATACTGCGTGAGAGCTTACTTCCATAAAGACATACTCACATCCCGCTTCATACATGGTATTCATAAGCTGCTGCAGCGATATTGCATCCGGTGTGGTGTGCGTGGCAGGCACCGTCTTATCGCCGATATAATTGGCCACCGTGGAGATAAGGCCGCAGGTATAGCCCAGCTTTTGAAACAGCTGGAACAGCAGGGTGGCTACTGTCGTCTTACCGTTCGTTCCGGTCACGCCTACTACCTTCATTTCCATGGACGGGTGATCGTAAAAGACAGCGGCTATGCCGCCCATTACAGCCGCCACATCCGGTACCTTAATATAGCAGACATCCGCAGCCATTACTTCCGGCAGCGTATCACATACCACAGCAACCGCACCGGCCTCCACGGCCCTGGCAATAAATTCATGACCATCGGCATGAGCGCCGCGCACTGCGAAGAACATCGTACCCTGCCGCACCTTCCTGGAATCCAGCGCCAGGTCCAGCACCATATGCTGCCGGTCTCCCCTGGTCTCTGCATCCTGCAGATGTTGAATTAATGCTGCTACCGTTTTCAATGGCTATATGGTTTTTAACTTAAAGTAATAATGATCTGCTGTCCTTTTCTTATGCTTGTCTTCGGCGCTACCGACTGGCTGGTAACCCGGCCCATTCCCTGCACCTGAACGATCATACCTGCTCTTTCCAGCATATATACCGCATCCTTAACGCCCATGCCCACCACATCGGGCACTTTACCTTTTTCCACTACCTGCTGTTCGGTGCTGATCATATTGCCGTTCAGCCTGGTGGTTACGAAGCCCTCGGCATTGCTCACACCGGGAACCTGCAGACCCAGGACACTGAATACCTGCCTCATATCATCGCTGTTGCCGCCCTTCACCACCAGCGACCTGTTCCTGCCATATTCCTGTACCGGCGGGTTCCAGCCCCCGATATGCAGGGCATACAGCTTATCAGCGATCACCTTGAACACCGGGGCAGCTACCACAGCGCCATAGTAGGCACCATGAGGAACGGAACGGACAAGCACCATAACCGTATATTTGGGGTTATCTGCCGGGAAATATCCTACGAAAGAACCCTGCTTTACACCGTCCTTATAGGATATCTGCCCGTCGGCCACCTGCGCCGTACCGGTCTTTCCCCCGGCTTTATATAATTGCGATTTGATTGATCTGGCCGTACCGTTCTCCACTACCGACTCCAAAGCCTGCCGCAGCTGCCGGATGGTCTCCGGCCTGGCGATCTGCTCCGCCAGAACGGTCGGCTCGATTTTCTGCACCGGCTGCCCGTACTCCCGGATCTCACTTACCAGGTAGGGCTTTACCATTTTACCATTATTGGCCACGGCGTTATATACCATCAGGGTATGCAGCGGCGATATCAGGCTCTCATAGCCATAGGCTATCCATGGCAGCGATGTCTTCTTGCCCCAGCTGGCCGATTTGGTGGTCTTGATACGGGGCGCGTGCTCTCCCACCAGGTCAATACCGGTCTTTTTATCCAGCCGCAGGGCCTGCAGGTGCCTGATAAATTTCATAGGGTCATTACCGTAATACTGGTCCACCAGCTTGGCAAACGCCACGTTGGAGGATGCTGCAAACGCTTTTTCTATGGAAATGACGCCCATACCGGAGTGGTCGTCCCTGACCCGCTGGGAACCGAACTGCTTGACACCACCTTCCACATTCACATTGTCAGAGATCTTTACATAACCGTCATCCAGCAGCGCCAGCAGGGACATCAGCTTAAAGGTAGAGCCCGGCTCGGACAGTTTGACCGCAAAATTTTCCACTTCATCATATACGCCCCCGGCACCCCTTTTCAGGTTGGCCATCGCCCGGATCTTGCCCGTTGCCGTTTCCATCACGATTGCCGTACCATAAGCGCAGCCATGCTTCTCCAGGCTCTCTTTCAGGGCATGCTCCGTCACCTCCTGGATATTGATATCAATAGTGGACACTATATCCTTCCCGTTCTCCGGTTCCAGTATCATATCCTCGATAGGGATCCATACATTACCGGTGCTTCTCCTCAGCACCCTGCTCCCGTCATTGCCTTCCAGCACATTATTATATGCCTCTTCCAGCCCTACATTAGAAGCGTTTTCCCTCCACAGGCCGAGCGTCCTTTTAGCCAGCAGGCCATAGGGATTATCCCTTTTGGAGTTAGCCTCCACGATGAATCCGCCTTTATTCTTACGCTTGTTCAGAACGGGCAGTTCCCGTATGGCCTGGTATTCATAATATTTGGCATTCTTTGCGATCAGAAAATAACGGTCTTTCTTCTTATGCGCGGTCAGTATCCGGGTCTTATAATAATCCGCCGAATTCGTCCGCAGTATCTTAGCCAGTCCTGCCGCTATCTGGTTGATATGCTTACGGAGCGTATCTTCCGGCACTACCTTCAGGTCCCACCTCAGGTCAAAGCTCGGCGTGCTGGCTACTAGGAGGGTACCGTCTTCCGAATAGATATTGCCTCTTTCCGCGCCCAGCACCTCTTTTTTAATGTGGGTCTTCTGGGACATTTCCCGCAAGGCATCCCCCTCTACGGTCTGGATGGCGACCACTTTCCAGACAATGGCCACAGCAAACAAGACTATACCGGTAAACACCAGGTACACCCGCAAGCTTATTTCCTGTTTCCTGTCCATATTATTTTTTATTATTACTTTTTAATTTCAAATGCCGGCTTATCCAGGGGCTTCAGGCCCAGCCGCTCCGATTTCTCGATCATCATTTTTTCAGTGGTCAGGTTCATCAGCCTTGACTGCAGGTCCCTGTGCCGCCACCGTTCTTCCTTCAGCTCGCTCAGCCGCCTGTTATGCTCCTTGACGATAGCAATGGCCTTGTTGGAATTGCTGATATAGACCACAATCAGCACAAACGCCAGTATCAGGTAAGGAATATTCCTGGTGATGCTGAACGGCGACAGCCAGTCCACCAGCTTCGGCAAGCTCAGCTTCCGTCCTTCTCGTGATGTCTCCATAATCTTATTTCCTTTCAGCAATTCTTAAACGCGCGCTGGAAGAACGCGTATTTCTTTTTATTTCCGCTTCACCCGGCAGCACATCCTTCAGCACCCGGAACGGGTTGCTGGTCTTATGCAGCCCGAAAGGATCTTCCGCCTCCCGGTGCTCCTCCAGCGTACCATTCTTCATAAAATGTTTCACGATCTTATCCTCCAGGGAATGGAAAGTGATCACCGCCAAACGGCCGCCGGGCTTCAGGCAGCCGGGCGTCTGCTTCAGGAATTCTTTCAGCGCCACCAGTTCCTCGTTCACTTCTATGCGCAATGCCTGGAACACCTGCGCCAGGTATTTATGGGGCTTACCCATGATACAGCTGTCTATCAGCGCTTTAAAATCATTGATGCTCTCCACCCGCCTGTTCTTACGTCCTTCAACGATCACTTTTGCAAGCGTCCGTGCATTCCTGACCTCACCATTCTTTTCAAACATCCTGTGCAGCTCCTGCTCGGAATATCCCGATACAATATCTGCTGCGGTCATTGCTCCCCTGTCATCCATACGCATGTCCAGCGGCGCGTCAAAACGGATGGAGAATCCCCTGTCCGCTGTATCAAACTGGTAGGAGCTTACTCCTATATCCGCTAATATCCCGTCCACCCGGTCACAGCCGTAATAGGCCAGGAAACGCGCGAGATACCTGAAATTTTCCTTCACCAATATCACCCTCCTGTCATCCGGCGTATTGTGCCAGGCATCGCTATCCTGGTCAAAGCAGATCAGCTTTCCTTTCGGACCCAGCCGGCTCAATATCAGCCGGGAGTGACCGGCACCACCCATCGTACAGTCCACATACACGCCATCAGGCTTTATATCCAAAGCCTCTACCGCCTCTTCCAGCAATACTGTTTCGTGATGATATTGTTGGTGCTCCATAATCTGCTATAATTCTATATCCCCCCCGAATATTTCCGATGCCAGGTCGGCCAGGTCGCCCATATTGGCGGCCAGGTAGGCGTCATAATTCGCCTTATCCCAGATCTCCATCTTATCTATTTGCCCCAGTATCATCACATCTTTTTTCAGATCCACTGCCGATATCATATGCTTAGGCAGCAGCAGCCTTCCCGCGCTGTCCAGCTCCAGCCTTGCAGAAGTAGCCAGCATCAGCCTTTTGAACTTTTCCAGCTTGGGATTCAGCATGCTGAGCTTGACCAGCTTGGCCTGGATCTTTTCCCACTCATTCTCAGTGTACAATTCAATGCAGTTCTCAAATCCTTTGTAAGCGACAAAAGACAAGGATTCCCCTTCCGGCAGCTGCTTTTTCAAACCGGCCGGGAAAGTGATGCGTCCTTTGGCATCCAGGGAAACGTCAAAATTGCCTATTAAACTTAACAAAGTGATATTTTGTGCATTTTACCACACAAAGAAACACATTTCTACACAAATCCACACATTTAAACACATAGAAAATATTATTAATTTTCCACAAAGAATGGGGATAACTCTTGCAAAATGTGGAAAACTACTATAAAAGGTAGAAAACTACGGAATAAAGGTCAGTTTCCGGTTAGTAAGTAAGAAAGCTAAAGATAGGAAGTTTTGGCAAAAATATTACATAAATATTATTGCTACATAAAAAATACTGGAAATAAACCCGTTAAAGCTTAAAATAAAGATATTATTACCTGGACGGGCACCAATCCGCCTTGGCACAGGATAAGATATGGCTGCATGTGAATTACTCTGATCTTTACCCGCTATATCCGGCAATACGGTACGTATGAATTTCCTGCTTAAAAAGACAATCATTTGATGATCCGCCAGCACCAGTGTATGTACTGGTTCCTGAAGTCTTCCGGGATGGTCTTCTCCCTGATATCCTCTATGGATGTGGCATTCAGTCTTTCAAACTGCGGCTGGAAGGTGCGCAGGTTGTTGGAGAAGTAAATGATCCCTCCCGGTTCCGTCACACCCAGTATCAGCTGCAGCATATAGGCATGATCCCGCTGCGTATCCCAGGTGCCTTTCAGCCGGGTGCTGTTGCTGAATACAGGCGGATCAACAAATACCAGGTCAAAGAGCGGTTCTGCCGGCAGGCTTTTTAAATATTGCATCGTGTCCATGACCATAAATTCATGATCGCCTGCATCCAGGCCGTTCAGCTCAAAATTCTCCCTGGCCCAGCTGATATAGGTATTGGAAAGATCGACCGTAGTCACTTTTTCGGCGCCACCGGCCGCAGCATATACGCTGAAAGCCCCGGTATAGGCAAAGAGGTTCAGCACCCGCATCTTTTTCGCTTCCTTTCCGAACTGCGCGCGCAGCGGCCTGTGATCCAGGAATAAGCCGGTATCCAGGTAGTCCTTAAGGTTCACATAGAAACGCAGCCCGCCTTCGGTGACGATCATTTTTTCGCTGGAGGAGTCCACCTTCTCATATTGCTCATTCCGGCGGTCCAGGCGTTTCCGCTGCTTCATAAAGATATGGTCCGGCGCCACCTGCAGGGCTTCGCTGATCACGGTCACCGCCTCCTGTATCCACTGCTCATGCGCCGCTTCATCCGGAAACCTGAACCTGGAAGCATATTCCGATACATGAAGATAGTCGCCATACCTGTCCACGCAAAAAGGGAATTCAGGGATGTCATGGTCAAAGATCCGGTAACACATAATATCATTCCTTCTGGCCCACTTGCTGATATGACGGTCCACTTTCACCAGCCTGTTGTAAAATGCTTCCATGAGTAATACAATAGATAAAAAATAAAGCGCTATAGGTTATAGCGCTTCCGTATAAGGTTGAAATGCTTCCCGGAGCGGATCGCTCGCAGCCACCAGGGGCAGCCTCAGGACATTCCGGATCAGGCCTTTTTCCGCCAGCACATGCTTTACGCCTGTCGGGTTGCCTTCGGCAAACAACAGCCTGATAGCCGGCAGCAGCTGGTAGTGCAGCGGCTGTGCTGCCGCGATATCATGCCGTAATGCATGACGCACCATTGCCGTAAATGTTTCCGGGTAGCAGTTGGCAGCCACAGAGATGACGCCTTTCATTCCTATCGCTACCTGCGGCAGCACCAGGTCGTCATCACCGCTCAGTACGCTGAAATGCGCGGGAGCGCCCTGCACCAGCTCCATACATTGCGCCATATTGCCGCTGGCTTCCTTGATCGCTACTATATTAGCGCATTCCCGTGCCAGTCGAAGTGTCGTGGCCGGCAGCATATTGGTCACCGTCCTGCCGGGAACATTGTACAGAATGATCGGCTTGTCCGTACTGTCAGCGATCGTTTTAAAATGCCGGTAAATACCTTCCTGCGAAGGCTTATTATAATAAGGTACCACGCTCAGTATACCGTCCACATCCGCCATCGGGTAGGCAGCGATAGTATCTGTAACATCCTTCGTATTATTACCACCAATTCCTGCAACGAGCGGTTTCCTTTTGTTATTTTTCTGAATGATGAATTTCAGCACCTCCAGCTTTTCTTCCGGGGTCATTGCAGGCGTTTCGGCAGTGGTCCCCAATGCCACCAGGAAATCCACGCCTCCTGATATCACATATTCTACCAGCTTTCCCAGACTTTCATAATCCACGGAGAGGTCTTCCCTGAAAGGTGTTACCAATGCTACGCCTGTACCCTGAAAATTCATATGCATGTATAATTAGTAGTTTACAATTACGCTTCCGTTTCTGTTTCCTCGAAGAAGCCCATCCTGGAGAATTTCTCGATCCTTTTCTCGATCCTCTTGTCCGCACCTGTTTTCTCAAGCTCCTTAATGGTATCCAGGATATATTTTTTAATGCTCAGCGCCATTTCCTCGGGCTTATAGTGCGCGCCTCCAACGGGTTCTTTCAGCACATCATCCACCAGCCCGAAAGCGGACATATCTTCAGAGGTCAGCTTCAGCTGCTCCGCGGCCTGCACTTTATAATCCCAGCTGCGCCACAGGATGCTGGAGCAGTTTTCCGGGGAGATAACGGTGTACCAGGTATTTTCCAGCATGACCACCTTATCGCCTACGCCTATGCCCAGCGCGCCGCCGGATGCGCCTTCACCTATGATGATGCAGATCACCGGCACCCGCATATTCACCATTTCATAAATATTACGGGCAATGGCCTCGCCCTGCCCTCTTTCTTCCGCTTCCAGGCCGGGATAAGCACCGGGTGTATCAATAAAGGTGACGATAGGACGGTTGAACTTTTCAGCCAGCTTCATCAGCCGCAGCGCTTTGCGGTATCCTTCCGGGTTGGCCATACCGAAGTTGCGGATCTGGCGCTGCTTCGTATTGGTACCTTTCTGGTGACCGATGATCATGACCTGCTGCCCGTCTATATCCGCCAGGCCACCCACGATGGCCTTATCATCCTTCACGTTCCGGTCTCCGAACAGCTCTGTAAAAGTGCTGCATATCTTGCTGATATAATAATTGGTATAAGGACGCTCAGGGTGACGGCTCAGCTGTACCCGTTGCCAGGGAGTCAGATTTTTGTAGATCTCAGACCTTGTTTCTTCGATGGTTTGCTCCAGCTGCCTGACAGAGGCAGACATATCCATCTTGTTCTTATCCGCGATGGATTGAAGCTTGTCCAGCTGCGACACCAGGTCTTCCAATGGCTTTTCAAAATCTAAAAACTGCATATATGATATCTCTTATTGAATGAATGGTAAAGCCGCCCCCGGTCCTTACAGAACCAAACGGCAACAGGGCAACAAAGTTAGTCAATATTTTGTTTTATGCGCAGGTTTAATAGATTATTCTGCTCCGGAGCTTCCGGCCGCAGGCACGTCCTGCAACCGCTGCAGCACTGCTCATCTGCCCGCCCTCCCCGGAACGACCAATCTCGGTATTTAGCTTGATTTTAACAGGAAAGCATACGAAATGCAGCTACCTTGCCGCCTGTATGTTATTCCTGCACTTTAGAAGGATAATCAGTAATTTCGCATATACAAAAATTGCATCAGCAGAAAGGTATGTCAGAAAACATAGAAATATTGGGTGCCCGGGTGCACAACCTTAAGAATATAGATGTAAAGATCCCCAAGAATAAGCTGGTTGTCATTACAGGACTGAGCGGAAGCGGCAAGTCTTCCCTGGCATTTGACACTATCTTTGCGGAAGGCCAGCGCAGGTATATGGAAAGCTTTTCCGCCTATGCCCGCCAGTTCATGGGCGACCTGGAACGGCCGGATGTGGACCGCATCACCGGGCTTTCCCCCGTTATCGCGATAGAGCAAAAGACCACCAATAAGAATCCCCGCTCCACGGTAGGCACCATCACGGAGGTCTATGATTTTCTCAGGCTGCTGTTCGCCAGGGCCAGCACTGCCTATTCCTATCTTTCCGGGAACAGGATGGAGAAATATTCCGAAGAAGAGATCATCCGGCATATCTACAGCCACCTGGACGGTGAAAAGATAGCGGTGCTGGCGCCTGTGGTCAGGGGCCGGAAAGGACATTACCGGGAGGTATTCGAGCAGTTCATGAAGCAGGGCTACCTGCGTGCCAGGATAGACGGCGAGATACAGGAGCTGAAGCCGGGTATGCAGCTGGACCGCTATAAGATACACGATATAGAGCTGGTGATAGATCGTCTCAGCGTTGATGAGGAGAGCAGGGTACGGCTGGTACAAAGCATCCAGAAAGCCTTGCAGATGGGTAAAGGGCTGCTGTTCATAGAGCATCATGCCACTCACCAGATCACGCAGTACAGCAAGAACCTGATGGAGGCGGCTACGGGACTTTCCTATGAGGAGCCAAGTCCCAATACTTTTTCCTTCAATTCCCCTTATGGCGCCTGCCCGAAATGCAAGGGACTGGGTGTGGTGCACGCCATCAATATGGAAAGCGTGATCCCGGACAGCAGCAGGAACATCAGGGAGGGCGGCATCGCTCCCCTGGGAGAAGCACGGGAGGCGCAAAGCTGGAAAATGACGGAACGCTTCGCCAAAAAGCACAAGATCTCCCTGACCACCCCGATAAGCGGGCTGAAAGACAAAGAGCTGAACCTGATCCTTTACGGGCAGGAAACGGCAGGCATCACCTACCGGGAAAACAGCGAGGATTATAAATACCTTACAGACAGCTTTGAAGGCGTCCTGAACAGTATGCTGCGCTGGTTCAATGAAAGCCCCTCCGACCACATCAGGAACTGGGCGGAGCAGTTCCTCCACCTGGATACCTGCCCGGAGTGCGAAGGCAAAAGGCTGAAAAAGGAAAGCCTGTGCTTTAAGATAGGTCCCTATAATATAGCCGACCTGTCGCAGCTGTCCTTATCCGCCTTTTATGAGCAATTCAGCCATATTGATCAATACCTGGATGATAAGAGAACGATCATAGCCAAGGATATTATCAAAGAGATCACGGAGCGGGTACGTTTCCTGCTGGATGTCGGCCTGCATTACCTGACGCTCAACAGGCCTACCAGGACCCTGAGCGGCGGAGAAAGCCAGCGCATACGGCTGGCCACGCAGATCGGCTCCAAGCTGACCGGCATCACCTATATCCTGGATGAGCCGAGCATAGGGCTGCACCAGCGGGACAACCAGCGGCTCATCCACGCGCTGGAAGACCTCAGGAACGGCGGCAACAGCGTGCTCGTGGTGGAGCATGACAAGGATATTATGCTGGCGGCCGATCACCTGATAGATATAGGACCCAAAGCCGGTATCCACGGGGGTCGCATCGTGTCGCAGGGCACCCCGGAAGAAGTGCTGCATTCCGACTCCCTGACATCACAGTACCTCACTTATAAGAAATGTATTGAATTGCCTGCCCAGCGCAGGAAAGGCAATGGTCATGAGCTGACTCTGCGGGGCGCTACCGGCAATAACCTCAAAAGCGTGGATATTTCCATTCCCCTGGGCACCTTCGTGGTTGTAACGGGCGTATCGGGCAGCGGTAAAAGCACCCTGATCACGGAAACACTGTACCCCATCCTGTCCCGGCATTGCTTCCCCGCATCCAAGATGCAGCCGATGCCCTATAAAAGCGTAGAAGGGCTGGAGCATATAGATAAGGTGATAGAGATAGACCAGACGCCCATAGGCAGAACCCCGCGCAGCAATCCCGCTACCTACTGCGGTTTCTTCAATGACATCCGGCAGCTGTTCGCCCAGGTGCCGGAGGCTAAGATAAGAGGATATAATGCCGGGCGATTTTCCTTTAACGTCAAGGGCGGCCGGTGCGAGGAATGCCAGGGCGGCGGTATGAGGGTCATCGAAATGAATTTCCTGCCGGACGTGTACGTCCCCTGCGAAAAATGCCAGGGCAAACGCTATAACAGGGAAACCCTGGAGATCCGGTATAAAGGCCGCTCCATTTCGGATGTGCTGGATATGACCGTAGCGGAGGCGGTGGAATATTTTATCAATGTACCGTCCCTGCACCGCAAGATCAAAACGCTGCTGGATGTGGGATTAGGTTACATTACCCTGGGGCAGAGCGCCGTCACCCTGAGCGGCGGTGAGGCGCAACGGGTCAAGCTGGCCACCGAGCTGGCCAAAAAGGACACGGGCAAGACCTTTTACATACTGGATGAGCCTACCACAGGTCTCCATTTTGAAGATATACAGGCCCTGCTGAACGTGCTGAACAAGCTGGTCGGAAGAGGCAACACGGTCCTTGTGATAGAGCATAACCTTGATATGGTGAAGGTAGCCGATTATATCATTGATATCGGTCCTGAAGGAGGAGAAGGCGGCGGTACCCTGGTCGCGCATGGCACTCCTGAAAAGGTAGCCAGAAGCAAAAAAAGCATTACCGGCGTATTCCTCAAAAAGGAATTACAATAAGCGGCAAGGGAGTTACTTCGGTGATTCCCTTTTTCAGCAGGCGCCTACACACAGCCAACGGCTGAGAAATGAACGGCAGGTTTGCCTGACAGCGCTTTAAAAAATGTCCTATTTTTGGTACGATCACTTATTCAATACAATCATTATGTACTTTGGTATTCATAAAAATCATAAAGCCAGCATCATTTACCTGCTGCACCATGAAGATATGGTCACTTCCATAACGGACGATAAGAATGAGATCATCTTCGTACAGCAACAGCTCAAAAACGAAACTACCATTATCCCGCTTTTCCGGAACGGCAGCCTGCATTTCATCGCCTATCTTAAAGAATTCGACGAAGTGCCCGATACGCTGGAGAATGTAAGAACAGAAGCCGGCAAGCTCCTCCCTGTGCTGAACAGGTACCATATCAAAGAAGTCATTATCAGGAATATGATAGAAGGGTCCGACGCCGCCTACCTTTTTGCGGAAGCGCTTACGCTCACCAACTACCGGTTCCTGCATTATAAAAGCGATAAGAACGCACGCCCCAACAGCCTGGATACCATCTATTTTTACAAGGATGAGATCACGGAAAAGCTGCTGGCACAGCTGCAGGTCACCACGCAGGCGGTGTACCATATCCGTAACCTGGTCAATGAGCCTTTCAATCACCAGACGCCGCAGCAGTTCTCGGAACAGCTGCAACAGGTAGCTAAGGAAGGGCGCTTCAGGATTACCACGTGGGACCGCAAGAAGATAGAGCAGCATAAAATGGCCGGGCTGCTGGCAGTAAGCAGCGGCAGCAAGAATGACCCGGCATTCAATATACTGGAGCATAAGCCTACAAGGTATATCAATAAGCAGCCGCTGGTGCTGGTCGGTAAAGGCGTTGTGTATGATACCGGGGGCCTGAGCCTGAAGCCTACACCCAACAGCATGGATCATATGAAAAGCGATATGGCCGGGGCGGCGCTCGTAGCAGGTATCATGTATGTTGCCGGGATGCTCAACCTCCCCATACATATCATAGGGCTGATACCGGCCTGCGACAACCGGCCGGGAGAGAATGCCTACGCGCCGGGCGATATTATCACCTACGCGGACGGGACAACGGTAGAGGTGCTGAACACGGACGCGGAAGGCCGGCTGATCCTGGCCGATGCGCTGCTCCACGCCCGGAAATACAAACCGGAGCTGGTCATAGATTTCGCCACGCTTACCGGGGCGGCCGCTGCCATATCAGGCGCAGAAGGTATGATCATGATGGGCAATGCCCCCCAGGGCTATAAGGAGCTGCTGCACCAAAGCAGCATGAAGCACTACGAGCGGTTCATAGAGCTTCCCTTATGGAAAGAATACGGGGATATGATGAAATCCGAGATCGCCGACCTTAAGAATATCAGCGGCGGAACAGCAGGCGCTATCACAGCAGGTAAATTCCTGGAGCACTTTACGGATTTTCCCTGGCTGCACTTTGACATTGCGGGAGTGGCCTACACCACAGCACCGAAACATTATAAGACCTTCGGGGGCACCGGCTTCGGGCTGAGAATGATGGCTGATTTCCTGCTGCATTATAAAAGCTTATAGTGCTGTAAGCGAAACCGGGAGTAACTATTGCGTCCGGCAAGGTTGGGGACTTATGCGGATAAGGCCGCATCACTGACCGGTGTACGGATAGCCAGTAAATAGTAATTCATTAAATTTGTATTACACATCAGAAGAGCAGATCACACCAATACGATACCGCATGCAACGTATTGGCGGGCAGCTTAAATTTTAATACTAAAATTGTGGATATCCAATTTTACAAGCCTGTTTCCGAAACTTTGAATAAGTATATTGAAGGATTTTATTTTGTAACCAAAAAAGAAATTCATCAGCCGGAAATCTATTGGACCTTTCCCAATAACTTTTGCATTGCCGCCGTTTATCAGAACACCAGCCTGGTGCTCGGTCATAATAAGATCGAGGTATCTTCATCCCGGGAAAATACGATTGCTTCAAGCCTGGTAAGCCGGTATATACATCCCATTGAGATCATACAGCACGATATCACCGAGGAGATCACCATTTATTTTAAGCCGCTGGGCCTCAATCATTTTGTAAATGACATACGGCCTTTTTACGCAGGTGCAATGATCCGTTTTGACCCTTCTCCTGATTACAGGCCGCTTATGAACGAGGTGTTCAATATACCCGGCAGAGCGGAGCAGATCCGGCAGCTGGAAAGCTATTGGCTTTCCAGGCTGGTCCCAAAGGATCTTTCTTTGCTGGAAAGCATCATCGCTGATATACAGTCGGACCTCAAGATCAATGACATCGCTCAAAAAAATAATATTTCCAGGCAATACCTTAATAAGATATTCACGCAGCAGGTCGGTAAAACGCCTTCCGAGTTCAGAAAGATCCACCGGTTCAGGGCTGCTATTGCTGAAAGGCAAAAGGCCAGAAATTTCACCGAGCTGTCGCATCTTGTCCGGTTCTACGACCAATCTCATTTTATCAGGGATTTTAAAAATTTCACACGGCTCAACCCCATGGATTTTTTCAGCAAAGTAGATACGGAAAAGGAGAATGTATGGCTTGAATTGTAGGATGGTTTACATTTGTACAATTCTGTTCGGGATCATTTATCGTTCTTTGTCCCTAAAACAAAGCAAATGAGACCGAACAGATTCCTTTATATAGCGATATTGCTATGCTTTTCAACTATCACATACGCGCAGAAAAAGAATCCGAAAGAAATACTTTTGATAGGCGTGTTCCATTTCAACAATCCGGGCGCCGACCTTGTCCGGGCAGACAAATTCGATGTTATGACAGCAGCAGCACAGGCGGAGCTGCATCAGATCAATGCGTCCATCAGGAGCTTTGCCCCGGATAAAATATTCGTGGAGTGGGACTATGATGAGCAGTCCGGGCTGGACACGCTCTATGACCTGTACCTGCACGATCAATACTTCGATTATGTAAGTAAAAAATATCCCGGCAACAGCTTTTTTAAAGAGAATGAAATTTTTCAGCTGGGTTTCAGGATCGCTAAATCAAACAGGCTGGAAAAAGTATATGGTATAGATATTGCTACACCTTTCCCATTCGACAGCCTTCTGATAGCTATGGAGCAGGCACAGCAAAATGAGCTGAAGGAGAAGATCTTCAGCAGGATTAAAGAGTTTGAATCCATTGACAATGCCAGCAGGCAAAAATACAGCCTGAGGGATTTGCTTATCCAGTGCAATACCCAGTCCCAAAGGGATTTGGATCTCGGCTCTTACATCAGCCTGTTCAACCGTGCCGGGCGATATGATGATTTTACAGGAGCAAATCTGGTGGCCAACTGGTATAAACGCAACCTCTTAATGTACTCACTGGTGCAGAAAATCAGCGAAAAGCAGGATAAGCGGATCGTTGTTATCCTGGGAGCAAGCCATATCGCGCTGTTCAGGCATTTTATAGACCTGGATGAAAACTTTAAAGCAGTAGAGCTTACCGATATCCTGAAATAGATAATATCATTACCCAGGCGGCGCTTCCTTCGGGCAGAGCAAGAGGGGCCAATTTCCTGCTGCATTACAAAAGCTTATAGGTATATAAGTAAAATTGAACCCAATCATTGTACATACAATTATTAGATTCCCTACTTTTGTAACGTTAAATTTTTTACCAGCATTTATATACAAAAGATGGAAATAATAGAAGCGCTCCAATGGAGATATGCCACCAAAAAAATGAACGGTATGCCTGTGGCAGCAGACAAGGTTGCAACCATTCTCGAAGCCGCACGCCTGGCCCCGACCTCATCAGGCCTGCAGCCTTTCCGGGTGATCGTGGTAACCGACCCGGAGCTGAAAGCCAGGATACAGCCCATAGCCTACGGACAGAGCCAGATAACGGATGCCTCTCACCTGCTCATCTTCGCAGCCTGGGATAAATATACCGATGAGCGGATCGACAGCGCTTTTGAGCTGATGAACGCCAAAAGAGGCTTACCGCCCGGTACAACCGATGATTATAAGAACGGCTTAAAGGCACAGCTTGCCACGCTCACAGAAGAGCAGCAGGCGGCACATGCGGCCAAGCAATCCTACATTGCATTCTCCGCTGCCATTGTTGCGGCGGCTATGCAGGAAGTGGATAGCACGCCTATGGAAGGCTTTGATAACGCCGCGCTGGACAAGCTGCTGGAGCTGGATAAGGCCGGCCTCCGGTCTGCCACTATCCTGGCGCTGGGCTACCGGGATGCGGCCAATGACTGGCTGGTGAACCTGGAAAAAGTAAGAACGGAAAAAGAAGATTTCATTATCGAAAGATAAGCACAGCCCTATGCCGGTAAAACGTCCGCCGGACAGGAATTATCCAGGGACAGCTTCCGGGAACTATTAAGCATTCAAGCTATAACTGTAGGGTCCTTACCGGAACACCCCATACGCCTGCCGGCGTATGGGGTTATTTTATGCCCATCCTTCTGCCGGGAGCCATGAATTGCACTAACTTTGCGGCATGATTCCACATGCATTATATGACCAGCTAAAAAGAGTCTTTGCTTCCTTTCACTGGCAGGATAAACGGGTAATCGCGGCAGTGAGCGGCGGTGCGGACAGCATGGCCCTGTGCTATGTGCTGAAGCACCTGGATATTTCATTTGTCATTGCCCACTGCAATTTCGGGCTGCGGGGAGAAGAGAGCCATGAAGATGAGCGTTTTGTGGCCGCCTGGGCAGCGGAGTACCATATCCCCTTTTACGTAGAGCGGTTCGATACCCGGGGAGTCCTGGAAAAGGAAGGCGGCAACCTGCAGGATACCTGCCGCAGGCTGCGGTATGACTGGTTTGAAGCATTAAGACAGGAACTGGATTATGATTATATAGCCACCGCCCACCATAAGGACGATGTGGCGGAAACGGTGCTTATGAACCTGATGCGGGGCACCGGCATCGCCGGCATGCACGGCATCCTGCCGGTCCAGCAGCGCATCATAAGGCCGCTGCTGAGCCTGGAAAAGGCGCAGCTGCTGGAGATACTCCGGGCGCATAGCTGCAGCTGGCGGGAAGACAGCAGCAATAAAAAGGATGATTACTTAAGGAATAAGATCCGGCACCACCTGCTGCCCGCTATGAAGGCTATCCTGCCGCAGTCGGTGGACGGTATCTATAAGACCTCACAACGGCTCGGGGATATAGAGCAGCTTGCCCGTAAGGAGCTGGACAAAACGCTTTCCAGGCTGCTGGAACCCAGGGGCAATGATCATTATATCAGCATCAATAAGCTGTACAGGCAGCCGGGCTATGCCACGCTGCTGTATGAAATGGTCAAAGGGTTCGGGTTCAGCGCATCGCAGATGACAGACATTATCGCGCTCCCGGACGCCCATACGGGTAAAATGGTGGTCAGCGATACCTACCGGATCCTCAAGAACCGGGATTTCCTGATCATTACCCCGGTACAGACCACTGCAAGCGACTGCATCATCATAGAAAATGCGGACGGCCGGGAATATCCTTATGCCAACGGTACGCTCCGGGTTTCCGGCCCAACGGAGGCGCAGGCTGTCCGGGACAGGGAACCTCACAGCATCTCTGCGGATATGGACAGGCTGGAATGGCCTCTTATCCTGAGACCCTACCGGACCGGCGATTATTTCTACCCTATAGGCATGGATATGAAAAAGAAAAAGGTAAGCAAGCTGCTTAAGGACAGCAAGCTGCCGCAGCACGAAAAGGAAAAGATATGGGTGGTGGAAAGCAATAAAAAGATAATATGGGTGATAGGCCTGAGGATGGATGAAAGGTTCAGGGTTACAGCGGCCACACGGAATATCGCTGTGTTCAGTATTTTTTAAAGCGACTATCTGCTTACAGGCAACAAGCTTTTATCACACATACGCCTCGCTGAGCAGTGTCCTTTATGAGGCTCAGATACCCCTTTAGCTATAAAGGAACTGAGGGTGCCGGTCATTCCGAATGGATGTGAGGGATCTCTTACAACAATGTATAACTTATAATGACTTTATTGCCTATATATAGATAGCCGGTTAAAAATATTATCAACTACCTGTTGTAAAAAAGCACCCGGATATTTTTCCTTTGCAATATCCGGTTAGTCCTGCTCATAACCTCTCCGTCTGTTTCAAAAATCCCTTTTTCAACGAAAAATATTCAAAAGGATCAATTAAAGCAGGGTACCGGCAGCGACCGGTACCGGGCAAAATTCGATACACATCGTGCGAGGTATGACGCACATCGCGCAAGGTTCGACACACATCACGCAAGGTTCGATGCACATCACGCAAGGTTCGATACACATCACGCAAGGTTCGATACACATCACGCAAGGTTCGATGCACATCACGCAAGGTTCGATGCACATCACGCAAGGTTCGATGCACATCACGCAAGGTTCGATACGCAGCGTGCAAGGTTGCATGCTCATGGTACAAGGTTACATAACAATATAAGAGGGTGATACCGGAAGATCCGGAGATGCTTACCGGCTTACGGCAGGTACGGTTGCGGGAAGTCAAAGTTGCGCGGCAGGACACCGGGTTTACCGGGGCGGGCGCCCACCCTGCCGCCGGAAGCGGCAAGGGGACAAAGTAACAGCAGGAGCAGGCTGCACCCTGGCGCATCAAAAAGGCCTATACGCTGCATACTGCTGGTATAGGCCTGCTATCGGGGGGCTTGTGTTTTCATAACCTTTCGGGATTGTGGAGATTAAAAGGTTATGGTTCCGGTTCGTCTTCTATAAGCTCCCCGGTACGGAGCTGCTTCCTGGTAAACCGGATCGAATTGGCATAATGGTATTGGTCCGATGCCGGGCCGTACTTATATTGCAGGTACTTCTTTACCCTGCGTGCCAGGTCCACCAGCCCGGTGTCTTTTTGGTACATCAGCTGGTCCCTGTGGTGGCGCGCGTTGTGCACCGCCTGGTATTGCGTATTCACCTCGCTGTTGGTAGTATGCAGCTCCTCGTACCTGGCCTGCAGGGCCGGGAGGCTGATCCTGATATCTGCCGGCGCATAATGGGGCATGGTGGCAATGCGTTCCACCATTTTCTGGAAATTCTCTGCCATGGAATGGAAGCTGAGACGGCTGCCGGAATAGGTCTTTTCGCTGACCGTACCGTCCTCGTTCACAATGATCCTGCGGGACACCGGCCGGGCGGAGAGCAGCCGGTAGTGGGTGGCGATGTCCCTGACGGCCTCGTGGTCGGTGCTGTTGGCCTCCAGGTAGCGCATCAGGCGGCGTGCCAGCTTTCGCATCTGCTCAAAGAGCTGTTGCCTGTTGTTCACCGCCTGCTGCAGCGCTGCCGCTTCCGTGATGAGCGTATTGGTAGCGGTCTGTACTTCCTGCCGGTATTGTTCCAGCGCAGCCGGTTTCAGCTCGGCCGCATCCGGCAGGTAGGCCGGCTGGGTAGCCAGGTAGGTCAGGAGGGTTCCGAAGTTGGACAGGTTGATAAAATGTCCTGTTTCAAATCTGCTTGCCATAGTCTGTAAGTTTTAAAGGGTGAAGAAATATTGTTATAGTAACGTTACTTTTAATATAACGAATACTTAATATAAATATTACAGGCTATTTTGTTATTAAGAAATAAATAATGTTTATGGGAGCAGCTTTCGGGGTAGGTACGCTTATATTTAAATTAAAAAATGCGTATTTATACGCATTTTTTAATTTAAATATATTTTATAAGTTTGCTACTGACTTATGATTAGTTTAACAGAGGCAGTTTGTAACCAATTATAACCGTTTAAAGTTTCGCTTATTTGCGAGTTGGCACTAATATTAAAAAAACAGAAACTATGACAATAATATCATTCATAAATATGAAAGGAGGGGTTGCAAAGACTACAACCGTAGTTGAAATTGCCTCTATTCTTGCAAAAGAGCACAATAAGAATGTATTGATTATTGACCTCGACCCACAGACCAATGCAACCTTCTCATTGATGGGAATTGAAACTTGGGAAAAATTAAAAGATAATGCTACAATAGCAGATGTTTTGGGAATGAATAAAGGTTTTTCTTCCCGAGAAGAAGAATATGACATCAATAATGCAATTGTAGAAAATGTATGCGGTATTAATGGTCTCGACTTAATTCCTTCTCATATCGAATTAACTTTCCTTGATTTAGATTTGAGCGGTCAAGCTGGCAGAGAAATTATACTACAAAATCAGCTTAAAAATTGCAAGAAAAAATACGATTACATATTAATCGATTGCCCACCAAATTTAATGTTAGCTCCACAAAATGCATTAGTCGTAAGTGATTATATTATTGTTCCTGTGATACCAGAGTTTTATCCTTCAATTGGCTTACCTCTTTTAACCAATAGAATTAAGCAACTAAAAAAGCGATTGCCAAACTGCAATGTTGAACTTCTTGGAGTCGTATTTACGAAAGTTAAAAGGGGCACGATAAATCATAGTCAACAAATGGATAGTATAAGAAAAACGTGTGAAGATGAAGGAATTGAAACGTTTCAGACTATAATACCTGATACAGTGAGAATAAGTGAAGCCGCGACTTCTAACAAACCTGCATACATTGTCAACCCGCATTCAGACGGTGTTGCAGCTTACAAGAATTTGGTTTCAGAAATTTTATTAACATTAGAACCGGAAGAAAATGTTTGAGAACTATATAGAGTATTTGGAGTCAATGATGAAAGATTTGGCTTCGTTTGAAAAAAAAGGATTAGACACATCCTCATTAAGGTTGTTTATCAAGAACCTTAAAACATTCCAAAAATTACAAAAACTTGAACAGTCTAGGTTTGGTCAAAATCTGAGCTTTGAAGAAAAATTAGCAATTATTAAATCTTTCTTGGAAGACAAGAAGGCATTTCCACGAATAAAGGATGTTGTGGATTTTGCAAATGAGCAATTGTCATTAGGTTTTAAAGACCAAAAGGAAGCGAGAGATGTTACAATAAGGAGAGTGATTGGAAGAATCGAAGAAACCCCAGAGTTAAAGGAAAAGGTAAAGAATGCCGTGATTAACATTAGAAATCAAAAAGTTCACACAAGCTCAAAAAAGTCCAAAAAAGAGATTGAAAGTGTTGAATCATTTGCCAAATGGGCGGAAATATTAAGAAATATATGAAAGACAAATTCATTCAAAGTGCTAAAAAGGATTTGCCTCTTTATTTGAAGGATTTTCAAGATTTTTGGAATTCTTCAGTAAGCGAAATATCAGATGATGATCTATACAATACTTACAGAGCGACACTAGTCTTTAAAAACTGGAAACTTTCTTTAAATTCTATTGGCATAAAAGACTATGACTTAATATTGAATGAATTATTTGAAGATATTAACTCATCTTTTTTTCTTGCGTTGTTTGGTCAATATAGGTCGGCTCATATGCATATGAGAAGTAGTATTGAGCTTTCACTTCAACTATTATACTTTTTACATCATCCTATAGAATATCAACAATGGAAAGATGGTGATTTTGTAATCAAGTTTGATAAATTAAGTGAATATCTTAATAAACACCCATTCTTTAAAGTTGATGTTTCGAGGTTGCTTCAATCAATTTTTCAGAATTGGAAGCTCTTTTCAAAACATATACACGGAGAATCACCAATTTTCTTTCAATGTGAAAAAAATATTCGAAAAACAAACAGTTTTTCACGGCAAGACTTTGGAATTTGGAAAAGTAATTTTGAGAAAAACGTCTATTATTTAAACAAACTATTCTTGTTGTTCTTCAAAACAGATTTTAACAGAATCCCCGAAGCAAGCAGGAATATTTTGACTGATCTCTTGAAAACAGATGAAAAAGATTTAATGAATGGATGAAATACTGGTACCAACATTGTATAAGCGCAATAGCGGGTGAAGTGGTAAAATAAAGGTTTGTGCATTTAATAAACTTTTGTGGTGGCGGACAGGTAATCACCTTGAATCCACTACAGCACAGTAGTTGAAGTATCTTCCATCACAAAATCATCGAGTTGAGCACGTTTTTTGACACTAAAGAGAATCGTAAAGTGGTTATCAAAGAACAAACTTTATTTAGATTATCAGGTAAATCCAAATATTGCGGCTAATGTGGAAATAAATATATTATAAATTATCAAAAACTTGTAGAAACTTGTGTGCAAAATTGTGAATAGTGACAAGAAAAACGACACATAAAAGTGGCAATAGGCGGTCTGAACAGCTTCGTATCACCGGAAGTACAAAATTCAACTCTCGTTCTTCTATTGAGTTTTAGTTCTAAAAATCCACCACTTCGCCAAGGACCAAAATGTTGAAGGCAATTTTAAACAAACTCATCAAAATAAAAATAACAATGGAAGATAGCTGTTTCGTTATTATGGCAATTAGTGACCAAGAATATGGAGACTATAAGATAACTTTTAATGAACTTCAAGATAATTATGAAAATGTAATAAAACAGGCAATCTTACAAGCAAGACCTAAAATGACAGTTTTACGTGCAGACGAGTGTGCTGTTCCGGGAACCATAACAACTGACATTTTAACTCGTTTAATGTATGATACATTTGTAATTGCTGATATTACTTATCCGAACCCTAATGTATACTATGAATTGGGATTAAGACATTGTTTTAAACCGGGAACAATATTAATTCGTCGTTCTGACATAAAAATTAATGCGCCTTTTGATATATCACATCAAAGATATATTGAGTACGAGTGTACCCCAAAAGGAATCCAGTCATTAGCAAAACAATTAAAAGATTTTTTTCAGTGGTATGATAAAAATCCTACAAAGCCAGACAATCAAGTTTTACAACTTGCACAATTGATAAAATTTCCTTTCCCAAATTACGAAACTAAAAAAGACCAACACGATTTGGCAGCACAGTTAATGACATTGATGGTATCAAACCCAGAATCTCTTGAACTTTTTACAGATAACAGTCTGAGTGATATGGAGAAAGGATTTAGAGCAGTATCAATGTTCAAAGACAATCCAGATGCAATAAAGGCTCTTTTGCAACTAGGCTCAGAATTTAATAATGAACAAAAATAAAAATTACTGGCTACAACACGTATTGACAATAGGCAGACAAAAAAATCACCCCTCAATTTTTATACAAAGGATAGTGCACCTGAAAAACCTGGAATGCGTACCACCGCAGTGGACAGTGTTGGAAAGTTGAAGCAGGTTTACCCATTGCTACCCTATCGGGTACTGGTAAGGCCCCTACTCCTCATACCTCTTCCACAGCCCCCGGCTCCTCCTCTTCGTCCAGCAGCTTTAGGAGGACCATTACCGCCGTGACGGTACCGCTGAGGGACGCCATACTCTCGGGCGGGTAAAAATTGATATAGTGCAGCAGCAGCCGGCGAAGGCCGCTGCTGATCTGCCACGCCTGGTAGGGCGCTATCCACCGGCGCAGCAGCTTTTGTTGCTTTGATCTTTTCATAAAACATTGCTTTTTAATTGTCTGGAGCAGTTGATAGCAAGGAAGTAACAGCACAGTCAGTAATATTGCTTAATATAAAAGGACGTACCGCTGCGCGGTACGTCCTTTTGTTTGTGTAGCTCTAAGCAGTGCCAAAGGGGCATATAGTCATTTACCCGCATTATAAATTCCGTATAAATACGTATTTTATATTTTAAGAATATTTTATAGGTTTGTGGGGCTGATTGTAAACATTTATAAGCGTTTAAAGTTCCGCTTACTTGCGAGTTACCACCCATTATAAAATGACAGTAAAAAATGATATTAAATACTATAGTCGATTTTGAAATTTTAATTGACGACTTTTTCATAAACGTAAATCCAGACTCTACATTAACACCCGTAGACAAAAAGAAAGTATTGAGTGTCATTAATGACTTCCAAGATGGTAAGTGGCGATACAGTAAATTCCAAGCTTTCATTTGGGACAATATCGTAGAGACTTCTTTATCTTATAAAGACAGATCAGCTTTAATAGACCGCTCTCAATCTAGCTTGACAGAAGCGGCAAAAAAGTTAAGACTTACAGACCTTGCTAAAGAGCAAGATGGACAAGGAAGTGAGCTAGCTGAAATAGTTCTTTATGGAATTATGAAACATCATTATCAAGCATTACCTGTTGTCCCAAAAATATTTTACAAACAAAACCCACAAGACAATGCAAAAGGAGCAGATAGTGTACATATTGTAATTGAAGATGCAGATAAATTTTCTATTTGGTTTGGTGAAGCTAAATTTTATAACAGTATAGAAGATGAAAGACTATATTCAATAGTTGATTCGGTTGAAAATTCGTTGCAAACTGAAAAGCTAGAAAAAGAAAACAGTATAATAACGAGTGTTTCTGATTTGAAACTCTATCTAGGTGAAGAGTCTGATTTATATAAAAACATAATCAGTTTTATCAAGACAGGTGCTTCAATTGATAATTTAAAACCTATACTTCACGTTCCAATATTGCTATTGCACGAATGTACAATTACTGAAGGTTCAAATGAATTAACGGATGCATACAGAGAGCAAATAATTGAACATCATAAAGGCAGAACCGAATCTTATTTCAAAAAGCAAATTAGAAAGGTCAGTAAATCAATTTTTAAATACTCTGAAATACATTTTCACTTAATCCTTTTTCCAGTTCCTAAAAAAGAACCTATTGTAAGTGCATTTGTAGAAAATGTCCAACACTATAAAAAACAAGGAAACTAACTATGGATATTTTTGAATCTTGTCGGAATATAAATGAACTTCTTTTTGAAAACAAAGAGAATGAAGCCAGAAATGAATTAATTAGGTTGCTTGATTTTCACGAACGTGAAGAAATACCGTATTCTGAACTCGTTAATCATTTAATAAAAGAAACTGGATTATATCCCTACTTAGATTTAGAAACTGCTAATTGGCAAGACCGATTCGTTTATGAAATATTCAAAGTAAATACGGGTGAGAAAGAAGAACTTACGTTGCATAGGGAACAATCCGCCTTATTAAAGAAATTAATCAATGGAGAGAGTATTGCAGTTAGTGCTCCGACAAGTTTTGGAAAGAGCTTTGTTATTGACGCATACATTTCGATTAATAAGCCTTCAAATGTTGTTATAATCGTTCCGACAATTGCCTTAACTGACGAGACACGCAGACGGTTGTACAAAAAGTTTGCAAGGGAGTATAAAATCATAACAACAACAGAAGTAGAACTTTCAGAGAAAAATATATTTATATTCCCACAAGAACGAGCAATAAATTATGTCGATAAGATAAAAGAATTGGATATTCTAATAATTGATGAGTTCTACAAAGCAAGTTCTAAATTTGATTCTGAGCGGTCACCTACTCTGATTAAAGCAATCTTAAAACTTGGTAAAATCGCAAAACAGAAATATTTTTTAGCTCCAAATATAAGCAACTTAGGAAATAACCCGTTCACAGAAGGAATGGAGTTTTTTCCACTCGATTTCAATACGGTTTACCTCGAAAAATTTGAATATTTTAATGAAATAAACAATGATGACGAAGTAAAAAGCAAATACCTTTTAAAAATTCTTGCTAACAAGCCCACCAAAACGCTTGTTTATGCAGGAACATATACAAACATAGAAAATGTTACTACTTTATTATTATCTAGCGTTCCAGAAAAGAAAAGGGAGCTTGCAGATAACTTCTCAAATTGGCTTGGTGAAAACTATGATTACAATTGGACCTTAACAAAATTAGTAAAACGTGGAGCAGGTATTCATAACGGCAGGCTTCATCGTTCCTTAAGTCAAATACAAGTGAAATTATTTGAAGAAAAAGACGGTCTTGATACGATAGTCTCCACTTCATCAATAATTGAAGGGGTTAACACTTCTGCTGAAAATGTAATTATTTGGGCAAACAGAAGCGGAAAAGGTAGAGCAAGACTAAATGATTTCACATACAGAAACATTATGGGGCGTGGTGGTAGAATGTTTCGTCATTTTATAGGTAAAATATTCATTCTTGATAAACCACCTGTAGAAGAAAAAACACAACTAGATATTCCTTTTCCTGAGCAAATTTTAGGAGACCTTGACGAAAAGGCTTTTGAAGCTGATTTAACTAAGGAGCAGGTAGCCAAAATTATATTGTACAAGCAAGAAATGGCTGACATTGTTGGTCAAGAAACTTTAGAGCGACTACAAGCCGAGAATGTTTTCCAATCAAGCGATTCTGAGCTAATTAAAAAAATCGCTTATGATCTGAAAGTTAATTCAAGTGACTGGAATGGTTTAGGATATCTCAATTCTATGTATCCATCAAATTGGGACAGAATGCTGTATAAGATTATTCGGATTCAACCCGCTGGTTGGGAATCCGAGTATAAGCCATTTGTTGAATTCGTGAAAATACTTAGAAACAATTGGTTCAAATCTATTCCGCAGATGTTAAAAGAACTTGAACAATATGAAATTGGGGTAGATGACTTCTTTAAACTAGAAAGGAAAGTTACATTCAAATTAGCTTCTCTTTTAAGTGATGTAAATATTCTCCAAAGAGAGATTTTGAAAGACAAAAACTATGACATTTCTAGGTTTGTATCATTAGCATCTCACGCATTTTTGCCTTCTGTAGTTTATCAGTTAGAAGAATTTGGAATGCCTCGAATGATTTCGAAAAAAATTCACAATAGCAAACTAATCAACTTCTACGATAAAGACCTAAACATCCATAAGGCGTTGTACTTATTCAACTATATAGGTATCGAAAAAACTCTATCTATAGACACCCTGACACCATTTGACAAATATATAATAGAGTACTTTTATGACGGCATTAAGACGAATGAATAAAAGAATAACGGCTGGTAACAGGCGTTTGGCTCAATGGCGAGTGAAGTTAGTTAATTTAAGCTTACACTCCAGGCTATACTATACTTCTAAATATATTATGTCACTTAACTCAAAAGGATGTACCGCTGCGCGGTACGTCCTTTCTACTTATATAGCTATAAGCAGTGCCAAAGGGCAGTGCACCTCTCAGCAGCCACACGGAACATCGCTGTGTTCAACATTTTTTAATATTCCTTTTAAATAATATACTTTACTTTCGTAACAGCCGTTAAAGACACTATAACTTTTAACTTCTAATCTTATTTACCTATGCGTATGCGTCAATCCTCCATTATTGTAGCTGTAGTCACTGCCCTTGGCATTATCATTACAGCCGCTATCCTGGGCAATGCCATTAAAAACAGGAACCAGGCCGAAGACACGATCCATGTAACAGGTCTGGGCACCAAAGATTTTGAATCGGATGAGATCTTCTGGCAGGGTAATTTCCAGGCAAAATCCATGGATGCCAAAGAAGCCTACAGCAAGATCCTGGCCGATAAAGAAAAGGTAAAGCAATTCTTTATCAGCAAAGGATTCAGCGAAAAAGATATCAATTTCGGTGGCGTCAGCGTGGAAAAGACCTTCCGTACCGTTTATACCCAGGGAGAAAAATCCTATGAGACCCGTTCCGAATCCATCTTTGACGGCTATGTGGCGACCCAGAACGTATCCTTTACAGCCAAAAAGAACCCCGAACTAATGAGCCGGATAGAAAAGGTAGCCGACCAGACAGCGGAGCTGATCAATTCCGGTATCGAATATAACGGCAGACCTATACAATACACCTATTCCGACCTGCCGGGGTTGAAGCATTCCCTGATAGAAAACGCCACGGCAGATGCCAAAGACCGGGCCGATAAGATCATCCGCACCGCGGACGGCAAAAGAGGCAAGCTGAAAAGCGCCAGCATGGGTGTTTTTCAGATCACGGGAGTAGGCAGCAACGAAGAGGATTCCTATGGCGGCAACTTTGATGTTTACAGCAAGAACAAGACCGCAAGGATCACCGTAAGGCTGACCTATAACCTGGACTAAAAAAAACGGGAAGTGACTATATGCTTACAGGAAACAACCTTTGTCATTCCGAACGGATGTGAGGAATCTCTTAACTTATAATGGCTTTATTGCCTATATAGATAGTCAGGAAACGGGATATTCTCTCTCTTGACAAAAGGCCTGTGCTTATCGCACAGGCCTTTGTTGATAGAACGCTGTTTATTTCTTCGGATGCTTTACTAAGATAACCGGAAAGTATAATTTTGAGCGAAGCCTGACTATTTCACCACACTTATACCGGACCTGAAAACCTGGTTGTCTTTACCCAGTACAACGATCGTATAATACCCCTCGGGGAAACCGGAAACATCTACCTGGTCCTGCCATTTATCCGACAGGTAAACGACCCTGCCTGCCGCATCGAACATATAGGTATGCCTGACCGCTGTACCCGCCGGAAGCTCTAAACGGATAACAGTGCTTGCCGGGTTAGGGAAGACATGGATAGCAAGATGTCCCGGTACCTTGCTGATGCCCACCCCGTTCTCCACCAGGCTGTCCACGTAGCCGAAGGCCGCCTTTACATTGGGTAAAGGGCCGATATGACCGTTCTGCGGATCACCCTGCGGCTTACCGGTAGCTATCAGTATCTCCCTGATCTGCCTGCCGTCCAGGTATTCTCCCGTCCGGTCATGATAATAAGATTGTATAGCGATAGCGGCAGCCGCCACAATAGGCGTTGCTGAGCTTGTACCGCTGAACTTCGTATAATTCTGGTTAAAATCGCCTCCTATCCTCGCATAGGTTCCATACCCTGCGCTTATTACGTCTGTTCCCCAGCCCTGCACACTGACCCTCGCGCCATACGTGCTGTAATTAAGCCTGTTGTTATTGCCGTCAGAAGAGCCGGCGCCCACGATAATGGACCCGTTATCGCCCCTGTCCCGGTAGGCGCCCAGGCGGGGGTCCGTATCCAGGTTCACACCTCCGTTCCCTGCCGCAGCTACAACAACGATACCTGCATCTACCGCGGCTTTGGTAAGATTCCATACCGTAGCATTATAATCGGCGGGTATGTACTCCGAACCGTTATCAATACCAGACTGCATCTCGTACATAACGATATCGCCTGCGGCCGCTTCCTGCACGGCCTTTGACACGGCATACACCCTGTCATACCCTCTCTGCTCCGTATACTCCGGTACCAGCACCAATGCTGTGATGCCATGCATCATCCCGATATTCCCGTATTCCAGCTTATCAGAGCAGACAATACTGACGGCGGCTGTGCCATGCTCGGTATAGGCGGCTGAGACATTGGCATGTATGGTCATCCCGTTCATAATGGAAACAGGCTGGTCCTCCAGCTTTTCATGCGCGGTATTAACGCCATATTCTATATCAAAGACCTTTACCTGCTGCCCGAAAATACCCTTGCTCCACGCGTATTCTATATTGACCCCCGAATCGGCCCTTAAATAATGCTGCATCGGGTAATAGGAAGGCGTTACAGGAGGAATATCAGCGGGCGGCTCCGGCATCAGCTGTTCCTGCTCCACGTACTCAAACAGTCCCGTGGCTGAAAGCTGCTCTATGATCAGCACCGCATTCACCGGATCCGGTACCGTCACTTTCCATATCCTCCTGATCTTCTGAACGGACGCATCGGTCCCGGTATGCTGAACCGCCCTTTCGGACATGCTGCTGTAAACGCTTTCCGGCCAGTCCACCGCAGGCTGAAAGGTAATGCCCCATCTTTCGATAAGAGCAGCAAGCTCAGGGAATTGCGCGGCTGCACCGGGAGCGGATTTCACTCCGGCACCCTCCTTAAACGCGACATGCAGGGAGACACGCTCTCCCGCAACCGCCTGAAGCATATGGAGCACAAAACAACAGAAAAGGACTACGGTCTTTCTCATCAGAAACATTTTACTAAAGATAAGCAAAATAGCCCAACCGGTAATTATACCAGGAAATTTACAATGGCGTCATCAATACCAGAGCCTCGCCTCCACCTGCTTCAGGTAACGCAATCCTTCAGGTGGTAAAGGATCACGTTTACGGGTTTTGACAGCAGCGGCTATCCTCCTGCAGGTGCTGAAAAAGCCTTTCACATCCCTGGTCCTTAAGAGATAGCGCAATCCCCAGCAGCAATTCAGCGTCCAGAAATACAGCATAGGCATATAGGTCCAGAACACCATGGCCTTATTATGCCATAGCGTGGCATCCTTCTCTTTGGAGGTCATCCTGCCTTTGGGAATTTCCTTATGCCACAGCAGGATGCAATTATCATAGGCGATGGTGTAACCCGCCCGGATGGCCCTGAAGCTCAGGTCGTACTCCTCCATACCATACATAATATCATCCGGGAAATAGCCCAGCGCTTCCATAGCGTCCTTGCGGTATAATGCCGCCCCGGCCGCAAAATGACCCGTCAGGAACCAGTCCCTGTCCTTATACTTATCGTATTGCTTATGGGGGAAAGCGGTTACCTGCCGTTCCCGGGTGCTGTGGTAATACACGTCCACATTGATAATGACCGTCTTATTGCGGATATACCTTTCCTTGTGAAACAGCTCCGCCAGCTTTACCAGGTCGCCCGGCGCGTTGAACTCAATATCGTCATCAATAAGCAGCAGGTAAGGACCCGTTGCCATTTTCATGATCTTATTCCGGCCTACGGCAACACCCCAGTTGACATCAGACTCTATATACCGGATCTTTAATTCCGGGTGACCGGCAATAAACGCTTTAGCACGGTCATAATTATCCGAAGAATTATTGTTCCATAATATGAACTCTGTGACGATCCGGTCATAATGATCCAGTTTCAAAGCGCTTTCCAGCAATTCCAGGAGCTCTTTCTCCCGGTTATAGGTCAGCACACAAATGCTTATGGAGGGTGTGTCTTGCAGGCTCATTATGAGGTACGGGTGATTATTGTTATAATAAATAAAGCAGCAGCTGCTGCAAACTTTAAAACTCCAGCAATGCTTTCATCTTCGCGGCTACCTCCGTTTCCATCAGCCAGGATTTTATACGGGCCAGCCTTTCGTAGGAAGGCGCATCCTCCTTAAAGGAAGGCGCCAGCACGCTCAGCTCATCATACATCCACCGGGTAGCCGGCGACAGCCTGTCCTTATATCCTTTATAATCTATGGCCTGTATAATGGCCAAAGCGTGTACGGACAGCACCTCGAAAGAATTTTCAATGACCTGCGCGCACATAGCGGCGCTGTTGGTGCCCATGCTTACAATATCCTGGTTATCATTATTATTCGGGATACTGTGCACATACATCGGGTTGCTCAATGTCTGGTTCTCCGCCACATTGCTGGTAGCCGGGTACTGCATGCCCTGCACACCGAAATTGAGCCCCAGCGTGCCCGCATTGATAAAAGGCGGCAGCTTGCGGTTCAGGTGATGGTTGAGCAAAAAATTCAGCTGGCGCTCTGCCAGCATGGACAGCTTGGTAACGGCTATCTTCAGCTTATCCATCTCCAGGCTGACATAATCACCGTGAAAGTTACCGCCATGATAGATCATTTCCCTATGCGGGTCTATAACAGGGTTATCATTTACGGAGTTGATCTCCTGCTCCATGATCTGGGCAGCATTCTCTATCGTATCGTATATCGGGCCGAGTATCTGCGGCACACACCGCAGCGAATAATACTCCTGCACCTTATCCTGCAGGACGGATTCCGTTACCTTCTTATCATACAAATGTTCGTGCCGCTTACGGAGCAGCCTGCTCTTCCGGGAAATAGCACGCATGGCCTTAGCCACTACCTGCTGGCCCTTATGCAGCTTGACCGCATTCAGCTCTTCCGAAAAATGATCATCATAAGCTTCCATGATCTCGTTGACCATCAGGGAAAACAGGATCTGCCCGGTCATCAGCTTACGGGCGTGCAACACGTTAATAGCGCCGATGCCGGTCATCGAGGAGGTGCCGTTCAGCATGCCCAGGCCTTCGCGGATATGGATCTTCATCGGTTGCAGCCCGGTGGTCGCATACACTTCGGCTGCCGTTACCACCTCGCCCCTGTACCAGAAACTTCCTTCACCTATCAATCCCAGCGCCAGGTGTGCCAGCTGCACCAGGTCGCCGCTGGCGCCCACGCCGCCGTGGTGGTACATGCAGGGATAGGCCTCCGCATTCAGCAGGGCGGCCATCAGCTCCACCGTACCGGGATGGATGCCGGAGCGGGCGCACATCATGGTATTCAGCCTTGCCAGCAGGGCCGCACGGGACTGCACGGGACTGAGCAGCTTTCCCATACCACTGCAATGCGACCGTATCAGGTTGAGCTGCAGCTGCACACGGTCCGCATCCTCGATGCGGTACTGCGCCATAGGACCGAAGCCTGTATTGATGCCATATATAAGCTTATCTTTAGAAAAATTGATCAGGAAACGGTGACAGTCTGCCACTTCCTGTAACCGTTCCGCATCCAGCGTTACCGTTTCCTTTTGTAATACGATCTGCTCCAGTTGTTCCAATGTTAAGATCTGCGCTCCTAAAACTGCCATGTTGTGCTGTTGAGAATTTAAGCTACAAAGTAAAATAATATTAGTGACTATATGCTTATAGGAAACAACCTTTTATTACGGCTACGCTTTGATGAGCAGTGTCCTTCCTGAGGTACGGATACCGCTTTAGCAAGAAGGAGCTGGGGGTACTTGTCATTCCGAACGGATGTGAGGAATCTCTTATAATACAATTAGTGACTATAAGCTATAAAGGAACTGGGGGTACTTGTCATTCCGAACGGATGTGAGGAATCTCTTAGCCTCCCGGTCAAAACGATGCTTAAAAACTATTGTTTTTATAAAATTCCCGCAGAATGTTAATGCAATATGACTAAGTTGTATATTTGCTACTGTTAAATAAATCTTTTAAGATGTCATTGTTTCAATTTTTGACGATACAGGCTCCCGCAGGGGCCGGAGGAGATTCTCCCCTGGCCGCCCCGATGACGCCTGTAACTACAGTGGTACAACCGGAACAGACCCTCTCCTTATGGAACCTGCTGATGGAAGGCGGCGTATTGATGATACCCCTGCTGCTCTGCAGCATCATAGCCTTGTATATCTTTGTAGAGAGATATATGGCCATCAGGAAAGCAGGCAAAACGCCCGATGATTTCATGTCCAGGATCAGGGAAAAGCTGGCCGAAGGCAATATATCCGGCGCTGTCAATGTCGCCAAAAACTTTGAAGGGTCCGTACCTACCGTGATCTTAAAAGGACTGAAGCGCATCGGCAAGCCTGTGGACCACATTGAGAAGTCCATGGAAAACGCCGGCAAGCTGGAAGTATACAAAATGGAGAAAAATCTCGGCGCGATCTCCACCATAGCCGGTATCGCCCCTATGTTCGGGTTCCTGGGTACAATAGTAGGTATGATCATCCTCTTCTTCAATATCCAGCACCAGGGTTTCGAGATCAATAACCTGGCGGGTGGTATCTATACCAAAATGGTGACCTCCGCATCCGGGCTTATTATCGGCCTGCTGTCTTATTTAGGCTATAACTACCTGAATGCCCAGATCAATAAGAATGTCAACAAGATAGAAACTGCCAGCAATGATCTCCTGGATATCTTACATGAGCCTATGAACTAAGCAGCATTGCTGATAAAAATATATTACTTTCTTAAAAGGCCCGGTTTAAAACCGGGCCTTTTTCATTTTACTGACTATTTACCCATAGGTAACAAGCATCAGGATAGCTGTATCACCAGGTCTCCGGGGAATAGGGAATATATAACTTTATAAAGCTCTTTTTGATTGCTCCATTCCGCTACGTTACAGTCAAAATGACACTGCTCCCAACCACAATATCACCGCAAAGCACAAAGCCCTCTTGTTGTTTCCTGAATCCAGGCAGCCAAACCAGTTTTTATCATACCACCGTTGCCATCAAAGTAATTGCACGGTGCCGGGAAAGGACATATAATAATCCCCGGTCAGGTAAATGCTTACACTGCCGGGGATTATCTGAAAATGATATGGAGAAACGTTGTTGCTAAATCTTTATTACGGTTTCAGGTGCACGTACTGGGATTGATATACCCTTTTGCTGTTATCATCCGCGCTGCTCACAAACGCCACCACTTCCATATTTTCAGGATTCCAGAAGGACTGGCTCTTGTCGTTCCTGTCAATGGTCAGCTTGGTACGCAGCTCATATACCCTTCCCGGCTCTATCGCCACATCGGATAAAATACGCCTGCCGTTAGACGGGGTAATATATTTCCGGAGCACATGGTTGAAAATATAATTCGTATCTGTCTTGAGCGCGTATTTCATCGCGTCCCTGATATTGCTTTCCGTAAGGTAGATATTCAGCGCCTGCCTGGCGCTCAGGGCCTGCGTGTAATGCAGTCTTACGGTGATATCAAACTCATCCGGGGTAGCGCCTTCTGCCGTTTCGATATGAATATTCACAGGAGTGCTGGCCGATGAATCCCTGGCGCTGCTCATATAGGAGGACCACTGGGGGTAGTTAGGCAGCAAGAGGTTATACTGCTTGCTGATCTTCAGCCTGTCAAAGCTGGCGCAGGGCTTGCCGGGATCACCGCCAAAGACCAGTTCCAGCAGCTGATCGGAGCCGGGCACCACAAAATCCTGCTTACTGTTATACTGCGGCTTGGTATCGTCCTTGATAAACCAGGCAAAGGTACCCACGTGGATGCTTACGATCGTCATCTTATTGGCAAACTCACCGGTGGTGTTCATTTCCGTTAACTTCTGGATACCTGCCGGGCAATTCACGCATTGCACGCCGCTCAGCTCCTCGATAAGGTACTTCTTATCCTGCGGGGTCTCCACATTGCTCACCATATAGGTGGTATCTTCCTGACCCGGGATGTCCTCTGCAATTCTAACAGGAACTTCCTTACACGAATACAGGCCCGCCAGGACAGACAAGCAGCTTATTATAAATAATTTCTTCATTTTTTTAAAGATAGCTTAAACTTTGTTTACCAAAGGTAAATAATAATCGCATATAAATTATCAAACATCTCAGCGCAAAAATCACTAATTTTGCGCTTTATAACCCAGAGGAGATTTATTATGCAGGAAAGCAAAAGACAAAGGCAGGTAGCCAGGCAGCTACAGGATGAGCTCACTACCATATTTGTAAAAGAAGGATTGAATATGCTGGATGGCGGCATGGTATCTATTTCCAGGGTCAGCGTTACGCCCGACCTCCTGGAGGCGCGTATTGAGCTGAGCCTTTTCCAGGTAAAGGACAACCAGGCCGCATTGAAATTGTTTGCAGACAAGACAGGAGAGATAAGAAAGCAACTGGGCAATAAGCTGCGCCACCACTTACGCCGCATACCCACGCTGACCTTTTCACTGGACGATACGCTCGATTATGTATTTAAAATGGAAGAGCTGTTCAAAAATATCAACTCCACGGACAAGCCTGAAGATGCAGAATAATGCATCTTTTTTTATTTGTACGCATTACGTAATTTCACTGTCCAAACCTCATACTGCAACATTTGAATATTACGTCCAAAATAGCCTGGCGATATGTAAAAGGTAAGAAATCGGCACAGGCTATCAACATCATCTCCCGGATCAGTATGGCAGCCATCATGTTCTCCACGGCTGCTATGGTCGTGCTATTCTCAGTATATAACGGGATCGAGGGCATCACCAAGGAATTATATACCGCATTCTATCCTGATATCAAGATCGTACCGGCACAGGGCAAATATTTTGAGGGACAGCCAGGCTGGCCGGCCGCGCTGGATGCGGACAAGGCCGTTGATAAGTGGAGCTATACGCTGGAGGACATGGCCCTGTTCGTAGGCACGGAACAGCAAAAGATCGGTCATGTCATGGGCGTATCCAACAGCTGGTTCGGGATCAATAACGTACAGCAGCACATGCTGGACGGGCAGCCTTTCTTTACGGAGCGCACCACGATTCCCGAAGCGGTGGTGGGCGTAAGGATCGCCAATACGCTGGGACTGGAAGCAGACAATATCTTCTCCGGCTTTACGATATACCACCCGCGGTCCGGCGCTAAGTTCTCCACCGACTACACCAATGCCTACAATTCCCTCCACGTGCAGCCTTCCGGCATCTTCCGGGTGGCGGCGGCATTCGATGACAAATATGTCCTGGTCCCGCTCCAGGCAGCGTCAAAGCTATTCGGGGTCAGCAACCGGTACAGCAGCATAGACATCCGGCTGCAGCCCGGCGTTTCTTTCAGGGAGGCCAAAAAAGCGCTCGCCCGTATTGTAGGAGACCAATTTGTCATACTGGATAAATATGAGCAGAACAAGACCCTCTACATGATACTCAACAGTGAAAAATGGGCTGTTTATGCCATCCTGCTGATGGTCATGCTGGTAGCCAGCTTTAATATGGTCGGCTCGCTCACCATGCTGGTGCTGGAAAAGAAGCGCGATATCGCCATCCTGAAATCCATGGGCGCCCCGGCAGGCACTATCAAAAGCATATTCCTGAAAAGCGGCTTCTTCCTGGCTGGTACAGGCGGCGGCGCGGGACTGCTGCTGGGCTACCTGGTCTGCCTGGCACAAAAATATCTGGGCCTTATCAGCATGGGCGAAGGCTTTGTCGTCAGCAGCTATCCCGTAGCCTTTAAGCTGTCGGATTTCATACTCGTCATCATATCCGTGGTGGTAACGGGCTTCATAGCATCCTATTACCCTGCCATAAAAGCAGCCAGGAGCTCCCTCATCATTAAGGAAGAGTAAATAACATATCTCCCTGCTATATAATAACATATCATATACATCCTAATGTTATGACAATCTAATTTTGATATTAACTTTGCACAATATTTTACAATACTATGTCTGTTTCTTTTGACAATACAGAAATCGCCTTTCGGTACCGTTCGGATAAAGCCCTGAAGAAAGCGCAATACATGTTTGCTTTCATGGGATCACCCGCTGCCACTCAAATGGGCATCGGCCTGACAAAGCTGGCCTTTAAAATAGGCCTTCCTATCAGCGGTATCATTAAAAAGACCGTTTTCCAGTTATTCTGCGGGGGAGAAACACTGGCAGAAGCTGCCCGGACCGCTGCCATGCTGCACAAATATAACATAGGGGTAGCGCTGGATTACGGTGTGGAAGGCAAATCAACGGAAGCTGATTTTGACGCCGCCGTCCCTGAATTCATCAATGCCATAGACTATGCCGCGGCACAGCCCAATATTCCTTTTATACCTATCAAGATAACAGGATTTGCGCGCTTCGACCTCCTGGAAAAGATACACAACAAAAAGGAGCTGGACGAAACAGAGCAGCAGGAGTGGAACAATGTGTGGACCCGCATTGAAAGCATCTGTAAACGCGCGCACGAAAAGGGCATCAGGATACTGGTGGACGCGGAAGAAAGCTGGATACAGGACCCTATTGATGACCTGACCAATGCCATGATGGCGCGGTTCAACCAGGAAAAAGCGATCGTCTTCAATACCTTCCAGATGTACCTGCACACCTCGCTGCCTTACCTGAAAAAATCGCTCCAGATCGCTGAAGAGCAAGGGTTTATTTTAGGCGCTAAAATAGTACGGGGTGCATATATGGAAAAGGAAAGAGCCAGGGCTAATGCTATGGGCTACCTGTCTCCCGTACAACCTAATAAAAAATCCACGGACAATGATTATGACGTAGCTGTAAAATACTGTATAGATAATATGGACCGTATCCATACGTTTATAGGCACTCACAATGAGGAAAGCTGCTATAAGGCTATAAAGCTGATGCAGGAAAAAGATATTGCTCCCGGTGATGACAGGGTGTACTTCTCCCAGCTCTATGGCATGAGCGACAATATCTCCTTTAACCTTTCGGACGCCGGCTATAATTGCTGCAAATACCTTCCTTACGGACCCGTAAAGGATGTGATGCCTTATCTTATGAGAAGGGCCCAGGAAAATACTTCGGTGGCAGGGCAGACCGGCAGGGAGCTTTCACTGATCAATAAGGAAATGCTGCGCCGCAGGGGCCAATAGCGCATATTTTATATAACGGACAGGAAATCCATGAAACTTACCGGTAGTTTTATGGATTTTTTGTCTTTTTACATCTCTGTTAAAGCATACTGCTTTAACTATGAGAACATATATTACAACCATCCTGCTGGTAGCGCTTTTCTTTAGCTGTGCACAGGACACCCGTTCTGACCCCGGGACCGGTACAGGCACAGCCAGGCCCCTGCCGGACACTGTTCGTTTCGCCGGTAAGGCCCGGGAAGCGCTGGTCTATGCCCGCGCCCGTAAGATGAGCACCAACAGGTGCATTCTTATTGATATGAGCGTACACTCGGGACTGAACAGGCTGGTGGAATGGGATTTCCAGGCCAATAGCATCCGCTCCGCCACCCTCGTCACTCATGGGTGCGGCACTGCCGCCTGGGCTGCCGACCATAGCCGCCAGGCACCCCGGTTCAGCAATATAGCGGAAAGCCACCTGTCTTCCCTGGGAAAGTACCGTATCGGCTCCAGGGGACCCAGCCAGTGGGGCATCGGGGTGAAATACCTGCTGCACGGCCTGGATACGACCAATAACAATGCCCTGAAAAGATATATCGTGCTCCACAGCTGGGACAAGGTACATGACCGGGAGGTCTACCCGGCGGGCGCGCCGGAAAGCTGGGGCTGCCCTGCCGTATCCGATGCCTATATGACCTACCTGGATGCTGTGCTGCAAAAAGAGCAGCGCCCCGTATTGCTGTGGATATATTATTAAGTTTTTAATCAATCACATTTTATTAAATAACGGATTGCCCGGAGAAGGCTATTTTTGCATGCCCGATTACCTATATTCTAATACGATCATGCAATTCAGTTTTTCAAAAGCCGGGATAAGCGCTGCATTGACAGCAATTGCTCTTACAGCATTTACACCCGCCCATGCACAGCTTACCGTACAAAGCAACCGGACCGCGCTGCAGCTGGCACAGGCCATTACCGGCAATGGTGTGGTGGTGACCAATGCAGTCCTGAGCTGCGCCACAGAAGGCAACGGCATCTTCAGCAGCCCCAACAGCACCATCGGGCTGGATGGCGGTATAGTGCTCTCCACAGGACGGGCAGCGCAGATCAGCAATGCCGAACCAGGCGTGAATTCATCGAATATGAACAGGGCCGGGGATGCCAGCCTCACCGCTATTTCCCGGACCAGCAATACCTATGATGCCTGTGTCCTGGAATTTGATGTGGTGCCAAAGGGTGATGAGCTGAAATTTGACTATGTATTTGCCTCGGAAGAATATATCAATGCCGTTTGCGGTCCCTATAATGACGTATTCGCCTTTTTCATCTCCGGGCCGGGCATCATCGGGCAGCGGAATATAGCGCTGGTACCCAATACCCAGATCCCTGTAGCCGTAAACTCTGTCAATAATGGCATTGTGGGCTCTCACCCCGGCAGCACCATGAGCAACTGTACCGGTATGGGCGCAGGCTCCCCGTTTACCCAATATTATACCGATAACAGCAACAGCAGCTTTTTCGCCTACCGTGGCTATACCGCTGTTTTCACAGCCAGGCAGGATGTGGTGCCCTGCAATACTTACCACCTTAAATTAGCCATCGCAGACGCGGGCAACGCCTTATATGATTCCGGTGTGCTCATCAGATCGGGCAGCTTATCCTCTACCTCCCTGCAGGCCGCGCTGGCCGCGCCCCTGGTAGTGGATAACCAGCCTGCAGCCATAAAGAGCTGTAATAACGCGGTGGTAAATATCTCCCGCCAGCAAAGTAAGACAACACCCCAGAACATCCAGCTGCAATATGGCGGTAACGCGTTGGCAGGAACGGACTATACCGCCCTTCCCGGCACGCTGACCATTCCGCCCAACGGCGTCACTGCCGGCTTTACCATCAACGGGCTGACCACTACCGGCCGCGGCGACAGGACCCTGAAAATATATGTGCTGGATCCTAATAACTGCAACAACAATGCCGGCATAGTGGATTCCGTAACGCTGCTCCTTACAGAGCAGCCTGAAGTAACCTTATTAACAGAGGACACGGAGATCTGCTCTGGTACTTCCCTGCAGGTGCAGACAAGGGCCAGCCGTAACCTATTCACTTATACCTGGGCACCGGACCTGTTTATCAATAATAAAAACCTGCCCGACCCGGTAGTCAGCCCGACACAGCCTGTCACTTACACACTGCAGGCAGCCATCCCGGGCAGCGGATGCCCCGTCTTTAAAGACAGCTTCCGGGTAACCGTTACCAGAGGGCCGGAACAGATCATCTTTTCCACAGACTCCGCGTATAATTGCGAAGGCCGCAGCATATCGGTGGATGCCACCATCCGCCCGATGCTCAGCAACCTGCATTATAGCTGGAACGGACCGGAAAATTTTGCTGCTACCGCTTCGTCACTGCAGCTCCGGGATATCCGGAAGCAGCAGGAAGGCTGGTACAGGTTGACGGTCACAGCGGAAGGCTGCAACGGCATTACCGATTCTGTATATGTCAATGTAATAGACAGCGTTCCTCCCCCGGTGGTACAGAGTCCCGTAGAGGTATGCCAGGGCCAGCCTTATACGCTCAGGGCATCGGGACAGCAGATACAATGGTATGAGCAGGAAAACGGCGGCCTGCCTTTAGGCGCGGCGCCGGTCATTCATTCTGATGTTACAGGCACGGAGATCTTTTATGTATCCCAGTCATATGGCGACTGTGAAAGCGGCAGGATCCCTGTGACAGCCCGTATTATCAGGTGCTGCGAACAGGAAATGTTCATTCCTACCGCCTTTACGCCCAATGGTGACGGACTGAATGATGAGCTGGTCATCAGGATGGACCCCGGAAGCAAGCTGGGCGTATTCGAGGTATTCAACCGCTGGGGCCAGAGTGTCTATAAAATGTCGCACGGAGATGTCATATGGGACGGCAGCCTGAGAGGAAGACCCGTGGATGAAGGCGTTTATTATTACAGGCTGGATGTGCATTGCCGGGACGGCAGGAACGTGACCCGGAAAGGCGAGCTTCATATATTAAGGTAAAAATTGATCCCATATAACAGCTATAAAAATAAAAGAGGGTATCTAAAAAGAACCGTCATTTCGACTGTAGCGTAGCGGAATGGAGAAATCTCATAGTCAGTGACTTACAATCAGGAGATTTAGCTTCGCTGAGAATAGTTCCCGACTTCCACTGCGTTTCGCTCGAAATGACGACCTTTTTGGACAGTATCTTTTGTATAATTTATCTATAAGGATGATTACATTTTCACCATCAGCTTCTGCTCATTTTCCAATACCACGTTGATCAGCCCTTTCTGGCGTAAGGATTTGGTAGCAGCATCCCATTTCTTACCGCTGAGTCCCACCATCTGCTTGATATGACCGATCTCCACCGGGCCGTCATGCAGGGTCGCTATGATCATTTTCTCATCATCCGTCAGCTCTACCACTTCTTTCTTTTCAGGACGCATCTGCGGGAAGAACAATACTTCCTGTATGGAGGCATTATTGGTCAGGAACATGATCAGGCGGTCCATACCGATACCCAGGCCCGAAGTAGGCGGCATACCGTACTCCAGCGCCCTTAAGAAATCCTGGTCAATGAACATCGCTTCATCATCCCCTCTTTCCGATAAGCGCAGCTGCTCTTCAAAGCGCTCCCGCTGGTCTATAGGATCATTCAGCTCCGAATAGGCATTGGCTATTTCCTTGCCGCAGACCATCAGCTCAAAACGTTCCGTCAGCTCCGGGTTGTTCCGGTGCTTTTTGGTCAGCGGGGACATTTCAACAGGATAATCCGTTATAAATGTAGGCTGGATAAAATTACCTTCACATTTTTCCCCGAAGATCTCATCTATCAGCTTGCCTTTGCCCATGGTATCATTGACCTCAATACCCATACCTTTGGCCGCCTCACGGATCTCAGCCTCGGTCTTGCCGGTAATATCAAAGCCGGTATATTCCTTAATGGCATCGGTCATAGAAATACGGCGGTAAGGCGCTTTGAAATCAATCTCATGATCCCCGAAAACAGCTTTCGTAGTGCCGTTCACGGCTATGGCCACATGCTCCAGGCAGCGCTCTGTAAAGTCCATCATCCAGTTATAATCCTTATACGCCACATAGATCTCCATAGCTGTAAACTCGGGATTGTGGGTACGGTCCATACCTTCGTTACGGAAGTTCTTGGAAAATTCGTACACCCCTTCAAAGCCTCCCACGATCAGCCGTTTCAGGTAGAGCTCATTGGCAATACGCATATACAACGGGATATCCAGGGAGTTATGGTGCGTAATGAAAGGCCTGGCCGCTGCGCCGCCCGGTATGGACTGCAGCACGGGTGTTTCCACCTCCATATAGCCGGCATTATTAAAGAATTCACGCATGGCGTTGAACATGCGGGTACGCTTTATGAACACCTCTTTTACATGAGGATTCACCACGAGGTCTACGTAGCGCATACGGTAGCGCTGCTCCTCATCCGTAAAGGCATCATACACGTTCCCGTCCGCATCCGTCTTAGGTAAAGGCAGCGGCCGTAAGGTCTTGCTTAATAATGTAAAGGAGGTGACATGTACAGACAGCTCGCCGGTCTGTGTGGTAAACACATATCCCTTAACGCCTACGAAATCCCCTATATCTATCAGTCTTTTCCAGACAGTATTAAATAAAGTTTTATCATCACCGGGGCATATATCATCACGGCGGATATATACCTGTATCTTACCTACCGCATCCTGCAGCACAGCGAAATTGGCTTTTCCCATATCACGGACGCTCATGATACGGCCCGCAATGCTCACTTCCTTAAAGTCATCCTTTCGCTCTTCGGAATATCCCTTCTTTATTTCCTCACTGGTATGAGTGATGTCATATAATGCGGCAGGATATGCCTCAATGCCCAATTTTTCCAATTCGGCCAGCTTTTCACGACGGACGATCTCTTGTTCGCTTAAATGGTGTTGCATTTTTTGTAAGTGTGATTAAAAAAATAAGTTTTCTGAATAAGAGTGCAAAATTACAATAAATTAAGGATTAGTTGGGAGTAATGTCCCGGACGTTTTATTACTAATTCAGTCAATCCATCCGGTTCCTGTTTTTTTTGCATAAATTCGCACCCGCTAATTTTTCGCTTAACTTTTAATCACAACAATCAAAATCTGCATGAGATCTATCGGCATTATTTTAATGATCTGGATATCCTTTATATCCGTCAGGAGTTATGCACAGGAGCGCTTTCATTGGGTGAACCGCATAGGCGGGCAAACCGGCATGAGCCGGGCAAATGATGTGACATCGGACAAAGAAGGCAATACATACATTACAGGACACTTTACCGAGCTTGCTGATTTCGATCCCGGAGCAGGCACAAGGATATTAGACGGGCAGCCCTTTGGAGGCGTTTATCTTGCCAAATATGATGCTTCAGGCCAGTTAGTCTGGGTGCAACAATTTGCATCCAACGTTCTGGGACCTTCGGGAGAAAGAGGTAATGCTGTTGCAACCGATGATTCCGGTAATGTTTTTATAGTAGGACAGTTTAAGGGGACACTGGACCTCAGAACAAGAACTAATATAAGTTTCAGAACGAGCGGAGGTGAAGATATTTTCTTTATTAAGCTCAATAAGGCCGGGCAGATTCTCTGGGCTAAAAAGTTCGGGAGCAGGTATGATGATTTCTGCTACAGCTTAGCAACTGATGAACTCGGCAATATCTACATAACCGGGGAAAGCGGCGGCGATATGGATTTCAATCCGGGCACCACCAATCAACAGGTATTGGGATATGGGATATTTTTAGCTAAATATGATAATAACGGAGAGTATCTCTGGGCCAATACAATCGGTGTCGGGGCAGGTAAAAATGTCAGGACAGATGATAAGGGTAATGTATATGTTACCGGTTATATCAATCGTACTTCTGATTTTGATCCCGACACAAGCGCTGCCATTATTAATACAAATGGCGGACAGGACATCTTTGTTGCCAAATACGACAATAATGGAGTGTACCTGTGGGCTAAAGGCATTGGGGGCAGCCGGAACGATTTTGGCAATTCAATTGCAGTGAGCCTGTCAGGAGATGTATATGTGACGGGTGGATTCAGCGGAACCGATATAGACTTTGACCCCGGTCCAGGCACCAGATACCTGTCTACACCATACAGGAATACCAACCTCTTCCTCCTGAAACTGGACAATATCGGCAATTTCCTGTGGGCGCACAAGCTGGGTAATGACAGTACCAACACCAATGTCGACGGTCAGTCTATAGCCTTAACGGACCAGGATGATTTTTTCATCACGGGTGCCTTCAGGAGACAGGTTGACTTTGACCCGGGTCCCGGGACCCATATTTTAAGGGCGGTCGCAGGCAGTTACACCGATATCTTTATTGCCAAGTATAACAAAGATTGTGAGCATATATATTCCTATAATATCGCAGAGCCGGATGCCTACAACAATAGTGTCGGCTATGCTGTAAAAACAGACAGGAAAGGTTGCGTCTATTTCGCCGGCGCTTTTTCCTCAGAATCCGGAGTTGATTTTGATCCGGGTCCTTTTAATACCAATACGCGCAGCGTTTCAGGACAGAATATTTTCCTTTTAAAGTTTTCCCTGGTACCGGTTGCTCCCATTCATTTATCCGGCACTTTTGATCATAGCCGCGTATCGGTCCAATTAAATTGGGAGGACCATTCAGATGACGAAGAAGGTTTTATTGTAGAACGCTCGCACCGGGATTCCCAGGCCTATTTCAGGATTGCGGATCTGCCGTCCAACACCGTAAGCTACGAAGATGCTTCCGTCCAGGCAAATAATGTATATCTTTACCGCATTGTCAGCTATAATGATTACGGTGAATCATATTACTCTGATATTGCCTCAGTGAATACCACGGTAACTGATATACCAACCCTGGATAATGACCCGGGTGTGTATTTATTCCCGAACCCGGCGTACGATTATCTTTATATTACATCGGCAGCGCATTACCAAGATGCAGACTTCTTTATTACCAATATTGAAGGGAAAGTTCTCCTGCAAGGTATATTAGATAAAACGCAGGCTACCATTTCGACTTCCGGACTACCCGGTGGCGCTTATTATTTACATATTAACAGCAAAACGTCATCTTTAACAAAGAAATTCGTGGTACAGCATTAAGATAACAACCTGTAGCAAATACGACCTATAAGAGGCTGCTCCGTACCGGCAGCCTTTTATTCATTTTATCCTCTCCAGCATCCAGGTTCAGGTTTTCCGGATCACACCCAATAAAAAAATGTCCCATAGTAAAAACTACAGAACACTATTAGACTTGAAACAAAAATGACTATCTTGTGAGCATTAAAAAGAGACCACATTGTTTAAAATGTGATCTCTAATCAATAACATTAAACAACTCACCTATATAGACGGAAGTCGTTGATCTTTCGTTGGGTCGGCCCGGAAAAAATATTTAAGTTTTAGAACTAATTAACATTATCCTGCGCCTGCAATCCTTTTTATAATTGCGCCAGCGTGGCTTCGATTCTTTCTTTACACGCCGCCGCTCCTATCACTTCCATAATATCCATGACGTTAGGGCCAAACTTGCCGCCTACCAGCATGATCCTTAAAGGCAGCATCAGCTCTCCTTTTTTAATGCCGGAGTCTGCCACTGCCGTTTCAAAAGAGGCATTGATGGAGTCATGGTCCCAGGAGCTCAGCGCATTAAAGCTGCCGGACCATTCCCGGTAGAACGCTGCTTTTTCAGGCGTCCATTTGCCTTTGATGCTTTCCAGGTCAATATGCTCCGGGGCCCTGAAGAAAAAGGCCGATTGCTCTGCAAAATCAGCCAGTGTATGACAACGGTCCTTTACCAGGCTTACTACCCTGACCAGCAGGTCATTATTTTCCGTAGTCAGACCCGCCGCTTCGAGGAACGGAAGGACCTCAGCAGCCAGCACGGCATTATCCGTTCTTTGTATATGCTGCTGGTTGAACCACCTGGCCTTTTCATAATCAAACTTGGCGCCCGACCTGGAGATCCTCTCCACGCTGAAGGCCGCCTCCAGCTCCGCTAAGCTGAATATTTCCTGTTCGGTTCCCGGGTGCCAGCCCAGGAAGGCCAGCATATTCAGGAAAGCCTCCGGCAGGAAGCCTCTTTCCTTAAAGCCGATGGTCTTTTCGCCCGTCTGGGGATCGGTCCAGTCCATGGCAAATACCGGGAAGCCCAGGCGATCACCGTCACGCTTGCTCAACTTACCGTTTCCGTCGGGCTTCAGGATGAGCGGCAGGTGCCCGAAATGCGGCATGTCCTGCTCCCAGCCCAGCTTTTTCCACAGCAATACATGCAGGGGGGCGCTGGGCAGCCATTCCTCACCCCTGAAAATATGCGATATCTTCATCAGGTAATCATCCACCACCACGGCAAGGTGATAGGTAGGCATACCGTCACTTTTCAATAATACTTTATCATCCAGCAGGCCGGTGTCGTTGCTGATGCTGCCGCGGATAAGGTCTTCAAACTGTATGGTCTCACCTTCCGGCATCTTTACGCGGATCACATACGGGATGCCTGCCTCCAGGAGCGCATCCACCTCACCGGGCGGCAGGCTCAGGGAATTACGCATCCGCATCCTTGTCGTGCTGTCATACTGTGGCGAAGGATTTTCCGGGGTCTTGAGATCCTCACGCATCTGCTCCAGCTCCTCCGGCGTATCAAAAGCGTAATAGGCGTCACCCTGGGCTATAAGCTGCTCCGCGTACTGCCTGTACATAGGCTTACGGTCGCTCTGGCGATAGGGGCCGTAAGGGCCGGATTGCAGCGGGCTTTCATCAGTTACGATACCACACCATTCCAGGCAATCCACTATATACTGCTCCGCTCCCGGGACAAACCTGGTCTGGTCGGTATCTTCCACCCGCAATACCATTTTCCCATTATACCTTTTAGCAAATAAATAATTGAACAATGCGGTACGGACACCACCCAAATGGAGCCCACCGGTAGGACTGGGCGCAAAACGCACTCTGACGGATCTTGAATTCATGCTGCAAATTTACATTAAGATTGCAGATGTGGCCGGCATTCCTTCCAAATTCTTTAAATCTTAATTTTTTATGAAATTTCAAATATATGCAACCATTGTGTAGGATTTTCTGTAATTGATAGCTATCTTTGAAGCTTGACATTCACACTACTTGTTTCATACATAACAACCTTATGAAGTTAATGCTACGTATTTTAGGGTTATCTGTAATGACGCTCGCCTCTGTTTCAGCTACCGCACAGAAACGCATGGCCAGTAATGACAGAAGTAAAAAACCTGCAGCTTCAGCGCCACAATTCATGGATAATGTGGTGATAGAAAACAACAACGAGGTGGTTACCACTACGACCACAACCAAGAGAAGCTACCGTGTAGTAGACAATAACATCCAGGCCGCCAACGAGGAAGAGCCGGCCGAAAACACCAAAACAGCCAAGAACAATATTGAAATAGGCAAAAGGAAAGGCAATACTGCCCTGTACAGCTTTATAGACGACTGGTACGGCATACCATACAGGTACGGCGGCGACAGCAGGAAAGGCATTGACTGTTCCGCTTTTGTAAGAGAACTGTGCTCAGAGGTCTATGGTGCAAGATTACAGCGTACTTCTGCAGCTCAATTTGAAGAAACCGAATATATCAGCGATACAGACCTCCTGAAAGAAGGCGACCTGGTATTCTTTAAGATCAGGAGCAGGAATATCTCCCACGTGGGCCTTTACCTCGGTGATGGCAAGTTCGTCCACGCATCCCGTTCCAAAGGTGTCGTGATCAGCAGCCTGGAAGATGCTTACTGGAGCCGTTACTATGCAGGCGGCGGAAAAATAAAATAAAAAAAATTTGGAAAAATAAAAGTGGGTTTATATTTTTGCACCCACAAAACAGGCAGAAGTAGCTCAGCTGGTAGAGCATAACCTTGCCAAGGTTAGGGTCGCGCGTTCGAATCGCGTCTTCTGCTCACAAACAAAAAGACCATCCTTACGGATGGTCTTTTTTATATTCCTCTTTTATTCTTTCACTATTTTGAATATCCTGGTTTCACCGCCGGGCGCGATGCACCTGATAACATATACGCCTGCGCTCCATGCCGACACATCCAAAGCATTCACGCCCTTCTCCAGGCTGTAGCTTCCTGCTTTCCTCCCGGTAACATCATAGATATCCGCCCGTATGGCCATACCATTAAGATTATCCACCCGGATGACATCCTGTACAGGATTGGGATGGACGTTCAGCCGGATGGCAGCCTGGCCGGAAGTGATCCCATTAGGATGCAGCTCATTAAGCGTCGTATTGGTAACGACAGGGTCATTATAGTCAAAAAAGATATGCGCGGTATTTTCGATCTGCTGTCCTTTACGCAAACCCGCTTTCGGCGCTATTTCATAAATGAGATATCCCTTATTGTATTCAGGACGGTTACGTCCGGGCAGCCCTATATCATTAAAACGCAGCTTCAGCACATACCGGCTGCCGTAAGCATCCAGGTCCAGGTCGAACTTATGGGTAGCGCCTATTATTTTAAGGGTGCTGACATCAAGCAGCGCTGACAAGGTATCCAGTATATACACATAAAAGGCTGTATCGTTGCCTAAATTCTCAAAATCAATGATATACCTGATAGGTGCGGTGGCATCTGCCAGGTAGTGTTCCGGGATCGCGGTCTTATGGTTGGGGTCCAGGCTTGCCAACACGGTCTCGTATTTACTGTACGTATTATTGGATGGTACAGCATCTCCGGTTACCGGGAAAATAGTAGCTGCCTGTAATACGGTATCTCCCTGCCGGGGCTTGCTGTTGGCACGCAGGCGCAGATCAATCTTTCCCTGTGCTGCCGGAGGTAAGGTACCCAGGTTAAAGGTAATCACATTTCCCGCTATGGTATAATTGGTATGCGGGGTGCTCACAAAGTCGTAATTATCCGGGATCGTATATTCTATATGGGCATTCCTGGAACCTGTATAATTGTTAAAATACTCCAGCGTGACATAACTGAAGGAAGACTGCACCCTGAAAGTGCTGTGCACCTGCAGGATAAGGTCGGGCGTACTGCTTAACCGAATACCCATCTGCACCTGGCTATTCCTGCCTGACAGCGTATCCAGCCGCACCCGGAACTCATTACCCGGCAGGCAGGTGGCATTATTGAATAACGGCCTTACCAGGAATTCATCGTTCGTTACAGCGTTGGTATCGAAAAGATTCAGCCCCCTTCTGAATTTGGAGACACTGGACACCACCCTGTCAAGCACGTTATTCCTGTAAACCGCCATTTCCGGGTGCCAGTGATGGTCATCAAACCGGTCGTAATAACAGTCATTATCCATATCCGTGAACCATACCACATTCATGGTCCTGCAATCGCGGATCTCCTTCCAGTAATATACGGGGCACATGTCATATTGGTTTCCAAAATCCACCTGGTCATAGATGGTATCCGTAGCAGGATTAAAATAAGGCGCCCAGGAAACACCGCTAAGCAGGTAGAGGGAAAGGATAGGATACATATACCCCATCTCCACATTCATGGAATCAATATTGAACCAGTAATCATACACCTTATAAAACCGGTTATTGATCACCGTAGCGGTATCAATCTGGACCAAAGGCCCCACGCTATTTATCAGCAGGTTAATGGTCGCAAACGCCCCATCACGGGTATTCACCGTTTTCCCGGTATAGACCAGCTTTTTCTCCCAGTTGGTCGTCACGGGGTTAAAGGTACAGGTGTCGTACCATTCCACCTTTTCAAAAGCAGGCTGTTGCGCCCTGCCTGTCACAGCCAGCAGGAATAGCCAGGCAAAGAGTAAAATTCTTTTTTCCATACATTCTTTTCTTTAACGTTCCAGTAAAAGACGTAAAAAAAAAGCTAAATCTTGGGCCAGGGGGAATCTTTTTTCCGTTTCTTCCTGCATTCCCATTTCGCTATCTTTGCAGCATGCATTATCTATCTGTAGAAAACCTTACCAAGACTTACGCGGACAAGCCTCTTTTTGAAAATATCAGCTTCCACATCAACGAAGGAGATAAGATAGCCCTGGTAGCCCTTAACGGGACAGGCAAATCATCGCTGCTGAAGATCATCCACGGGAAAGACCTGGCAGATGAGGGAAAAGTATGGATACATAAGGATGTCAATGTGGTTTTCCTGGAGCAGGACCCGGTCCTGGATAATGACAAGAATATTTTAGACAACATCTTCCAGTTCGATCACCCTGTTATCAACGCCATACGGCAGTATGAGCAGCTGGCAGACCAGGACAGCCCGGACCCGCTCCTGATGGCGGACGCCATGCGGATCATGGACGAGCTGAACGCCTGGCACTTTGAGTCGGTGGTCAGGCAGATACTGGGCAAGCTCAATATCCATCACCTGGACCAGCCGGCAGGCACCTTATCCGGCGGGCAGCGCAAGCGCATTGCCCTTGCCAAGATCCTGATAGATATGGACCTGGAGCACCGCCATACCCTGCTGATACTGGATGAGCCCACGAACCACCTGGACGTGGATATGATAGAATGGCTCGAACATTACCTGGGCAGGGATAATGTCACCCTCCTGCTGGTGACCCACGACCGGTATTTCCTGGAAGCCGTCTGCAACCAGATCATAGAGATAGACAACGGTACGCTGTACACCTGCAAGGGAGATTATGAGCAGTATATGGAACAGAAGGCCATCCGCTATGAGCAGGAGCAGGCCAGCCTGGAAAAAGCACGGAACAGGTACCGTAAAGAGCTGGAATGGATGCGCAGGCAGCCCAAGGCCAGGACCACCAAATCCCGGGCACGCCAGAACGCCTTTTACGAATGGAAAGAGCGGGCCACGCAGAAGCGGCCGCAGGAAAAGCTGGAGCTGGCCATGAAAATGGAGCGCCTCGGCGGTAAGATACTGGAGCTTAAAAAAGTGTATAAATCCTTTGGCGATAAAGTGATCCTGCATGGGTTCGATTATACGTTCCGGAAAGGCGAGCGCATCGGCATCATCGGCAAGAACGGCGTTGGTAAATCCACGTTCGTCAATATGCTGCTGGGCAAGGAGCAGCAGGACAGCGGCAAGATCAATACCGGCGAGACGGTGGTATTCGGCGACTTTTCCCAGGAAGGCCTGCAGGTGAAGGAGGATATGCGGGTCATTGAGTATGTGAAGAACATTGCGGAATTCTTCCCCCTGGCTGACGGCACCAAGCTGGGCGCGGCCCAGTTCCTGCAGCGTTTCCTGTTCTCACCGGAAAAGCAATACACCTATATTTCCAGGCTGAGCGGCGGGGAGAAAAAACGCCTGCAGCTGCTGACCGTACTGTTCAGGAATCCCAATTTCCTGGTGCTGGATGAGCCCACCAACGACCTGGACCTGCCTACCCTGGGCGTGCTGGAAGAATTCCTGCTGAATTTCCCGGGATGTATCATTATCATCTCGCACGACAGGTATTTCATGGACAAGATCGTAGACCACCTGTTCGTCTTTGAAGGCAACGGGGTTGTCAGGGACTACCCAGGCAATTTTACCCAGTACAGGCTGGAGGAAGTATTTACCAAAAAGCTGAAAGAAGAAACCGAAAAGGCGGAGCAGGTAGCTGTCACTGCGCCTGCAGCGGAGCAGCCCGCCACAGCAGCCGGTAAAAAATTATCCTTTAAGGAAAAACGGGAGCTGGAACAGCTTGATATGGATATTCCAAAACTGGAAGCGGAAAAGTCCCGCCTGGAGCAGGAAATGAGCACCGGGGCCATGGAGTATGAAGCGCTCCAGCAGGCCGCCGAACGGATACAGCAGCTCAACAGCGAGCTGGAAGAAAAAGAGCTCCGGTGGCTGGAGCTCAGTGAAAGAAGTTAATATTGTACATTTGTCTGCATAAACATTACCAGGTGTCAACAATCAAAAAATTAGCAGGGCAAACCCTTTGGTACGGGATGAGCAGCGTAGGGGCAAAGATGCTCAACTACCTGCTGACCCCTATACTCTCCTACCTGATGAGCGATGCCAAGGGAGTAGCCGAATATGGCGATTACAGCTTATTGTATGCCTGTATCGCCTTTGCCAACATCATTTTCACCTACGGTTTTGAGACCGGCTATTTCCGGTTCAGCAATAAAGCAGGTGTCAGCGAAGACCGGCTTTTCCAGACCACTTTCGGCTCCCTGCTGCTCTCCTCTCTCCTGCTGTGTACCGGTATCGGCCTTTTCAGCAAAGAGATCAACGCCTACCTTGGCTTTTACGACCACCCCGAATATATAATGTGGGCGCTGGCCATTATTGCGCTGGATGCCATAGCAGCCATACCTTTCGCGCGTTTGCGGCAGAACAGCCAGCCGCGGAAGTACGCCTTTATCAAGCTGGGCGGCATTATCATCAATATCATCCTGGTCGTCTTCCTGATCGCTTACCTGCCGCTGTATTATGAAAACCACCCTTCGGCCTGGGGAAAAGAATGGTACTTCAGCCAGAACAGGATGGGCCTGCTGCTGCTGGCCAACCTGCTCATGAACCTGTTTGTGATCCTGATGCTCTTTAAAGAATGGCGCACCTTCCGCTTCCGTATCAGCCCGGCCCTGTGGAAAGAGGTGTTCAGGTATTCCAGCCCTATGATCGTGATCGGTCTTGCAGGCATGGTGAACGAAGTGCTGGACAGGCTGATGCTGGCCAAGCTGCTGCCTGTAAGCCCGGATATATCCAAAATGCTGGTGGGCATCTATTCGGCCAATTACAAGCTGGCCATTTTCATCACCCTGTTCATACAGGCCTTTAAGATGGCTGCCGAGCCCTTTTTCTTCAAGCAGGCGGCAGATAAAAACTCCCCGCTGCTGTACGCGAAGGTCATGAAGTGGTTCGTATTCACCCTCTGTATCGCTTTCCTGTTTACCATGTTATTCATAGATGCCTGGAAATACCTGATCGCAGACGCTTACCGTTCCGGGCTGGGCATTGTGCCCATCCTGCTGATGGCCAATATCTGCCTGGGCATCTATTACAACCTGTCCGTCTGGTACAAGATCACCGACAGGATGCGCGCCGGCATCTATATAACATTGCTGGGAGCGGTCATCACACTGGCGGGCAATTATATCTTCATACCCTATTACGGCATGTATGCCACCGCCTGGGTCACCTTCGCCTGCTATTTCGCGATGATCGCGGTATCCTATGCAGCGGGACAGAAATATTTCCCCATACCTTACCCCTTAGCGGATATCGGAAAGATCATCCTACTGATGCTGGGCATATTCGGACTCCACACACTGGTAAAGGCCGCCTTTCATACAGAGGACCATTCATCGCTGTCTTTCTTCATCAGCACCGGCAGCGGCGTGGTATTGCTGGTGTTGTTCGTAACGATAGTACTGAAATGGTTCCGTTCGGAGCTGGGCGGGCTGAAATTACCCGGCATTATACGGAAATAATATGGAAAGCCATCTGAAAACATACCTGTCTGCCGCCCTGCTGGTGCTGGCGGTCCCCATGTACGGGCAGGACCGGCAGCAGTCCCTGCTGCAATGGGGCCTCTATGCGCAGGGCGGTGCTACCCTGTTCCTGAACCACTACCATTATGACCGGGAGCTGTACCATTTTCCGCCGGGCATACACGTCCGGGCCGGCAGCCTGACCGCCTGGAAGCCCGCGCCCTTCCACAGGCTGATCCTGGAGACAGCGCTGGACCATACCCGGACACGCTTTACGGCAAGGGGGTATAATAATACCTGGTCCACCCTCACTTTCAGCCAGTGGAGCATCGGGGCGGGCATACATTACAGGATAGCGGTTCCCGGTTTCCACCGGTACTGGATACAGGCCGGGCTGCAACAGCGATACAGGCTTAATCCTGACGCCGTCACCCTTACCGCTTCCCGTCACTCCAATGACAATTATGTCCGGGAAGTACTGGCAGCAGTATATACCGGGACCCTACGGCGCTGGGAGACAGCTATTCCCCTGACAGCCGGGTATTACCTGGATCAACAGCACCGGCACGAGCTGGCCCTCTTCGCGGAAGCCGGGATCAGCGGGATGTTTCAAAAAGGCCGTGAAGCATTTATGAGGCACAGCTTCACATTTGCGGATGGTACCGCCGCCGGGTTTTCGGTACATATCAACGGGATATCCATCCCTTTAGGGATCCGTTACTCGGCCTGGTTCTGATCTGTCCGGCGCAACGGGGGCGCCCGCCCTGCAATGCAGGTTCTATTCTTCTTCCTTCAGGCGGTCGTCACTGTAACGGATGTGATCCCTGCCGTGAGGCCAGGGCCTCCCTTCATCATCAACGCTTACATAGACTATCTTATCAATGGTAAGGATCGTTTTATGGGTGATCTTATTCCTGACTTCGCAGGTCAGCGTAAGCGAGGTACGGCCGAAAGCGGTGGCCTTGATGCCTATTTCCACTACATCTCCCTGCCTGGCGCTGCTTATAAAGTTGATCTCGGACATATACTTTGTTACGCATTTGCCCGTGCCCAGCTGGTAAATAGCATAAATAGCGGATTCTTCATCCACCCATCTCAAAAGGCTGCCGCCAAATAAGGTATTATTGGAGTTGAGGTCTTCCGGCTTGACAAGTTTCCTGGTATAAAAATTCATAAATAAGCTGCTATGTAGTGAATATTACCGGATCCCGATGCGTATATAAGCTATTCCGGCGACCGGGAAAAGACCACCACAGAACGGATCCGGGAAATAAAATTACAGCGTATTTATGAAAAATGGGCCTTAGCCGCGCGGTAAACTACGAGAAATAACTATTCTTTACGGATCAGCCGGCCGGAACCAGTTTGCTGCAGCTGCACATCCGCCTGCTGTCTGCCGTACACATCACCGCTGCCCGATATGCTCACTGCCGCGGCGGTGATCTCACAGTTGCTCACATCGGCATAGCCGCTGCCTGCTACTGATATCTTCTGCTGCTGCACGGTACCGCTTTCCATGGTAAAATTGCCGCTGCCCAGGACGGACACGTTAGCTCTGCCGGCTTCCAGCGAGCCTATCACCACATTGCTGCTGCCTGCCATCTTCACGGTAAGCTCCGGCGCGGTCAGCACGGGCATTACGAGGCTGCCCGAACCGGCTACGCTGACCGTCCTCAGCTCCGGGGAAGTGAGGATAATGGTTACCGGACGGGCCTGCGCGGCGTTCGGCTTTGTATACCGCAGCACCAGTATGCCGCCTGTCACGTGATAGCCTATCATTGATAGGGTCGCAGAATCGCCATGGATCCTGACACCGGGCACAGCGCCGTAAGTATAGGTTATCTTGGCATTCAGATCTGCGTCAAAGCCCCTGAAATCCGGCACTTCCCGGTAATGCTCCACATAGGGGTCGCCGCAGGGACGCTTATTGCAGGATAGGAAAAAATTTGCGGTAAGCAGGATGACCAGGCAGGCAATAAAAACAGAGCTGAATGCTTTCATATGGATCCGAAAAATGAATGTAATAAAAAAATGTAGCCGGGAGCTGTTTTACCCGGCTACATTCCATAACGTAAGATTTACAAAAATATTATTCCAGCTCAAACCAATCTGCCTGGATATAATCCGCTTCTCCCTGCGTAAAAGGTACCGCAACAAAGCCTACACTGCCCGCCATCAGGGTTCGGGCAGGCACCCGGAATACCTCCCTGTTGTTCACATACCCTATCCACCTGCTGCCCCTCTGCTCGATGCGGACCGTATTCCAGTCGCCGTTGCCGTTCACCGCACCGGAGTAAGTGGGAGAAATGATCTCGGTGATCTGGTTGCCGAACCCGTTACCACCCTCATCATATAAGGCATATTTTCCGTTATAGTCAATGGTAAAGGAATAGCCGTAGCTGCCCGTGGAGGCATTATAGCCTATCAGGAGACCGAAAGTATTGTCGGAACCCAGCTTGGTTTCCACTGTAAAATCCTCATCCATATTAAAGATAATATCCTTGGATACATAATAGGCCTGGGAACCATCGTCATTATAGTCGAATTTGAAAGTACCACCGGATATTACGCCATATGCCAGGTTGGGACCATCGGCAAAAGCCCAGTTGCCCCTGTTATCATTGAATTCATCCACATACTGGTAGGCTACCAGGCGTGGTCCTACGGGCGCAGGAGCATATCTGCGGCAGGAGGCCAGGGCCAGTATCAATGTTCCGGTCAGCAGTAATAGTAATATCCTTTTCATAAAATAACGCATTAAAAATTAAAAACCATTTAAACACATAGACTATAACGTATTTAAATGGTTTAAGAAGTATGAAAAATTACAGGCTTATACGCTCAGGTCGCTCAGCTTCAGGATCAGCTGGTCATGGTAGGTCTTGAGCGCGTCCTCGTCCACGTCAGACACATTATCGGAGATGAGGGATCTTTGATTTTCGCTCTGTATGCTGTTCAGCAGTGTCAGCTCCTGCAGGCCTACAAAGCTGTAACGGCTTTTTTTATTGAGCTCGGCGAACTGCTCGCTGGCCACTATGAGCGCACGCTGGTACGCCTCTTTATAATTAATGGCATCTATACAATAGGTGAACAGTATGTAATCCTGGGGATGATCCAGATGCTTGAAAACTATCCTGGCTATGTATAATCTGTATGGACTCATATAAGAAAGATACCCGGTTTATATCCGGCAGTATAATAGTATTAGACGCACAAAGGTGATATTTTATTGGGTAGGAACACATTTTTTTTGGAAATACTTACTATAACGCATTGTTAATATAATTATTTTAAAAAATAAATTTTGATAAACAGAATAATGTAGTAATTTTGCATCCTTATTTAATTTAGACGTATTGTCTATTTTTATCATTAACCTTCGGCAGCCGTCTTACAGCTTTCAATGGGTGACTATAATCCATGTAAAAAAGGTACATTTATAATTGCCCTGATGTTGAACGTAAGGTGAGCCCGTGCAAAACAATTTAAAATGGCTAAAACAGCAAAAACAGTTTTACGTCGTCAGAAATTACGTTGGCGCATTCGTAAAAATGTAAACGGAACTTCAGCAAAACCACGCTTATCGGTTTTCCGTTCCAACAAGGACATCTACGCTCAGTTGATCGATGATGCAAGCGGAGTTACACTGGCAGCTGCCAATTCCCGTCAGAAAGATATCGCCGCAGCAACAGGCACCAAATCTGAGATCGCCGCCCTCGTAGGTAAGGCTATCGCGCAGAAAGCCCAGGCCTTAGGTATTGAAACATGTATCTTTGACCGTGGCGGATACCTGTATCACGGACGTGTTAAATCCCTGGCGGACGGCGCACGTGAAGGCGGACTGAAATTCTAATCCGGCCGCTCCCGCATCTCAGCGCTACAGGCGCTGGAATATTTTAAATAAAAGTATTATTGGTCACAGGGTCCGGTACCCTGAAAATTCAAAAGTTAAAAAATGTCTCAAAATAACAGAGTAAAAAGTTCTGAAACAGAATTAACAGACAAGGTGGTTGCCATCAACCGCGTTGTTAAAACCACAAAAGGTGGTCGCGCATTTAGTTTCTCCGCCCTGGTAGTGGTAGGAAACGGCAATGGTGTGGTAGGTCAGGGTCTGGGTAAGGCCAAGGAAGTACAGGAAGCTATTGCCAAAGGTATCGATGATGCCAAGAAAAACCTGATCAAAGTGCCTGTAATGAACGGTACTTTACCACACGATATCTTATCTAAGGCAGGTGCTGCAAAAGTACTGATCAAGCCGGCCGCAAAAGGTACCGGTGTACTGGCCGGGGGCAGCATGCGCGCCGTACTGGAAGCCGCAGGCTACACAGACGTACTGGCTAAATCCCTGGGATCTGCAAATCCTCACAACGTGGTAAAAGCCACAGTAAAGGCGCTGAGCGAATTACGCGAGCCCATTCAGGTAGCCAAGCAGCGTAACGTAAGCCTGAAAAAAGTATTTAATGGTTAAAACCGGCAGCCCAACGTGCTTTCCCGGATGATCATTTAACATTTTTACACCTTATTTAAATAATAAAAGTCATGTCAAAAATAAAAGTAACTCAAGTTAAAAGCGCGATTGACCGCTCTGAGCGTCAGAAGCGTACGCTTATTGCTTTAGGTTTACGTAAATTAAATTCAAGTGTTGAAGTAGAAGCTACTCCCCAGGTTAAAGGTATGGTAGCCAAGGTTCTGCACCTGGTAAAGGTTGAAGAAGTAAACGCCTAATCCTTATTTTTCAGTGTGCCTGCAGATGTGCGGGCACACTGTCAGCTATATTTTTCATTTTCATTAAAGCGAGCGGTTGCAAATACACCGCGTAAGTAAAAAACGTATTCAATCATGCAATTACACAATTTAAAGCCTGCTGCAGGTTCCAAGCACAAAGTAAAGAGAGTAGGTCGCGGTGAAGGTTCCGGTTACGGTGTAACCGCCGGAAAAGGTAACAAAGGACAGCAATCCCGTACCGGTTACCAGTCCAAGATAGGTCACGAAGGCGGCCAGATGCCTATCCAGCGCCGTATGCCGAAGCGTGGTTTCAAGAACAGGAACCGTGTGGAATATAAAGTGTTCAACTTAGGTCAGGTAGATTACCTGGCTGAGAAATACGAATTACAGGAATTCTCCCTGGAGACCCTGTACATCAACGGGTTGATCAACCGCACGGACCTGGTAAAGATCCTGGGTAACGGTGAAATTTCCACCAAGATCAATTTCGTAGTGAATGCAGTAAGTGAAAAAGCAAAAGCTGCTATTGAGACTGCCGGCGGTACCGTTACTATTATGTAATCATACATCCTGTTATCATAATAGCCCCCAGCATTCTTTTCATTACCTTAAAGTTGGAGAAAAGAATTTCAACATAACTTTAAAGGTGCATTTGCCTAAAATTTACAATCTTAATATAAATATTCCTAATATTATTTAAATTGAGGTTTATAAAAATTTGGTAAAATGCACCTTTTGTTGTTTATTCGCAATCCAATGTAAAATATTTCATATAAAGTGAAAAAATTTCTCGATACACTTAAGAACATCTGGAGTATAGAAGAGCTCCGTAAACGTATTCTGCTGACACTCGGTCTGATCCTGGTGTACAGGATAGGCTGTTATATCGTATTACCCGGAGTAGACCCTGCCATGCTGGATAAAGATGCCGCTCAGGATGGTCTGCTGGGACTGATCAATATGTTCGCCGGGGGAGCCTTCAGCCGCGCGGCCATATTCGCCCTCGGTGTAATGCCTTATATCTCCGCATCCATCTTTATGCAGCTGGCTGGTATCATCATACCACAGTTCGCCAAGCTGCAGAAAGAAGAAAGCGGGAGGCAGAAAATGAACCAGTACACGCGCTACCTGACCATTATCGTAACCTTTGCCCAGGCTTTCGCATACATCCAGTTCATCAACCAGGCCACTAACGGCGTATATGCAGTAAGTACCCCCTTCTTCTACATCTCAACTATGATCATCCTGACCGCGGGTACGCTCTTTGTAATGTACCTGGGTGAGCGCATCACGGAAAAAGGTATTGGAAACGGCGTATCCCTGCTGATCATGGTGGGTATCTTCGCCCGTCTCCCGAACTCACTGCTGCAGGAATGGCAGACCAAGGTAGAGAATGATAAGGTGATCTTCTTTATCATTGAAATGGCCTTCTTCGTGCTGGTGATCATAGGACTGATCGCGCTGACACAGGCAGTAAGGAAAATACCGTTGACCTATGCCCGTAAGGTAATGGGTAACAATGCCACCAAAGAGCTGACCGGAGGCTCCAGGAACTTCATTCCCCTGAAGCTGATCTCCGCCGGTGTAATGCCGATCATCTTTGCCCAGGCCCTGCTCTTCATCCCTTCCATGGTAGCCGGCTTTGCTACGGATAACCCTGGCGCCAATAAGTTTATACAGGCGATGAACGATCCCGGCTCCTTATGGTACAACCTGATCTACGCATTCCTGGTAATTGCCTTTACCTATTTCTATACGGCATTGACCTTCAATACGAACGAGCTTGCAGACAACCTGCAGCGTAATAACAGCTTTATTCCCGGCATACACAGCGGTCAGCCAACGGCAGACTATATCGGCGCCGTAATGGACAGGATCACCCTCCCGGGTTCCATATTCCTGGCCATTGCAGGTATCCTGCCCGGCCTGGCGATCCTCGCAGGCGTGACCCGCGGCTTCTCGGATTTCTACGGCGGTACCTCTATGCTGATCGGGGTGGGTGTGATCTTAGACACGCTCCAGCAGATCGAAAGCCATTTATTAATGCGTCACTACGACGGCTTGATGAAAACAGGCAGGATCAGCGGCAGAACAAATACCGTAAGTATCTAATACTATATGCACACATTCAAATGGGATTGATGATATATCAATCCCATTTTTTATCATCAGGAAGGAGATAATATTAACTTTCTGAAGAAAACTGTATTTTTGCACCCTGGTTCTCACTACCCTACACGGGAATCAGATATTGTTATAATATAAAAAATGACCCAAGGATGGCATTGATCCCATTAACTAAAATACCAGAAAGAACAGCCCGGCCCCGAATAAGCGGATTGACGATGATCATGGATAAAGGCTTAAGCGTAGCTGAAGCGGAAAATCTCATTTCAGCAGGCAAGCCCTACATAGATGTTGTAAAATTAGGTTTCGGCACATCCTACGTAACACCTGATCTGGAAAAAAAGATCAGCACCTATTTAGATGCAGGTATAGCGCTTTATTTCGGTGGGACCCTATTTGAAGCCTACCTGATGAGAGGACAAATGGAAGATTATATCGCTTCCGTGAAGAGCTTCGGTATGACCCACGTTGAAATATCGGATGGCAGCATTACCATTCCCCACAATGAAAAATGTAAGTATATTGAACGCTTTGCCAAAGAAGGGTTTACCGTATTCTCTGAAGTAGGGTCCAAGGATGCCGCCAATGTAATGGCCCCTTATAAATGGCTCAACCAGATGCAGAGCGAGCTGAACGCAGGCTCATCATTCGTGATCGCGGAAGCCCGTGAGGCCGGCAATATCGGCATATACAGGGGCAGCGGGGAAGTCCGGGAAGGCCTGGTAGATGAGATACTCACCCAGATACCCGCCGAAAAAGTGATCTGGGAAGCGCCCCAGAAAGCCCAGCAGCTCTTCTTCCTTAACCTCCTGGGCTGTAACGTGAACCTCGGCAATATCGCACCTAACGAGATCATCTCCCTCGAAGCTATGAGGATAGGCCTGAGAGGCGATACGCTGAACCTTTATTTTGATAAGCTGTAATAATGAAAACGCCGGGCCCGGCCCGCACCTATCGTTTCAGCCCTTCTGAGTATGATCTCCTTCGCTGCGGCGGCTACCTCGGAAACGGTATGTGTGGTGAAGCCAAGCAATGCTGTAAAAAGGGTAAAAAGCCCTGCAAGTCCTGCCCCAAACATTAAGATAATAAACCTGGTAGCTTAAAAAAACTGCCAGGTTTTAATTATATCCATACAGGGCGTATAGCCACAATACGCTCCAGGCTTCTCCTGTTACAACAGCAATTCCTGCCGGGCTTGACCCGTACCATAAAAAATGTGTATGTTTGAGCTAAAAACCAGGCGATAATGAAAGCAGTGATACAAAGGGTCACACAGGCCAGCGTCAGCATAGACCATGCCGTGAAAAGCAGCATACAGTCGGGACTGCTCGTCTTGCTGGGCATTGAAACGACAGACCGGCAACAAGATGCCGACTGGCTGCTCGGTAAGATCGCCCGGATGCGTATATTTTCGGACGAAGCTGGAAAGATGAACCTTTCCGTCCGGGACACGGGCGGTGAAATACTGATCATCAGCCAGTTTACGCTCCATGCGCTGACCCATAAAGGCAACCGGCCTTCCTTTATCAAAGCGGCCCGGCCGGAACAGGCCATTCCGCTATATGAATACCTGGTCACACAGCTGGAAACCTTACTGCCTCATAAAGTTCAGACAGGTATATTCGGCGCGGATATGCAGGTCAGCCTGGTCAATGACGGGCCGGTAACCATTATCGTTGACAGTAAAGGCGATGAGACCCTGTAAGCAGGATAATGAAATGACAGCGCCGCGCAGCCATTGGTCTTACAGCGATGTATAGGTAGCTTTGTCCACCCAGTACAGTTCCGCATCTGCAAGATCATCCTGCACATTCACATGACCGCAAAGGCAATGCTCCTGGCGGCGGTTCGTAAAGATATCCTGCAGGTAAAAGCGCATATCCTCCTTGTCCATAAGGGGTGTGCTATAGCAGATCTGCTCCCCCTTCAGCTTATGCCGTATGCAGATCTCTCCCAGCATGATATTAGGCAGGGTATATACGAATAAAGCGGGGCTTGGGATCGTCTCCGTGCTTTCCAGGAACCGGGTATCTGCTTCTATGCAGCCGTCAGCCGTGGAAATACAGGCAGCCGTCCTGGCCGGGTCAAAGGCGGACGGAGCCTTATCCTTTAGCAGCAGCTCGCTGCACAGGTAAGCCACCTTGGATAGTATATCCATCTTATAAAACTTGGGATAGGCCAGGCCCAGGGCCTTATATACCAGTACAGCCTGCTCTGCCGCGCTGTCTGTTTCAAAGGTCATCCATTCCCGGCCATTGACCAGCAGCTGCCGGCGCTTCCAGATCACATGCTCCATACCCATGATTATTTAGATGCCGGCAGCCCCTTCTTTTTATAAGGATTCATCAGCCAGAGGTACAGGCCAAGCACGATAAATATAAAGGAGATGATCTCCGCCTGTGTAGGCTGAATGGATCCCCAGTCATATTTATAATTCACCCGGATCTTTTCTACCAGGAACCTTTCCAGGCCGTTGAATATCAGGTAAATGCCGAATATCTGCAGCGGCCAGCGCATACGCTTCCTGATCAGCATCAGGAACCCGAATATCAGCAAACAGGCAAAAAATTCATATATGGGCGTAGGGAATACGGCTGCCGGCAGCACGGTAGGATAGCTGCCTTCATATCCTTTGATCCTGATACCTTCCCTGTTCACATTATGCGGGTAATTCTGCGCATATATCCACCTTGGCACACCGGAGGGAGCCGGCGCGTATTTATGAGGCACATGGCCGTTAAATTCCGTGAACAGGCCGGGGTTGGCTGCTACATATTGCTCGAACTCCCCGGGCTGCGCCCTTACCAGGGTACCGTCCGCCTGCGTGATATAAGCACTGTTATAGATGCCCCAGTCCCCGTCACCGGCGAAATGGCAGCCGAGACGGCCGATTCCATAGGCCAGTATCAGCGCGGGCGCCGCGGCATCGCACAGGCGTGCAAAGGAGAAGTTCTTCTTCCGGGCATAGAAATACAGCGCTATCGTGGCCATGATCAGCCCGCCGTAGAAGGTAAGCCCCGAACCGGAGAAGAGGCTGCCCATAGGGTCCTTTACAAAGCTGTCCCAGGTCTCAAAGGCGTTGAATATCTTTGCCCCGGCGAAGCCGCTCACCGCCCCTATCAGGAGCAGGTCGGCCACCCGGTGATGCGGGAACAGCTTTACTTTCCTTTCAGCCGGCGCCAGGCCTTTTACTTTCCGGGCATCCATATATTTCAGTCCCACAAATACCAGCATCAGCACGATACCCGCCGTAAGGCTGCCCTGCCCGGACATAATATAATTGATCGGGTCTTCGGCGGCTTCCGGCCCGGCCCCGAATAAGCCGCCTATCTTATAGCCTGCTATAAAGCCCAGCAGACCGTTGATAAGATAATCCTGCATACGCACAGGCTTATTCACTATCTCTACGCTGTCCACACCCTGGAATATTCCTGCATCGGCATATCTTTTGAGCTCATTCCGGATCACGACAGCGGCCGCGATAAACGATACGGCTACCAGGAAGCCAAAGGTCTTTAAAAAGCTCAGCCCGGGAATATCTACACCCAGGAAATAGTCAACCAAATATTGAAATGTCGGGAACATAATAGTAGGAATGGGGAAAGGTTAGTTTTTCATATTTACGAACTGCAGCGGCAGGTTCAGGCTGGATTTCCTGCACAGCTGGATCACCTCCTGCAGGTCATCAATTTTTTTTCCGGTAACCCTGACAATATCATCCATAATGGCCGGCTGGACCTTAAGCCCGCTGTCCTTGATCAGCTTCACGACCTTTTTAGCGTCATCCTTGCTGAGACCGTTCACTACCGTCACCTGCTTTTTCAGTACCTTACCGGAGGTATGGTATTCCTTTTCAAAATTAAAGGTGCTGGCTTCCAGGCCGTTGCGCATCGCTTTGGTGATCAGCATATCTTCCAGCTGGCGCAGCTGCATATCATTCTCAAACTCCAGGTTCACCATAAAATTCTTCTTATCCAGCTCCACAACGATGTGGGCGCCTTTAAAGTCGTACCTTGTGGCAATTTCTTTCTTGACAATATTGATCACGTTATCCAATGTCTGGGCGTCTGCTTTGGCAGAAATATCGAATGAAGGCATAATATTTCACAATTTATAAGATGTCAAAGGTAAAAATACTATTTTAAACTATCACTACCATCCAAAATAAAGCGTGAATGTATATTTTTGACAAAGCATCAAACCAGGAAATATGAGAACGCTCCGGTCACTGGCCTTACTGGCGGCACTTTTATACAGCCAGGGAACCCGCTCACAGGCGGCTTACCCCAAAGGCTATTTCCGCAATCCTATGGATATCCCTATCGACCTTGCGGGCAATTTCGGCGAATTCCGCCCCAACCATTTCCATACGGGGCTGGACATTAAGACCAGCCAGAAAGAGGACCTGCCTGTCTATGCCGCGGCCGAAGGCTTTATCAGCAGGGTATCGGTCTCGCATTCCGGCTATGGTAATTGCCTGTACCTGCAGCATCCTAACGGCTATACCACCGTGTACGCGCACCTGAACAGCTTTGACGAAAAGATACAGCAGGCGGTATTGCAGCAGCAGCTCCTGGCCCGGCAATGGAACGTGGATTTTGAGCCGGATTCCGCTACGCTATACTATTCCAAAGGCCAGCGCATAGCATACTCCGGCAATACCGGCGGCTCTGTAGCGCCGCACCTGCATTTTGAGATCAGGAACACCGCTTCCCGGCACGTGATCAACGCCCTGCATTTCCAGTTTGATATCAGGGACGCCACCCCGCCCGTCATCCGCAAAGCGGCAGTGTACAACGCCGCTGCCAGCATCTACCTGCAAAGCCCGTCGCTGCTCACCGCGGTAAAGGCCCCGGGCAACCAGTATATCATCCCGCAGACCGTCATCACTACCGACCCGGTCATCAAGCTGGGACTTATAGCCGATGACTATATGGATAACAGCACCAACAACCTGGGCGTGTACAAAACTGAAATGTACGTGGACGGGCAGCTCCTGTACCGTACCCAGATGGACGAGCTGGATTTTGCCGAGAACAGGTGCATCAACGGGTACACAGACTACAAATACAAGGCAGAGCAGCAGGCATGGATACAGCTGCTGTCCAGGTCTTACAACAACGGGCTGAGCTTTTACAAGGTGCTGGAGCGGAACGGCGAGATAGACCTGTCTGACGGCCGGGTAAAAAGCATCAGGATCGTGGTCAGCGACTTTAACGGGAATACCAGCGAGCTGCGGTTTGGCGTTCAGTGTATGCAGCCTTCCGGTGCGCCTGCCGTTTCCCGGGCGAGGAAGGTCACCGATGCTTTCGATTACCGGGACAGGCATTATGTCTTCAAAACGGATGCCTATGCCTTTTACGATGATGTCCTGCTGGACATCCGGAAACAGCCGGGCAGCAGCCCCTGGTCCTGTCTTTTACAGCTGCACCACAACCGGATACCCCTGGCGAGCGCCCAGGAATTATATATCAGGCTGCTGCGGCCCGTACCTTTTGAGCTGCGTAAAAAGCTGGTACTCATACACGAGGTGAAGGCCCAGGCGCTGCCGGGCGCCCAACCGCAGACAGGACTGAAGGCCTCTTTCGTAAACGGGTACGCTTTTGCCAGGATCCGGACGATGGGGCATTACTTCGTGACCATAGACACGGTAGCGCCCCGGATCATAGCTGCTGTTCCTTCCGAGTGGAAACCGAACACCACGGTACGGGTCACCGTGCAGGAAGAGAGCACGGGTATCCGGTCTTTCAAAGCATTCCTGGGAGACCAGTTCCTGGTATTCAGCAGGAAAGGGAACACTTTCAGCTACCAGGTGCCTGCCGGTCTGCCGAAAGGGCGGCATACACTAAGGATAACAACGGAGGATGAGAATGAGAACAGGCGGGAGCAGGCTTTCCAGGTAGTGGTACATTAATAGAAAGCATCTTCTATATGCACGATCTCTTCTGTTATATTTTTATTAATAATGATGCTGAGCACATCAAACCGGAGCCGGGTGTATTGCGGGTGATCGAGCATGAACAGCTCAGCGCATTCTTTCAGGTAATTCTGCTTTCTTCTGGTAACGGCATCCTCCGGGAACCCTAATATTTTAGAAGCTCTTGTTTTTATTTCACAAAAAACTAATGTATCTTTATCAAGGCAGATAATATCTACTTCCTTATACCGGAACCGGAAGTTGGTATGCAGGATAATATAGCCTTTATTCTTCAAAAATAATTGGGCTATATGCTCTCCCTTATTGCCTAATTGATTAAGTTTGCTCAATTTTATAAAAGTTATTTTTATATCTATAATATGGATAAACTCATAGCAGGATTTTCTAATCAGCTGATGAAAGCGTTAGATATTGCCCACAATTATCAGTTCAAGTTAGCAAAAAATACGCATATTGACAATGTTCTGATAATCGGGCTGGGCGGAAGCGGGATTGGTGGTACGATCGTTCAGAATTATGTATTTGACAAGATCAATGTACCTGTGATAGTGAGCAAAGCCTATACGCTACCCAGGTTTACCCATAAAAATACGCTGGTCATCACATGTTCCTACTCCGGCAATACGGAAGAGACCATATACAGCCTGAAAGATGCCATCCGCCTGGGCTGTCCTATCGTTACGATCACTTCCGGCGGTAAAATCGCCGAGCTGTCCGAGGAAAACGGGCTGGACTGCATCCGTATTCCTGCAGGCTTCCCTCCCAGGAGCTGCCTGGGATATTCTATGACCCAGATATTAAATACGCTGGCACATTTTGAGCTGATCTCCAATGCTTTTGAGAGCGAGATACAATCCGCCATCTCCTTGCTGGACAAGGAGGAAGAGGCTATCAAAGCGGAGGCATTGCGGATCGCCCGGACCATTGCCCATAAAATGCCCGTCATTTATATAGAGAACAATATGGAAGGCGTGGCCATACGGTGGCGGCAGCAGTTCAATGAGAACGGCAAAATGCTGGCCTGGCACCACGTTATCCCGGAAATGAACCACAATGAGCTGGTAGGCTGGAGAGATATCGATACGAACAAAGCGGTATTCTTCCTACGGACCCAGATGGACCATGAGCGCTCCAAGCTCAGGATGGAGCTGAATAAGGAAACCATCGCACAATATACACCTCATATCCTTGAAATATACTCCAAAGGGAATTCTTACCTGGAAAATGCATTCTACCTGATCTACCTCGGTGACTGGATATCGTGGTACCTGGCGACAGAACGTAACTTTGATGCTACAGAAGTAAAGGTCATTGATGCATTGAAATCATCTTTAAACGAGAAATAGCCAGGCACCTGCTCCACGATTTTCCCGGTTCATTAAAAATCAAGATTATGCGCCCTTCAGTAACTCCCGGATTCTCCTATATTCCGTTAGAGGAAACTCTGGAAATCATTCCAAGCCAGAGAAGTATTTTCATTGGTATTCCCAAAGAAAGCTCTTTCCAGGAAAACAGGGTGGCGCTCACGCCGGATGCCGTTGCCGTCCTTGTCAATAACGGCAACAGGGTGGTGATAGAGCACAATGCGGGAGAACGCTCTTCTTTTACTGACAATGACTACAGCGAAGCCGGAGCACAAGTGTCCTATGACAAGGCAGAGGTCTTCAGGGCGGATATGATCATCAAGTCCGCACCTATCTCTGAAGAGGAGGTCTGCCTGCTGCAGCCCAACCAGGTCATCATTTCCCCCGTACACCTGCCCTTCCTGAAATCCAAGATGGTGGAGCAGCTGATGAAAAAGAAGATCATCGCCATCGCTTTCGATTCCATTAAGGATGATTCCGGCACCTACCCTATCGTACGCTCTATGAGCGAGATAGCAGGCAGCAGCGCCATTATGACGGCAGCCAAATACTTAAGCAATATACACAGCGGCACCGGCATCCTGCTGGGCGGCATTTCCGGCATCCCGCCTGCAAAAGTGGTGATACTGGGAGCCGGTGTGGTGGCTGAGTTCGCCGCCAGGACCGCTTTGGGACTGGGTGCCACCGTAAAGATATTCGACAATTCCATCTACCGGCTGATGCGTATCCAGAATAACCTGGGACGCCGGCTGTACACATCCGTGATAGACCCCAAGGCCCTTCAGAAAGAGCTGAGCACTGCCGATGTGGTCGTAGGCGCCCTGAAGCCCATTAACGGCGTAACACCCGTAGTGGTAACGGAAAGCATGGTTGAGACCATGAAATCCGGGTCCGTTATCGTGGATGTGAGCATTGACAGGGGCGGCTGCTTTGAGACGTCCAGGGCCACCACGCACGAAAACCCCGTTTTTGCCAAACACGATGTGATACATTACTGCGTGCCCAATATCGCTTCCGGCGTATCACGCACCGCTTCCAAAGCCATCAGCAATGTACTGATGCCCATCATCCTGAGATGCTCGGAGCTGGGCGGTATCGAAAATGTGCTGCACTCCAAGCAGGGCATACGTAACGGCGTTTACCTGTTCAAAGGATGCGTGACCAGCCAGACCATAGCCAAGCGGTTCAACCTAAAGTACACCGACATAGACCTGCTGATGGGCTTTTAACGGCCCGTTGCGCCCGATAAATAAAATGTCTTTGCATTCTAAATGTACTTGTTTAACTTTGTACGCACATTAAAAAAAGAAATCACAACTTTATTATAAACTCATTATATCTATATTAAAATGATAGAGATAAAAGTACCACCTGTAGGCGAATCAATTAGTGAAGTAACACTCGTTCAATGGATCAAAAAAGACGGAGAATGGGTAGAAAGGGACGAGGTAATTTGCGAATTGGAATCCGAAAAAGCTACATTCGAGCTCAACGCCGAAAAAGCAGGGATCCTGCACATAGTAGCACAGGAGGGAGATACATTAAATATAGATGATGTTGCCTGTAAGATAGATGATGAGGCTGCACGGCCCGAAGGAGCCGCGGCACCGGCCGCTCCGGCACAGGAAGCGTCTGCAGCGCCTGCGGCACAAGCAGCACAGCCTGAAAAAGCTGCGGCTCCGGCTTCCGCTCCCGTACAGTCCGATGTAAAAGCGACGCCCGTGGCCAACGCCATAATGGCCGATAAAAAATTGAATCCTTCAACGGTTACCGGCAGCGGCACCAACGGTAAAATACTGAAGCACGATGTCCTTTCTGCGCTGGAAAACCCCGGACGTATACCAGGCAAGCCGATGTTCAGCCGCGAAGAGAAGGCTACCAAAATGAGCAATCTCCGCAAGACCGTATCCAGGAGGCTGGTGGAAGCCAAAAATACAACGGCCATGCTCACCACTTTCAATGAAGTGGATATGGGTCCCGTTATGGATATCCGTAAAAAATACAAAGATACCTTCAAGGAAAAGCACGGCATCAACCTCGGGTTTATGTCCTTCTTTACCAAAGCATGTACCATTGCCCTCCAGGAATGGCCTGCCGTCAACTCCTATATTGACGGAGAAAATATCATCAGCCACGAGTACTGTGATATCTCTATAGCCGTATCTGCCCCGAAAGGCCTGGTCGTACCGGTCATCAGGAACGCTGAAAGCCTCAGCATGGCTGAAATAGAAGGCGCGGTAGCAGGGCTTGCCAAGAAGGCACGCGATAATAAATTAACAATAGATGAGATGACAGGGGGAACATTCACCATTACCAATGGTGGTGTGTTCGGGTCACTGATGAGCACCCCTATCATCAATATACCTCAGTCTGCTATATTGGGAATGCACAAAATACAGGACAGGGCGATGGTAATAGATGGTAAAATAGAAATCCGCCCCATGATGTATCTGGCATTATCCTACGACCATAGAATCATTGACGGCAGAGAGTCGGTAGGATTTCTGGTAAGAGTAAAAGAACTTTTGGAAAAGCCGGAATTACTGTTGTTCGGTAAGGACCCGGTTCAGGCATTATTGGAATTGTAAGAAATTCATTACCTTCAGAACGCTGCAGTCTTCCCAAAGCTGCGGCGTTCTTATTTATATGCCGGCTACGGCTGCTCGTTATGCCGCATATCCCAACCTGTACCCGGAATTACCAGATATGAACTTTGTTAAATCGGAAGATTATATTTCGTTAAGAACGATTTAATTGTAATTTTGCACTCGCTTGCTTCTACAGCATTTAGAAAAATCAATATTATAAATCATTTACGACATGAGCAATGCAGTTCAAACGGATGTAGTACTTATCGGTGCAGGTATTATGAGTGCAACTTTAGGTGTTTTTTTAAATGAACTCGAGCCCCAATATACCATTCAGATATTTGAAAGACTGGACAAAATAGGCGGAGAAAGCTCTGATGCCTGGAACAATGCCGGTACCGGCCACGCGGCATTATGCGAGCTGAATTACACTCCGGAACAGGGTGACGGCAGCATAGAAACCGTTAAGGCCGTCAATATCATGGAGCAATTCGAGGTTTCCAAGCAGTTCTGGTCCTACCTGATCAGGACCGGACGGATATCCAACCCCAAATCATTCATCAGGAAAGTGCCGCATATGAGCTTTGTGACCGGCGATAAGGATGTTACCTACTTAAAGAAAAGATACGATGCCCTCCAGAAATATAAATTATTCCGGCACATGGCCTATTCGGAAGACCATGGGCAGATCGGGAAGTGGGCGCCCCTGATCACTACGGGCCGTGATCCCGGTGAAAAGATCGCCGCGACCTTTTCAGATATGGGCACCGATGTCAACTTCGGCGAGCTCACCAGGATATTAATTAAAAACCTGGAACAAAAAGGGAACACCCACATACATCTCCGGCACCAGGTAGCCGACCTGAAACAGCAAAGCAACGGCACCTGGACCGTTAAGGTAAAAGACCTGAGCACAGGCCATACCAGGACCGTCCATGCACGCTTCGTCTTTATCGGTGCCGGCGGAGGCTCCCTCGCGCTCCTGCAAAGATCACGCATTCCTGAAGCCCGGCAATTCGGCGGCTTCCCGGTAGGAGGCCAGTGGCTGGTGTGCAATAATCCCAGGATCGCTGAGCAGCATAACGCCAAAGTGTACGGGCAGGCTTCCGTGGGAGCCCCCCCGATGAGCGTACCGCACCTGGATACCCGGGTGATAGGAGGCAACAAGGCTATCCTCTTCGGTCCGTTTGCCACCTTCTCTACCAAGTTCCTGAAAGAAGGCTCCCTCTGGGACCTGTTCGAGACCGTAAAATGGTACAATATGTTCCCGATGCTCAAAGTGGGACTCAATAACTTTGCGCTGGAAAAATACCTGATCCAGCAGCTGCGCTTATCAGCCCGGGACCGGGTGGAAGAATTGAGAAAATTCTACCCGGATGCAAAAGCCGAGGACTGGAAGCTGGAAACTGCGGGCCAGCGGGTACAGGTTATCAAGAACGACAGGGAAAAAGGCGCTATACTACAATTCGGAACCGAGCTGGTTACCAGCCGGGACGGTACCATAGGCGCACTGCTGGGCGCATCTCCCGGCGCTTCTACTGCAGTATCTGTCATGCTGAACCTGCTTAAGAAGTGCTTCGCGGATAAGTATGAATCAACCTATAAGAACAGGCTGAAAGACATCATCCCTTCCTTCGGTGAATCGCTCGAAAAGAATGACACGCTGCGGGAACAGGTCAGGGACGAGGCAGCCCGCCTGCTGGAGCTCCGCTGATATATACAAGAGACCCTAAAAATAAACAAACCCTGTCAATATCCGGCTTAGCTCAATATGACAGGGTTATTTACTTGGTTGGACAGCCCTGTATGATACAGGCGCTCCATTTCCTCTAAAACGTACTGCTTTCACTTTCGGGCCCTACGCCGTATATCAGCTCTTTGATATACGCTATCTCCCGGTCGTAATCCCTTAAGACATCATCTTTCCCGGAACTGACCGGCACATCGGGAATAACGCCCCTGCCGGGTAGTCCTTGCGGGCTGTAGGGGGAGATATTCATCGTGCCCACACGGAAAACCATCCGCGTCCTCCTTAATTTCAGCATGGGCAGCTTGCCCGCGACCGTGCCGTTATAGGCGCCGCCGGTTTCCTGGCCGACGATGATGCCTCTCTGCTCACTATGGAAATTGGCAGCCAGTATAGCCGCGGCGGAGAATGTCCCGCCGTCCGTGATCATGTAAACATTTCCCTGGTACTTCAGGTCGCTGGCCGGTCTTACCCTGCTCTGCCGCATCCGGTAGGAATAGGTACCATCCCCGTTAGACCTTGTCCTGCTGCAATAAATGATACCGTCTACGGTCACTATGGGCACCGCTATGGGATACAGCCATACCGGCATATTTTTAAGGGTCCAGAACGGCATCTTTATCTTAGAAAGCGTTTTGGTCCTGGGGTGGATGGTGGCAAAGCTGTCGCCTGCAGCCAGGTAACCGTGCAGCCTGTGCAACTCCGTAAGCCTTCCTCCCGGGTTACCCCTCAGGTCCACGATCAGGTTAGGTATGCCCAGCTTTTTCAGGCTGTCAAAAACCTCCTGGTACCCTTTGGAATAAAACAGGCCTTCCGTAAAATTCCGTACTGTAAAGATAGCCAGCTGGGAATCTACGATTTCCAGCTCCTTGGCATACTTGCCCGTTTCTGCATTATAGCCGTAATATTCTTTTTTTACCGGCGATTTTTCTTTCAGCGCAGCTACCATCACTGTCCTTACAGAATCTGTAAGCAGGCTGTCGGACTCAATAAGGGCTACCGCAAGGGAATCCCTGTACTGCACCACGCTGTCGATCTCGTTCTTATAAGACCGTACTACGGTCTGTGTAAAGGTGCTGTCCGGTATTTTAAGGCTCAGCACCACTGTATCCACACGGCCAAAGAGGCGGCTGTACAGCGCCAGGATATTAGAGGACGTGACATGATCGAAATAAGCGTCATTCTTATCCCCGTCACCTGTAATGACATTCCTGAAGGTATCCCTTAAAAGCTGCGGCGTGATGCTGTTTATCCTCAATACTTCAGCCCCTCTGACCAGATGCGTATCTACCGTAAGATCCTCCACCAGGTAATACCTGTTATCTTCCGCTTTCAGCCTGAACTGCGCAAGCGGGCTTTTGGAGCCCTTATACCGCTGCCGTTCCTCCTTAGTATAGCGCTGCTGCATCGGGTACAGGCCGGAATGCCCCTGCCTCACCTGCGCTATCAGGGGCGCAAAACGCATGTAGAATTCCCCGGGGCTCATAGGATGGGTAATGGTATTCCGGAAGCTGTCAAAAGAGGCGTACAGCCGGTCCTTATCCGTGTACCAATCAAGATCGGGATGCATGGCGAACAGTTTCTTCTGAACATACTTTATATCCCTGTGCATGGCTTTTACCGTAAGCGGCGCTTCCAGCCGCTCATTATATTTCTTTACAGAGGTGCAGCTGCCCAGCAAAACTATCATCAGCCAATACAAACAATATCTCATCCTGTGAATTTTAAAGCATAAAAATAATGCGTTTCAGGGGTATTGTAAATTTTTCTTAAAAAAATTCCCCCGAAAACTCACCCCCTGTCGTTCCGTGGCCCGGGGAAGCGGCTGACCGCTGCGGTAACTACGGAAATAAATATATCTTTGCATATCCCTTCATTAACGGATATTCAGAAAAGCAGACAGATATGACATCTTTAACCAGTACCATCAAGCATAAAGCATCAGCGGCCTTCCTGGCCCTGTTCCCGGATTCGGGTATCACGCCGGAAGACATTACCATCAATGAGACCAAGCCTGAATTCACAGGTGATTATACCATAGTATTATTTCCCTTCATCAAGAAACTAAGACAAAGCCCGGAAGCCCTGGGCGAGCAGCTGGGCCAGTACCTGGTAGAGCAGGAACCGCTGTTTACCGCCTACGAGGTCATCAAAGGATTCCTGAACCTTAGCGTGCGGGACAGCTACTTTATAGGCTTTGTCAGGGACCATTATAATGATGCCGCCTTCGGAAAGCATGCCCCGAAAGATGCTTCCATTATGGTAGAATATTCGTCTCCCAACACCAATAAGCCTTTACACTTCGGCCACCTGAGAAATAATTTTCTCGGCTGGTCCGTATCGGAGATCCTCAAAGAAAACGGCTATACAGTCATTAAGGCCAACCTGGTCAATGACAGGGGCATACATATCTGTAAATCTATGATCGCCTGGATGCGCTATGCCAACGGCGCCACACCCGAAAGCACCGGCATCAAGGGAGACCACCTGGTAGGGGACTATTATGTAAAATTCAATGACGCCTATAAAGCGGAGATCGCGGAGCTGACAGCTCAGGGGAAAACGCAGGAAGAAGCGGAAAAGGAAGCCCCGATCATGCAGGAAGCACAGGAGCTCTTACGCAAATGGGAAGCGGGCGATCCTGAAGTATACAGCCTCTGGAAAAAGATGAACGGCTGGGTATATGAGGGCTTTGATGTGACCTATAAAGCGCTCGGGCTGGATTTCGATAAGTATTACTATGAAAGCGATACCTACCTGCTGGGCAAGCACCTGGTGGAAGAAGGCCTGCAGAAAGGCATCCTCTTTAAAAAGGAGAACGGCTCCATATGGATAGACCTCACGGAAGACGGCCTGGATGAAAAGCTCCTGCTGCGTGCCGACGGCACATCGGTGTATATGACCCAGGATATGGGCACGGCGCAACTGAAGTATAACGATTATCATACACAGAAAAGCATTTATGTCATTGCGGATGAGCAGAATTACCATATGCAGGTGCTGCGACTGATCATGCAAAAGCTGGGTGAACCCTGCGCGGATGGTATTTACCACCTTTCCTACGGTATGGTGGAGCTGCCCTCCGGCCGGATGAAAAGCCGGGAAGGTACCGTAGTGGATGCTGACGATATGATCGCCGAAATGATCAGCCTGGCCAGGGCGCAGACGGAATCCGCTGGTAAGACCGAAGGCTTTACTGCCGAAGAGCTGGAAGCCTTGTATAAAACGATCGGCCTGGGCGCGCTGAAATTCTACCTGCTGCGGGTAGAGCCCCGCAAAAAAATGATATTCAATCCTGCCGAGTCCATAGACCTGCACGGATTTACCGCCACCTTTATCCAATACGCGCACGCCCGTATCTGCTCCATATTGAAAAAGAACGAAGGATGGGAAGATCGTATTGCGGCGCTGGATATCAGCAGCCAGCCCCTGGCACCGCTGGAAAAAGCCATATTGCTGCACCTCGAACAATATCCGCAGATAGTGGCACAGGCGGCAGATGAATACAACCCGTCAGTATTATGTAATTATGCCTTTAAGCTGGCACAGTCGTTCAATTCCTTCTTTGACAAGCACTCCATTATCAGGGCGGAGAACGATAATATAAAGACCGTACGCCTGCTGCTGGCCAGTATGACCGCCAGTATCTTAAAAAGAACCATGGGCATGCTGGGCATCCAGGTACCGGAAAGAATGTAAATCCTGTTCATATCACGATTATCAAAAGAGCCTGTTGCACCAGCATACAAGGCTCTTTTATTTTTTTCCTTACGGCATAACGTCATATTCTGGCGATGTATTACAGGAACTTCAACCCTGTTTGCTTGCATAAATATTGTAATTTGCAGGATATACCTCTAAATAAGACATCATTCTATTTATGAAAATACTACATACCGCAGACTGGCATTTAGGTAAAAGGCTGGATAATTTCTCCCGCCATGGGGAGCAACTGCTGGTACTGGAAGAGATCATAGCCATAGCAGACAGGGAAGCCGCAGATGTGGTGATCATCGCGGGTGACCTGTATGACAGCTTCAACCCTCCTATGGAGTCACAGAGCCTGCTGTATAAGACCCTGAAACGCCTGGCCAGGGACGGTGCGCGGCCCGTTATAGCCATAGCCGGCAACCACGACAGCCCGGACCGTATAGACAGCCCTGATCCCCTGGCCAGGGAGTGCGGCATTATCTTTATCGGCAGGCCCCGTGCAGCGGTACAGGAATTCGAGGCAGCGGGCAGGTTTGCTATCACGAAGACAGACCAGGGATTCTTTGAGCTGCAGCTGCCGCAGCACCCTCCCCTGCGGATACTGCATACCGCCTTTGCCAATGAGCACCGGCTGAAGAGCTGCCTGGGCGATGATAAAGGCACAGGGCTGCATACCCTGCTGCAGGAGCACTGGCAGACGCTGGCAGACACCTATTGCGATACGCAGGGCATCAATATCCTGGTTACGCACCTGTATATGCAGCAGGTGGGAAAGCCGCTGGAAGAGCCGGACGGTGAAAAGCCCCTGAAAGTAGGCAATGCGGATATCATCTTTACCCATGCGATACCGGAACAGATCGGCTATACCGCATTAGGCCACCTGCACCGGTACCACAATATCGGTACAGCTTCAAGGCCGGTAGTATATCCCGGCTCACCGCTGGCCTACAGCTTCAGCGAAGCGGGACAGCATAAATATGTAATGCTCCTGGACGCCTGCCCCGGGCAGGATATCGCTTATCAGAAGATACCGCTGGCACAGGGTAAGCCATTGTACCGGAAAACATTTAACGATATCCCTTCCTGCCTGCTGTGGCTCAACGGCCACCCCGAATGCCTTGTGGAGCTGACCCTGCTTTCAGATACCTTTTTAACGCCCGGCGAATTAAAGCAGCTGTATGATGCGCACAAAGGGATCGTCTTTATCATTCCCAGGATCAGCAGCGAACAGGCCCACCCGGAAACGGCACGGCAGCTGGACCTGAACCAGGACATCACCTCCCTGTTTGCAGCCTACTTCAGGCAGAAGACCGGCTTATCTCCGGGAAAAGAGCTGCTGGATATTTTTACAGAAATCGTACACGCTTAACCGACCTCTTTTTATGCTGCCCATTTCCTTGACCATACAGGGTGTTTACGCTTACCTGGAAGAACAGTTTATAGATTTTGAAGACCTGACCGCTACCGGGCTGTTCGGCATATTCGGCCCCGTAGGCGCCGGGAAGAGCACGATCCTTGAAGCGATCAGCGTTGCGCTGTATGGTGAAAATGACCGGCTGGACACCACCAATTTCTGGTACAACCTGCTGAACCTGAGATCAGACAAAGCAGCCATTGTGTTCATTTTCGAATACGAAGGTGTGCGCTACAAATTCGAAGCACGCTGGAGAAGGAATACAAAGAAGTTTCATGATATCTCCTATAAGGAAAGGAGCGGCTATAAATGGGAAAATGAAAGCTGGATACCCGTAAGCAATAACGCCGCCGACATCCTCGGGCTGAGCTATGACCATTTCAAAAGGACCATCATCATTCCCCAGGGCCAGTTCAGGGAGTTCCTGGAGCTAAAGCCCAAAGAGCGGCGGACGATGATAAAGGAGATCTTCGCGCTCCAGCGTTTTGACCTCAGCGAAAAGATCAGCACGCATTACAAAGAAGCGGAAGCACAAAGACTGCTGCTGGAAGGTGAGCTGAAAGCCTATACGGACGTGGACCCCTCCAGGCTGGACCTCTACGCATCAGAGCTGGAACGGCAACGGCAGCAGCTGGCAGCAGCAGCACACCATCTTGAAAAAGAAGAAGCGGCCCTCCGTTCTGTCATAGCCCTTCACGAAAAGTGGCTGCGGCTCCGGGCGCTCCGCCAGGAAGCGGCACTGGCACAATCACAATTACCCGGCTTCCTGCTGCGTAAGCAACAGCTGCATACCTACATCAGTGTACAGGCTACTTTCAAAAGCCATATGGACCAGCTTCAGCATCTTCACACACAACAGGAGCTGCTGCACCGGCACCGGGAAGAGCTGGAAAGCGCACTGGAACGGCTGAGGACACAAAAAGCAGCCTGCGCCGGGGAGTACGCCGTGGTCAGCAGCTCATACGAACACCTGTCCGACAAGCATAAGCAGGTGTCGGATTTCGACATTACGACCAGGCTCATCACCTGCTTCCGGAATAAGGAGCACCTGCAGCAGCGCATACGCGCCGGGCAGGATCATATTCTCCGTAAAAAGCAGGAAGCGGAAAAGACGGCTGCGGACATACAGCAGGTAAGAGCTGCCCAGTCAGAACTGGCGGAGCATCCCCTGAATTACGAACTGATACAGCAAATGGACCAGTGGCTGCAGACCAGGGAGCGATACGCAGCGGAGACCGAAAGGATCCGGCAGCAATGCAGCCAGCGGGAACAGGTCTTGCAGCATACCCTGCAGCAGTTTTCACCCTACCCGGCGCAACAGGAGGCCTATACCGCGCTCTTTGAGCAGCAACGGGACAAGCTGCAGGCATCCCTGCAGGAGATACGGGCCGAAGAGCAGGAATTGCTGATCCGATCGGAACTGCAGCAGTATGCCCACTCGCTGGAAGAAGGCTGTCCCTGCCCGCTTTGCGGAGCCACCGCCCACCCCAGGGTGCTGCAGGCCGAAGACCTTGCCCCGCAACTGACCGGGATCCGTAACCGGCTGGACGCCTGCCGGGAAGCTGAACGGGAGCTGGAACGGCACTGGAAAGCCTGTGACAGGCTGGCCGTGGAAGCTGACGGGCACCGAAAGGCCCTTGCAGAGCTGCAGCAGGCATTGGCAGATGGAGAAGCTAACCTGGCGAGACATGAAGCCGGCTACGCCTTTGACACCATAGAGAAGAACGACCTGCCATCCTATCCCGCATTGAAGCAGTCATTTTTCGGGAATGAGCAGCAGAAGCAGGCGCTGCGGTCACAGCTTGAAACCCTGCAGCAGGAGGCTGAGCGGCACCGGCTGGACCTTATGAAGTTTGAAGAAGGTGTAGCGGTCATAGAAAGGCAGGCAGCCGCGCTGGACGCCGAGATCAGCATCCATTTTTCGAATATTGCCGTTATAGACGCCAATCATTATATCCGGCAGGGCCCGGAAGCCGTAGAGCAGCAAAAGCGCATCATAGCGGCACAGATACAGGACACAGAGACCAGGTATCACAGCCTGGCCGCTGCCTTAAAAGAACTGGAGCAGGAGGTGAGCAAAACAGAGGGCCAGCTGGAAAGCACCAAGCAGAGCATCGCACAGTCCCAGGCAGCAACAGCACAGGTGGAAGCCGACATACGGTCAGCGCTGCAAACAACCGGCTTTGACACCCCGGAGCAGGTCCGGGAGATCCTGGCGCAGCAGCCGGACATACAGCAGGAGCAGGAAGCGCTGGACCGCTTTTTCCAGCGATACAATACCATGCAGGCAGGACTGCAGGAGCTGGAAACGCTGCTTAACGGGCAGACGGTGGATGAGGGTATGCTGCTATCGCACCGGAATGCCGTAGCTGCGCTGCAGCAGGAAAAGGACAGGCTGGTAGGGAGCATATCCGCTATGCAGGAACAGCAGGAGCACCTGGCCAGGCAGCTCAGGGAGCAGCAGTCCTTGCAGCGGTCCTATGACGCCATTGCGGTAAGGGCCGCTCATCTCGAAACGCTCCGGAAGCTGTTCATGGGTGACAGGTTCATAGAATTCGTATCGCGTTCCTACCTGCTGCAGCTTTGCTCCTATGCCAATGAAAGGTTCCACAGGCTTACCCGTAACCAGCTGTCGCTCCAGCTGAACGACCAGAATGAGTTCGAGATCACTGACTACCTGAACGGCGGTAAGCCGAGAAGCATTAAGACACTTTCAGGCGGGCAGGCATTCCAGGCATCGCTCTGTATGGCGCTGGCCCTTGCGGAAAGCGTGCAGGCCCGGTCCGGGCAGGAGCGGAATTTCTTCTTCATTGATGAGGGCTTCGGCACGCAGGATAAGGCAACGCTCCAGACAGTATTCGAGACACTGGACAGCTTAAGAAAGGAGCAAAGGATCGTAGGCATCATTTCTCACGTGGAAGAATTGCAGGAGAATATCACCAAATATCTCTACGTGGAGAAAGACGAGCAGAGAGGAAGCCTTATATCCCAGTTTTAATGTACCTTCATCCGGAGAAAAAAGGTTGTAATGAAAGTAAAGAAATATTCAGGCGAGCTCGTCGAATTCATACCCGAAAGCTTAAAGCAGTCACTGAGAAAATCCGGCGCTTCGGAGGCGCAGGTGAGCCAGGTATATGACCGGATAGCCTCAGAGCTGTACGAAGGGATCAGTACCCGGGAGCTGTACCAGAAAGCCTTTGATTATTTAAAAAAGCACCGCAGGGTCTATGCAGCCAAATACAGCTTAAAGAAAGCGCTGCGCGACCTGGGCCCCGCGGGTTTCTATTTTGAGAAATGGGTATGCAGCCTTATGCACTATATGGGCTATAAGACCGCCAGCAGCCAGACGCTGAGAGGTCATGCCGTCACGCACGAGATAGATGTGGTGGCCATCAGGGATGATGAGTTCCATATAGCGGAGTGCAAGCTCCGGAATGATGTGGACGCCAAGATCCCGGTCACTACCCCTATGTATTTCCTGTCAAGAATGAAGGACGTTACAGGGATTCCCTATAATTATTTCGGGAAGGACCGGTATGTTACCAAAGGATGGCTGGTCACCAACGCCTATTTTACCAAAGATACCGTAGACTTCGGCACCTATTACGGCATCAATCTTCTTTCCTGGGATTATCCCGAAGGCAGGTCTATCAAAAACCTGACAGATGAGGCTTATCTTTATCCCGTTACCTGCCTCACAGCCTTATCCGAAATGCGGAAAGGCCAGCTTCTAAATAGCAATATCATACTTGTCCGCGATCTCCTGGACCAGAAAGCGCAGCTGTCCCATATCATTAAAAATAAAGAGGAGCTGCAGGAGATCCTTAAAGAAGCGGAGGAAATGGTTGCTTTTGTCCATTAAATATTTTAACTTTACCGCCACAACACTAGCAAAATAGTGTCATTTGTTGCATAGCATAATGCCATATAATATTATTATAACCGGCTTATGAGGATTTTGAGGAGGTGCGCTGGCCTAAGTTCTTTGACACCCTATTCAGCCACACCATAAAAATCCTGTGATAGCAAACAGCTGTCATTACCCACACAGGTTGCTAACGACACACAAGCGTTCCGGGAGGATATTGAACCCGCCCCCAGGCGCCCGTTGAACCCGGCACCTTATTCATTTTTACCAACTTGTCTTTGCTGTAACGTAATCCGCTATCCCGGAATGTACGCCGTGATACTTCTGTATCACCGACTGCCGCATCCGGGGAAAAAAGGAGCTGAACGGGGCGTATTCTGTTAATTTCACATGTGATTAAACAAAATATTCCCTGTCAGCGTTATGAATTCAATGTTATATAATTCATAACAAAAATATAATATAAACACTTATTGTTCACTTTTTTAAAATTTTTCAGCCTATGAGATGATAAACAAACAAACAAAACCGAACCAAAACCAACCAAAAACCAAAACCAAAATCTTAATCATCCCTTACAATACCATTGTAACGGGTGTTTGCATATGGGCAACACTTATGTGTCAGTAAGCCCCATTTGCTTAAGACCGGAACCAAAATCACAACCATAAAAAATCGTAAATTATGCAGTCTTATCTACACCGGATGGGCAAATATGCCCTTCATGCCTATGTACGCACATGTACAATTCTCCTCCTCCTGCTGGCAGCCAACCTGAAAATGCAGGCCCAATGCCTCACGAATATCACAGCTGCCAATACAGAAGTAGCTATGTTCAACGGATCTACTACCTGTATCTTGGGATCCACCATTTGTTTAACTTCCACTCAAAATGCCGAGCTGGCCAGATCAGTGGATGGTGATATTAACACTTATACGGAATGGAGCAATCTTGTCAGTGTGCTCGGCGGCTCCCAGGGTATATCCCTGAAGGCGCTTTCCGGGAATAATTACAATAACAAAATTGTCGGGATCTTATTATCCACAGGTGGCGGCGTTCTTGACCTGAACCTGCTGGGCAGCCTGAGCTTCAGCCTGCTGAACAACGGTGTGGTGGTCAGCACCCTGACCTATTCCAACCTGATCTCTACAGGCGGTATCCTGAACGGAGGCACAAGCTCGATCGTTTATTTCCCTAACAGCTCACAGCTGAGCTTCAATGAGATCCGCATCTTCAAAAACAGCGGCCTGATCTCCGCGCTGGATGTTATCAGGCTCCATGAAGTGGTCCTGCTGGACGGAGACTGTCCCGGGGAGAACAATAACATCTGCCGTGACTTCATACAGGGAACAGGAACAGTCATAACATCCACTACCGGGATCTTAAACGCCCTGGGCGGCGTTTCCAATCTTGGCAACCTTAACAATGGCAATTCCAATGATTTCGTCACTATGGGCTTTGTTGTCAATGCGCTTACCACGCACTCCGTAGGTGTAACAGACCTGCTGAATCTTTACAACAAGACAGGCAGCACCAGAGTAGGTGTAGTGGTAGAGCCTTCTGCCGCCGGCCTGCTGAACCTCGATGCGCTGGGCAACCTGAACGTGCGTATCGTTACTTATCTGTATGGTGTGAAGCAGGATTCCTCTGCAGTAATCAACCAGGGATCAGGAAACTCGCTGCTGGCCCTGTCCGCCCTGACCTCCAATTTCGGAAACCAGGCGGCCAACAAGCAAATGTTATCCTTTATCACTACCAAGCCATTCAATGAAGTGAGATTGCAATTCCTGCCTACAGTCAACCTGCAGACCGCTCCGCCGCTCAAGCTGTACGGATTCTTTGAAGAGCCCTTAAGCTGCGGCGATTGCATCAATAAGCTCAAAACAGCTGCGGCTGGTCCAAGCGCTCCTATCAAAGGCACGATCCGGACAGGTAGCAGCTGGACAAGCGGCGCCCCGGTACTGGGATTGCTGGCCGGCATCAGCAACACCGACAGGGTAGTGGATGCGAATGAGGGCAATTACGCGTCCGTAGGAGGATTGCTGGCTGCCTTATCCACATTGAGGGTTACGGTAGAGCTGGATTCCCTCGTAGCTGCGGGCACATTTGCCGGCTATGAATTATCCAACGGCGGCGCACTGCTTAATCTCAACCTGTTAGGAAATATCACTATCAGGACCTTTAACGGAACGACAGAGCAGGAGGCTTTCTCCGCAGCGCAGCTGGCCGGGCTTTCCCTGAGCAACGGGGGCAGCAGCCAGACCTCGCTGGTCGGCTTTATGGCTACCAAACCGTTCAACGCGGTAATGATCGAGTCTTTTGTTTCCCTGTCGGTATTGCCTAACCTGAGGATCCATAACCTGGCCATCATCACAGACCAGGATAATGACGGCACTCCCGACTGTATAGACGCGTATCCGAATTGTGATAACAGCATAGATACCGATAATAACGGTATCCCCGATGCCTGTGATATCACGGATATTACATCAGTGGTAGAGCTGCTGAGCAATGTGACCAGCTTCCGTGCCGGTGATACCCTGCTGTACAAGGCCACCCTCACCAATACCGGAACAACCATTGCCAGCAACATCCAGTTCACCTTCAACCAGCCAGTGGCAGGTACTGTAGTGAAATGGCAGAAAGTAACATCTTCACCAACCAGCGCCCTGGATACTTTCAATGGTACCGGCAATATCAACGAGACCATACCTTTCATCTCCAGCGGCTATAAAGTGGAGTATTATGTGACTGTGGTAATGGCTCCCAATACCAATGTGCCTTTTGCCATCAGCTCCATAGAAGTGAATAAGCCATTCTGTACGGTCACCACTGCCTGTGCGCAATGCAGAACTGCGCCATTGCCGAGGGTGGACTTCCCGGATCTTATGCTGGCTACGGAATCCCTGAATACCAAGCTCAATAGCACCACACAGGTGGATATGGACCTGGTGATCAAGGAGCTCAATAATGTACCTACAGAAAAAGAAGTATGGATACTCATTCCCAAGTCCAACAGCTCGTATACCGTATCACTGAATACAGGAAGAAACACAACTATTATCCCGCATCCCGGTGTAACGACAGATCATGCGAACTGGACCCTGGATAATGTATCCAACAGCCTGTTCTACATTTTAAAATCCAATGCCAACTATTTCATTGAAGGCAACAGTACCAAATACATACCCCTTACGCTTACCAAGGCAGGAACGTCTACCAACTATGAGCTGAAAAACATCACTTTCACGATCAATAATAACAGGTCTGGCGGAGACATCACCCCTGCGAACAATGTTACTGTACTATACATATTATATAACGTTCAATAAACATCACGCACATATGAAAAATTTATTTGTCACTATATTATCGCTCCTACTGATAACAACGGGCATCACTGCTTTCTCACAGATATCCGGGCCGAACCTGCAAGTAACGCTCCCCTACCGCGGCAGCACTACCACTTCGCCCATTGTTCCTGCGAGCAATGCAATCACCGGGCCCCAGGATTTCATGGGCTATGATTTCAATGCGCTGTTCACTTTCAGCTATTATATCCCGAATGATTATACAGTTCCTGCCACAGGTGACCATGACCTGTTCATCGTATTTAACAATACGGCGTACCTGGAGTACCTGCTGGATGGCAGCAACCTTATGGACCTGAGCTTTGATCCGCGGGTGACCGTAGATCTCCTCCCGGGAAATATCGTAAGGGTGCGGCTGAACAATAATGCCGTTTTCCAGGAATTCACCAATTTCGATGTGAGCTTCAGGGTGCATATCAAGCAGCCGGGAAGCAGTATTACCGCTCTCCAGTATTCTGTGAGCAGTAATCTCGGCGGTAACAGCTCCAACCAGTTCAGCTCTTCATTTAATATTGACAACACGCCGCTGCCTATTACGATCGGCGTATTCAAGGCCACCAAAATAAATGAATCCAAAGGGCACCTGGAATGGAACACTTATAAGGAAGAAAATGCAGAAGGCTTCATCGTGGAAAGAAGCGCAGATGGTAAGGGATGGGCACCTATAGCGTTCGTTCCTACCCAGGCGGTAAACGGCAACAGCAGCTTTGAGCTGCAGTACGGACTTTATGATGAAAGTCCCCTTGACGGTAAAAACCTGTACCGCTTGAAAATGGTAGACCTGGACGGGTACTATGAGTATTCAGCTATCAGGGAGCTTGAGTTCTCCCACCCGCTGGAAATAAGCCTATATCCGAACCCTGCACAGGATTATGTCACCGTTGCATCCCAAAGGCCGATAAGCATTTATGTATATGACCTGAACGGGAAAATGGTGTACCATCAGCCATTATCCAGTGAGCTGATCATCAGGATCCCTACTGCAAATTTTACCAACAGCAATTATAAAGTAGTTGTGGTAACTGATACGGGTGAACAAAAACAGTTCAGCCTGTCCGTCATCAATTAATAATTCCTGTTCCTAATAAAAGAAGGGCTGCCCGGAGGGCAGCCCTTCTTCCTTTTTCCATATCCGCTCTTAGTGTGTTTTTACTAATTTAAAACGGGAAATATGATTATCCGGAGTCTGTATGGTAATCTGATACACTCCCGGCACAAGCCCTTCCAGGCTAACGCTTTCGGAAGCGGCTGTCGCTTTAAACGAATGTACAGCCTTACCAGCAGCAGCATAAATCACGATATGCTCATTACCCTCCAGGTTACTGATAGTGATGCTTCTGCCTGCAGGATTAGGATAAATGGCTATTACTCCGGGCTTGCCGAACCATACCATTCTCACAGGAGAATAAGTATATTTTCCGTCAAGATCCGTTTGGCGGAGCCTGTAATAATTATGACCGCTCAAAGGTGACATATCCGTATAACCGTAATCGAGCCGTACCGTGCTCCACCCGTTATCACTTTTACTGGGCACCATACCCGTCACATCCCATTTCCGGGCATCGCCGCTGCGTTCAATGATGAAAGCTTTACTATTCTCTTCGGAAGCCGTGGACCAGGTCAGCACGGCCTGCTCCTGCTTACTGTAAGCCTCGAAGCTGATAAGCGTAACAGGCAACGGCTGATTCCAGAACAGGGTATATACTGATGTATTGGACAAAGCGCCCGCAGCATCCTTAACGCGGAAGTCGAAAGATACCGAGGTGTAATTACCGGGTCCGTTGAGCTTCAGGGCCAGCCTGGAAGGATCGAAGCCGGGTATTTCCAGCCCCGGGAAATTGGCAGCATTTACAAGCGTGCCGTCATACAGCAGCACAGGGCTGCCCGTCTCCAGCACGCCGACATAAGGCAAGGCTGTTATCACCAGCGTTAAGGCATTGGCCGGACCATCAGGATCATTATAGACCACGGGACTTACTACAGGATGCGGACCGGAAGAAGCCGGTACCGTACCATCCAGCCATATGATATCCCTTCCCTGGGGCTGGCTCGCCAGTCCGTAGGCCGACCCGGAAGTAACGGGAGGCTGCTGCATCCCGAAGTCCTGATCGGTAATGGTGGCATTTCCTGTATTCAGGTCAATAATGTTGGCGGCATTTGACTGAACGGCAGCATTGCCCGGCCCGATATACACGCCTGTATTCACCCAGCCTGCAGGGAATACAGTAGCAGGCTTCGGGTCGCTTACAACACCCGGTGTGGCCGATACCTGGATCTGCAGGCCGTCCGTACCGGCGGGTACCTGGCTGAAAGTATAATTGCCGGCGGCATCTATCGCTACCGATGCTATCACGTTACCGTCCGGGTCTATAAGATTGGCATATTGAGCGCTGCCGGTCATTGTACTGCCACCGGCGCTGCTGGCGGGCTGCCCGCTTACGTTGGTTTCCGTTCCGTTCTTTGTCCGGCTGCCGTCTGTATCGTGCCAGATCTTGCCCGACACGGTGATCACCTGTAAGGGTATATTTACGGCAGACGGCGTACCTGAAGAAGCCCCTGCATTATCTTTGGTGCTGTACATAACAACGGGAGTGATATTGCCGTCCACCGGGTCAACAGATACCGGAACTACCGGCGTACCGGACGTACCGGTCGGTATTTCCACGCCCGTAGCGACAGGGAATACCCTGCATACCCTGGTAGGACATACAGGAGGTATAGCTCCCGCATTCGCATAATAAGTTGTGTCATTGACCCTTAATGAGGTTACATCCGATGGAAACGCAGTGATCGTGATGCTGCTGATACTGCCGTCCGGATCACTCGGTAAGAAGGCATTGGTGATCACTACAGGATTGGTGCCCCCGGGGTTGCCACGGGCCGGCAATGTATTATCGGCGGTAGCCGGCGGCAGCTGTATGCCGAAATTGATATTGTTCATGTTTTCCGACAGGTTCACAGGCAAAGTGCCGTTCTGCAGGGAATGGATACCGGTATGCGCAACAGTGCCCAGCTGGGCTCCCGTGAACTGCCAGTCGCCGGGAATATTTGTAGCCGGGGCAGGCTCGTAAAGGGTACCCTGTACGGAGGAGACCTGCACCACGTAATTGCCGGAAGGGTAAGCGCCGGTAAACGTATAGCTGCCATTCGGCTGCACGGCAGCAGTTGCGATCACATAGCCCAGGTTATCCAGCAGGTTGGCATACATCTGTACCCCTGCCGGCTGGCTGATGCCGCTGCCATTCACCAGGCCATCGGTCAGGCCATTGGCATCATGAAACAGGTTGCCGCCCAGCGTATAGACCGCACCCGCGCAGTTAGGCACCTGCGCGGCACTTTTGGTAAAGGTTGTATAATTGCCTGTGGTCTCGCTGCCATTCGCCATAGCGCCGCCATTATACCTTCCCGTATAAAAGAATTCCTGTGCCCCGTCCGCAAAGGCAATAATATGATAGCCTCCCATCTGGAAGTTGGAAACAGAGGTGACCCCGGCAGGGAATGTACGCGCCGCCGGTGTGGTAACATTACCGGATGTGGCACCATTACCAAGTATGCCGTTGTGGGGGCTTCCCCAGGTATAAAGCCGTCCTGTGGACGTCAGCGCAGCGACAGTGTATTGCGGAGCCGAACTGGTACCGGCAAAGGAGTTATTTGTACGGATCTTTTTAACCAGCGGGATGCCTGTTATCTTGTTCCAGGTCAATACGGCGCTCGTATTGCCCAGGCCAAGCGCGCCGTTCTGCCCCGATCCCAGCACATAGATCAAACCATTGGTGCCCAGCAGGAACTGTGATGCCCCGGCTGAGCCGGCCTGTACTATCTCCAGGCTTTTAGGCTGAACGTTCTGCGCACCGAAATCCGCATGCAGGTTGGCCGTAATATCTACCGCCATATCTGCTCTTGCAAAAGCGGCATTATTACCCCTGTACACGTTATTACCCCATACATACACCCTGTTGCCGGTAGTTACCGCCATAGCTGCCGTACCGGCAAAGCTAAGCTCTCTCACGCCTGTCAGGGGAGTGTTGGCGGCAACAAGCACCCTGTGCCAGCTGGTATTCAGGGCAGTGCCGGTAGTATTATCACCATATACGGCAGGATGACAGGCGCTGTTGGTGCCCGCTTTGATCCATACCTCACCGGTATTGGTAACAATCGCCAGGCCTCCTCTTGCCGACCGGATAAAATTAATGTCAGCAGCGGTAACGCCCACAGGCAATACGGATAATTGCGTCATGCCTACGGCCCCGTTCACCTGGCTGTTTACGGTATTGGCACTGAAGCCCCAGCCCCAGATACCCTGGTCCGTCAATATCCACATCTGCGTATTCTCTGCACCGCTGGTTCCTACCGAGCTGGCTGCCACACCCCTGGGCACACCATTATATTCATATAGAATCTTGCTTACCGGTACATTCACGCCCGGTTCCGCAGAGCTGGAGGCCTCGCCCCAGAAGGTTACGGAAGGCTGCCCGTTAATGACCAGGACGGCAGAGTTTGATGATGCGATAAAATCGTTTGCCGATGGCTCCGCACAGCCTATCGGCGGCGGCGGTGTGCATAAATGGGCATCCGGGGTATTGATACAGTCAAAGGACTCCCTATCCGAATCACCATTGATGCCATTGCCCATACTGCCTCTTACCAGGTGACCGATATAACAGAAACGGTTGCTGCCCTGGAGAAAGGCAATGGTCGTATGCCCTCCCATGTGAAAGTAACCCACCTTGGCATTGTTCACGCTGAAGTTGGGAGGTACTGTAGGGAGTGAGTAAAATGCGTTGCTGCTGTTGGGTCTGCCCAGCATACCCCTGCTGTTCTCTCCCCAGAGAAAGAGCTGCCCATCGCTTCTTAATGCCCCTATAGCGCAATATTGGTGGGTAGTGTTATTGTTCTGGGCGTATGTCCAGGCATTATTGGAAGATATCTGTACAATATTATCCAGCTCGGTAGTGCCCCCGGACGGTCCTTTAACGATCACCCAGTTATTCTGCGTAGTTTCATTTCCCTGTCCCAGGACACCCTTGATCCCGTCTCCCAGGCCATATAGCTTACCGCCGGCCAGGATGAACATCACCGCGCAACGGTCGGGGTTAGGATTTTGTCCCGTTCCGGTTCCCGTTTGCCAGGATGACCTGGTATTAATATTTATATCAGTAATGGCAGAAATACCTGCCGGCAAATTCATAGGAGTGGCATAATTGTAATTGCCGTAGGTACCTGCGGGTATGTTGTTGCCCAGCCTTACCCTTTCTCCCCAGACATACACCTCATTATTGATGGTCAGTGCCATCAGCGCTTTCGGGGCGTATGACAGCCGTGCCACATTGGTGAGCGGTGTCGATGCATTGATACGGACCTGGTGCCAGACAGCATCCATAGTGGTCATATTAGCGCTCTGGCCGTCACCATATATCCATTTGCTGCCGCCACCGCCAAGCTCCGAACCGAACGCCGCATTACCCCCGTTACGGATATATACCTCACCATTCGTTCTGCCGCTGTTTTCGCTGCTTAATTTCGTTACAATCGCGATACCTCCTCCCGAAGCTTCAATAAAAGCGATATCAGAAGCCTGCATTGCCTGAGGTACACCTCCTATGGTGATCTGCGGCAGCGTTAACGCCCTGATGGAGGCATAGGAAGATGAGGTCACATCGCTATGATTAATGGTCCCGCCATTATTCTGCCCCCACCCGTAAAGCGCCTGCGTGGTCAGCAGGAACATCTGGTGCGTGAAGGTTGTAGCAGAGCCGCCGCCCACGCTACCGGCAGCCACTGCGCGGGGCGTTCCGAGAAAAGAAGATGCAGGCAGCTCCGCCGGGGTTAAGATAAATGTGTTCCCGGAAGTCCAGTTCCACATCGCGCCATCTCCCCAGACCAATACCTTACCCTCATGGTCTATCATCAACGTGCTATGAAATGAAGAAGAGACTCTTCTTTCGGAAAAATCAGGACAGGGCGGTTGTCCCCATGATGTGCTGCTGAACAGCATAAATATACTGATCAGTAGTAGTAAGCCCTTGTTGTACAGTTTCATTTTATAATTTTAAAATGTTTTTGAAATGGTTTCCGGTTTAAAAAAGCAGCACAAATTTATGAATACTTTCTATTTTATTTAACATTATTTTACAATTTGACACTTGGGCAAGGCAGGAAACAAGCGACTGTATTACAACAGTGCTTAATTACAATATTTTATAAATATCAAAAACACCAATTCAATTCAGAAAATTAACACTTCATTGCCATCTGTCCTGGGCAGAGGCGGCTAAGGGTATCAGCTGGCAATTCCCTCTCCCGATAGCTTAAAATAAAAAAACCCCGGGAACATACGTTCCCGGGGCCATTGAACCAAACCATCAGACTGTACTCAATGAGACTTATAATGGTATAATATCCTTACAAAACCGTTGCGGATTCTGCGCAATACTATTAACGGTCAATTTATTTTTTAATGATCTTCTGCGTGAACAGCTCCTCACCTATCCTGATCTGTATAAAATACATGCCCGGATTAAACGTGCTCATATCTATATCACAATGTCCGTTACAGCTTCCTGTGTACCTTCTGATACCCTGAGCATCGGTTATGGTAAGTGTTGCCTGCTCCTGCTTATCCATATTGGCAATAGCAACGCTGATCTGGCTGCTGGCAGGATTCGGATAGATCGTGATATCCCTGCCTGCCTGGCCGTTATGGAGCACTGATACGATCCTGCTGTATGCCAGGGTACCGTCCAGGTCTTCTACACCCAGCTTATACAGGTTGGTACCGGTATAAGGATGCTTGTCCACGTAGGTATAGGCACTTTCACCGGCGGAGTTGCGCGCATTCACTACACCTATCTTCACCCAGTCCTTGCCATCCCTGCTTCGCAGTATATTGAAGTGGCTTACATTTTTCTCCTGCGCGGTTGTCCAGTCAAGGACAGATGTACCGGCGCTCGCATAGCCGGTGAAGCTTAACAGGGACAGCGGCAATGGCTCACTTGTTCCGATGCTGTAGGTTACAGGGGCACTTTTGGCGCCTGCGGCATCTGTTATGGAATAGGTAAATTCCAGCTCATTACCGGTCGCACCCTGTCCCATAGCACCGTATATCACCATTTTGGTCATATCAAAATCCGTAATGACCGCTGTGGATGTACCAGGTACGATTTCCTGGATGCCTCCGTTAGCTACACCAAAGTCATAGTATAGCCTGGTGTTGGGCTTGATGGTCTCAATCGTGAAAGTGCTGTTGGTTCCACTGTTACAGGCCGAAGGGCCGGCACAATCTTCCGGATCATTACCGGAGAGTGATCCCCCGGTAGTATAGCCGGTGAGCTGCGTGGAAGACATCTGGATATTCTTATAGCCGTTCAGTACCGGGAATCCTGGCGCGTAGGCAAATGCTGCATTATTAACAAGGTAGGTCTTGGCTTCTGCCACAGGAGGCTGCTGTATACCAAGCTTTGTAGGAGCTACATTATTGGTATTGGAAGGAATTTCCACCATGAGCCTGCCGTTTGCGCTGTCAGCCAGACCGGAGTTGCTGGTATTACCTACCTGGCCACCGGCATGAACCCAGCCTGAAGGCAACTGCGGAACCACGGATCCCTGGGGAGTGGTATGCACCACTATCTCCCACTTACCTACCGGCACGTCAGGGAACACAAAGTCACCGTTCGCATCTACAGGCACAGTATAAAGAATGGATTCTTCAGTATTGCCATAAGGGTACACCAGGCTGACATAGAGCGTTCCGGGTATCGGGTTTTTATTACCATCCGTATTGCCGTTATTCATACCGTTGCCATCGTGCCATAAATTACCTGACATTCCGCGTACACCATCCGGCGCTTCAGGAGAAGGTCCTGCGACACCAATGTTTGCATTATTCACATCTCCCGTCAGCGCTATAGGCAGCCTGCCATTAGGCACTGCAGGATCTATTCCCGTACCCGGCGTGAGCCCGATCTGCGCACCGGTATATCTCCAGTCGTTATGCAGGTCCTCAGCAGGAGCCGGCTGGTAGACGATACCCGGGTTGGAAGATATCTGTATTGTATAGTTAGCAGAAGGTAATCCGGAGAATTCATAGGTACCATTGCTGTTCAGAGGCATTGTCTTGATAACGTACCCGCCTTCATCCAGCAGGTTGGCATACATAGGTACGCCACCCGGATTGTTAAAGCCTGTACCGTTTACCAGGCCGTCAGCCATACCATTATTGTCATTGAACAGGCCGCCCGATATGGTATATAAGGCACCGGCACAATTGGGTATATTGACATTCCTGAAAGTAAACTGGTCATAGGTTCCGTTGGCGGTGCTACCGCCTGCAAGCGCACCGTTGGCATAGTTCCCGCTGTACCAGAAGCCCGGTGTGGCAGGGAAGGCTATGATATGACGTCCGCCAATGTCAAAGTTGGCTATGGGAGTGCTCTGGAAAGTACCGCCCGGAGGACGTGTAGGCACTGTAACATAGGAAAGGTTGCCCTGGCCGATGCGTCCGTTAGAGGTACCACCATTATAGCCCCAGGTGTACAGGTCGCCGGTATAGGTCAGCGCACCCATAGAATAACCGTCATCCGCAAAGGAATTATTACTTCTTATAACCCTCACACTGGCAATGGTGGAGATGTGGTTCCAGCTAGTTTCCGGAGCACCGGAAGTACCCAGACCAAGCTCACCGTTCGTATTTTCACCCAAGCTATATACAAGACCATTGGTCCCTACCAGGAATTGTACCGCTCCTCTTGAGCCGTATTGTACGATCTCTCCCGAACGGGGTCTTACGGTACCTGTAAAATCATTATGCAATGTTACCGGCTGGGCACGGTCATAAGTCGCTGCCCCCGCATTATTACCCAGATATACATTCTGTCCCCAGGCATATACCTGGCCGGCGCCTGTGATCGCCATAGCTGCGGTACCGCCAAAGCTCAGCTCCGTAACACCTGTCAGGGGTACGCCGGGAGCCGTGGTCACCTGGTGCCAGTTTGAATTCAGTGATCCGCTGGCGTCACCATATACTGATGCCAGACAGCTGCTTCCCGCACCTGCCTTGATCCAGACTTCACCGGTAGTGGTTACTACGGCCAGGCCGCCACGTGCAGAACGGATAAAGCTGACATCAGCGGCATTTATTCCCGATGGCAATGCCAGATAGTGCATACCTACCATACCGGAGAGGCTCGCATTGATCGTATTGGCGCTTACGCCCCATCCCCAGATACCTTCATCGGTCAGTATCCACATCTGGGTGGACTGGGTAGTGGCATTTCCCGTAGCGCTGGCTGCCACACCTTTCGGTACGCCATTATATTCATAAAGCACACGATGATCGGGTACGTGTCCGCCCGCAATAGCAGAGCTGGAGCTTTCTCCCCAGTACACCACGCTCGGCTGCCCGTTGATGGCCAGCACGCCACGCATAGAAGAGGCAATAAGATCATTGGCAGAAGGCAGGGCACAACCTAAGGGAGCCTGCGGGTTACATAAGTAGTCATCCGGCGTATTGATACAGTCAAATTGCTGTCTTTCACCGCTTGAAGTACTTCCGTCACCCATACTGCCGCGGATCAGGTGCCCGATATAGCAGAACCTGTTGGTACCTCTCAGGAAAGCAACCGTAGTATGGCCTCCCATGTGGAAGTAGCCTATTTTAGCAAGGTTCACATCATAGTTGGGCGGTATTCTGGGAAGGTTATACGAGGTAGCGCTTCCACCCAGCATACTATAGTTATTATCTCCCCACAGGTAGAGCACCCCATCGCTTGTCAATGCACCGATAGAATAAGCCTGTGAGCTGATAAGATGGGAGTTATTGTTCGAGATCTGTGTCACATTGGTCAGCTCCGTACTGCCACCGGATGGGCCTTTGACCGGTATCCAGCTGGTATGGTCTACCTCATCTCCCTGTCCCAGGATACCACGGTATCCTTCACCCACAGCGTATAATTTGCCGTTATGACCTAAGATAAACTGGGAAGATGTTTCAACTTCGGTTGAAGACCAGCTTGCCGCTCTACCGGAGCTGATGCGGATATCCAATGGAATAATACCTGAAGGCACTGTTATTTCCGCAGCGCGGCTGTAATCCGAATAAGCGGTGCCGTTCCCCAGGAAAACCCTTTCACCCCAGGCATATACTTTATTATCATCTGTAAGCGCCATTACACCTTTCTGGGCGTATGACAGCTTTTTTACCTTGGTAAGCGCGGGATTGCCGGAAGCCGTTGTGGTCACTTTATGCCAGGATGTGTTGAAGGCAGTAGTACCGTCACCGTAGGTATAGGCAGAAGAGCCGCCGCCAGAACCGCCATTCCGGATATATACCTCTCCGTCTGTACGTCCTGTATTACCGATCTTCGTAACAATGGCGAGCCCGCCTCCGGAAGCCCAGATAAACGAGATATCATTTGCCATAAGATCTACGGTACCTGTCAGCGATGACAGAGGAAGGGCAATCGAAATAATATCGGTTCTTGTGTTTCCCGTTACGGAAGGAGAGATCGTACCATTACTGGCTCCCCAGCCATAAAGGCCGGCATCTGTCAGGAGATATAACTGATGTGCCGAAGCACCGGTACTTCCAGCCGCGACTGTCACTGGTGTTCCTGAGTACAGGCTGGTGCTTAAGGTAGCAGGACTGGTAACATTACCCGTCCCTGACGGATTAGCGGCATCGCCCCAATAGCGGACACGTCCCTGGTAGTCAATCATGACCGAGGAGTGGAACGAGGACGCTATCCGGGCCAGACCCGCCGGATCCGGACATGGATTCTGCGGATAGGCTGCCTTTATCCCCAGAAGGGTAAAAATAGCCATCCACAACGAAAATAGAGTGTGTTTCATACGTGATTATATTTAATGAAGAAATCTGTAATAATCTCTGCAAAATTCAGTCCTATTTTCTGCTTCCTGAAGCAGTAGCATGTCCGTAATCGGCCTTCCAAAAAAATAGAAAAATAAAAAGCTATGTTAAAGATTGATAAACAAAACCTTAAAGATAAGGATACCTTATTTCCTCCTGTGACATTCCTTTTCATTTTAGGGAAAACGGAAAGCCTGCATACCATTTCAGCCCATATTTGTATACATTATTATATACATATCTGTACTTCCGCAAATGGCAGCTATAGCAATAATCAGGTATTACCCTGAAAACCGGACCATCCTGATGTCCATGTGATAAGACGCCGGCCCTCACGCCATTTTATTTCCTGCAGCTGCCACCACGGCACATTCACTGATATTCTTTCATGGCGGTATCGCATAAACTGCACAGGCCGCCTTTAAGGAAACGCGTTCCGAAAGGCGGCTTATATAATTATCCGGTAAAAATTGTTATGGCAGGGGTCTGATATCAGCTTTCTTTCAGCTGCCTGATAAAGTCCGAAGGCGACAGGCCGATGGTTTGCTTAAATACAGTAGCGAATTTACTATGAGAGGAAAAGCCGCATTCTTCTGCCAGGTATGATATCTTATAGTCCCAGTATTCAGGCTCGCGCTTCAGCTTATCCACTATGTAAAAAATGCGCAACCTGTTTACATAATTATTGAAATCGTATTTTTTATAATGGTTGATCACATAGGAAAGGTATTTGGTATTGGTCTGCAATACGGAAGCGAGCTTAGCCAGGGATATATCCTGGTTCAGGAAAAAAGCCTCCTGTTCGAGCGCATTCAACTTTTCCAGGAGCGCTTCCGCACTTTCCCTGGACATAATGTTCGGGTAGGACGGCTCTGTATCTTTCTTTATGGTGCGCTGCTCCCCTTCCGGCACTGCTGCCGTGACCTCACCGGCGGGAGCAGGTCCCGGATCAGCCGGTACTGCTACAGCAGGCGTGCTCCTGCCTGTTCCGGACATACCTGCCTCCATACGGGCGGAAGACTGCTGGAAGTCATCAATAACATCTCCCATCTGCCCGATGATCTGCTTCTGCTTTCTGTATTTAACGACATAGACCACCAGGACAACTGAAAGTATGACAACAATCAGCAGGATAATGCCGGACATAGTATAGTCCTCTTCCGGCAGCGGCTTCTCCTTTTCCGTGAGCAGCTGATTGGTAATGGCCCTGGTATTTTCAGTCTGTTCTTTTACAAGATCCAGGTAGGCATTATTGTATTTTAATGCCAGTGCGTTCTGCCCGGTATAGTTATAATATGTAGAATAATTATCATACAGCAGGAGCCTTATCTTATAGTTCTTGGATGCCGCCGCGTATTTTTCCGCCAGCTGCAGGTAGGGTAACGCCTCGTTAAAATTTCCCTCTTTGATCGCAACCGTTGCCAGGCCGAGATAATTGAATCCCTTCAGCTCTGTTTCAATACTGTCCAGCTTGTCAAGTGATAAGCGGTAATATTTACCAGCCAGGCTAAAGTCTTTCAGCTCTTCGTAGCAGTTACCGATAAGATTATAATTGATGGCGAAAAAATAGGCGCCCAGCTGAGGTTCGTATTGATCTATATTCTGGTTAGCCTTCAGCAGATCGGTAAGCGCCTGTGCGTAGCGCTTATCCAGTATGTAGTATTCAGCCTGTTCCTGCTGCAGGAAGGAATTTAGCAGCGGAGACTCTTTCAGGCGTTTCAGGACCTGCCTGGCTTCCTCCAGGTGAAGCCGTCCCTTTTCAACAAGCCCTACCGTCCTGTATGCTGTTGACAGGAAGCCATTGATGCGGAACAGCCAGTCATCGTTACGGCTCTTTTGTGCCAGATCATGGCTCATCCTGGCAAAATTAATAGCAGTGAGCATATCTCCTTTCCGCTCATTCAACGTGGCAAGGAGCATCAATGATTTTATTCTCTGAACATCATCCGCAGATTTCTGCAACAGGTAATCGGCAATAAGAAAGGCAGAATCATTATTCGTAGCCGCTAAGGAAGTCGCTACATAAGTATATATACTATCAAAATTTACAGCTGATTTGGCAGAAGCATCAGACGAACTGAATATACCTGACAACAGCGATATAAGGATCACCTTACAGATTAACAAACGTAACATTGGATATTCTTTTTAGGTACTGCTAAGATATCACAGTAATACCGCTTAAGACAGCAGCCAGGGTTCAGCTACAGTAACCGCCCGGCAGGAATCAGATAAAATATAAATGCCGGGCCGGCCTTAAAAATTGAGAAAAAGCCAATGCTACTCGGTCCTTGTAATATGGCAATCACAGGAGAGCAAAACATCATTAAATACCTTATATATCCGGCAATGCAGGAAAAGTCTGTCAAATGGCATATTCATAGAATGCATTAATCTGTTACAAATAATATGGCTTGGTTTTTGAAACATATAAGGCCTGTAAGGGCAATATATCAAAAAAAGGTTCTGACAAAAATACTGATATATTCCTAATGTGGTAGATATATTTCTTCATGAATGATAACAAAAACCGTACCAATTTTAATACAACGTTATTGTACCAATATATAATTTCAGATACCGGCCGGACTACAGCAATATAAATTATTGAAAATTAAATATGAATATAACTATTTAATATAAATATATTATCACAGCGCTTTTAGAGCGCACAGGGCCTAATTAAACAACAGTTATAAAGCTGATAGCAGGGGTAGGATAATGGATTTTCCGGCGCAGTCCAATACACATCAGCATTGCAAGGTAGCAGGAATACCGGCTTTACAGATACCGATCACACCCTGAATACCGCGCTCCGCAGAACATTAAAAAAGATAGGCAAAACCGAATGTAAAGTACCTGTTGAACTGGTTGCCCGTTCCCGTGGCAGTGTACCTGTAATCCCTGATAGCAGTAATGCTGATATGATGGCGCAGGTATAGCATCAGGTTTTTGTTAGCCATTGCCGCCGCGTTCAGCACCAGCTCTGCGGAATGCCTGTTAAACCGGAATTCCTGGGGGTCATATATCCTTACGCCGGTCATGGTCTCAGACACCTCTTTGGAGCTGAAATAGGCATTGTAGGCCAGGCCTGCCCCGAAAAGGTATGTTTCCTTAAAGACATAGTTGACTATCACGGGCACATCAATATAGTGCAGGTTGAGCTTGTATTTTTCAATGGCCGTACCCAGGTCCGATCCTGTAAGCCGGCCGTCCCGGCTGCCTTTCTGGGTGTACCAGACACCTGTCTGCAACACCCAATTCTTATGGAACTGCACCATCACGCTCGGTCCTGCCGTAAGGCCCAGCTTACGATAGCCTCCGTACATATCCCCGTCCACCTGGGACGCTACCCCGGCAAACCCGATGCTGCCGAAGAAGCGCTTATCCTCATACCTGAAAATATTACCGGTATTCTTACCCTGGGCAGCGGCCATACTGTAAGCGCCCAACCAAAATGTCAGAAAAGAGATCAAGAAGTACTTCATTATACATTGCAATTATTTAAATATCATCCGCAGGTATGAATGCCCGGGCAGCCATGGTACTGTCATAACCATTGAACAGATCAGCTCTCCGGTACTGCTTTATGCTGATCCATAAAATTAACGGATTTATTCCACATACTAATATTATAGATTAATTTTGAGCTTCAAATACACGAAATATGCTACGACCGGATATTAAGATTCAGCCTACCGCAAGCGATAAGATACTGAAAAGCCTTATCACTTATCTTGCCGTGGTCATATTGCTCATCAATGTGCTGGAGCTGTACCTGAACCGGAACCTGGAAGCAGCCGGGATGGGCAAATATAAAATGATACTGCTGTCTGTCTTTTGCATCCTCATTGCCTTGGGCGGTCATTATCTTACGCAACACCCGCAGTATTTCAACTACAGGAAAGAGATCAACGCGGTCAATGCGGCTGATGAATACCGCCGTTCCATACAGGCTGTCAGAACAGCGCTGATCTGCGTGCTGCTGGCCATCACCACCCTGAGCTTCGTCCATTTATTCCAGAGAATACAGTACCTGAGCGACTGGCAAAGATTCTATCTTTTCCCGGTGATCGTAGCGCTCTGCCTGGTATTTTATATCGTTATTTATTTCAGGTCTAAAAAGGCGACACCCGGGGCAGAATAATAAAAGTGTCACGGGAACTGATTTTCAGCTACCTGCTTTTAGAAACAACCTTTTATTACGGATACGCTTTACTCAGCAGTGTCCTCTCAGTAGTTCAGAGCGTACTTTTACTTATAAAGGAAACTGAGGGTATCGGTCATTCCGAACGAATGTGAGGAATCTGTTATAATAATTTGTAGCTTATAATGACTTTGCTATATATAGACAGTCAGTAAAGATTATCATTTGGGGCTACTTCCTTCTCTGGCTTGAAAGATTTTTTATCATATTGCATAATATTCAGTCCCATTTTTGGTCCTAAATTTGGTCCCAGGCACAACGCTACAGAGAGATACACATACATAAGAATATACGATATTCTTATCTGTAATTGATTATTATATAAAAAGATAAAGGGATATACATATCTGTATATCCCTTTGTGTTCTTATTATCGTGACCTCGTCAGGATTCAAACCTGAAACCTTCTGAGCCGTAATCAGATGCGCTATTCAGTTGCGCCACGAGGCCATTACCCTGTTGGGATTGCAAAAGTAAAAACTCTTTTGATATTCGCCAAAAAAAAGAATATCTTTCGTCTTAACAATACGTTAATTTAACAATATTGCCAGATCTTCCAGCTTTCTTCCGCCTGTATATGCAGCATCTCCAGGCCGTTCTTCACCTTAGCCCCCTTTTCCAGTCCGGCCCGCATAAAAGCAGTGGTCTCCGGGTTATAGATCAGGTCGTACAGCATATGGGACGATGTAATGCCTGCCGCCGGTATAGGTAGCTGTGCTTCTGTCTGCGGGTACATCCCTACGGGCGTGGTATTCACCAGTAAAAAATGTTCCTGCAGCAAGGCGGCATCCAGGTCGGCATACCGGAGATCCCCTCCTGCACCTCGGGAGACGGTAAGGTAAGGGATGCCTATACTGTCCAATGCGTACCCTACCGCCTTGGCTGCCCCGCCGGTACCGAACACTAAAGCCTTTATATCTTCCCTATTCCCTGCGGGTAGCAAGGATTCCGCAGACCGTCCAAAACCGAGCCAGTCCGTATTGAATCCTTTCAGCTTTCCCTTATCAATACTGATGCAATTCACCGCACCGATAGCCGCAGCGGCCTCATCTGTTTCTTCCAGGAATTCCATCACGCTTTCCTTATACGGTATGGTGACATTGAGACCTTTTAACAAGGGATGCGCTTCCAGGATACCCGGCAATAATCCGATGTCTGCCAGCTCAAAGGCTGCATATTCGCAGGATAATCCTTCTGCCGCAAACTTACGGGCAAAATAATCAGGCGAAAAGCTGTGCCTGAGCGATCTTCCGATCAGTCCGTACTGTATCATAATATTGAGATTGTCATAATAATGGGAAGATGATCCGAAACAGCCCGGGCCCTTTTCATATCATTGTCCAGTAAAGTATAAAAATGAACTGCCGACCGCTGCCCTATCTTAAAGCCAGATGGATGCAATATAAAATTGTCATACGCGTTGGCCAGGCAGCCGTCCGGGAGACATTCCTGCCTTAAGGTGGTGCGCTGCGATGGTAAAGCCGGCCGGTAGCCCATCCGCTTCAGCGGCTCAAATACGTTATGATTTGCGGGCAGGTTAAAGTCACCTAAAAGAATGAACGGGTAAGCCTTCAGCCGGGAAGGATAGCGCTTAAAAAACGCTATTTCCTTTGCAGGATCCTTCTTTTTGGGAACTGCATGGAAGTTAACAAGCGTCAGTACCTTTGAGCCGTGCCGGAAGTCCATGATATACGGCTCCCTTACCAGCTCCTCCTGCCACAGGGTATCCAGCCATCCCCTTCCTTTTGCCTGCACTACACTGCTTTTCCATATATATACATACCGCTCCCGCTCCTGCGCATTCGGGGATGTAGTGGGCAGACTGATACTGTAATCCCATCGCGCACCACAGCTATTATTCAGTGCCAGCACCAGGGCGGCGGTCTGTTGCGCTCCGTCCGGGGACACGTTCACCTCCTGCAGGGCAATGATATCACAGGCACATAGCAGCCCGGCCATAAAGGAAACCTGTTCCGGTGTTTTGGATTTACCCAGATTGGCAACATTCCACGAACATATAGTAATTTCAGCGCCGTGCGATACAGCAGTGCCTGACAGCAGGCAGACCGCTGCCAGGAGCAATATCCATAACGGCCGGGTGTATATCATAGCCGTAAAATTAATACTTTAAATTTGTACCTTTATTTCCACAGCAAACATAACAATGAAAAACATACTATTAGCCAGCACCTCCACGCTCTACGGAGGCCGGTACCTGGACTACCTGATAGAAGAGATCAGCGCCTTATTCAGCGGAACGGACGAGATCGTATTCATCCCCTATGCACGGCCGGGCGGCATCTCCCACGATGACTATACCGCTAAAGCGGCAGCGTTCTTCCGGACGCTGGGTATCCGGGTAAGAGGGCTGCATACGTTCGATGACCCGGCAGAGGGCATCCGGTCGGCAAAAGGCTTTTTCACAGGCGGCGGCAATACATTTCTGCTGGTCAAAACCCTGCATGACCATAACCTGATGGCGCTGCTGAAAAGCAGGGCGGAAAGCGGCATCCCGTATATGGGTGCCAGCGCCGGCAGCAATATCGGCGGTGTGAATATGCGGACCACCAACGATATGCCTATTGTCTATCCTTCCAGCTTTGATACCATGGGCCTGGTGCCATTCAACCTCAACCCGCATTACCTGGACCCTGTGGAAGGCCTCCGGCACAACGGCGAAACGCGGGAAACCCGTATACTGGAATTCCTGACCCAGAACGACCTGCCGGTAGTAGGCCTGCGGGAAGGGGGATGGATCCGCGTAAAAGGCGATACCATTACACTGGAAGGCGAACCCTCCGCACGTATCTTTATTAGGGACAGAGATATTTATGAACTGCCCTCCGGTAGTGAGATAAAATTCCAATAGCAGTTTCCCAATAATCAGGCGGTACCTTTACCTTTAATATAAGGCACAGGTACCGCTTTTTTATTCCGTAATCCCATCACAGGATCCCGGATAGTTATTATATGACGACCTGCTTACGGGAAACTACCTGCAATTACAGATACATTTAGCAGAACCCCGTCCGCTCTGGGGGTCAGGGAACGCTTTCGCAGCCAAAAGATATTATAGCATGCCTGGTCATTCCGAACGGATGTGAGGAATCTCTAATCATTCTTTATAGCCAGTCAATGTTACGGCCAAGGGGAATTTTCCCCTATTTTAGCGGTCATATAACAAGCGAAAAACAACCATAAATATTCATTATCAATTATCTAAAGCAAAATATATTCATATTAAATGTATTAATAATAAAAATATATTAACATTTGCATTTTTTATATTTGAGAAAATGTAATTGTTGATGAAGATAAGAATTGCCATTATTGAAGATCATCAGCTGGTGTTACAAAGCTATGAGCTGCATTTCAAAAATACCGGTACAGTTAAGGTAATGGACACTTTTAACGGAGGCGCCGAGTTCCAAAAGATTTTTCCCGGGATACACCACGCTATAGACCTTGTGCTCCTGGACCTGAAGCTTCCCGATCATAAGGGAACAGATATCATCGGGTGGATCAAGACCAATTATCCCAAAGTAAAGATCCTGGTGCTCAGCAGCTATGAAGACACCACTACCATAGTACAATGTATCCACAAAGGAGCAGATGGCTATATGATAAAAAGCTGCAGCTACAGCGAGCTGGAGGAAGCCATTGTTAAGGTGTATAACCATATGACCCACCTGCCGGACACCATCAGCTGGGAGACCGTCAAAGCAATGACGCCGCAGCTGGAGCTCATTGCTTCCATCAAGCCCAGCGAACTGGAATTCTTACAGCACACAGCTTCCGACCTGAGCTACGGGGAAATAGCGCTCCTTATGAATAAATCCCCGAAAACAGTGGACAATTACAGGAACGACCTGTTCCAGAAACTGAAGGTAAAGAACAGAACCGGCCTGGTGCTGAAAGCTTTGGAATATAATCTTATCCGGATATAGACCCCTATGTATAACAGCAACACTATCTAAATAAAGCCGATGACCATGAAACATCAAAGCCTATCCTTATTGTTTATCCTGCTTTGTATTTCTACAGCAGGATGCCGGAAAGACGCCCCTGCCGTCACATACGCTACCCCGGCCAAAGGCAATTTACAGCCCGTACCGCCATCGCCGGATCACGACAGCGTACCCATACGCTCCGGCAGCTTTATTCACTACACGGATGCCAATGACCTTATCCGGAGCTACCTGAAGAGTATTGACACTTTCATTATTCCACAGGTCAGATCATTTTACCTGAATGCCGATGATCTCAGAACCTACCTGGCAGATGCTGCGGTCACCGAATTGAAAATATTCCTGGCACATACCGGCAGCATTGTCAATTCCGGGCTCCGGGATAAATATTCAGGGCTTAATCATGATGCCCTGACCCTGGTAATGGTGGGAGTAGACAGCCGGCAAAATTATGTGCTGCATCAGAAGACCGCTGTCATCAACCGTATCTCAGGCTGCCCCTCCAATTGCATTATAAGCGGCTCCGCAGCGAACGACCTTATTACGCCAGACCCATGAATACCGCGTTACAGCCAGTCTGTTTCGTTTACTGGATGGCGCTTATGCTGCTTTCCATAACAGTCTGCCTGCACTTTAAAATACTGGCAGCCTATAGCACGTATCTTATATTTCCCATGGCATTGCTCAACGAAGCAGCCTACCGGCTCACCGGCTGCAGCCTGGTCTATGATCTGCTGTTCCCCTGTGCTCAAAGCCTGATCTACCTCGCTGCACTAAGGAACAGGCAGCTGCGTATACCCTGTAAATTACTGGGCTGTTGCATTGTATGCTGCTGGATCACCTGCGCGGCATCAGGTATCGGCAGCCGGTGGCACCTGGCGTATTACTTCGCAGAAACTGCCGGGTTCATTGTATTGTACAGCTGGTTTATAATCAGGCACCTTCGCCATCATAAAGATCACCTGTACCAGTTTGCCATACTGTATATACTTTATGACAAGCTGCTGGATATGTGCTTTCACCTTATCAGCTATACGGAACATAATCATGATGTCCTGTACATATTGCAAAGCAGCTGGATAATTACCCAGTCAGTTTTCACAGGCATGCTTACTGCAGGCATCCTTTACACCATTCGCCAAAAGAAGAAATATGCATAATACGATACTGATCTATACGCTCCTGGCCGGCTGCATTTTAGTAACAGGTGTCATCACTTTCCACATCTCACAGCAGTACATCAGGCTGCAATACAGGAAAGACATGGAACATGCTACAGCCATAATAAGAGAAAAAGAGCTGACGCTCCGGATGGTAGCCAATGAGCTGCACGATAATATAGGGCAGCTGCTATTCATACAGCACATGGCAATAAAGGAAACCTATACCCGGCACCCCCACCCCCTGCTGGGCAATGCTCTCCGGACCAATACAACTATTCAGAACGAGATCAAAAACCTGTGCAGGACATTCCATACAGATCATATTATGCAGGAAGGCTTCGAAACGATGCTGGAAAATATTATCAGGAAGATAGATACCCAGCCTAATATCAAAACCACATTTACTACCCAGGGGATATACAGGGGGCAGCTGTCACAGGAGCAGGAACTGATGCTGATCAGGATCATACAGGAAGTGCTGCATAATTGCCTGAAGCACACCAACGCAGATACGCTGACCATCACTATGAACTACTTTATACACCATATCCAGGTCTGTATTTTTGATAACCACACGGAGAAAAAAACAACAGGTGACACAAGTGGGCTGGGACAAAGATCTATAGCGGCAAGGGCACAGCTGCTGAATGCCACTTATAGTTATGACTTTGAAAAGCATACCTGCTTTAAGATGACTGTACCTGTAGCGTTCCGGAAACAACACGTAAACAATAATAATCCATTTTCTAACACCTGTAAGCGATGAAAAAGCAATGTGCCTGCAGTAGCACCCATCTTTTACCGGACGCAAATATCCGGCTATAAACAGCGAGCACCCTGCCGTGCGATGGCGGGATGCTCTTATTAAAAGTCCAGAAACCTTTAAACCTTAAAGTTATGAAAAATCTTATGATGCACCTGGCTGTAGCTCTGGTAAGTTCCGGAACAGCCCTGGCGTCTCCATGCGATACGCTAAGAGATGCGCTGACAACCCGTACACTGACCGCCGACCGTTCCTATATACTGGAAGGGATGGTAAAAATAGGAAACGGGCAGGTACTTACCATTGATCCCAATGTCACCATATGTGCCTTGCCCGGCAGCGGCCTGGTCATAGAAAAAGGTGGCAGGTTATATGCCAACGGAGCGGCAGGCAATATGATAACATTTACCAGTGCGCAACCCGCGGGGCTGAAAGCTCCCGGCGACTGGACAGGTATCGTATTTGTAGGGGATGCAGGCAATAACAAACCTGCTGACCTGATACAGCGGGGTAGCCTGCAATACCTGTACGGCGGTACGGATGATACCTATAGTGGCGGCAGTATGCGCTATGTAAGCATTGAATATGCGGGACAGGCTACCGGAAGCAATACCCATAGCGCGGCATTGGTGACCGGCGCCCTGGGCAGCGCTACCGTTATGGAATATATACAGGTACTGGAAAGCGGCAGTGACGGCATCCGCCTGCTGGGAGGCATGAATAACCTGAGCCACATTTATATCCAGAATGCCTATAAAGACGATATCAGCATAGCATATGGCTACCGGGGCACCATACAGGAGCTGCTGGCCGTCAAAAATCCCCTGATGCGCACTTTTGACGTCAACAGTACAGGCATCTCCGTTATCAATAATGAGCTCAGCAGCACTGCCACTCCCGGGACCTTTCCCCTTATCAACAGCTTTACGCTGACGGGACCGCAGCAATGCAGCTCACAGCCCGGCGACAGAAGCGCCGGATTATTTTTCGATCACAACAGCGCCGGCACCTTTGAAAACGGTGTCGTAAGCGGGTTTGACCACAATATCGTGATACAGGATAATCTTACCGCATCCAGGACTGCAGCAGATCTGAGCCTCAGCTACTTGTCAATAGGCAATGCCGGCACCCAGATAGCCGACTTCAGGGGCAGTACCTGGGCACCCTGCGGCACGGATATCATCAACTGGTTCCAGACAGACCCCTGCGGCACTTCCGGGAACACCCAGTACAGCACGGTTGTGCAGGATTATCATACGACCATCTGTAGCGACTATTGTGATAATATTCCTGTATTCCGGCTGGGGCAGTCTACAGAGATCAGCCCGAGGGAAGACCTGGATCAGTATGTGGGAGTGCTGCAAAACACACCTGTCTTTACCTGGGTAAATACCTGCCCTTCGGCTACCTGCTGTGAAAGCACCCTTCGCACCTGGCAGCCGCTGGAATGCTATCCTAACCCTGCACGCTATGCAGTAACGCTTGTAATGCCGGCCACGCTCAAAGCAGCGCACGTCAGGGTGATCCATATTCCTACCGGCAGGCTGGTCTACCAGGCTGAAGCGTCCGCCGGCAATATAGACCTGGATATAGCCCATTACCCGGCAGGCAATTACCTTGTACAGGTACAGACCCCGGATACTATATACCAGGGCATAGTACACAAGGCAGAATAGACCATCACGCTTTGCAGGGTATCGGGCAGGCTATGTATAGCCTGCCCCTGTTTTTATCCGGCATTCCATATATTATTGTGAATCCGTTTTCGTAATTTAGTAATTGTATAATACCAGTCCTTTAAACTTTAAAAATCCGGCGTCATGCGTCTTTCTTTCTTTGCATTAATATTGCTTACCGTCTGCAGCTCATATACCTTAGCGCCTGCACCGGTACCACACTATACCGGCAGCATAACGGTAGCAGACCCGGACGCTGAGATATTAGAAGTATTCACTGACAGCACGACTATAGGGGTGAAGGGACAATGTAAAATAGAGGTCGTTAAGCACAGGATATATGAAGACGCCTATCTCCTTATTAAGTTCTATACCAGGAGCTACGGCCGCTGGTATCTTAAGGACACCTATATGTATGAAAGCACTTACCTGCAAGGACTGGAGCCGGACATAAGCGATTATAACAATGACGGGCTCAATGACATTACCATTATATCAGCCACTGCTGCCAGGGGCGCAAATGAAGTAAGAAGGCTCTTCATATACGACAAGGCGTATGAACGGCTTATATCCATAACCAATTCAGAGGCATTCCCTAATATGCAGTACAACCCGGAACTGGACTGCATAGACGCCTTTCTCGTGCACGGCACGTCTACCACCGTTTTTGCACATATAGCCGGCGATAGCTTACAAACATTCGCGCAGGTGGATAATACCGCAGATTCTGTTTTTGTATCCACCATAAGTAAAAATGGCAAGGAAAAGCTGATCTATAAAGGCACGGGCGATGGTCCGTACACCCGGTACAGCAATTTCCGGCCCCTGAAAATAAAGGGGGAGCAATAATGAGGTATCCCGCTTAGGCGACCGCTATCCATACTGCTGCCCCTAAAATATCCAGCTATACGCAGCACTTTAAACATCCGTCCTTATCCCGTTGCGGACAAGCCGGCAGTACCGGACCTATACAAAATGACATAACCGCTATCCCCGCTGAAGCACTTGCTATTGCCCCGATACCCGTCATCTGATGCTACGGGCCCTTTTGGCACGCTTATAGGCCTTCTTTTCTGCTTTCATCCTTTCCTTTACATCTGTTGTTACGGCAGGGTGCGCGGAAGGCGTAAAGAGATTGCCCCGGGTATCTTCTGCCGGAGGGGCCAGCTTCATCTGGTGCCGGTAAACGATATTGGAGGACACCCTGTGAGAGAAGCGGGGCATCAGCCAGTGTATGGCATAAGCGGCATGCGTTTTCCAGCCGACCGCCATATCACGGTTCCGTCCGCCTGCGGCGGCATGCATAACGGCATTTACGGCCTTGGAGGTATTATCCATCAGTCCCATACGGGGTGCGTGCCCGGTGTGATTGGCAGCGTGATCCCATATCGGTGTATTCAGCGCCCAGGGATCTACCGACACGACCTTTATATTTTTCATACCTGCCAGCCACAGCTCCTGCCGCAGCACGATACCCATATTTTTGATACCGGCTTTCGTGGCAGCATAAGAAGACTGGTAGGCCGTGGGTAGCCGGCTTTCGGCCGATGCGATATTGATAAGCTTTCCATGTCCCTGCTTATAGAAGTGCTGCACGGCATAATAGCTCCCGTAGAAAGTGCCTTTCATATTGACATCCATCACCCGGTCATGCTCTGCTATGGGCGTTTCCCAGAAATTACCCAGTACGGTCACACCGGCATTGTTTACCCATACATCTATATGGCCCCAGGCTGCTACCGTCTTTTCTGCCAGCGCCTTCAGCGCCAGGGAATCGCTGATATCGGTAGTGACCACGATGGCCTGTCCGCCTGCCGCTCTTATTTCAGCAGCTACCTTTTCCAGCTCGGCTGTATTACGCGCAGCCAATACCACCTTTGCCCGGCACCGGCCGGCCTCCAGGGCTATGCCACGCCCCAGGCCGCTGCTGGACCCGGTGACTACCCATACCTGTTCTGCTACTTTCTGCTGCCCGGACTTTCCCAGCCGGTGGGTAGCGCAGCCTGACAGGGTAATCCATATAAGGATCAATATGTAAACTATATACTTCATACCATAAATGTTTTGATACAGCAGTGTTAGCATATTACTCCTGGCATTCCACGAGAAACTGCCGCATCGTTATGGGGGTATAACATATGCGGCAGCTCCTATAGTTCAATTATCCTTAAAATTCCCGGTATTTACATCCGGTCTCTCAGCGACTTTATCTTATCATGCGACCGCAGCTGGGCTTCCTGCTGCCGGGATACCAGCGGCACACATACATCAGTCAGCTCGCCGGATTTCATCGCGCTGTCGTAAGCCCTTTTGGCTGCGTCCTCGCCGCCTTCACAGCTTTCCAGCACGCCTTTGGCATCATCTCCGCCAAAGGTAGCCTTTACATCCATCCAGGCCCTGTATATCTTGCCTCCGGTAGTGGTGCCGGTATCCGGCTCGCCTCCCATGCCTATAATATGCTGGGTAAGCTCTTCCACATTATGCCTGCTTTCGCGCTCCAGCGAACCGAATACGGATAACAGCTCACTGTTATTATCCTTCAGGTTTTCGGCGGCTTTCTTATACCCTTCTATACGGTCATTGTTGATAAGGATCAGGTCATTCAGTATTTCAATTTGAGGTTCATTTTGCATAGCTGTATGGTTTTATAGGTTAAACAATTAATGTCAATAAACTACGGACAAAAATATCTTTGCCTTACGCCAACACCAAGCTTTAGGCGTTAAGGTTTTGGATATAAAATGCGAAAACTATCCCAAGCCGGCATCTTAACATTAATTTTTGCAAAACATTTGTTATAAATAAAATATATCATACATTTACAATACATATTCCAATATTTAAATTCCCTGTCCCATGATACATCCCCGGCTTTTTACCTGCCTGCTGCTATGCGCCTGCTGGTGCAGTATTGCTATCTCACAGACGCAGATCAAATATCATAAAATAACAGGATTTGATAAGGACTTTCCTTTTGACGAACCGTTCCAGATAAAGCTGGAAGGGTTTGATGCCGATACGCCTTATACCCAATACCGGATGGTATTCCGTCATCTAAAGAAGAAAAAGGAGCTGAAGCTATATCAGTCAGATACAGAGATGTATAAATCACTGGATTCCTTTACTGTGGATTTCGCCGCCAACAGTATCGGGGTATATCCCAGGTTTATGAAGCCGAATGAATACTATATCGTGGACGTGGTAAAGCCTCAGCGCAAGCTGTTATCCGTCCTGGAGAAGCAGGAGCTTATAGCCCGGCTATTGGAAGATGAAGCCTTATTGAATGCGTACATGGATTTTATCAGCAGTATGGATATCCATAACTTTAATCCGGACATTTTAAGGTTCCCCCTTGCTCAGAGACTTGAACAGGAACATATCTACTTTGTAACATCAGAAGCGGCAGCCTTCCAGGAAATCGACAACGACCTGGACGAGACCATCCAGGCACTGATTACTGATATCTACAAATTCGGGACAACAGTACAGGGATTAAAAAGCAATTTAACCGGGTCCATCCAGAATACGAATACCCGGGCCTACCTTAAGGTATTGGAAGCGCTGGAACCCCAACTAGCCTGGGTAGAGGACGATGCAACATTACATACCGCCGAAGGGAATTTTGACATCAGGCTGTTCAGGGACCAGCTGGAAGCGCTTGGTAAAACAAGCACACAGGGAATTGCCAATGACCTGGTGAATGAGATAGACCATTTATTCACACTCCGGGATGATCTGCTTACACAATACAGGAATTTATTATCCCTGCTCACTGAGAAAACGGAAAAAGAAATTTACAGCAATGAGCTGGGACGTGTGCTGGGCAGCTCTAAGGTCAACGAGGACCTTGTTGAAGGAAATACCAACCGCGTAAATGCCAGCATTTCCCAAACATTTGGCTGGGGGTTCAGCCCCAGGACCAGCAACGGCTATTTATATGTAGGATATACCCTTTTCTTCAGGCCGGTCAACTACAATGTACCTTTCCGGAATATCATTGATCCCTGGGAAAGAATAAAGGCCATGACAGGTATCAACCTGGGCTTTACACTGAGCGATATAGAGACCAACGGCTACGGAGAAGCATCGGGGATCGTAAAGTTCCTGGGCAATAAGGGGCTGATAGTAGGACTGGGCTTCCGACCTTACCATTTTATCAAATTGGATATCAACGGGCTGATGTACAACATCAGTGATCCTAACCCGCTGGTCACCCATAAGAAAGTAGCGTTCACACCTATGATCGGGCTATCCCTGAACATCAACCTGATCAAACTGTTCCAGGGCGATCCCAACTCCTTCACCACATTGTTTAAACCATAAATCAATACCCATGCCGGAAACCACTACCACGCTTAAAGAGGTACAGATAGTGCCTGATAAAAAAATAAAAAGAGGAGAAAAAGTATCCTTCCAGCTTCGCCTTTCGCTGTCCAATACTGATGGCGTACCATTGGAACTGGAAGTATCCAATACCGCACAGAAGCACCTGCAGATAACAGAGTTGCCGGATACCTTTCAGCCTGTGCCTGCATTTCCCAACAAATGGATCGGGACCGTTCAGGCTGCAGCGGGAAGTGATAGCCTCACTATTGAAGGTTTTACATTTCACAATACCAATACGCAGCTTAACGGGGGCGTATCGCTGATAAAGGTCAAAATAGTCAATAAAAAGTACGAGATGTCGAGGCTGACCTCTCAATCATTTGAATAAATCCTATCTGTTATGGCTAAATATACTATCTTCTTCTGGCTTCTTATCTGCCTGGCACATACAGGCTGCATCAAAAACAAGGATTATGTGCTGAATGACGGCCTGGAACCCGGAAGCATCATCCGGATCGCGTCTGTTACACCCGGGTATATAACAGCAGACAGTCATACCGCCGTTATCATCCGGGTAGCCATTGCCCCGTCTGCAACAGAAGCCTATGCCGTTACGCTCCAGACCGACAGGGGCTACTTCTCCAATGACAGCCAGGCAATGACCCAAACGGTCAATATGGAACGCTATACGGACTTTATACTGCATACCGGCAGCAGTGCGGGACCGGCAAACATCACAGCAGTGGTAAAAGATGACCTGAAGACAGATACCTTATTGTACTTTAATACCTCTTATCCCGATACCCTTATCATTACACCGGAACATTATGTTATGGCCGGGATGACGGAGCAGGACATCAGCTTAAAGCTGTTTAAGGCCAAAGGCTATGCCAGTGCGGCACCTGTGTTACAATACTCGGCAGCCGATTCAATGGGTAATCCTGCCGGTACACTCGAAGAAAGCATGCCATACGTACCCGGTAATGATATCCGGCTAAAATTCACACCGGCGGCGGGCTTTACAGGGACAGTAACCTTACAGGCAGTCCTGTTCAAAGAGAACGCTACCACCATTACCGGTCGTAGCCGTATCCTGATACCATAAGAACGGCCCGGTACACACCTGGCTACCGGAACAATACACTGAGCTCCCGCCGCCCATTACTTTCGTTGCTGGTACATAGCCCGGATCAGCTCCCTGTTCCTCCTGTCCGCCCGTGAGTTCTGTAAAGAGATCACCGCCCAGATAGCAGCAGGTATCCAGCCGATGAGCGTTATCTGTAGTATCAGGCAGATCAGCCCGGTAAGTATGCGTCCCCGTAAGAAGAAGGACAGGAACGGGAAAAGTATAGCGATCAATGTCATAAGCGGTATAAGTTTACAGTTGGTCCTGCACAAAAATAATCATTACTGCGTACAGCCATCCCGGAATTAGCCCGGTACGGGAAATTGCCCGTTGAATGGAGGGAATACCGGGTTAAATACTTTTCAATGCCGTATCTATTGCGGTCAGGGTACGTTTATACAGCTCCCTGTTGCCACGTGTAGCAACGGCAAGCATAGCTTTGCATTCTTTCAGGAAACGCCTGCCGAAATGAGGATCATACCGGAGTATTTCATGGCTATTATCCAGGATATCCGCATATTTTATGGTCTGGGCCTCCGCGCTGGTCTCAGACAGCCGTACGGTTTCTTCCTGCTTTCTTTTAGTACGGTTCCACTGCGGATAGGCCTGCTTGACATACACATCCGTCAGCTCTACCACCAGTCGTACCGTCTCTGCAACCATAGCTTCCGGCATAATAGTTTTAAGGAATAGAGCGATATCCTTTTCGGAAACCGGGGTATCTTCTATAACATCGTGCAGGAGCGCGGCCGCCAGGACAGGAAGGCTATCGGTATATTGCTTACATATTTCCATGACCCTTACCGGGTGCACGATATATCGCTCCGGCGTATATTTCCGCTGCTGCTCTCCGTGCGCCTTATCGGCAAAATCCCTGATCTTTTCAAGTATGGCATCCATAATAGTTCCCGTTTTAAAGATGTGACCGGAAAGGCATTCTTATCCATTCTCAAAAGCAGTTGCCGGATAAGGACAGATTCCCGCACAAATATAATAGCTGTAAACCATCCCGCATACAAGGAAATCATAACAATAACAGGTTTGTCAAGATTTTAACTGTCCGGAATCAGTACCCCAGGATCGACCTGTGCTACTTCAGCCCGTAAGCCACACCCATGGTAAACATAGGCATACCATCCAGCCCAACGTACTCTAGATCCCAGCATCCCTGGTAACCCCTTTTCCCTATGCGGATTGTAGTAACAGGCTCCCCGGTAGTTAAATTCACACCATACCGGGAGTAATATAGCAATGCAATACCATAGCCTATTCCTCCGTTTACCTGTAACCTTTTACTGATGTTCCAGTAAGCATTCAGGCCTATTGTGGCTTCCATAGACGGAGCGGCTTTCTTAAAATATACTTCTGTACCCGGCCAACGATGTTTTTTATATTTCAATGCATGGCAGGAGAACAGCATATTGCCCATAGCATTCAATCCGATATTCCTGTATTCGAAAATGCGGAACTGCGGGCGCACCAGCAAACCGAAATGCTGCCACAGGTTAGCTGCATAACCATTCTGGTAATAAATAAAATTCTGCCTGTTCTCATTCAAGATATAGGTATTGACCATCACCCGGATGCCCCCATCCAGGGTCCAATGTGACCGGGAAGGTAGCCGGTAGGTAAGATAAATGCCATTGGATAAATAGTTGATACTACCTCCGACAGCTATCTGCTGGCCGTAGGACGGCGCTTGCTGTACAATACAGGTAAGTACAGCGATACTTAGTACAGCCATACTTACCATGTTCAGCATATATGTTCTTAATAATTCCATCTGTGCAGCCTTAATTCTCCTTTAGTATAGTTATAATAGGTACTGTGTTGTGAGAAAATCCTCTTCCAGGATATCCGTGCCAAAGTCATAATAAGTGAGCAAGGTGGTGCTGCCACTGATGGCGGAAAGGGACTGGTAACGGGATATGTCCCGTTGCCCTTCTTTTTTACAGCTGCCTAAAGCCAGCAGCAGGATAGCAGCCGTTTGCAGTGGTTTGGAGAATAGTGTTTTCATGTATAGGATTTTTCAGGTCCTGTAAACTTACAAAACCTCTTTAAAAATCCCTGTACTGCGGCCAAAAATGGGTGTTTCCACCCGGAGAGGGCGGGTGATTATTCCCTACAGGTAAAGGACGTAGGGATCAGCTCCGTCCTTTATCACAGGTCAATGCCGGCTATTAAAATGTTTTTATCGTTACAGATCCGAAATAGCGGTCCCGTTGTGCCTGCGGAACATCTTTATTAAAATAAGCGGTTACCATCTGGAGACTATGCTGGCACGGGATAATAAGTGATTTAAAATCTACCTGCAGATCACTAAAATAAACATGCAGTATAAAAGCGTCCTGACCCTTAAAACTGATCGCTTTATGCTCTTTTATCTCATACCTGTCAGCCCTTATATTAGGAATACTATGGTTATTACCATCACCACCCAGGAACATAGACATTGCATCTGCATTATCCTTTGTAAATCCTTCTATATTGGACTTTAATACATCTTTAGGAACAGTGAAATGGGTCTTTATGACAGCATAATATTCAATATCCTTTTTCTGCGCCCAGGGATACATGGCCCAATAGCCGGTATAGGTATGCTCCTTTACACCATCCATAAGGTATGTCGGGAATGAAAATGTAATATCCATATCCGCCAGTTCAATATTGCGCCACCGGTACTTATCACCGGCAAATGTATAATGCACCATTTCACCCTTATCATAAAACACAGAATAGATATACCGCCCATCCAGCTTATCATAATACTTCCACTCTCCATCCTGCTCTCCGAGCAACATATGGCCCTCTTCTTTTTTCACGCCATTTTCAAACCATTTGGTGCTCTTGCCTGCCTGCACATCGTTATCCCAATGGTTTTCAGTTTGTAATTGCCCGTCCGCGTAATATGTTCTTGATACGCCATGCTTCTTTCCGTTAAGCTTAGTGCCTTCCACCTTTACCTGCCCGTCAGGATATTTTATAATGACCGGCTGTAAGCCGTTTCTATTGACACAGGAGCTTATAAACAGCAAGAGTAAAAAGGAGCAGCAAGTTACAGCGCCGGAAATTTTAGAGCGGTTAGACCTCATTATACAGCTACATTTCAAAGTAATACCTGTAAGCATAGAACAACAGGCAGATAAAGGCTCAAAATTACAATGCAAATTTGATATATCAGCCTTATCTGTGAACACTGCAGTAGCGGTACTGCTATTTAAAATCGGTATAGGCTTTTGTTGCCAGTGCACTGACAGCTACGGAAGGCGGGATATAGGCCTTTCCAAGAGTGCTCAACAGTTGCTTTTCCTGCCCGTTCGCAAAGCCCAGCTTGTAACCTATATTATCTGATGTGGTTAAGTACACATTATCATATTCGGTATCGCTGTCGCTGATATACAGCATGACCTGCTTATTGGCGCTGTCGGCTGTTATCCAGTTATCCGTAGATTGAGCAGTCGCCCATCCTACGATGGGAAACGCGCGATCTAACCCCAGCGGGTAATGGAGGTAATTGATAAAGAAACAAAAGATTTCCCATTTAATATTATAAGGAAATGTGACCGCAAACTTTTTATCTGCCAGCTGTATCAGCCTGGGGATGGCCTGGTAAGACCTTTTATTATAGGCATTGCAAAATTCCTGCACTACTTTACGGATATCAGCTTCTGATATATCCTCTATGATCACGAGCTTATCATTAGGCACTGCTTGCTCCGGGAAAGGCATACCTGATGCTCTGCGGGTACCTCTATCAGGCTGGAGCTTTTGGTTCTTTAGACGAATTAAGGTTATGATGATAACCAATACTATGATAAGGGTACCGAAGATATATTGGGACATGCGAATTATGATAATGTCAGATACCAAATTAATGAAGACATAAAATAGGAATTGGAGTTATAGAATAACTAATAGCTGCGTTACTAACATAACAGACACTACTGCTGTTTTCGACCACACTCCTATTAATACCTCTTCTTCTTTTCCAGGAACTGTGTGATCTGCTGCTCAGTGATCTTATCAAACACCTTACCGAATTCCGTCATCGTCCTGTTCATACCGTAGATGGTGGCTACCAATGTACTGATCTTGGCATCATCCTTGAAATTAAACAGGTCTGATACCGTGGCCGACCGCACGTCTATCTCCGTAGCGATCTTCTCATAAGAGCTGTTCTTATAATCCGCATCCGGCTCCGACAGGTTGTTTTTCCTGTTGTGATCCGCATTCATCCGCTTAAGCTCCTGCAGCGCAAGTGCTATCTTGATCCTGTATCGCAGTCTTATGGCTTCATCTATCATCGGTACAAAGCAATAGACTTTAAAAAAATATTTCGCTACGCTTTGGCGTATTATTGAAATATTTGCCATATATTTGCACTATAGGGATTCCGGTAGTGGAATTCCGGGCTGAAAGATCCCTTACAGCAGCCCTGTGAGGATTTCGAAGCAGGTCATTGAAATGATTGCGTTAATGAATATCCGGAAGACAGCACAGCACACTGATGCGATCCTTCCTTCCGGCTATGGATTAACAATGTTTTTCTGAATTTTCCAACTCTGTATCTGTTCAGCGTACTATTACAGCTTAGAGTCGGGAGGAGCAATATGCGGGCTTTTCAGGCACAGGCAGTAAGCAAAAATAAATATGCCTAATCCTTGCCTACCTGCAATACCGCATCAACTTTTCTGAAGAAGTCGGTCAGTGAGATATCATAATACCGGCATAACAAGGAAAGCGTGCTGACCGTCATATTCCCGTTACCCTGCTCTATCCGGGCGAAATGGAGATTATGATCGTTCTTTAAATTGTAATCGTTGGTAACAGATTCCAGAGATAATTTTTTGCTTTGACGCAGTTCTTTGGCGACCAGGCCTATTGCCTTGAGTAACGCTTTGTTCCTGTATTGTGCCATATATGGTCAAAGAGAAAAATAAAAAAATATATACACAATGACATATTTGTCATTAAACATAGGTATATTTGTCATGTCATAATGAAAATGACCCTATATTTGCGATATTGTTAAAAATCATTTTAGCTAATTCGCTTAGATTCTTGACTTGAAACCTAGGAAATTTCAAACGGAACAAGAAAATAAGTAGAATAGGCTCACGACCCGGGCGTGGGCTCTCTTATTGTTCCAATGCTTTCCTAGGGCTACAAGTCAGTAAGTTGAGTTCCACGCCTTTTTCTATGCGCACTGCACTCTTCCCATCTAAGCAGATCATCGCACCTATTTATTCACCTTGTTAATACGCTTTCATTATGATGCGTTATTTGCTATGTGCCATAGCAACGTCACTGCTATGTCATAACCTTAAGGCCCAGGAGCTTTACAACAATCACTGGTACTTCGGGTGCGGCCACAATGTACACTTTACCACCGGCAGCCCGCAAAACGGCGGCATACCACCGCCCAGCACCGTACCACGTCCTTATCATATATGGAGCAACAGCCCCGGCCACCCCGTGGCAGTGTCCCATCACATAACCGGTGCCCTGCAATTCTTTGTGAACATCCCCCTTAAGCAACGAGGCACGGGCACCACCCATACCCCGGTCTTTATGGACCGGTACGGCATCCCTATGCCCGGCGGCACCGTACCGCTGTCTTCCTACGATATGGCCAACGGCTACCCGCTGGCCGTACCCTCCGCAGCCGACAGCATGCAGTATTACATCTTCACCTGCCTGGACAAAGGCCTGCAGTACAGCATCGTAGACATGCGGCTCAACAACGGCAGAGGCGACATCCTGCCCGGTCACCTGCTCTTACCACTTATGCCCAACGGCACCGTCATAGGCAGTAAAATCACTATAGCCCCCGGCTGTGACGGCCTCTACCTCATAGCACGGGTCACCTCTTTTCATGGTTTTGTGAGTTTGAAAATCAACCACAATGGTGTAGATACCAGACCCGTATATTCTTATACGGGTAATTTTTCCTTACCCGACTATCAGCAGAACGGCCTTTATTTCGGTACCATGAAAGCATCGCCTGACGGTCGCATGCTGGCCGTAGGCACCGCGAAAGGCCTGGAGCTGTATGATATAGAGCCCTGCAGCGGTCTTGTTAAGAACGCACGCATTATAGATACCCTTATGACCTTCGGCACCTGCTTCTCACCCGACAGCAGGCTGCTATACACTACCCGTCCCGACCCGCAATCCGGCTATTATGAAGCCTCTTCCATCATACAATGGGACGTGAGCGCACCGCATGACCTCAGCAGCATACGTACATCCGGTATACAGGTACTGGCTAACTCCGCCTACTACTGGCCCGCATGGCAGGCCGCTATCTCCTCCTATATGGGTGATATTGCACAAGGTCCGGACGGCAAGCTCTACGTGCTTTCCAACACACTGTACGATGAGAACCAGACACCCCTGCCGCTGCCACCCGCTACGGCTGTGCCTTTCGCGCAGACCTTCCACATCATACACCAGCCGGGCAACCGAGGTATGACCTGCCAGCCGGAAAGGGATGCTTTCAGCCTCAACGGGCGCTATGTCGACAGGGCCAGGTATTACCTGCCGCATCCTGTCTATACCATACCCCGGCCGCAACCGGATACCATCTACCGGCATAGAGGACATATAACCTCATGCTTTGGCAACGGCATTACCCTTGCTACCGACAGCAATGCCACCTGCATCACCTGGTATAACGGGGACACCACCGCCGCCCTCTATACCAAAGATACCGGTAAATTATGGGTACGCTATGCCAAAGACTGTCAATGGTACACAGACACCTTTACCGTGGTCCATACCATCCTGCCGGAAATACCCGCCTACCTGACGGCCTGCCCGGGACAGGCAGCGCTCACCATCACCCCACGGGAAATACACCGCTACAGCTATACGCTGCAACAACAGGACGGACCTGCCCGCCGCACTGCTGATACGGACAGTGCTGTCACCTTCTCCGGTCTGCCGGCAGGCAGCTATACGCTGCAGGTAAAATCCGGGAGCTGCGACACCACCGTCACCGTAAACATAGAAGACCTGCCGGTGCCGGACGTCCATATAGCACCCTCCGACACCACGCTACCCTATGGCAGCAGTGTCACCCTGCAGGCGGCAGGAGCCGAGCTGTACACCTGGTGGCCGGCACGCTACCTGGACACCGCTATGGGTGCGGCAGTAGCAGCTACACCGCAGGAGTCCGTACAATACATGCTTACAGGCATCAACGCCTACGGTTGCCGGGATACGGCCTATGCCAATATAACCGTGGATCATCATATGCAGCTATGGCTGCCCAATGCCTTTACACCCAATGGCGATGGCCTGAATGATATTTTCAGGATAGAAAACATCACCTGGCAGCAACTGCTCAGCTGGAGCATATACAACCGCTACGGTACAGAAGTATTTTCCGCAAGCTCCATACATGACGGCTGGGACGGCAACCATAAGCATCAGCCCTGCGATGCCGGGGTATATTATTACCTGCTCCGGTACTACAATACCGACCGTACCAGTCAAACCCTCAAAGGAGAGGTACACCTGCTGCGGTAGGACCTGCGGCTGCTTCAATGATGCACCGCATACCCGTGCACTTCCTATTCACTTAACATACACAACAATTTGAGCTATGAAAAAACAACTATTGTTATGGACCCTGCTATGCACCTGCCTCACGCTTACCAGGGGCTGGGCACGATCGGGGAGCTTTATACAGAACGTAGGCCAGATAACGGATACCGCCCTGAAGAACCGGACGGATATAGATTTTAAGGTCAGCGGGCAGCAGGGACTGCAGGTATTCATAGGCAGGGGCAGCATACACTACCAGTGGATCAGCCCGCTCCCCGAAACAGACGGTACGATACAATACCAGGGCTACCGCCTGGATATGCAGCTGCAAGGCTGTAATCCCCACGCCACCATAGCATATGGCCAGCGTAAGGCAGCGTATGAACGGTATTACCTGTCCTGGGTCAATAACGACAACAGGCAGGAAGGACGGACAGCCCACCGCTATGAAAGCATCACTTACAGGAACATTTACCCGAATATCGACTGGACCCTTTACTTTACACCGGACGGCCATATGGAATACGACTTCATCGTACATCCCGGCGGCCGGGTAAGCGACATCCGGATGGTGTACAGCGGAGCGGACGGGATGAACATTCAGCCTGACGGGCAGCTGCACATCACCACACCACAGGGTCGTATCACCGAGCGTGCGCCCTACAGCTATGAGCAACGCAGCCGGAAGCCGGTAGCTTCCCGTTACCACCTGGACGGGCATACGGTCCGTATCATCCCCGGTGCATACAAAGGCACGCTGGTCATAGACCCGGTAATAGAATGGGGCACTTACTTCGGTGATATATCGGCAGACGGGGCTACCGCTGTCACCACGGATAAACGGGGCTACCTGTATATGGCCGGCACGACCAACAGCACTGCCAATATCGCGACACAGGGCGCCCACCAGCAGACCTTCGGAGGCGGATCGGCCTTCCAGTACGGCAATGACGGCATCGTCTCCCGGTGGACACCTGACGGGCAGCTGCTATGGGCCACCTACTACGGCGGTACTGGCATAGATATCCTTAAGAATATAAAAGCGGACACTGCCGGCAATATCTATGTAGCAGGCTATACCCAAAGCACCGCCGGCATAGCCACCGCCGGGAGCTTCCAGCAGCAGAAAGCAGGCACTAACAGCGGGTATGACGCCCTGCTCCTTAAAATGGATTCCGCAGGCACCCGGCAATGGGGCACCTATTTCGGCGGCAACCTGGATGACGGTAATACCGCTGTCAGCCTCGCACTGGACCATACAGGCATGACTTACCTGGCGGGGAGCACCCAGAGCATCGATCTTTATACCACACCCGGCGCACACAGCAATACGCGGCAGCTTACAGACGGCTTTGTCGCTAAGTTTGACCCGCAGGGACAACCCGTATGGAGCACCTATTACGGCGGACCTGCCACAGATATCATCACCGCCGTTGCGGTAGACGCAAACCGGAATGTTTACATCACCGGGTATACCCAGAGCGCTGCCGGCATTGCCACGCCCGGCGCTCACCAGGTCACACGGGGCGGCGGTGATGACGGCTTCCTGACCCGTATGGACAGCCTGGGCATCCCCGTATGGGGCACCTATATAGGCGGCAGCGCCATAGACCGGTGCTGGAGCCTCGCGGTAAAAGATACGCTGGTCGTCATAGGCGGCCTGACCCGCAGCACCACCAATATCAGCACACCCAACGCTTTCCAGCCTGCCATGAACAGCGTGCTGGACGACGGGATGCTGGCAGCCTTCCATACCAACGGCAGCAGGCTGTGGAGCACCTATTTCGGCGGGGAATCCATAGACCAGATCTACAGCACCGCTATCGTGGATGATACGCTCATTTACTTCGGTATGGAAACCAAAAGCCTGACCAATATCGCTGTGCCGGGTATCCTGAAAGATAGCATGGAAGGCCTCAGCGCGCTGGCACTGGGCAAATTCAGCATCCACGGACAGCGGATATGGTCTACTTACGTGGGCGGCAATGACATAGATGTAGCCGTCAACATTACAGCCGCGGCCAATAACAGGCTGTATATATCCGGCACTACCCTCAGCGGCAGCGGCATAGCCTCGGGCAATGTGCACCAGACCGCGCTCAGCGGCAATTACGATGCCTTTATCATGAAGATCAGCGACTGTGAGGCGCCGGCAGGCACCGCAGCTCTCCGGGGACCGGACAGTGTATGCGCGCAATCGTCAGCAGCGTACACCCTTACCCCGCTCCCCGGAGCCGTTCGTTACCACTGGCAGCTGCCGGCCGGGTGGATGGGCAGCAGTGACAGCAGTACGATACATATCGTCACCGGTGCACAAAACGGACCTGTAAAAGTATGGGCGGAAAGCAGCTGCGGCGGCACCAGTGATACCACCTTCCTGGACATATACGTATTCCCTGAGCCGGATGTAAGCATCACCAGACAAAATAATATGCTGCGCAGCACCGCTACCTTTCCTTTCTACCAGTGGCTGCGCAACGGTCACCCGGTACCGGGAGCCACGCAGTCTACATATATCCCGACAGAGAACGGGGATTATACTCTCCAGGTGATGGATCACAACGGCTGTACCGGCCTTTCGGATGCTATAGAGATCACCCACCTGGGTATCGGTAACGCGCTCAGTGAAGCCGGCATCTCCGTATATCCCAACCCAGTCGGCGACCATATCCGTATCAGTGTACCGGAACCTGTACAGCTGGAGGTGTACAACAGCACGGGTATGCAATGCCTGTACCGGGCGCTGGAAGCAGGCACCCGGCTTATAGCGCTGCACGAGCTGCCGGCGGGTATGTATATGTTCCGCTTTGTCACCGCAGCAGGAGTGTACACCTGCCCGGTAGTCAAACAATAATAAAAATCATTACGGCTTACATATGGCAGGAGGTAACTCCTGCCATATCTATATCCTGTCTGCCTGTACCTGATATATAATATTCCGGCAGGCAGCCATCCTCACCTGAAATATAAAACTGTGTGTATGGATAACAGCACTTCCATAGAAACGTTCTACCGGGAAATGGCCGGTACCAGGGGAAAAGACAGCAGTGATTTCCTGCTGCCGGGTATTACCAGGGAGATCGGTCATTTCAGGGTGTCTGATATTGCAGCAACACCCATGATGTCCGGACAGGCCTGCCCGGAACCATACAGTAAAAGACCGTACTACAGGATCAGCCTGTTACGCAGCCGGAACCTGACAGCTACAGCTTCCCACCCGGCAGGGAACCTGCTGTTCTTTACCACTCCGGGAATGTCATATCCCAATCTTTCGACAGCCGGTGAGCACGCTGTCTATGGCTGTGCTTTTACAGAGGATTTCGTGCTAAGATCACCCGGCGGGTCTATACCCATGGCCATTTTTCAGCCTGAAGCCTGTGCGGCCTTTTATATCAATAATGAAGCGGGTGAAGCTATCCTGCAGGTATTCCGGAAAATGGACCGGGCACTCCTGTCGGATTATGTATATAAATACGACCTGGTAAGAACCTATATTACGGAACTGATACATTACGGGCAACAGCTACATCCTGAGAACTGCGCGTGGTATGGCACACCCGGCGCCACCCGTGTCACCGCACGCTTTATGGAGCTGCTGGAACGGCAGTTCCCCGTGGAAGCTCCCCGGGAAAGGCTGGCGCTCCGGGCGGCCAGGGACTTCGCTGCACGGCTGGGCATCCATGTAAATTATCTCAACAAGGCATTGAAAGCAACAACCGGCCGCACCACCACCGCTATCATCAGCGCCAGGGTGATAGCAGAAGCTATGCTGCAGCTCAGGCATACCAACCGCACCATTTCCGAAATCGCCCATAGTCTCGGGTTTGAAGAAGTGGCTCACTTTTCCAACTTTTTTAAAAAGCACACCCGTTCCGCTCCGGTGACGTACAGAACATAGCCCGGGACCCTGTCGCTCCCGGCCGGATCCGGGAAGAGCAGCATAACGGCAGCGTCAACATGTAATAAAAAAACAATAACTATAACTTATTGAGAATTAAACGGAATCCATAGCCATTAAAACACTTTTTGATTGTTTCCATTAAATTTCTGAAATTGCACGTATGTCCGAGCAGTATATAGTATCCGCAAGAAAATACAGACCCCAGACCTTTGACACAGTAGTAGGCCAGCAACATATTACCACTACCCTGAAAAATGCGATCATCAATCAGCACCTGGCTCATGCATACCTGTTTTGCGGTCCCCGCGGCGTAGGCAAGACCACCTGTGCCCGTATCCTGGCGCGTACTATTAACTGCGAGCATCCCACACCGGACATGGAGGCCTGCGGTACCTGCGCTACCTGTGAAGCCTTCAGGGATAATACGGCGTTCAATATCTTTGAGCTGGATGCGGCCAGCAATAACTCGGTGGACGACATCAGGGCGCTGACCGAACAGGTACGTTTCGCACCACAGACCGGCAAGTACAAGATCTATATCATAGATGAGGTGCACATGCTGAGCTCTGCGGCCTTTAACGCCTTTCTTAAAACCCTGGAAGAGCCACCTTCCTACGCTATATTCATCCTGGCCACTACAGAGAAGCACAAGATCTTACCGACCATATTATCCCGCTGCCAGATATTCGATTTCAAACGCATCCGCCCGGAGGATACCGTGGCGCACCTGATGTCTATCTGTACCAAGGAAGGCGTACATGCGGAAGAAGATGCCCTTCATATCATAGCCCAGAAATCAGAAGGCTGTATGCGGGACGCGCTGTCCATGATGGACAGGATAGCAGGCTTTACCAACGGTAATATATCTTACAGCCAGACCATTGAGCACCTGAACATCCTGGATGCCGATACCTATTTTAAGCTGACGGATATACTGCTGTCCAAAGATATCAACAGCGCGCTGCTCCTGCTGGACAGCATACTGCAGAAAGGCTTTGAAGGCGATGTGCTGCTGAACGGCTTTGCCGAGCACTACAGGAATATATTGTTATGCAAGGACGCCAGGATGGCTCACCTGCTGGATATCCCGGAAAGCTATAAGAAAATCTATTTCGAAAGGGCCCAGGCGGTCTCTTCAGATTATATCGTGTCTTCCCTGAGCCTGCTGAACAAGGCAGAGCTGAACTACAAGACCGCTATGAATAAGCGGATGCACGTGGAGCTGTGCCTCATCAGGCTGTGCTACCTGCAGGACATCCTCCAGTCCGATGACTTAAAAAAAAAACATTAACGTATATAGCTGACGAGGAGATGGTGATCCCCTCCGCGCCTGCCAGGACCAGGCAGGCCGACCAGCCCATGACACCTCCGGCCACACCGCAGCCCTCTGCGGCAGCACCTGAACCTTCTCCTCCGGCTGCCCCGGTAAGCCTGCCGCCTAAGAAATCCCGCCTGAAAAGCAACCTGCTGGATATCATCAGCCAGGAAGTAGCGGAACAGGCCAGGATAGAAGTAAAGATCATAGAACTTTCCGATGAAGTGGTCGCGCAGCTCTACAGGGATTTTATCATTTACCTCAGCGAGACCCTGCAGAAAAGCACCGCGGCACAGCAGCTCCGGCTGGCCCGGGCGGCCTTTGAAACACCCAACAGGATACAGATATGGTGCGTATCGGAGATCAACAGGGTCATGGTCAATACCCAGAAGGATGTATTCTTTGATTTCATCAAGAAGGAGACCAGGCAAACGGATATACAGGTGCACATAGATGTGGATCAGAACGTAGCGACAGCAGCTCCCGCAGTCGAAAAGAAACGTACTAAAGCAGACGTTTTTGAGGATATGGTGAAGCGGAACCCGCTCCTGCTGGAATTGAAAAAAAGTCTAAATTTGATAATCGAATAATCATATTATTGTAAATATACGATGGAGAATCTTTTTGCAGCATTTGAACCTACAAGCCCTGAACAGTGGAAAGCAAGACTGGAAAAGGACCTGAAAGGAGTGACGTTTGAGCAGCTTTCAAGAACAGATGCCAATAATTTTACCATATACCCTTTCTATACCCGTGAAGACCTGGCAGCAGGATCTGCTCCCTTATTCCGCCATACGGATTGGAGCATCATGCAGCATATTATAGTGGAAGACGCCAAAGCCGCTAATACCCTTGCGCTGGCACAGCTGAATGACGGCGTATCAGGACTGGCATTCCGGCTCAGCGGCCCTGTGGATCTTTCCGTATTGCTGGAAGGTGTGGAGCTGCCCTATATCACGGTTGTATTTGAAACTGCGGCAGATGATATATCGTTCGCGGACCAACTCCGCGCTTATCTCGACACGGCCTATCCCGGACAGACAGACCTGAACGTATATATCAATACCACATCGCCGGATCAGCAGCCGGTGAACCGGACGCTGAGCATCAATGCCACCGGCTATAATAACCGGGGCGCCAACAGCGTCACCGAACTGGCAGCCATTGCCTGCAACCTCAATGAGCAGCTGCACCGGCTGTCTGCCACAGGCGACCTGCAGGCTACGGTCCGGAAAGTATATATCAGCCTTGCCACAGATACGCTGTTTTACGAACAACTATCCAAGCTCCGGGCCCTGAGGGTCATCGTGCATACCGTCCTGAAAGCCTATGATATCACTCCCGTCATATATATACACGCGGAGACCTCCCATATCTACAGGAGCCATATAGACATGCACAGCAATATGCTGCGGGATACCTTATCTGCTATGGCAGCCGTAGCAGGCGGCGCAGATGCCGTCACGGTATATCCTTACGATTATGCGGTCCGCACACCATCGGGATTCAGCCTGAGAATGGCCAAGAATATACAGCTGCTGCTGCGTGAAGAAGCCTACCTGCACCATATAGCCGATGTCAGCGCCGGATCCTATTATATAGAAACGCTCACCCGCCAGCTGGCAGAGGGCGCCTGGGCGCTCTTCCGGGAGCTGGAACAGCAGGGCGGCTGGACGGCTGCACAGGCCGGCCTGGACCGGCTCATAGCAGAGCAGGCTGATCAGCTGGTACTTTCCTATAAGGAAGGTAAGAAGGTATTGATCGGTGCCAATAAATATAAGAACAATATGGAAACGGAAACACCATCCTTCAGGCCGGGATTTCCCGCACCACATCACATCAACATCGCACAAGCATTATCCTAAAGTATGAGAAAGGATTTTTCCGATATATCATTAGATTACCGGCTGCCGGTCGCCAAAGAGGCACAGCCTGCCTTTGTGACGGCAGAAGGTATTGATATCAAGCAAAATTTTGACCTTAAAGATATCCGCTACCAGGACCAGTTGGGATACGCTGCCGGTATAGCCCCTTTTTTAAGAGGACCTTATACCAGCATGTACGTACAGAAACCATGGACCATCCGGCAGTATGCCGGCTTTTCTACGGCAGAGGAAAGCAATGCCTTCTACAGGAGAAACCTGGCTGCAGGACAGAAAGGCCTGTCCGTAGCCTTTGATCTGGCCACCCACCGGGGCTATGACTCCGACCACGAACGCGTGGTAGGGGATGTGGGGAAAGCGGGCGTAGCCATAGACTCCGTAGAGGATATGAAGATACTGTTCGACCAGATACCGCTGGGAGAGATGAGCGTATCTATGACCATGAACGGCGCGGTACTGCCTGTCATGGCCTTTTATATCGTGGCGGCGGAAGAGCAGGGCGTGGATATGTCGCTGCTGAGCGGCACCATACAGAATGATATCCTGAAAGAATTCATGGTGCGCAACACCTATATTTACCCGCCCGAAGCTTCCATGAAGATCATTGCCGACATCTTCGAGTTCACTTCGCAAAAGATGCCCAGGTTCAACTCCATCTCTATCAGCGGCTATCACATGCAGGAAGCAGGCGCTACTGCCGATATAGAGCTGGCATATACCCTGGCGGACGGGCTGGAATACATCAGGTCGGGCCTCAGGGCCGGGCTGAAGATAGATGACTTCGCGCCACGGCTTTCCTTCTTCTGGGCTATCGGCATGAACCATTTTATAGAGATCGCCAAGATGCGCGCCGCGCGAATGCTGTGGGCAAAGCTGGTCAAGCAGTTCAACCCCCAGAAAGAAAAGAGCATGGCGCTTCGCACACACTGCCAGACCTCGGGATGGAGCCTTACGGAGCAGGATCCTTTCAACAATGTGGCACGTACGGCCATTGAAGCTTTAGCCGCAGCCATGGGACATACCCAGTCCCTGCACACCAATGCCCTAGATGAAGCGATCGCGCTGCCTACCGACTTCAGCGCGCGGATAGCGCGCAATACGCAGATCATCCTGCAGGAAGAGACAGACATCTGCCGTACCGTAGATCCCTGGGGCGGCTCTTACTATGTTGAATACCTGACGGAGCAGATAGCCGCCAGGGCCTGGGCGCTGATAGAGGAAGTGGAGCAGCTGGGCGGTATGGCCAAGGCCATAGAAACAGGTGTGCCGAAGATGCGGATAGAGGAAGCGGCCGCTAAAAAGCAGGCCCGTATAGACGGGGGTAAGGATATCATAGTAGGCGTGAACAATTATACTACCGATGAGGCTTCCGATATCGAGATACTGGAAGTGGACAATACCAGGGTACGGGTACAGCAGATAGAAAGGCTGAACCGGATAAAGGCCACCAGGGACAACGCAGCGGTACAGCAGGCGCTGGAAGCTCTAACAGCCGCAGCCCGGTCCGGCAGCGGCAACCTGCTGGCGCTCAGCGTGGAAGCGGCCAGGCACCGCGCTACCCTGGGAGAGATATCCGATGCCCTGGAAAAAGTGTACGGGCGTTACCAGGCCAAGATAAGAAGCATTGCAGGTGTCTATTCAAAAGAAATTGCCATGGATGATAATTTTAAGGAAGCGCGCCGCCTCGCGGACGCCTTCGCAGAGCTGGACGGACGCCGTCCCCGTATCATGATCGCCAAAATGGGCCAGGACGGGCACGACAGGGGCGCCAAAGTGATCGCCACCAGCTTCGCGGATGTAGGCTTTGACGTGGATATAGGACCCCTGTTCCAGACCCCTGCAGAAGCTGCGAAGCAGGCCGTAGAGAATGATGTGCATATACTGGGCGTATCCAGTCTTGCTGCAGGTCATAAAACACTGGTGCCACAGGTCATTGAAGAATTAAAGAAGTACGGAAGGGAAGATATCATGGTCGTAGCCGGCGGTGTGATACCCCAGCAGGATTATGACTTTCTTTACCGGTCGGGCGTGAGCTTCGTCTTTGGCCCCGGTACCATTATAGCCAAAAGCGCTATCGAGATCCTGAATAAGATGATCCGGGAGTACGAGGAATAATATTTAACGATGCTGCCTGGTAAAAGTAAAAGTGTTGGGAATATCCCAACACTTTTTAAATGCTTATAAATTAAAAATAGTGATTATTCGCTTATAGACCAGGACCTCAAGTACACTTCACTGAAAAGTATGCTACGTGTGGGCCAGCGGGCACTTTTGACGCTATATATACTATAGCGTGCCGGTCATATTACTGCTGCGCCTTCAGCTTTTCCAGCTCTCCTCTCAGCTTATTGACGCCTTCGTCCTGCTTCCTGAGGTCATTCCTGGCCGCTTCCAGGGCTTTCTCCGCTTTAGCCAGTCCCTTTTCCGCTTCCCTGATCTCCTGCTCTTTAGCAGCCATTAATTCGTGAATACTATATTTAACCAGGTCACTTTCCAGGGACACCATAAAATTTTTGATATTCTGGATGCTGGAAGCATCATTTTGTGCCGTTATAAAGTTGTCATATCCTTTGGATGCCATTATCTCCAGGGTAGCCTTGCCTTTCTTACCGGATATCCTGTAATAGTAATCCATCTTATCATTGGAAATTTCGGTCCAGGTAGCGCCTTCCATTTTTTTGAATTTGCCGGCAGCAGCTTTAGATTTAGGCAGTTTTGCATCTGCAAATCTCTTTTTCAATACGGCGTCCAAAGCATCGGCAGAATAGTTAAAGTCCGCTACAACAGCGCTCTGGCTTACCTTGCCAAAAGAAACGGACGCTTCCCTTGCCTGTACCTGCGCGGTGACTGCTGTAGTCATTGCTGTTAAAGAACCGAATACTATTCCAGCTACTATCAATACTTTTTTCATAACTCAATATTTATATTTCCTATGTAGAATCAAATAATGTGCCAAAAAAAGTAATTCAGCTATATTACAGCAATCTTACCACCTGATTATCAGGAGTAATGAGGTTCAGTCCCGGACGCTTCCCGGGTTCCAGGCTACCGATAATATCATCCATCTGCAAGGCCTTTGCGCCGTTAAGCGTAGCCCAGCGCAGCACTGTTTCCATCGGGATGGAAGGAAAATGCTTCAGGATCACCAGGACCTCCGCATAAATATCCAGGCCGTAATTGCTGGCCAGGCTGTCCGTACCCAGGCAGATAGGGAATCCGCTGCGTTCCAGCATCGGTATATCGGGCAGCCGTCTTTCTATATACCAGTTGGCATTAGGGCAAAGGCAAAAGCTGACATCCGGGTGGCGATGCTGCAAATACACTATATCCTTTTCCGAAGTAAAGGTATTATGGACCAATATAAGCGGGGTCTTTTCCGAAAGCCCGGAGACTATATACTCCAGGGAAGAAGTACCAGGGATATCCAGCCGGGCGGCATCTATCTGCAAAGCTTTGTAAAGCTGCAGCAGGTCGCCGGACCTGTCGGCAAAGAAGCGGAGCTCCGCTTCGCTTTCCTGATTATGGACACTCAAGACCCCGGCGCCGGAAGCCGCTGCTATCCTTTCCAGCAGGGGACGGCTGACAGAGTAGGGCGCATGCGGCACTATCGTGACGCGCCTCAGGTAAGGCCCTTCTTTTCCTGTTGCTTTATAGGCTTCATAAACAGCCTGCGAAGCTTCGAATCTTTTACCGGCCAGCTCCGGGATAATACCCATACATTCAATAAATGTATGCATATGCAAAGGTACCCGGTCCCTTACCGCGAGCGTATCTGTAGTATTGGAAATATCGCCCACCGCTATGATGCCGTTATCATACATCTGCCGGGCGGCTTCCATTATCGCTTCCCTGATCAGCACCGCGTTGTCCTCTTTTCTTACCAGCGGGATGCGGGATACGAATTCCACCAGGCCGGTATGTTCCGGGACACGCCGGTAGAGATGCGAAAGCTCCAGGTGGCAATGCACATTCACAAACGAAGGACATAGTATGCCCTCATGCTGCTCTATGCAGGAAGGGCCTCCCGGCACTTCGCTGAAAGGGATCAGACCGGCTATGCTGCCGTCTTCAAGGACGGCAACCACAGTGGAGGAAGGCAGGAAGCCATAACCGTTATGCACCTGCGGGGCGGTAATATATCTCATTTATTCTTCTGTTCATTTTTCCACAGCTGCCCGAAGCTCTGTTTGGGAAAGGTGATCCCTTCCCTCCTGTCCCCCCAGAGCGGTGAAAAGAATTTTTTGAACGCATAGTTCTTCATCATGGGCGTAGCCATACTAAAGGTAAAGCGGTGTTTCATAGCCGACCTGAAGATCTTCCAGGCAAAGCGCTCCCTGAGCAGCCCGTTACCCTGCTCATTGTACAGCTGCCTGTTCTTCAGCAGCATCTCATGGAGCTGTATATTTACAGGACATACTTCCGTACAGTTGCCGCACAGGCTGGAGGCAAAGCTGAGATGACCGTATTCCTGCATGCTTTTCAGGTGCGGTGTTATAACAGACCCTATCGGGCCGCTGTAAGTGGTATCGTAGGTATGACCGCCGATATTCTTATATACAGGACAGGCATTGAGGCAGGAGCCGCAGCGGATGCAGTACATGCTCTGTCTTACTTCCTTTTTCAGCAGGTTGGTCCGGCCGTTATCCAGCAGTATCACATACATCTCCTCGGGGCCGTCGTTCTCCCCGCGCTGCTTGGGACCGGAGAGTATGGTATTGTATACCGTTACCTGCTGACCCGTACCAAAAGTAGCCAGGAGCGGCCAGTATAAGGCCAGGTCGTCCATACTCGGGATGATCTTTTCTATCCCGACAATGGCAATATGGGTCCTGGGTAAAGTGGTGGTAAGCCTCCCGTTGCCTTCGTTCTCCGTGATACAGATACCACCGATATCGGCTACGAGAAAATTAGCGCCTGTGATGCCTATCTCCGCCTCACTGTACTTTTTACGGAGCTTCTCCCGCGCTATCAGGGTCAGCTCGGAAGGCGACAGACCGGGCGCTGTGCCCAGCTTCCTGTGAAACAGGTCTGCAATATCTTCCTTGCTCTTATGCATGGCCGGTGTTACAATATGATAAGGCGGCTCTTCATCCAGCTGCTGTATATACTCTCCCAGGTCTGTTTCTATGGAAGCGATCTTATGCCTGTGGAGAAATTCATTCAGGTGCAGCTCTTCAGTCACCATAGATTTTGATTTCACCACTGTGGTGGCCTTCTTCGATTCACAAATATCCAGGATATGATCCAGGGCCTCCCGGGTGTTCTGCGCCCACAGCACCTTACCGCCGCGAAGGGTAAAGTTCCTCTCGAACGCGTTAAGGTTCTTTTCCAGGTTTTCTATAGCGTTCCACTTGATGTTCTTGGCATACTTGCGGGCTGACTCCAGGTCCCGGTACTGGTGCTTCCCGTTCCTGACGGCGGCGTTATACTTATCAATATTGAAATTAATGACCTGCTTATGCTTCAGGTCGTGCGCTTTCTTATCCGATTTATCCAGGAACGTCCGTTTCCTTTTATCCGTATCTATCATCCGTTTCTAATTTTTTATAGTGAGATCGTCATACCATTGTACAGGATATTGCCAGGATTCCATATCGGTATCCGGGCGGCAGGTACGCGGGAAGATGCCGTAAAAGGCCGATCCCGTACCCGTCATGGACACATATAAGGCTCCTTTACTGTAAAGATAGGTTTTTATAGCGGCAAGTTCCGGGCAGTGCAGGAATATGCTCTCTTCAAAGTCATTGCTGATATGGGCTTTCCATGAAGCAAGCGGTAAGGTCCCGATATTCCGGAGATCGAAAGCCGGCTGCCGCGGTGTAATACCTGCAAAGGCCCTGGCAGTGCTGATGTGTACGCCCGGACAGACCATGCAGAGGCGGTAATCGCTCCAGTCCACCCCCAGCGCTATATCCTCCAGCAGCTCACCCCGGCCCGCAGCCAGCTGCGGCCTGTTATATACAAAGAAAGGACAGTCGCTGCCCAGCTCTAAAGCCAGGGCCGCCAGCCTTTCTTCTGACAGTCCCAGGTGGAAATACCGGTTGAGCAGCAGCAGCATGAAGGTGCCGTCGGCCGAACCGCCGCCCATACCTGCGCCCATCGGGATGGCTTTGCTCAGGTAAATATGTACCGGGGACACGGCGTCCGGAAACTGCCGGGCTACCATTTCCCAGGCTTTCCATACCAGGTTGCCGGTCACATTACCGGTAATCTCCAGGCCGGACAGGAATATGGAAGTGCGTCCATCCGGGGCAGGCACTATCTCCAGCGCATCGTACACGGGAACAGGGAAGAACACGGTCTCAAGATTATGATAGCCGTCTGCCCGCTTTTCCGTAACGTACAGCCCGATATTGATCTTGGCATTGGGAAAACAAACCATAGCAGCAATTGAATGACCTTCAAAGTTAAACAAATACGCACTGACAAAAAAGAGCCGTAACCCGCGTTTCCCGGATTACGGCTCCACACCCTTTTCCTGGTCCCTTAACCGGGTATGCGGGCTATATATTTCTTCATTTCGGCTATCTGGTCCAGGATCTGGGCATTCCTGGGCTTGGCGGCCTGCGCTTTGGAAAAGAACATCTTGCTGCCGCGGAAGTCCCTCCGCTGCATTGAGATGGAACATAATTGCAGGTAAGCGGTCGCGATGCTGTCCCCGTCCGGCAGTCCTATGCTCACCGCTTTCTTCAGGTGCTCATAGGCTTCCTTGGTATTGCCTTTCCGGTGCGCTATGGTGCCCAGCTGCAGGTAAGCCGTACCCTGGTAATCCTTATCGGCCACACCGGACGCCAGGCTTTTCTTCAGCTCCGCTTCCGCCCCGTCCAGGTCATCGCTCATAGTAGAGAAATTGGCTTTCAGCATATAGTAAGCCGAACGGATCGGCTTTAGCAGCAGGTTGGGAAATTTCACCATATCTATCAGCTCCTTGGCACCGTCCACATCCCCGGACTCCACATAACGCTGTAAAAGCGTCACAGGCCCGATAAGGAAGTGCGCCACAATGGTCAGCATACCGACCAGGATAGGCAGCCAGCCGATCCACCATGTATTTTCAATACCTACGTATATACCCAGCGCAATAAGTACAAGTCCTATCCACAACCTGTTTTTTACTAAAAATTTTCTGAATGCAAACATCTTTTTGTTTATTTAGTCTTTAATGAGTGGCAAAATTACTAAAAAAGCATGTAAGAAATGATTTGCAGGGCAAAAGCCTGCGGGCATAATACGGATGCCGCCGGCCTGACCGGTACGGACGCAACACAAATGAAATAATTAATATATAATTAATTTAACCCAATTATAAATCCTGTTTTTTTCTTACCTTTGAACGCGCAAGTCAAAAAATAATATTTATGCTTAACATTATCCTATTTGGACCTCCAGGAAGTGGAAAGGGAACCCAGTCTGCCAACATCATTGAGAAATACGGGTTGAAACATTTATCTACCGGTGATCTCCTGAGAGAAGAGATCAGTAACGAGACCGCTTTAGGACTGGATGCCAAAAGATATATGGACAACGGACAGCTGGTTCCGGATGCTGTAGTGATCGGCATGATCGACAGCAAGCTGCAGCAGCATCCTGATGCAAAAGGCTTCATATTTGACGGGTTTCCCCGTACTACGGAACAAGCGGTGGCGCTGGATGCCCTCTTGCAGGGCAAAGGTTCCCGTATTGCCGCGCTGATCTCCCTGGAAGTACCGGAAGAAGAGCTGAAAAGAAGATTGCTGGGACGCGGACAGGTATCCGGCCGTTCCGATGATAACGAAGAGGTGATCAACAAAAGGATCATAGAATATAAGAATAAGACCGCAGCGGTAGCGGATTATTACGCTGCCAAAGGCTTGCACCATCCCCTGAAAGGTGACGGCAGCATAGCGGAGACCTTCCAGCTGATAGGAAACGTAATGGACGCGCTTTAGGCGTCATCCCATAAAGCATTGATCTATCCCGGGTATATACGCCTGGGATATTTTTTCGGAAAAAACACCTAAATTTAGATTCACCAAAACCCTGCACGTATGTTGGTAAAACTTTTCGGAAGTGCGGTATACGGAGTAGATGCCATTACCATCACCATAGAAGCAGATGTCACTCCCGGCCTGGGATTCGTTATCGTAGGCCTGCCGGATAATGCAGTAAAGGAAAGTATTGAAAGGGTGCTCACTGCCATGAAGAACAACGGCTATGAGCGCCCGCGCACCAAAGTGGTGATCAATATGGCCCCGGCCGACCTGAAAAAAGCCGGCTCTGCCTATGACCTCACCATCTTTACCGCCATTTTAGGCGCTACCGGCCAGGTAGACAGCAAGGGATTTGAAGCATTCATTATTATGGGCGAATTATCGCTGGACGGCTCTTTGAAGCCGGTGAAGGGCGTATTACCCATGGCGATACAGGCCAAAAAGGAGCAATTCAGCGGTATGATCCTGCCGGCGCAGAATGCCCGGGAAGCAGCTATGGTCAGCAATATAGCAGTTTACGGCGTCAGTCATATCCGGGAGGTCATAGATATCCTTTCCGGCAACAGCACGCTCCAACCTGTAAAGGTAGATACCAGGGAAGAATTCTTTAACGCACAGGCCCATTACGACATCGACTTTTCCGATGTTAAAGGCCAGGAGAACATCAAGCGCTCCCTGGAGATCGCAGCGGCAGGAGGGCATAATGCTATCCTGATAGGCCCTCCCGGCGCAGGAAAAACGATGCTGGCCAAAAGGATCCCCACCATACTGCCGCCGCTGACACTGCATGAAGCCCTTGAAACGACCAAGATACATTCCGTTGCCGGCAAGCTGCCGGAACATGCCTCCCTGATCGCGCAGCGGCCTTTCCGGAGCCCGCACCATACGGTGTCTGATGTGGCGCTGGTAGGCGGCGGTGGTTATCCCCAGCCGGGAGAGATCTCGCTCGCCCATAACGGGGTGCTGTTCCTGGATGAGCTGCCGGAATTCAAAAGGACCGTGCTGGAAGTGATGCGGCAGCCTATGGAAGAACGGCGGGTCAGCATTTCCAGGGCTAAAATGTCTATAGACTTCCCCGCCAGCTTTATGCTAATCGCTTCTATGAACCCCTGCCCCTGCGGCTTTTACAACCATCCTGCCAGGGAATGCACCTGCAGCACACCCGTCATACAACGCTACCTCAACAAGGTATCAGGTCCCCTGCTGGACCGCATAGATCTCCACGTGGAAGTTACACCCGTCAACTATGATGAGCTGGCAGCCTCCAGGTCTTCCGACAGCAGCGCCGTTATACGGGAACGCGTGATCCGCGCCAGGCAGATACAGACCGAGCGCTTCAGGGATCATCCGGGTATATATGCCAATGCTATGATGACCCCGCCCCTGATCGCTGCCCATTGCGAGCTGGATCATTTAAGCAGCAACCTGCTGAAGCGGGCTATGGAGAGGCTGAACCTTTCCGCCAGGGCCTACGACAGGATACTGAAGGTAGCCCGCACCATTGCGGACCTGGATGCAAAAGACCGCATCAACCACGAGCATATAGCAGAAGCGATCCAGTACAGGAGCCTTGACAGGGAAAACTGGGCAGGCTAGCAGGCCCGGCTGCTATCATTGCTCCGGGTTCAGGCTACCGTGTGATAGTATTATGCCCGGCGCCCCTGCTGATAAATTTTACCAATAGCCTTATCACAAACCGTTAGCATCAGAATAAATGTGATGTTGTACCTTTGCAGTTTGTACACCTTCTAATTAACTAACAATATTATGAGTCGTAAAGGGAAAGTGCTGGTGGCTATGAGCGGCGGTATAGACAGTACCGTTACAGCCTTAATGCTGCACGAGCAGGGATATGAAGTGATAGGCATTACCATGAAGACATGGGACTACCGGGGCTCGGGCGGAAGCAAGAAGGAAACAGGATGCTGTAATATAGACTCTTTTAACGATGCCCGGCTGGCCGCGGTACAGAACGGATTTCCCCACTATATCCTGGATATCAGGGAAGAGTTCAGCGGCGCTGTCATACAGAATTTTGTAGATGAATATATAGCAGGACGGACACCCAATCCCTGCGTATTATGCAATACCCATATCAAATGGAACGCGCTCCTGAAACGCGCCAATGCCCTGGATTGCGAATTTATCGCAACGGGACACTATGTGCGCGTACGGGAAGAGAACGGCCGTCACGTATTGTCCAAAGCCAGGGACCTGACCAAGGACCAGAGCTATGTACTCTGGGGCCTGGAGCAGGATTGCCTGGCCAGGAGCATTTACCCGCTGGGTGATTACCTGAAAACGGAAGTGCGCCAGATAGCGGCTGATTTCGGCTATACGGAACTGTCCAAGAAAGCCGAAAGCTACGAGATCTGCTTTGTGCCCGACAATGATTACCGGGGATTCCTGAAACGCAACGTGGACGGGCTGGAAGCGCAGGTGGACGGCGGGGATTTCGTGCTGACGGACGGGAAAGTAGTAGGTAAGCATAAAGGATATCCCTTCTATACCGTAGGGCAGCGAAAAGGACTGGATATAGCGCTGGGACGCCCGGTATTTGTGACCAGGATCATCCCCGAGACCAATACCGTGGTATTGGGCGATGCGGAGGACCTGAACCAGAATATCATGCGTGTGGGTGGCCTTAACATGGTAAAATACGCAACTATCCCGGATCATTTTGAAGCCATCACCAAGATCAGGTATAAGGATGCGGGTACGCTCAGCAGCCTGACACTGGACAACGACATCATGAATGTACAATTCTACGAGGATGTAAAAGGCATCGCCCCGGGGCAGTCCGCAGTGTTCTACGAAGGCGATGATGTCATTGCCGGCGGCATTATACAATCGGGTGAAAAAAAATCCGTGTAAGAAATTAGCAATTCTTTGAATTAGTGAATTATTTTTATAACTTACACTGTTTTTTATACCTTTACAATATTTTATTATATTATATCGTAACATAATATGCGGAAATATCTACTGCCATTCACATTGGGCCTGATGACATTATTGTCTTTGAATTCTTGTAAAAAGGAAAAGGAAGATCTGTCTGAATTATCCTACGGAAGAAATTTTTTCCCGCTGGCCAAAGGCAAATATATATTGTACAATGTGGATTCCACCTACTGGGATGATTTTTTGAGAGCAGAGATCGTGTACAGTACCCAGATGCGTTACCAGATAGCAGATACCTTTACCAATGCCGAAGGTAAATTGTCGTATAAGGTAGATGTGTACCATAGAAAGCAGACAACGGATTCCTTCCGGATCAAGGAAGTGTTTTATATCTCGGACAATGAGACCTCCATCGAAGTGACCCAGCGAAACCTGACCTTTATTAAAATGATATTCCCTGTTACGGAAGGCGCTACCTGGGATGGAAATGCCAGGATACCCAAATTCGACCAGGATTATACGGCAGAATACAACAACAGCAACTGGATCTATTCCTACCATAACCTGAATGCTCCTTTTGATCCGGGCAACAACTATTATGAAAGAACGGTCACCGTCAATCATATAGACGACCAGCTGAATAACCCGGATGTGGATTCCACTGCTTACGCTTACCGTAACTTCTCACAGGAAGTATATGCTTACGGCGTTGGTATGATCTACAGGGAACGCATCTACTGGGTATTCCAGCCCTCAGCCAATGGCGGCGGCTCCGGCTACAGGAAAGGATATGGCGTAAGAATGCGTGCGATAGCCAATAACTGATGAACTTATAAATATTAAGCTATAAAACAGGAAGCCCGGACTTGTATAGTCCGGGCTTCCTGTTTTGGGTTGTTGATAAAGGACACTAATAACAACAAGGTCCGGCTTCTTATATTGGATGGTTAGAGAAAAGCAACGGAGAAAACAGTGCTTAATAATCTGACTACATCCTGCATAGTTAAGCCAGCCGGGAAAGGCTTTGGTCTCCTATTGGTTTGAGTGAAACACCACCAGCGAGAAAGTCCGGCTTCTTACCAGGCGGCTTGAAAAGCCCGGCAGTGAGCATCAGAGAGGCTGCCTGTTCTTTCCGGGCAGCCTCTCTGACATATACATACAGCAATATACGAATGCTGCGGCTTATTTAACGATCTCTATTTTCTTTACGATCCATCGACGGTCTGAGGTTTGTACCCTGATATGGTACATCCCGGAAGGCAAATGATCTGCCGCTATCTCGTGTGCATTATCCACTATACCGGACTCATAGACCAATGCGCCTACCGCATTATACAAATGGATGTATTCCAGCCGTACTCCGGGCTGACCGGACTTCACCGTTATCCTGTCCGAAGCCGGAACCGGGTAAATCTCTATAGCTGCTGCGTCTCCCGTAGCGGCGATACCTGCAGGCAGGTTGATCTGCACCTGCTGGGTGTAGCTGCTTTCCGTGCACGGATTATAGACGGTCAGCTTTACCTGGTACACACCGGAAGACCGGTAATGATGCGTAGGCATCTGAAGCTCAGAACTGGCCCCGTCGCCGAACTCCCAAAGGTAAGCGGTCACATACTGCGGGTTAATAGGTGTAAAGGTCACTTTGCCGAGCTCTTCATAAAAGAAAGGCACAAAGGAAAAGCCATCCGTCAGCGGATCCGGCTCATAAGCCAGGTAGCTCTCCGCCCGGTTGACACAGCCGTATGCTGAAGTTACCGTAACCTTATAGAGGCCGGAATCCCTTGCCCATATTGCCGGGGTCACAGCGCCCGTATTCCACCTGTAGCTTTCCCCGATAGGATGGGCTACATCCATCAGGATGGAATCTACAGAGCATATGGATTGCGCGGCCGGTAGCGTTATAGGGGGCTTAGGACGTTCTGTCAGGGAGGTGGAAGCATTCAACTCACAGTTGTCAACACTGGTGATCAGCACATTATAGTTACCGGCAGCAGTGGTAGTGAGCGTCTGCGCAGTGCTGTTGCCCGGCGTCCACAGAAACCGGAACCCGCTGCCGTTACCCGCGTCCAGGATAACCGAGGAGTCCTCGCATAAAGCATATTGCGGCTGCAGGAAATTTTGCGGCTGCACACCGGGCCTTACAATGATAGTGTCACGGCCAATACACCCGTTGGGCTGCGTCACCCTGACCGTATAGGTGCCCGGGTTGCTGATATTGATAGCAGGCAGCGTGGCGGATGTGCTCCAGAGGTAGGCTGATCCCGCTACATTGCTGGCATCCAGCGTACGGCTTACACCGGGACAGAGCGAAGTATCGTTCCCGAGGTTGACGATAATGGGCGTTACTGTAACAGGTACCACGGCGGAATATGCCGTGCCGCCGCCTGCGGATGTACAGGTGAGCCGGCACCTGAACTGGGTATTGGCGGTAAGCACCGGCGAAATGACGGCCGCGGTATCGGCACCAAAGTCAACCCATCCTGCGCCTGTATTATATTGCCATTGATGAGCGATGCCATTCATCGTGCTCTGACCGGTCAGCGACAGTGCCACCGTTCCGCCGCACCCCGCAGTGCCCGAAGAGGCCTGGGCAAAGCCGCCGTTGGGTGTGCCCGAGCAGGTAGTTTGTCCGAAAACCTGGATCTCCCTGAAGTTCGGGTTATAGATATGGGAGCCGATATTGTTGAAACGGAGCCGGGTACCGGTGACAGGGGTCGCAAACGTGACCGTGACCTCCTGGTCAAGCGGACCGCTGGTAGCGGTCTGCACAAGGACATATGCGTTACCGTTATAATATTCGATCGTAAGTGTATTGAACTGCCTGTCAGAGTTGTAGAACTTTACACCTGTCATGGTCTGGGCAGAGGACCAGGTATATTCTATCCACCCGTTAGTGTTGACCCATCCCCAGGGAAGGTTATTGTAGGTCGCAATGATATCATCATTATAATTGGCAGGACCGTATGTTGTGACACCGCCTCCCGACTGGCTAGCCGTGGCTGTAAGAGCTATATTCTGGCCTCTGGCAACAAAAACGCTACCCGAAATAATATATAACAGGAAAAAAAAACAATTGTGGAGAAGAAATCTATTCATAGCGGAGTTTTTTAATACGAAAATATAAATATATTTACCAAAACTACCACATTTGTAAATGTATTTCTAAAAACACGATCTTAACATATTCCTAAAAAAACGGTCGCTGCCTGACTTTATCCGTTCCCTGTTTCCCGTTCCTGCTTCCACTGCTCCCGGTGCTTCCTTAAGGGGTGATCCTTGGATTTATTGAATATCTTGACGCCGTTCTCCCTGCCTGCTCTCCGCTTACGCTGCTCTTCTTCCGGTAAATGATATTCCTCCATGCAAGCCGCGCTGCAGCACCCGTCAAATTCAGCGGCACAGGATCCACATTGTATGAACAGGAGGTGACAGCCATCGTTCTTACAGTTGGTATGCGTATCGCAGGGCGCACCGCACTGGTGGCATACTGCGATGATATCTTCCGTAATGCGTTCGCCCAGCCGCTCGTCAAATACGAAGTTCTTGCCTATAAACTGCGATTCCAGCCCTTCCTCCTTTATTTTCCGGGCATACTCTATGATGCCGCCTTCCACGTGAAATACATTTTTAAACCCGTTATGCTTCATATACGCGCTGGCCTTCTCACAGCGGATGCCGCCGGTGCAGTACATCACAATATTCCTGTCCTTATGCTCCTGCAGCATATCCACAGCCATAGGCAGCTGCTCCTTGAAAGTATCGGAAGGCACTTCCAGGGCGTTCCTGAAATGACCCACCTCGTATTCATAGTGGTTGCGCATATCCACGAAAATGGTGTCCGGGTCCCGCATCATCTCATTGACCTCTTTCGCTTTCAGGTAGGTACCTACCTGCTGCAGATTAAAGGAAGGGTCCGTGATACCGTCAGCCACGATCTTTTCACGCACTTTCATCCGCAGCACCCAGAAGCTCTTACCGTCATCGTCCACTGCAATGTTCAGCCTGATGCCATTCAGCTCCGGGTGGCAGCCGAAAAGCGTATCCCTGAATTTTTCAAAATTACCCTGTGGCACGCTGACCTGGGCGTTGATGCCCTCGGAAGCGATATAGATACGTCCGAAGACCTTCAGCTCCGTAAATAAAACATACAGGTTGTCCCTGAATTCCCGGGGCTGCTCTATGGGGAAGTATTTGTAGAAAGAAATGGTTGTACGAGGTTCTGTCTCGGCCAGCATCTGCTGCCTGAGCACCTCATTCGAAATTTTGTTATGTAACACTGGCATGGTGCTTGATACAATTTTTTGAATGAATAGATAAAAGATACCGCAAAGTTATAGCTTTTCCGGGACAGACGCCGCATATATGACGAAAGTCATACCATCCCGGAAGGAAATTAAATGATACTTTTGCATCCCGGTTATGAAAAGAAAACAATATACCCGTATCGGCATCATCATATTGCTGTTCGTGATCCAGATACTGTTCCTGCTGGCCATATTCAGAGAGAACGCGCATTCCTACCTGCTGGCCATCCTGGTCGCCTCCCTGGTATTGCTGGTGCTCTACACTTACAGGAAAGGCAACCTCCACGCGGACGGGCACGAGTTTGAATCCTATAAGATCGCGGTATGGGTACCGGCAGGCGCGGTATGCTCCTACTTCCTCAACCAGGAATTAGGCCTGGGACCTGTGCTGGCAGCCGCGCTTACCGGCACGCTGGCCTCCCTGCTGACGTATATCCCGTGGCGCAAAGCCTATTTTCAGCACCTGCCACCGGCCATATATTGCGGCGCCTTTGTAGGCATGTCGGATGCCAGCGTAGCCACGGATATCACCTTTGTGCTGACCGCCGGATGCTTTACCGCCATCTTCCTGGTCGTTTCCAAAAGCGTGCTGAAAGGCATAGGAGGCAAGCCGGGCACGCTCGCCTTCCTGGGCGTTACCCTCACCTATATACTTATTTATATTTTCAGACAATAGCCACCTATGGATACCATTATCATTATAGCAACCAGCATCGCCGGGGCCCTTATCACGTTCCTTTTCAATACCCGCCTGGGACTCGGACCCGTCAAATCTTCCGCCTGGCTGACCCTGCTGATCGCCGCATATTTTCATTACTGCCCGGATGTATTGTCTCCATATCTCACCCGGCATATCCCGGTGGCCTATATCGGGGGCTCCTTTATCGGCATGGTTTCCGCCCGGCAGCTGTCCACCTATACCGGCATAGCGCTGGCCGGGCTTATTTTCAGCTTCATATACCTGAATACCAGTAAATTATTTACCGGTTACGGCGGAGCGCTGGGCACCTCGGCCTGCATCTCCCTGCTGGTGGTGCTGAGCATTCCCTATTTCAGGACCAAGCGTAAAATGACCATTGGCCTGCTGCAGCTGAGAAGGCTGATCATCAGGAAGCCGGCACAAAAAAAGAGACCGGGATAAATGTATCCCGGTCTCCTGGTATTTCCAGCATATTTTATTTAAACCACTCGGCAGCTCTCTTTTTCTCCTTGAATACGGCATAAAAGCTCCCGGCCCAGTAATTGCGGAACCCAAAGCCCTGCGGCTTGGTCGTAAACTCCTCCAGCACCTCGATCTTACCGGATGACACATTATAGATTACCACATAGTGCACCGCTTTCAGCGCAGGCTTGTTATAATCCCCTGCTATCAGGAACATGGCATAAGGCGTAGTGACCCCTTTAAAGCTGATCCTGTTAATATGGGTGATAAGGGTATTACGGGACAAATCCTTGTACACGCCATTAATATCGCTGACCTTCTTATTGCTACCTTTAAAGAAATCCACGTCATAAGACAGCCTAGACAGACCGTACATTTTCCCGATATTATATTTAGAAGATTCGGTAACGAAGAGCTCATTCCAAGCAGGAATATAAGTATGGATCACCTTATCCTCCGGCTGGTCCAGCGTACCGCCAAAGTTCACGAACGTATAATCAATTCCCAGGAAGGTAATAGCGGCATCTGCCGGAACACATTTGGAACATTGCTGCGCCTGGGCACGATGCGTTACAAGGGTCATACCCAGCAGCCATACCAGGGCATAAAGAAGTCTTTTCATAACAATATTATTTTTACCAGCAAAAATATCGAATTCAGGTAACAATTACAGCACCGATTTTTCCTGCTGCCATTATGTATATGCCCCTTAAAAAAATTGCCCCCTAAGAATAAGGGGCACATAAAACCAATAAACCGCACTATGAATACCTACTTATTATCAAATAATATGCCAAAAAAATAAAAAATACAGGAAAATATCATCTCTTCCTGAGAATAAAATCACCCACTGCACATTCCAGGCATTTTTTATCGGTACATTTCTGTGTGATTAATTGTATAACCGACTGGCTGTCAAAGGCATTAGCGATCTTCAAGGGCCACATCCTGGTTACGGCGTTTTTTTCTGCCGGCAACCGTAGCAGTATATCGAAGGCCGCTTCAAAGACATTCTCGTTATGCGGGCTGAAGGTCGTTTCATACCAGAATCTCAGAGGAGCTATCGCGTTGATGATCAGATGACAGATGCCGGAGGTCCCCAGCTTCTTTTCCGACCGGTGCAGGCTCTGGTCGCTGAGGCGGTAATGCTCCCAGAAGTAGGGGGAGGTCTGCACGGACAATGCCTGCAGCCAGTCCTTTATATACCGGTCCGGCATCAGCAGGGATTCAAAATCGCATTGTACCTGGAACAGGAAATGAGCAAACTGCGCTATTCTTATAGTAGGGAAATTGTTGGGCCTGAGACGCGCAAAGTTCCAGTGACCGGCCTCCATCGGAACCAGCGAGTATTTCCGTCTTAGGAAGTGGTATTCCTTTTCGAGCGACCGGGTATAGGCGTCCTGGAAACCCTCCGGGATCAGCCCGGCCTGGCCGAATAAAAGCGCTTCCAGCTGGAACAGGTTGTCCTTATGCTTTTCCAGGACCGAAAGCGGTGTCTGCTGCACGAGCGTTTCAAATGCTTCCTGGTTGACCTTAAAGCCGAATGCACGGGCGAAGACAAGATAGGCCAGCGGCTTCCAGTCCTGCCGGGCAGACGTCCATTCCGTGGTGAGCATCCGGAATTTTTGCTGCCATCTTTCCGCCATGACCGTCTCCTTGAGCTTCTCGACAATGATGGCGGGCACCCGCGGCAGGTGAGCGCTGCACAGCACCGTATAGGGCTGACCCATCAGCGCGGTATATATTTCCAGGCAATCCCACGGGAATTTGTCCCTGATCTCCACTACCGGGATCTGGCTGTCATGCTCCTTACAGTCATCCTCGTACACGACATGCAGGATCACATTCCTGTATTTATCATCCCGGTGGTGCCCATGCTGCCGCCACAGCGATGACCGGGTATGTATCTCTATATGACCGGACCATAATGTCCGGCCTATCTTTACCCGGGCATCCAGGAAGTCCGGACCGGCACCGTTGTTCCGGCTGCCCCTGTCCAGGACAGTCACCATTTGTCCGTCAGTAGTGCATAGCTGGTGAAAATAAATGAGGGCGTACTGCCACAGGTATTGTAAAAAGTATTCATTCATGGCAACAGGTGATTGGTGATAAGGGAAACAGGGCTTCCGGTAGCATCCACGCACCGGCTCAGGCATTACCGGGCACCCATAAAACAATAACTTTTTGATAATTAAGAACAATAAATATACGAAAATATCCGATACCAAAGTAATCTTGCCTCATTGCCCGAAATATTATTATCTTTGAAAAATGGATGCTGAATGTCCTGTTTTCCAGCGGGACAGCAGTATGCAGCAACTAACTAACATCTGAGCATACATTAGAATTCCTTTTCTTTTATGAACATAAAAACAATGGCTGAGTTCTTGGCTGAAGGTACGGAGCCCGAAGTATTATTCTGGGTGGGCTGTGCCGGCAGTTTTGACCAGAGGGCTCAAAAAATAACAAAAGCATTCGCACAGATCCTGGACAAAGTAGGCGTTTCCTTTGCCATCATGGGCAAGGAAGAGATGTGTACGGGAGATCCCGCGCGCAGGGCCGGCAATGAATTTTTATTCCAGATGATGGCCTATAATAACATCCAGCTGCTGAACGGCTATAATGTCAAGAAAATAGTTACCGCCTGCCCGCACTGCTTTAACGTGCTCAAAAATGAATACCCGGCATTGGGCGGCTCCTACGAGGTGATCCACCACGCTACCTACCTGCAGCAGCTGATAGATGCCGGCAGGGTGGTCATGAAAGAAGGCGGCACCTTCAAAGGCCGGAAAATCACCTACCATGACAGCTGTTACCTGGGCAGGGCCAATGATATCTATGAAGCCCCCAGGGCCGTACTGGAAGCTATGGACGTTGAGCTGGTAGAAATGAAGCGCTGCCGGACCAAAGGTCTCTGCTGCGGCGCCGGTGGCGCACAGATGTTCAAGGAAGATGAGCCCGGCAATACAAGGATCAACCTGGAGCGCTCCGAAGAGGCTGTTGCCACAGGAGCGAGCGTGATAGCTGCCAACTGTCCTTTCTGCACCACGATGCTGATGGATGGTGTCAAAAACCAGGAGAAAGAGGAGGAGGTGCAGGTGCTGGATATCGCTGAAATGATCTATATGTCTATGCAGTAGTAAATCATTACTGCCCATAAATAAGAGAAGAGGCCGGTATATTTACCGGCCTCTTCTCTTATTTAATTTAGTTGCATCAGTTTTTCATCAGGTGGATGACGCCTTTATAGACTTCCGTAACATTGTTTGGGAACCTGATGATGATCACATACCCGTAATCTCCCTGGTCCTGCAATTTACCTTTATAGGTACCGTCCCAGGCCGCATCATTACCGCTGGACTCATACATTACCGTGCCCCACCTGTTAAACACGCGGAAATGCTCCACTTTTTCATTTTCCAGGTTGACGATCTTGAACACATCATTCACCCCGTCATAATTGGGTGTAAAGGCATTAGGTATAAATAAAAGGCGCTGCTCCGTATTCGTACTGTCTTTCCCGCAAAATGCCGTTACCGGCAACATCAGGCAGACCCATATATTCAGTAAATAAAAAAATCTTTTTGTCACACTATTCAGTTTTACCAAATATACAGACAAAAAGATTTTAAAAATCGTTGGGTACCTGTTAAATTTTATTTCCTTCACCCGGGAAGATCACCCACGGCTTGTGCTGCTTGGCTGCTTCAAAGTCCATTAAGGCATAGGAAATAACGATCACCACATCGCCTATGGCGACCTTCCTTGCAGCGGGACCGTTCAGGCAGATCTGGCCGCTGCCCCTTTTTCCTTTAATGATATATGTCTCAAAACGCTCGCCATTATTAACATTTACGATATGTACTTTTTCATGCTCGATCATATTGGCGGCATCCATCAGGTCTTCATCGATGGTAATGCTGCCGATATAATTTAAATCTGCTTCTGTAACGGTAACTCTGTGGATCTTGGATTTTAATACTTGTATCTGCATTGTATGCGTAATTTTTGCCGTATTGGAACAGGCATCTTATAAATAGTCCTTAATTTATTTTTTATCGGGCTCGTCATCATAACAGAAAGTGCCCGAAAACGTGGAAGAATCGCTGGCGCCGGACCTGAGGAATTTACCTTCAACAGTACCTTTGCCTATGCCGTAGTAATACAGGTTATCAAAGTTGGAAGGGACGAAGCCCGACAGATCCGTGAAATGTGCTTTTGAGACCACCAAAGGAAATTTATCATTATCAATGACGATATGAGATTCACGGACCCCACCGGTCGCCGTAGCGTAATCAACACCGGTACCGGAAAGCGTATCCATTTTCATGAACAGGGTATAGCTTTTGCCGCTGTTGATGAAACTCATTTCCACAAAGGTCCTGTGAATACTATCATTTTCAATGATGGACAGCACCCCGCCGGTAGTATAATCACCAGGCACCAGGTAGGTACCATCAATAGTAAGCGTCATATAGTTCTTCCTGTTGGTAGGACACTGGTAACGTTCTTCCTTATCCAGACAGCTCTGAAATACCAGCACCATACCTGCCAATACCGTACTCAGCACAGCCGCTTTTTTCATATTCTGTTCTATTTATGGTGGAAATACAAAGTTCACTATATTTTTTTAAAAGGAAATGTTATTAGAAAAATAATTATATTCCCCACCCTATGCCCAGCAGCCAGCGGAATGCGAAATAGTCCGAAGACCCGAACGCCGGGCGGTTCAGGAACAGCGGCAGGTCTACCCGGAGCGTAAGCGGCTTCGCTTTCTCTATCTTACCCCATTTGTGTATGGTCAGCGCGGCACCGATACCGGCGTCCAGCCTCACATCCGACCATTTACCGGCACCTGCTACATTTTCAAATTCCGTATTCCAGCGCATCAGCTCCGTCACACCGGCATCTGCGAAAAGATAGGACTGCAGGCGCAGCCATTTCCTGAAAGGCTTAGGACGGAAAGGGATGTAATTGGAAAAGTCCAGCTCCGCGTTCACAGCCATTCCAGACCTCGATTTGTATGCCAGCAGGAGGTCGCCGTTGCGCTCATCATACGCCCAGTAGCCGGCATACCCTCTCAGGTTCAGCCCGCCGGCATAGTGAATATGCCCGGTATTTTCGGCATTATATCCCTGCCATTCAGCAGGCACCACCATCTGGGACCGCAGGTATTTATTATCCAGCCACTCCTCCGGGCTGGCCATCGCCAGGAAAAGGCTGCTTTCATAAGGCAGCCTGGTGCCAAAGCCCCAGCGCCCCATCAGCCTGGTACGCAGCACCAGGCGGTCCAATGCCTGGGTATGCCGGTGCTCCGCCTGCAGGTAGCTGTAATCATAAGCATCCGACAGGAAAGGAGCGCGGGCGCTGAGCGTCAGGAGACCCCGGCTTTTAAACCCGGAATAGGAAAAGTGATGCGAAATATTAAGAGCAGTATTTTTCGTATGGCGGAAGCTGCTCCATTCCTTACCGTAGACCAGGTAATCCGGGCTGAAGCTGTTATGGGCATACACGCTCTGCACCCCGATCTCCAGAACATTTTTAGCGTTCACCGCCCATCTTATCCCGGCACGGTGCTTCCAGAACCCGTCCAGCAGCCGGCTATGCAATTCCCATCTCAGGTTATGATATTGCAGGGAGAAAGGGGAAGATACCGATACCGTGTAATTTACTGGAACATACCTGCTATAGGTAGCTTCATTCCATTCCGGCCAGTACTGGAACCACCTGCCCAGCGAGGTATTCCACCAGACACCCGCCTGTATGTTCAGGATATTCTTGAGGTAGGCGCCCTCTGCCCGGAGACCCGCCTTTAAGCCATCCACACCATTATACCAGATATCCGGTCTCCAGTACAGCCGGTAATGTTTCCTGTCATTATGGGGCAGGAAGCCATAATCCATTTTTACTTTTATCTTATCCCGGCCTATAAGCGCGCCACGTGTCCTACTGTTATCAAGCATAAAGCGGTCTGCCATCATATGGGTCGTGTCAATAAGCACCTGCCTGATCCCTGCAGGAGCCTCAATGTGTACTGTATAGTGCTGCTGCACCTTGCCCCAGCCTGTCCAGCGGGGCAATACCGTTACCGTGGTGGGCTTTTCAAACCAGTTGTTGGGAATATGATAAGCAGCTGAGCCACCCGTTTTATCCCTGACTACAATATCCAGCGGCATCTGCATACTGTTGCCTTTTCTTCTGAACGTCAGCGCAAAGCTGTCAGTACCTTTGATCTTTCGGATACGCTTTATCCCGTAATCCAGCGGCTTGGTAGTCTCGAGCCACTGGTCAAAAAACCAGTTCAGATCGGTCTTTACATAACGGATGATGCTGTTCCTGAAATCTTCCGGGTAGGGATGCGCAAATTTCCACTGGTTAAAGTAATGCAGCATAGCAGCGTCAAACAGGCTGTCTCCCAGCACTACCCGGAGACTGTACAGCATACTGGCGGTCTTATAATATACATTGCTGTAGCCCCCGCCATGATGCAGGGCCCCGTTAAAGTCATCCGAATGCGTGTTCAGCTGGTGATCCATACCGGTATTGACACCGTAAATATACGGGTACAGCACCCTTACGTCACTGGGATGCTGCGGCTCATAATAATGCCTGGCCCAGCCCCTCGCGGGAGCGGTCTTCATCGTGTCCCCGTCCAGCATCCTCAGGCCCTCTGCCGTAATATACTGGGTAAACCCTTCATCCATGGCAGCACGGTAGGTCTCATTGCTGCCTATCATACCATAAAACCAGTTGTGGCCTATCTCGTGCACCAGCAGGCCCCTGTAACCGGGGTTACGGCCGGCATCCAGGGTGATCATAGGGTATTCCATACCATCAGCGGCATCAGCCGCTACCATTTTAGGGTAATGATAAGTACCGTATTTTAAAGAGAAATTCCTGATGATATCCGCCACGAGCTGCTCCGAACCTATCCAGCCGGAAGCATGGGGCTCCTGCGCCAGTCCCACGCACTCCACACCGTTCCAGTAAGTGGTAGCGATGCGGTAGGAAGGGTCTGCCGTAAAGGCAAAATCATGCACATGCTTACCGATAAAATGCCAGGTCTTGCGCTCTCCCGGCTTATAGGGAATGATCTCCGAAGGACGCTCTCCCCAGGGCTTATTTTTAAAATTATTAAGGTCCAGCTGCTTACGAAGGGATTCCGGCAACACCTCCTCCCTGTTCTGCAATTGCCCGGTGGCCTCCACGATATAGTTGGAAGGAAAATCCAGCTCCACGTCAAAGACCCCGAAGTCGCCGTAAAATTCCTTGCCCAGGTGCTGGTAGGTATCCCAGCCGAATTTTGCATCATACACGCTTATCTTCGGGTACCACTGGCAGCCGTTATAGTGCATAAATCCCCAGGCATCATACATCTTCATCCTTCTCCTGGTGGACCCCGTATCCCAGTAGGACGTAAAATCCATATCAATGGTAATATGAGCGCCGGGGTACAACGGCGCCGGCAGGATGACCTTCATAACGGTATTATCCAGCTCCACCCGGGCCTCCCGGCCATTCACAAGCACATGCTCCACGGTAGTGCCCAGACCCGCCCGCTCATATTGTCCCAGAACGGGCTTTACCTTATTGGCCTCCTGGAGCATATGGGTATAGGCGCCTTTGACAAAGGCATTCTGGAACAAATGAAAATATACCTCCCGGAGTGTATCCGGAGAGTTATTCCGGTAGTCCAGTGTCTGGTGACCGCTGACGGTGTGCTGCTGCTCATCAATACGCACCTTCATTTTATAATGTACATCCTGCTGCCAGTAGCCCTCATAAGGCTTCCTGTTCTCCCAGTATAAGGGGTCGTCTTTCAGCATAAAATCCCCGGCAGCGGCCTGCAGCCCTATCATACAGCACAAAAAGGCAATAATGTATCTCATAACAAGAGCATTGATATAAATAAAAAAAGTCCGCAACAAGATACAAATTTTGCTGCGAACCTATTATAGAAAACCGTAAATAATCAGAGGAGAAGCGCAGCGATCGTAAATACTGCAAAGACGACGCTTGCTATCCCGTTGGTATTTCCGAAAGCGATACCCACCCTGCTCAGGTCATCGGGCTTTACAATGCTGTGCTGGTAGACCAGGAGGCCGATAAAAATAACCGCACCCGCCCAGAAGATATAGCTGAACCCACCCAGGAAACCGAATGCCGTGATCAGCACGGCGGTAAGGATATGCAGCAGGGTGCTCACCAGGAGGGCCTTCTTACGACCCAGCGCAGCGGGAATGGAATGCAGCTGCACGCCTTTGTCAAACTCATCATCCTGCAGCGCATAAATAATGTCGAAGCCGCCTGTCCAGGACATTACGGCGACACCCAGCAGCACCGGCATAAGGGTAAAATAGTCCGTAACGGCGATAAAGGCCCCTACAGGCGCCAAACCCAGGCCTATGCCCAGCACTATGTGGCAAAGGGCTGTAAAGCGCTTGGTATAGCTGTAAAACAGGATAACGAATAAGGCCACCGGGGACAATGCCAGGCACAAGGGATTGATAAAATACGTAGTAGCAATAAAAAGAATGCAGTTCACCACTACGAATGCCAGCGCATTACCGGCAGGGATCTGCCCGCTCGGGATCTCACGCATAGCCGTCCTGGGATTCTGCGCGTCAAAGTGACGGTCCAGGTACCTGTTGAAGCCCATGGCCGCGCTCCTGGCAAATACCATGCACAGTATCACGCAGATCAGCTTCTGCCAGGTGAATGTCTGGTTCTCATACAGCACGGCCAGGCAGAACCCGACCATCGCAAAAGGCAGCGCAAAGATGGTATGGCTGAATTTTACAAGGGATAGATATTTATTGATTGTTGTCGGCATATTTTGGTAGTCCTGTAAGCTTACTTTTTGATCACTTCCGCGTTAAAGGTCACTACTATCTCTTTCTCGGTATTACCGTAGATAGTAACAGGTCTGTCCGTATTCTTGCCTGTTTTACCCTGCGTATTAAAATGCACCTCTATGGTTCCGGTCTCACCGGGCATTACGGGCTTTTTGGAGTAAACGGGCTCTGTGCAGCCACAGGGCGTATGAACATTGGATATCAGGTAAGGCTCCCTTCCCGTATTTTTAAAAGTATAGGTATGCTTCAGCTGCTCGCCTTCCCTGACCGTACCGAAGTCATGGGTAAGGGCATCAAATTCAACAGTGGTCACCGCCATGTTCTTCACAGCGGAATCCCTTGATGCTCTTTCTTCCAGGTCCATATTGGCAGCCGCAGCATCGGTATCGGATACTTGGGCCGTATTATCAGAAGAACCGCAGCTCACAACGGCGGTCATCAGGCATAAAGATGTCGCTATCGACAGAAAAATAGTACCGGATCGTTTCATGATATTTAAAAATTTAAGTGCAAAAATAACTCAATTTTGCCTTATAGCCCGCTGATACGGTTATCAATAAATTTCACCTGTTTCCTGCCCGTTTCCGGGAACTGCATCTGCCGGATGCGCGCTTCATCCACCCACCGGATCGCGGGCAGCAGCTTTAGTTTTCCCTGCAGGCAGGCCGCTACCTGTGCGTTCAATGCCGCATCTGGCTCCCGGCGGCTGTACAGGTACAGCCGGATATCATCCTGGCCGGCAGCATTGGTGTAGGCCTCCACCACGTATTCCGCTACCATATCCGCCTGCTGCAATGCTTCGAATATCGCCGCGGGGTACAGGGTAGTGCCTTTCACTTTCAGCATTTGCTGCTTCCGGCCCCTGATGCCGCTGATACGGGGCGACCTGCGTCCGCAGCCGCAAGGCTCGTAATACATCCTGGCCATATCTCCCGTCCGGTACCGCCACAAAGGCATAGCCTCCACACCCAGCGTAGTGATGCAGACCTCGCCGAGATCGCCTTCCGGCACCTGCATGCCATGCTCATCCACGATCTCCGTTACCAGCAGGTCCGTATGCTGATGCCCGCCACAGCCATGCTCACATTCCGTAAACGCGGTCTGCATTTCCGTGGAAGCATAGGTATTGTGCAGGGTAATATCCCAGCGGTCCTTTATCTTATGGTATAAGGTATTGGGTTGCAGCAGGTCGTCCTTCAGGCTTTCCCCTATGGCCAGGATATTCCGTACCCCGGAATCACCGTAAGGTATATGATGCGCATCGGCATAGTCCAGCATTTTCAGCAGGAAAGACGGTACCGCCACCAGGGTGGAAGGCCTGTACCGCTTTATAGCGTCCCATTGCAGCTGGGGCACGCCGGCGCCCGTCCGTATGACCGTGGCGCCTGTCTTCCTGAGCCCGCCGTAGTAAGCCATACCGGCCATAAACAGGCGGTCCAGCGTCAGCATCAGCTGTACGCCGTCCCCGGCCTGCACACCGAGCTTTTCAAACGACAGCTGCTCGTTGTAGGCCAGCCGTTCCAGGTCCTTATCCGTGACAGGTATGGAAATGGGTTGTCCCAGCGTGCCGGAAGTGGTATTGTATTCCCTGAAAAGGTGCGGGTCTGCACCGTAGAAATCCTGTTCACTACGCTGGATATCCTCTTTAAACGTACAGGGGAATTGCTGCAGGTCCTGCAGGGAATGCAGGGGAACGGCCGCTGCCGGCAGGTGCTGCCATTGACGGCTGTAAAAGGAACTCTGTGACCGGAGGCGTTCTTTCAGGTCATTAAGCGCCTGTATCTGGAACTGTACCTGTATCTCCCATGGCTGAAATTCTAACCGCATATTAAATTCCCGTATTTTAAAAATCGTTCCAGGATACCGTTGCCGCTCCCACATTGCCTTCCAGCGGCGGATGCAGCTTGGAAACGCTCACATTGACCAGCGTGCCGGGATACAAAGCCGTGATACCGTTGTGCATAGCCACCAGCAGCTGCTCCAGCAGGCCGGTCTGCTCCGTACAGCACGCCCTGACCACCTCGTATATCTGTGCATAGTCAATAAAAGGGAGGCTGCCCAAAGAGACTCCCGGAACGCGGACGGCAATCTGAACGGCAATTTCGTTCTTCAGCACTGCCTCCTGCCTGTATAAGCCTACAGGCACCCATAAACGTATCGTATCCAGCTGAACGGTAAACATATCTTAAGCTAAGAGATCAGGGTTTTCTTTTTCCAGCCTTTCATATACTTTTTTAACATCCTGCGACATGTTCTTCGGCATGATCAGTATGGCATCATCCGTCTCCACGTACACCAGGTTTTCCAGTCCCAGGAATTCCACGTGCTTGGTCGTTCCGATGGCCAGGTTCTTTTCATTGAGCTGCCGGATATCATTCTTTTCCAGGTATTCCCACAGGGATTCGAACGAGCCCAGGTCGCTCCAGTCAAAGGAAAAGGGCACCACTTTGATCTTCCTGCTATGCTCCATCACGGCATAGTCCACGCTTTCGGCAGGAATATCCTGCATCAGCACTTCCGATAAGAATCCATCCTTATTCTGCTCCCACGTAATCCTGGAGGCCTCGTAGATGGCATGGTTATAGGTGGCCAGCTCTTCAAGGTACACCCGTGCCTTAAAGCAGAACATACCGCTGTTCCACAGGTACCTGCCGCTGTCCACATAGAGCTGCGCCGTTTCCTTATCGGGCTTTTCCTTAAATGACAATACGTCCAGCTCCTCATTATATTCAATATATCCGTAGCCGGTCTCCGGGCGGGACGGGATGCTGCCGAACGTAACGATATAATTCTCCTTAGCCAGCGTCACAGCTTTTTCTATCGCTGCCTGGTATAGCTCCTTCCCGGTGATAATATGGTCAGACGGGCATACGATGAGTATATCTTCAGGCTCCGCGCAGAACGCCGCAAATGCTATGGAGGCTGCCGTATTCCTCGGGGTCGCTTCAACGATCTCCCTGTAAGCGCTTACGCCGGCCTCCCGGATATCTTTCCGGGAAAGCTCATAATTATCAATATTACCTACTACTATCAATTCGTCACATATCCCCCTGTTCCGGTCAATGGTCATCTTGAACAGCGTATTATTGTCGAACAAAGGTATATATTGCTTGGGCCTGGATTTACGGGACAAAGGCCACAACCTGCTACCCACGCCACCCGATAATATGACGTTTATTATTTTCATGCTATAATCCGGTTCTAATAGTTTTCCAAAAACGCTTCCCAGGCAGACGCCACCCTATCCTTTTCCGATAGTATCATATCCTGTGCCGCAATCCCCCAGTCTATCCGCAGGGTAGCGTCTGCTGCATTAACACTGATCTCTGCCTCTTTATTGTAATAGTTATCACATTTATATACGAAGATGGTATCGGGTTCCAGCACGACATAGCCATGCAGAAAACCACGGGGCACCAATAGCTGCTTCTTGTTATATTCCGATAGTTCCACAGCCACATGCTTCCCGAAGGTAGGCGATCCCTTCCGGATATCCACGGCCACGTCGATCACCTTTCCCTTTACCACCCGCACCAGCTTGGCCTGTGCCGCATCGTCCCGCTGCGCATGCAGCCCCCTGATGACGCCTGCCTGGCGGCTATACGCTTCATTATCCTGTATGAATACGGGAAAATCCGGGATCAGCTGCTGCAGCTTTTCCTGCTGGAAGCTCTCAAAGAAATAGCCCCTTTCATCTCCGAACACTGCCGGCATGATCTCATAACAACCTTTTAAGTCTGTCTCTGTAACCTGCATTTTATCTGTTTTGATATTGATTTGCGTAATAATCCTGGTATTGTCCCGACGTAACATTATGCAGCCAGTCTTCATGCTGCAGGTACCAGTCTACGGTCTGCTCCAGCCCTTCTTCAAATGTTACGCTCGGCACCCACCCTAATTCTGCTTTTAATCTGGAGGCATCAATAGCATATCGCCAGTCGTGACCGGCCCTGTCCTTCACAAAGGTGATGAGCTGCTCCGATGTGCCGGCCGGGCGGCCCAGCTTCCGGTCCATGATACTGCACAGCAAACGGATCAGGTCTATATTCTTCCATTCGTTGTGACCGCCTATATTATAGGTCTGCCCTGCTTTAGCGTGGTGAAAGATAAGATCTATGGCCCTGGCATGGTCTTCCACCCAGAGCCAGTCCCTTATATTCTCCCCTTTGCCGTACACAGGAATGGGCTTATTGTTCTTAATATTATGAATGGCCAGCGGGATCAGCTTTTCCGGGAAATGATGCGAGCCGTAGTTATTGGAGCAATTGGAGATCACGGTATTCATACCGTAAGTATCGGCATACGCCCGCACAAAATGATCGGAGCTCGCTTTGGAGGCGCTGTAGGGGCTATGCGGGTCATAGGGAGTGGTCTCCGTAAACATACCGGAAGCGCCCAACGCACCATATACCTCATCCGTGCTCACATGGTAAAAACGGTGCGCGGCCAGGTCATCCTTCCATATCGCCTTAAAGGCGTTCAGCAGGTTGACCGTACCCAGCACATTCGTCAGCACGAAATCCGTGGGATTGGCAATGGAACGGTCCACATGCGATTCCGCCGCCAGGTGTATCACTGCATCCGGGCGGCAGGTCTCAAATACGTTACACACCCCGTCCCAGTCGGTTATATCCGCCTTTACAAAAGTATAATTGGCCGCCTGCTCCACATCCTTCAGGTTTTCCAGGTTGCCCGCATAGGTAAGGGCATCCAGGTTAATGACCTGGTAAGCAGGATAGCGGGTTACAAAACGCCTGACCACATGTGAGCCGATAAAGCCGGCTCCGCCCGTGACCACGATTCTTTTCTCAAAATTCATCGGAAATGACAATTAATTGCGCAATAGGCAAAACTATACACTTTTTCTTAATAACTTACTGTAATAAAGTATTTTTGCAGTTTACTTTGACCTGAGATCCCGGGCGCTAATTCGTATTCAATTTGAAACTACGGGTTTTAATATGGCTGATATGTTTGATAGGTGCTGTCTTTCACACAAGGGCACAAGATACGGCTGTCAGCATGCCGCCCGCCAATAAAAGGATAAAGACCGCAGACCTCCGCAGTCTCGCAGCGGGCGACACCCTGCAGATAGACAGCATGAGCATAGACGAGGCCTCCTTCCTTATGCAGGGGATAGCAGATACCGCTTATCTTTTATTACCGCTGCAGGGAAAACTGGTCTGGCTGCACCCGCCGCCCCTGCCGGAAGCAACGCTGCACTACCGGGTGCTGGGCATTAATTTTAACCGGCCCTATTATCATAAGGAATTAAAGGGCGTAGACAGCAATATCGCCGCCCCGATGTTCAGCCTTTCGGGTCAGCAATACACCTCCTTCAAAGGCTTTGTGGATTTCAATGCGCTCGACTACCAGGGCGCCTATGCCCGCAGCCTGAGCATAGGCAATAACCAGGATGTGGCCCTCAATTCCAATTTCAACCTCCAGCTGAACGGCTATATCATGGACAGCATCCGGATAGAGGCCGCCATCACCGACAATACGATACCCTTTCAGCCGGACGGCAATACCTACCAGGTGCAGGAGTTTGACAGGCTGTATATCACCTTTGAAAAGAACAGGCACCGGCTTACTGCCGGGGATTTCAATATTTTCACACCTGATAACAGCTATTTCCTGCAATTCAACAAAAGGGTGCAGGGTTTATGGCTGCAGAGCGAGGACCGGCTGCATCCCCGCATCACCAACAGGATAAGCTTCAACGGCTCCATTGCCAAAGGGCAGTATGCCAGGAATATCTTTAACGGGCAGGAAGGCAACCAGGGACCCTATAAGCTGACAGGCAACAATGGTGAGCAGTATTTTATAGTCCTTGCGGGAACGGAAAGGGTCTTTATAGACGGGATACCGATGGAGCGGGGAGAAGACCGGGATTATATCATTAATTATAATACCGCTGAGATCCGGTTCATGCCCCGGCAGATGATCACGAAGGATAAAAGGATACAGGTGGAGTTTGAATACCAGGACAGGAATTACCTGAACTCGCTGTTCCATTTTAACGATGAGCTGCAGATCGGACGGAAGCTGCAGGTAAGGATGAACGCCTATTCCAACCAGGACGCCAAAAATCTCCCTTACCTCGCCAATTTTTCCGATGAGCAGAAGCAGTTCCTGTCCTCCATAGGCGACAATATCAACGAGGCTTTTTACCGCTCTATGAGCATTGACACCTCCACAGCGAATAACGGCATCCGCTACCGGATGGCCCGGGTAACCGTCAGCGGCCAGGTGTATGATTCCGTATTTATCTATTCCAATAACCGTGACAGCACGCTTTGCAATCTCAGCTTTTCCTTTGTAGGAGAGCAAAAAGGCAATTATATCATCTCTTCCCTGAACACCAACGGCAGGTCCTACGAGTGGGTGCCGCCACAGAACGGTATTCCCCAGGGACAGTTTGAGCCGGTCATTTTACTGGTTACGCCCAAGCAGCACCAGGTATTTTCCATGGGAGTCACCTATCAGATAGATACTTCGAAGGTATTGCTGGTAGAAGCGGCCGCCAGCAAATACGATCCTAACCTTTACGCCGCCACAGGCAGCGGTGAGCATTGGGGCTACGCCACGAAGCTGCATTATTCGGACACCAGGTACCTGGGTAGCAGCGACACTGCCGGGCGCCGGCCATGGTCCTGGAACAACCAGGTCAACTACGAATATGTAAGCAACAGCTTCCGGGCCATCGCGCCTTACCGGAATGTGGAGTTCAACAGGGACTGGAGCGTGGACAGCTCCCTGCCCCGGCAGGATGAGCACCTGCTGACCTTCCAGTCCTGGCTTAAAAGGAGCAACCGGCTGGGACTCCGCTACAACCTGACCTATTTTAAGAACGGCAGCTATTTTGACGCTTTCCGGAACATCGCCGCCCTGGACTGGAACCACCGCTCCCTGAGGGGTAATCTTACCTTTAACATGATGAACGCGGAAGCTACCGGTTTTCGTACAAGGTATTCCAGGCCGCAGGGATTTATAGAGCGCCGTTTCCAAAATCTGCTGAACCTTACCCTGGGCACCAGCTATGAGCTGGAAGAGAACGATTCCCGCCTCCGGGACGGGCATACGCTCAGGAGCAATGCTTTCAGGTTTGACGTGTTCAGCGTTTACCTGAAAAATGACGAATCCGCGCCCGTAAGATTACAGCTGCGTTATTTTACCCGGGCCGATTTTGCAGCAGATACCACGCGTTTTATCAACGACAGCCGCTCGCAGAATATAGAGTGGAAAGCCGGGCTGCAGCAATGGGAGAACCACCAGGTCAGTCTTACCGGAGGATATCGCTTTTTAGATATCATCAACCCCCGTAATACGCAGCTCAGACCCGATGAGTCGGTGGTGGGCCGCCTGGAGTACCAGGGCTCCCTGTGGAACAAGCTGGTTACCACTACCCTGATGTATGAGCTGGGAACGGGCCAGGAGCAGAAAAGAGAATATACCTATATAGAAGTAGACGCGGGACTTGGTATGTTCATGTGGGTGGATTATAACGGGGACGGCATCCAGCAGGCCAACGAGTTTGAGCTGGCCATTTTCAATGACCAGAAAAGATTCATCCGTACCCTGACATTGACCAATGAATACATCAACGTGGATTACGCCACCCTGAATTACAGCCTTATGCTGCAGCCGGACAATATCTGGAATACCCGGACCAAAGGCCTGAAAGGCTTCCTGAGCCGGTTCTCCAACCAGCTGTCCCTGCAGCTGAACAACAGGGTAATGGAAGGGCTGGGACTGCAGGCCTTTAATGTCTTTAACAATGACCTGGCCGAAGAGCTGATCATCCAGCAGTCCCGGAACATCATCAATACAATGTTCTTTAACCGGTCCAGCACCCGTTTCGGACTGGATTATGTCTATACGCTTAATACCGGCAAAACACTATTGACCTATGGTATTGAATCCAATAAGATAGAGCAGCATATCGGGAAGGTAAGATGGGGCATCAATAAAGTCTTCACCCTGAACCTGAAAGGACTGGAAGGCATAAGAAGCTATTATTCGGGGCTTGATGACGGCCGCACCTACGATATCTCCATACTGGGAATAGAACCGTCTGTAATAGCCATGTTCACTACCAGGTTAAGATTAACGCTTTCCTACAACCACGAATCCCGGTCCAATGCCCCGGAAGCCGGACCGGAGAAGGCCCTGATACGGTCCGGTAACCTGGACCTTCGCTGGTCCCTGCCCGGGTCGGGCGTGGTGCAGGCAAGATGCACCTATGCGAATATCAGGTATAACGGGGAGGCCAACACTTCCGTAGCCTTTACGATGCTGGATGCGCTGTCGAAAGGACAGAATTTCCTGTGGGGACTTGGGTGGGATTCCAGGATAGCGAAGGGTATTGAGCTGGCGCTGGAGTACGAGGGGCGGAAGCCCGGCACCAACCGCGTGATACATACCGGCAGGATGAGCATCCGCGCTTTACTGTAACAGGGCACACGGGGTCAGTATCCCTGCTCCCTGATCGTGTCCACAATGCCCAGGTAGCTGATATATCTTTCCTCGCTCAACGCATCCGTACCGACAGCCTCTTTGACCGCGCAGCCCGGCTCATTGATATGCTGGCAGTCATTGAACCTGCAGCCCTGCTGCAGCAGCCGCATTTCGGGGAAATATTCCTTGACCTCCTGCTTCAGCACATCTATCAGCCCGAACTCCTTGATGCCCGGCGTATCAATGATGCTGCCGCCAAAGTCCATATCAAACATCTCTGCGAATGTGGTAGTATGCTGCCCTTTACCGGTCCAGTCGCTGACCTCACCTGTCCTGGCCTGTATCCGGGGATCCAGCGCATTGATAAGCGTGCTTTTACCGACACCGGAATGCCCGCTTAATAAGGACTTTTTGTCTTTAAGCAGCTCCTTTAATTCGTCAAGCCCCTCTGGTGACACCGTAGAGGTCCCCAGGGTCGTATATCCCGCACGCTCATACAGCGTCTTTACATAGGCCAGCTCCTCTTCCCAGGCGCTTCCCCGTATCAGATCGTATTTATTGAAGACCACAACCGCCGGGATATGGTATAATTCCGCGGTGAGCAGGAACCTGTCTATAAAGCCGAGGGAGGTTTTAGGTTCCGTAAGCGTGGCTATCAGCACAGCCTGGTCAAGATTGGAGGCAATGATGTGCTTCTGGTTCTTGTTATGAGGAGACACCCGTACAATATAATTATCCCGTTGCGTTATATCCACGATCACCCCTTTCTTTTCCTCCGGGTCTTCCGCTTCAAACCTTACAAAATCGCCCACCGCTATGGGATTGGTAGATCTTATATCTTTGTCTATTCTCAGCTTGCCCCTGATCCGGCAGATCCACCATGCTCCCTGTTCGTCACGTACATTGTAATAGCTCCCGGTAGACTTATAAACACATCCTGTCAGCATATTTAAGATTTCGATCTTTTGTTCTCCACGGTATAATAAGTGAGGCTGATAAATAAAACGATCACCGAAAGAAAATAAATAATATCCCTGGAGTCCAGCACGCCTTTGCTCATGCTCGTATAGTGATAATCCACGCCCAGCAGCTCCAATATATAATCACTGTTACCGCGGAATGCAGGTATCCTGCTCAGCCCTTCAAACCCGCTGTAAAGGCCGAAGCACAGCACCAGGGCAATGAGGAAGCTTACGATCTGGTTATCGGTAAGGCTGGAAGCAAAGATGCCTATGGACGTAAAGCAGCCTACCAGCAGTATGAGGGCTATATAGCTGCCCGTTATACCGCCCGCATCCAGGGCGCCGCCCTCTATGGCCAGCCAGTTGATGCTGAAAAGATAGATAAGTGTGGGTACCAGCCCGATAATGGCCAGGGTGAAGGCAGCCCAGTATTTTCCGGTCAGTATCTGGAAGCTGCTGAGCGGCTTGGTCATCAGCCACTCTATCGTACCGCTTTTATATTCATCGGCAAACATCTTCATGGTAATGGCCGGGATAAGGAACATCAAGACAACGGGCGCGATAGCGAAGAACTGCTCCAGGCTCGCATACCCGTAGTCAAGGATATTGGCATTAGGCAGGATATTGGTCTCCGGCAATACCCATAATAGCAATCCGGTGGCTATTAGGAAAACCAGCAGGACCACGTAGCCGGCCAGTGAGCTTAAAAATGATCTGATCTCTTTGGTATAGATACTCCACATATAGTCGGGCTGTTCTGTATTTTTCAATCTACAAATTTACTATAATTCGGCACATTTTCCGAAACCGTGTTCCGGGACACAACCGCCGGTTAATTTTCCGGTAATGTATGCGCATTTCAATAAATAGTAATAATTTGCTTGTTTTTAAAAAAAGAAGCACGAATTATGCTTTACCAGGTAGACGGATTCTCAAAAGAAGAATTAAAGGGGCTTTACACACATCTTGTCCGGCCCCGGATGATAGAGGAAAAAATGCTGATCCTGCTGAGACAGGGTAAAATATCCAAATGGTTCAGCGGTATCGGGCAGGAAGCCATCGCCGTAGGCGCTACGCTGGCCCTGGACAGCGATGAGTATATTATGCCGCTGCACAGGAACCTGGGCGTCTTCACCTCCAGGCATATGCCTTTTGATAAATTATTTTTACAATGGCAGGGTAAAAAGGACGGCTTTTCCAAAGGACGGGAACGCTCCTTTCACTTCGGCGCCAACGAATACCATATCTGCGGTATGATCTCTCACCTGGGCCCGCAGCTGGCCATTGCCGACGGCGTAGCGCTGGCGCATAAGCTCCGTAAGGAAGATAAGATCTCCCTGGCATTCTCCGGGGACGGCGGCACCAGTGAAGGGGATTTCCACGAAGCGCTGAATACGGCGGCTGTATGGGGACTGCCTGTTATTTTCCTCATTGAGAACAACGGCTACGGGCTGAGCACACCCGTCAATGAACAATTTGTCTGTGAGCGCCTGGCCGACCGTGCCATGGGTTACGGCATGAAAGGCGTCACTATTGACGGCAATAACATCATAGAAGTTTACAATACGATCCGGGAAGCCAGGAATTACTGCATACAGGAGCAGAAGCCCGTGCTGATCGAGGCTATGACCTTCCGCATGAGAGGCCACGAAGAGGCCAGCGGGACCAAGTATGTACCGCAGCACCTGTTCGATGAATGGGCGGTAAAGGATCCCGTCAGCAATTTTGAGACTTTCCTGCTGGACAATGGTCATATCACACAGGCTGAGATTGACGCGATCCGCGCGCAGATCAAAAGCGAGATAGATGCAGGGGTACAGGTAGGGTTCAACGCTCCCGATATTGTCCCCGATACGACCGAAGAGCTGGAGGATGTTTATAAGCCGTTTTCCGGCAGCTCCACCGATACGGGCGGTATGCCGGCCTCGGAGAAAAAGTTCATACAGGCCCTGCAGGACGGTATGGACCAGGCTATGAAACGACATGACAACCTGGTCCTGATGGGCCAGGATATCGCAGAGTACGGCGGCGCGTTCAAAGTGACCGAAGGACTGGTGCATAAATACGGTAAAGAGCGGGTCAGGAATACGCCTTTGTGTGAAAGCGCTATCGTAGGGACCGCGCTCGGTCTATCTATCAAAGGCTTTAAATCCATGATGGAAATGCAGTTTTCCGATTTTGTAACCGTAGGCTTTAACCAGATCGTGAATAACCTCGCCAAGATATATTACCGCTGGGGCCAGCACGCAGATGTCGTGATCCGTATGCCTACCGGCGGCGGTGTCGGCGCAGGACCTTTCCACTCCCAGAGCACGGAAGCCTGGTTCACCCATACACCCGGCCTGAAAGTGGTCTATCCTTCCAATGCCTATGACGCCAAAGGATTGCTGCTGGCTTCCTTTGAAGATCCCAACCCTATCATGTTCTTTGAGCATAAAGCCCTGTACAGAAGCATCTCCGGCCAGGTTCCGGATGATTATTATACGGTAGAGATCGGTAAGGCAAAGGTTGTACAGGAAGGAGAGGATATTACGGTCATCACTTACGGGGCCGGCGTACACTGGGCCAGGGAATACGCCGCGCAGCACCCGGAAGCATCGTTGTATATCCTGGATCTCCGTACCCTTTTACCGCTGGATTACGAGGCTATAAAGGCAGCGGTACAAGCCACCGGGAAAGCGCTGCTCCTTCATGAGGATACCCTTATAGGAGGATTGGGCGGGGAGATCAGCGCCTGGATCAGCGAGCATTGTTTCGAATACCTGGACGCGCCCGTTATACGTTGCGCCAGCCTGGATACACCCGTGCCTTTCGCTATTGAGCTGGAGCAGAATTTCCTGGCGAAGTCAAGACTGAAGGCAAGCATCCAGAAGCTACTGAGCTATTAAAAATATACAGCCGTTTGTAAAAGGAGGAACTTATCGTTCCTCCTTTTACAATATAATTCAAAGCCGCAACGGCAGGCTTATTTATGGAATATTGCATTTTTATCGTTTTAAAGTAAACCGGGCGCTTTTATGCAGATAAAAATATCCATACCCGAACCCTGCAGCGCCGACCGGCAGGAGATGTCACCCCGATATAACGGAAGACATTGCCGCTTATGCAACAAGACTGTCGTTGATTTTTCCGACCGGACCAGCGAGGAGGCAACAAAGCCATCGTCCAAGAGATTCCTCACATCCGTTCGGAATGACCGGGCACGCTATCGTACCCTTATAGTAAAAGTAGTTTCTGAGCCGTATAGAGTACATTGCTCAGCGAAGCGTATATCTGTAATAAAAGATTGTTTCCTATAAGTAGATAGCCACTTTACAAATCAATGCCCCTTCCACTGTTGGTGTGCTGCCCCAACATCCTCATATGCCCACCCAGGTTGGTATAGAACAGTTGATATTCCTACAAACATTATAAACTTCTCCGTTGTTGGTGTTCTTCACCAACAACTTCAATAGATATCCATACAAACATTATAAATTTATAATTTTGTTTAAATTTATAATATGAATACAACGGAGATAAGGATACACTGGAATCTTTTACAGCTCCCGGGTATCGGGCATTATACCATCAATAAGCTGCTGGACACCTTTCACCTGCCATCGGCTATCCTGGAAGCCGGAAGAAAAGAGCTGGCCAGGCATGCGTTCGTTACGGAAAAGGTATTACGGTCACTGCTCCATTATAAAGAGGATTACCAATTCATTGACCGCGAGCTGGAGTTCTGCGACAGCCAGCGGATCCGGGTCATTCCAAGGTACGATGACAGCTATCCCAGGCGCTTGCTGCCGGTAGAGGACGCGCCCTCGCTCCTGTTCTATAAAGGATGCGCTTCGCTGGATCCCGCCAGGACGGTCGCCGTTATCGGAACGCGGAATCATACTGATTACGGCAAGCAGGTGGTCAAAGAGCTTATGAAAACACTGGAAAGCCAGGAAATGACCATAGTAAGCGGGCTGGCTGCGGGCATAGACGGGCTGGCGCACCATTATGCGCTGCAGCATGGATTGCCCACCATAGGGGTGCTGGGACATGGCCTGGATACGATGTACCCCGCGCAGCATACGGCGCTGGCGCAACGGATGACCACACAGGGAGGCCTGCTGACGGAATTTCCTTCCGGCACAGCGGCCCTGAAGCCCAATTTCCCTTTACGGAACCGGATAGTGGCAGGACTTTCGGATTTCATCCTGGTAGTGGAGACCAAAGAGAGGGGCGGGGCGATGATAACGGCGCGGCTGGGTTTCGGCTATAACCGGGAAGTAGGCGCTGTACCGGGCAATGCGGGCCGGGAATATTCCGGCGGCTGTAACCTGCTGATCAAATCGGATATCGCGCACCTGGTGGAAAACGGTAATGACATCCTGGATATCATGAGCTGGGCGCCCGCGAATGGAGAAAAGAAGGTGATCCAGAAAGCGCTCTTCACCGAGCTTACCACGGCAGAGCAGCTCGTGGTGACACATTTACAAAAAACAAAACAGTTGCATTTCGATGAATTGCTTCTCCAAACGCAACTGTCTTATGCCCAGCTATCAAGCACTTTATTAAATCTTGAGATGCAGGATATCATTATCTCCCTGCCCGGCAAAAGGTATCAGCTCGGGGCTTAGCGGATATTGATCTGCTGCACTGCTATGGTCTTCTTTAAATTCATCAGCCCGTAGCGCATCCTGCCCAGCGCTGTATTGATGCTTACACCGGTCACCCGCGCGATCTCCTTGAAGGACATATCCCCGTATATGCGCATCACGATGACCTCTTTCTGCTCCTGGGGCAGATCGTCCACCAGGCGCTGCAGGATATGATCAGACTGCTGCCTGATAGTTTTCTGTTCCGCATTTTCCTGCAAAGCAGGGAATAAGGTCAGTATATCCGTCCCGTCCTGCAGGGTCACCTTTACCTGCTGCTTGACCTTCCTGAAATAATCAATACACAAGTTATGGGCGATGCGCATGGCCCAGGGCAGGAATTTACCCTGATCTGCATATTTGCCGTTCCTGAGCGTTGTGAATATCTTTATGAAAGTTTCCTGGTAAATATCTTCCGCAAGATATTTATCCTTTACCATGATATAGATTGATGTATAAATCTTTGACTGGTACCGGCTGATCAGCTCCCTGATCACCCACTGCTCGTAAGCAGCGAACTGCTGGATCAGCTCCTGGTCGGAATAAGACTTAAAGGATTTTGACATTGCAACTTCCATATACTAAACGCTTTTTGATGAATAAAAGAACACATCGACATGTGTTAAAAACCCTAATGAATAATAGTAGAAGTTTCAGTCAATAAGCTTATTTTTTTATTGTGTGCCGGGATGTAAATATTTGTTATTTACGGGTTGTTTAGTATATAAGACGAGAGACGAAGATAAAATCTTGGGTAGAAATAAAAAAATTTATTTGATTTTCAGATTGACCAGGATAGGGTAATGATCAGAGAGCCCTATATTGCTTTTCTTGAACCCGCGGGCCTCAAAGAAATCCTTGTCATAAAAGAGATAGTCTATGCGGAGGATAGGAAGTATCTTCTGGTAAGTATTACCGATACCGAACCCGCTGGAGACAAAAGCATCGGAGAGATCGCCCCGGATAGCAGCATACACATAAGACCCCGGCATATCGTTAAAATCGCCACAGATCACCATGGGATATTCTATCTGCCTGGAATAGGCCGCTACCTCATTGGCGACCTGGGCGCGGAGGGAGGAGGCTTTCATCAGCTTATACACCAGGCTCTTGGAAGTATTCCTCTTTTCCGCTTCCACGCCTTGCTTTTTCAGATCATCAATATAATCCAGGTCGTCATCGCCAAGCTGGAAAGAAGTGAGATGGAGCACTGTAAGCGAAAATTTCTTACCCGATTCCAGCTCGATATCCACAGTGTGCATGCCCTGCCCTTTGCCGGAGAGCTTATGATATCTTTTATTGGAGATGGGAAATTTGGAATAGATAACCGTACCCACATCTATCACCTCCCCGGGCTTAGAGTTAATGGTCATCTTGGATTTATTCCACTGGTTATTGAGCATAAAGCTTTCATAAGGATAGCCCAGTCCTTTGATGATAGCGGAATAGGGAGCGGAATAGTCCTTTTCATCCTTATAATATTCCTGCATACAGAGGATATCGGGGTTCTCCGCCTCTATATACCTGAGTATTTTTGCAAAGGTGGATTTATCAGCGGTCCATTCTCCCAGGTCGAACATATGCACGTTCCAGCTCATCACTTTGATGCCCTGGTCATCACCGGAGCCGGATGCGGTCATAGCAGACCAGATATTGACCCCGAAAACAACGCTGGTGATCCTCCAGCACAACAGGAGCGTGACAAAGGAGCCCAGGGCGTATTTTTTCTTTTTGGAGAACAGCCAGATGCCTACGAAGATGATGTTGGCCAGTACGGCAAACAGGTTCGTAAAGCTGAAAAGGCTCCACAGGGTAGCGCCTTTGCTGGCGTCAAAATAGGAAGCATACAAACAGCAAAAGAGCCACACGATCACCAATACGTTCAGCACACCGTACACACTCCTGAGTATCTGCCTTAATATAGAAAATACGGGACGATTCATGCCATAAATTTGCAGTATAAAAACTATAACCCTTTGCTGTATTGCTCCAGCGTTTCCTTTTCCCCGGGTGTTAAAGATAACAATCCTTTCTGATGAATCTTCTCCAGGATAGCATCTATTTCACCGTTTTTTTTATTGGTCAGCTGCCTGGACGCCGATGGGTGACGGGAATCCCTTTCCCGCGGCCGCCCTCCGCCTGTAATGCCATGCTTCACCCGGTACAGCATGCGTCCTATGGAGATCCCGTTCTTAAGGAGCAGCATGTAGGCAGCGCCGGTCAGGCCGCCTATTGTCATCCACGCGATCATTTTGGTATTATGCGGCAGGAAGATCAGCAGGTTAAGCACCAGATATACCGCAAAAGCCGCCCATAAAGGAAACGAGAACCGTTCCGCGATATAGATCCTGTAGGCAGGGGCCAGTATCATACCCGCTACGCCCATAGCCAGGATGGCAGGATAGCTGCCGGCCAGGAACAAAGGTCCTTTAAGCGGGAGCAACTCCTGTACCGCCGTAAATCCCAAAGCAGCCACCAGCGCCGAGATAACATAAAGCGGCACGATCTCCCTGTAGCCTACCAGTGTCTGGATCACATTGCTGAACAGGTACAGCCAGACCATATTGGTGATAAATTCCCAGAAGCCGATGTGAAATACCATGTGCGATACCAGTATCCAGGGCTTCTGCACCAGTACGGGCAGCGTCTGGAGGGCCACTTCCGGTAAATACACCTGGTTCAGCACGATGGACTGGTCCTTGGACAATACCAGGATAATGATATAAAGCGCCTGCAGCGCTATATAAAAACCGCCCAGCGTCAGCACCAGCCTGAGCGCGGCGTTCCGTTCATAATCAAACCCTATGCTCCTGCGGATCTTATTGATATACATGTTCATTGCTTAAATATTTTCCAGTTCCTGCAAAATGATCCGGCAGGCCTCCCTTATAGCGTCCTCATCAATATTCAGAGGCGGCACTACCCGGATACAATCCGGTGCAAATAAAAACCAATCCGTGAAAACACCAATTTTATTTGTGGGCTGCGCCGCATTTTTAAGACATATACCGTCTATCAGCTTCAGAACAGCATCGAACGATTCCAGCACGACAGCCAGCATCAGCCCCTTCCCCCTGACCTCTTTTATCGCGGGATGCCGGAGCAGGGAACGGAACAATGCGCTTTTGGCAGCCACACCGTCCACAAGCCTGTCCTCCAGTATGACTTCCAGCGCCGCCATACCTGCCGCGCAGGACACGGGATGCCCGCCGAAAGTGGTCATATGCCCCAGGATGGGCTGGTAGGTCAGGGTATCCATGACAGCTTTGGACGCGATAAAGGCCCCTAAGGGCATGCCGCCGCCCAGTGCTTTGCCCAGCAGCAGCACATCCGGCACCACCCCGTAATCCTCAAAGGCCCAGAGCGTACCGGTACGGCCAAAGCCCGATTGTATCTCGTCAAAAATAAGCAATGTACCTGTTTCGGTACATCTTTCCCGCAGCTCCAGGAGCCATTCCCTGTCCGGGACAAGACACCCGGCCTCCGCCTGCACCACCTCCACGATAACCGCTGCCGTGTGCGCGGAAATATGCTGCAGGTCCGCCATATTATTATGGCTGATATGCCGCACATCAGGCAGGAGCGGCCGGAAAGCGTTCCGGAAGGCTTCGTCCCCGAAAATGCTCATAGCGCCCTGCGTTGATCCGTGATAAGAGTGGTGGCAGGCAATAAAGCCCGTTCTGCCCGTATATCTTTTGGCCAGCTTCATCGCTCCTTCGACCGCCTCTGCGCCGGAATTGGTAAAATAGACATTGTCCAGCGGTGACGGCAGCAGGTCCACCAGCATTTTGGCATACCGCACCTGTGGAGCAAGTACCGCCTCACCATATACCATCACGTGCAGGTATTTTCCTGCCTGTTCGCGGATAGCTTCCACCACCCTGGGATGACTATGCCCGATGGCCGAAACGCTGATACCTCCTATGAGGTCTATGTACACATTATCATTGCTATCATATAAAAAACATTTGTCTGCTTTTGTGACAGGAAAGGACATAGATTCCCCCGTTGTCTGTGCTAAATATTTTTTAAAAAATTGTCTATCCATTTACTATTTTTATATAAAAAAATACTACTTTTATACGTTGCTTGACTCAATTGTGCCTGAGGGCATTATTCGTCATACTAACGTGTTATTTACAAATTTGTGTATTTCATGGCATTACTTTCAACATCAGAGGTAATTTTTTTAGTAAAATACCGTTAAAAAGTAAGTCGGGTAAAATATTATTACAATGTATAAGAAAATTTTACAAAAGGTTTATTTACTGGGCGCCGTTACGCTTTTTGTACTTTCAGGCTGTCAGAAAGGAAATAACCTGGGCCTGGATAATGCAAGTGTCATCCAGACACCTTACAGCCTGTACGCGGTAAAAAAGGACGGTATGGTGATCCAAAGCACCAACGGGGAGGAATACAGGTTTGTTTTCCCTCCTGACGGATACGCAGCCACCCAGCTCCTGACCGCAGGTCCCAACCTGATGATGGTAAAAGGAACGACCCTCCATATGAGCAGGAACGAAGGTAAGAGCTTCAATCCCGTGTACACCACATTGAGGAAAAATAACTGGCAGAACAGCATCTACTACCATGCTGCTTTCAATAAAGTATTCATTACCAGCACAGAAGACAGAGGCGTATTTTACAGCAGCGATTACGGAGAAACATGGGAGCCGGACCTCTTTGTGGAGGGTCTGCCCAACCTGTACCAGGTCAGCAGCTTTTCCGGGCTTGAGAACGGGAGCCTGTACGCCTACTCCAACGTGAGCAACCTGACCTTTATCAAAACCGGCTCCACTATTGAATGGACCCCGGTAACCACGATATCATTCTATCCCACCATCGGATCAGAATATTACCTGACCAGCGCAGGAAATACACTTTACCTGGTAGACTATAATGGTATAGCCGGTGTATGGGTGAGCACAGACGGTGCCGTAACATGGACCAAGCTGACCAACAATCATGTACTGCCTATTGATGTGAAATACACCGGCGCCGTATCACCTTTCGGCAATAAGGTGGTAGTGGTAGGCACTGAGACAGAAGGCATCTTCCGCTCTGATGAAGAAGGCGTTTTCCATCCTACTACCGGCTTACCCAAGGGAGCCAGTGTAAAATCCCTGACCAGGAAGATCAATATCTATAAGAACAACGATGTGAAGATATACCTGTACGCCGCCACCAGCATGGGCATCTACAGGAGTGAAGACAGCGGAAAGACCTGGTTCCTTTCCGGGAATGAAAGCTGGAAAGATGAATATACCGCTATTTATTAAACAGCTTCGGGATATTTAAACCTTTCAGCGTTCCGTTAGTCAAAATTTTAAGTTATTACTTTAAAACAAACAAGATTATGAAATTGAAAGCAATCGTTATCGCAGGGTTAGGCTTACTGCTCGCCGGCATAGGCCAGGCAAACGCGCAACAGGTTCACACCGCTCCTCCAATGGGCGCACCGGCCAAAACGGCACAGGTACCTGCTTCTATGCTGGCAAACGGACAAAAAGCCCAGATGGAAGGCCTGCTGAATTCCCTGGAAAACGGACAGATCTCCAACTCTGACCTGGCAGGAGCTGCCAAGAAAGCAACATCCTACATCAATGAGGACATCAATGCCGCAGAGAAAACCCTGGATAAAGCCAACAGCCAGGACGCTAAAAAGCTGGAAGGCAAAAAGACCCTGCTGAAAAAAGCGGAAGTTTTAGCCGGCAAGTACAGCTCCGGTAAAGAAACTAAAAAGGATGCCCTGGTAGAATTACTGAAGCAGTATATCAAAACTTTGTAATCATAACCACCAGGCTATAGCCAACGAAAAAAGCGCCCTCTGCACAGACGGCGCTTTTTTTTACGTTATAATTCTCACCTGGCGACCGGGGATAAGAAACAGCAGGCGGCCTGATGCGTGGCGGTGATGCGATAGCCAGGAAGGTCTCATTCCGACTGTAGCGCGGCGGGGCGACATGACTACCTGGCAAGCGCGCTTTATAGCGTCCTGTGCCCTTCCGTGCTCCTGGGATATATTGGTACGCCTGTTACTCCAAAGCAGGAAACAATTCCACTACCATAGCGAAATAATATTAAGCCGGGCAATGAACACTCCGGAATTGTTCACAACAGGCTCCTGGCCGGGCAGGGCGTGCAGATAGACTGTAGCTGCCGCCACCCTTTTCCATAAAGCTCTAAGATAAAAAAGCATCAGGCGTACCTGAACCGGCACGCCTGATGCTTGATCTGTGAAAAGGCATTACTTTTTGAATATGGTTTTCAGCACCGCTTCATTCACCTTTACAGGATATTTCTTTTTCAGGGAAGCGCTCCATTCTTTTTCCAGGTATTCCTGGTAATCCGACACCACAAAGCCTTTCGCCTCCTCCAGCGATTTCTCCGCAGGAGCCGTATACAGCTTCCTGGGAACGATCACCGTGAACATGCCGTTACTGCTGATAATGGCCGAAGGCTTATTTTCCTGCATACCGGCCGCGGTAGTATTGAATTTCTGGAATTCATACCTGCCGTCCTGTATAGCGATATTCACACGATTGGACTGGTCGGCTGCCAGCTCTTCATAAGCCTTGAACGGCTCTGTACCCTGGTTGATCTTCGCCAGCAGCTTTTCCAGGTCGCCCCGCTCTTTAGACTGGAAGACCCTTCCTTCAAAGCCCGGCTGCCATACATATTTGCTTTTATGCTTCTGGTAAAAGTCGTTCAGGCCGAGCGTATCATCATTAGCTCTTTTCCATACTTTGGAAGAGTTCATCTCATAGATCAGGATGGCATCATTGTAATCATTCACCATATTCCTGAAGTCCTTATTCTCGGCATACAGCTGCTCGTATCGTACATCATTGATGACATTATTGGTGTAATTGCTATATATATCATCAATGAGCTTATCAGTATTGCTGAGCAAGGGACGTCCCCTGTTAATGGATTCGAAATAGGTCACAAAATCCTTGGCATAGAAAGGTTTGCTGGCGACAGACAATAAAACGGCATTGGGATCATATTGCTGCTGCTCGTTATACAGGGTAAATTTCTCTTTATGCTCTTTCGCCGCCGCCTTGATCTTTGCGAGCACTTCTTTATGCTCTACCAGGTTGACCTTCGCCCTGATCTCTTCCTGCTTAGCTTCATGAGCCTGGATAGACCTGGAGTCCTGCTCTACCTTTCTCAGGAGCTCTTTGGATTCCTCTTCATAGGTCCCTATCGGGATCTTCTTAACGAGCTTCAGGATGTGATAGCCGTATTCTGATTTAACGGGGTCGGAAATATCGCCCGGCTTCTTCAGCCCGAACGCGGCATCTTCCAGCTCTTTGGAGACGTCCCCGGAGCGGAACGGCGCCAGCTCACCTTTATTATTCTTGCTGAACCTGTCCTCTGAATAGGTAGCTACATACTGGTCGAAAGAAGCGCCTTTACGCAGCTCGGCAACAAGCTTCGCCGCTTTTTCCTTCGCTTCCCTGTTCTTTTCCGAACCGGCGGAAAGCGGCGCGCTGATCAGTATCTGCTGCACCTGTACCTGTCCCCTGTTGGGTCTCCTGTTCAGCACCTTCACGATATGAAAGCCCTGGGAAGAAGCAAAAGGTTCGGAGATAGTGCCGGGCCTGGTATTGTAAAATTTTTCCTCGAAGGTATATTCTGTCTGAAGCGCAGTGATATAGCCGAGGTAACCGCCGTTACCGGCAGTGCTGGCATCCATAGAGAATGTTTTGGCAGCCTCCTCAAATGTCATCTTTTTGGTATGGACCAGGTTGTAAACGCTGTCTATCTTCTGCCTGAATATATTTTTGGAACGCTGGTCATTGTTCATAGGGAAGGCTATAAAGATATGTGCCACTTCCACTTCTTCCTTCAGGCGCTGGTAGGCCTCTTTCGCCAGGCGTTCATTAATGGTCTTATCCTTCAGGTAAGAGTGCGCCAGCTGCTTCTTATAATGCTCTATTTCCCTTTTAACAGCCGTAACGGTATCCATCTGCAGCTCCCGGGCCTCCTGTAATTTCATACGGTATAATGTGTAGTAATTCAGGTAATCCCGTATAGCATCCTCACTATAGTTCACTTTGCCCTTGATGCTGTTGTTCTCATACATTTTAAGGAATTCATCTTTCGAAACCTTGATATTGCCCACTTCCATTAAGTTCTGAGCAAAAGCAGTTACTGTTCCTGCCAATAAGCTGATACTTAAAAAAGCTATTTTTTGTATTTTCATTGTATTGTCGGTTATACATTTAGAATTCGTAAAGATAAATAAATTTGCTAACGATATTATAATATTAAGCATTTCAATATATCCGATAACGATTGTTTTGTAAATTTAAATGGATAGCTGCTATTCCTCCAAAAATTGTAACTTTACGGATTCAACATTACAACTAACAAAATAGCACCCCGTGTTATGGAAATTGAATTTTTGAACTCTGGCTATGTCAGGGTTAAAAAGCGATTGAAAAAAGTGATTATGGCCCAATGGAGCTGACCGGAGACCATTGCTCCCCGACCGCTGTAAACCATTTATTTTTTAATCTCACTCTAAACCAAAAAGAACTCAAACAATGGAAAAGACACTAACTTTTGCAGAAAAAATAGCGCAGGCACAGGATTTTTTACCGATCAACGGTACGGATTATATTGAATTTTATGTCGGCAATGCCAAACAGGCAGCCCATTATTACAAAACGGCATTCGGATTCCAGTCCGTGGCATATGCCGGACCGGAAACAGGGGTAAGGGACAGGGCTTCCTACGTGCTGCAGCAGGGCAAGATCAGGCTGGTGCTCACTTCCGGGCTGAAATCCGACAGCCCCATCTGCGAGCACGCCCGCAAACATGGCGATGGCGTAAAGGTGCTGGCCCTCTGGGTAAATGACGCTTATGACGCTTACGAGCAGACCGTAAAACGCGGCGCCAGATCCTACCTGGAGCCGGTTACGCTCACGGACGAGCACGGCGAGGTAAAAATGGCCGGCATCTATACTTACGGAGAGACCGTCCATATGTTCATTGAACGCACCAATTACAAGGGCGCCTTTATGCCGGGCTATGAAAAATGGGAGTCCGATTACAACCCGTCTGATGTGGGACTGCTGTACGTGGACCACTGCGTGGGCAACGTAGGCTGGAACAGGATGCTGCCGGTCGTAAAATGGTATGAAGAGGTAATGGGATTTGTCAATATCCTATCCTTTGATGATAAGCAGATCAATACGGAGTATTCCGCGCTGATGTCAAAAGTGATGAGCAACGGTAACGGCTTTTCCAAATTCCCTATCAATGAGCCTGCTGAAGGCAAACGCAAGTCCCAGGTAGAGGAATACCTGGATTTCTATGAAGATGAAGGCGTACAGCATATCGCCGTAGCGACCAGGGATATCATTAAGACCGTTACGGAGTTAAAGGCCCGTGGCGTGGAATTCCTGTCTGCTCCGCCGTCCGCCTATTACGAGATGGTTCCCGAGCGTGTAGGCCAGATAGATGAAGACCTTAAAAGGCTGGAAGAGCTGGGTATCCTGATCGATTGTGATGAAGAAGGCTACCTGCTGCAGATCTTCACCAAGCCGGTGGAGGACCGTCCTACGCTTTTCTACGAGATCATCGAAAGGCACGGCGCCCAAAGCTTTGGCGCCGGTAACTTCAAGGCCCTGTTCGAAGCGCTGGAAAGAGAGCAGGAAAGAAGAGGCAATCTCTAATGTTACTATATTTAAACGCAAAAAGCTGCCCGGTACGTATTAATGCCGGGCAGCCTTTTTAAATATTTACAGATGAAGAACTTCCGGCGTTTGGAAAGCAGCAAGCTTTTGTGGACCGTTTTGCTGTCCGGCCTGCTGCTTGCAACGATACACATGGCTCACACACCCCAGTTCCCCTACGATACCCGGGCATTCGGCAACCGTTTGTATGCCCTGAGGTATACGCTTATTTTTCCTGTCTGGATCCTGGTCAGCATCATTTATGCCTTCCGGAATAAGCAACCTAACACCTTATCCAATTATATTCATATACTGTCGCTGCTTATAGCTGTTCCCTATTGCCATATTATAGCGGAGCTACTCTTCCCTGCCAGTGGCTGGACCAGCTATCCTCCCCTGGCGGCATTGTCAGCACCTGAGCCTGTGCAACCATTCCGGCCTGTGATCCTGAACGATATCCTGCCGCTGCTGCTTATCGTGCATGGCTTTATTTTCTGCTTTCGCTGGGGAAGGCAATCCATGCTGCATAAGAGAGATTCCCGTTCCAAAGCACTGCAATAACATGGTGCCAGGCACAGTAGGACCTTGCTATATTACCGCGATAGTGACCTTAAAGAACCCCGGCTCGAGATCAATAACAGCAGGTAAATTCTGCTCTTCTTTGAGCATAATAGTAATTAAACAGCTCGACAATGGAATTAAATTTATACTTTTTCACTTCATCTAATTCATCATCAATGCCTTCCAATAAGTAGTTGTTCTTGTCTCCCTGCTTATAGAAAACGCCATACATTTCCAGATTACCGTAACCAGGACAATTCTTCCTGACAACCCGAATATCATCTGAATAATTTAAAGCTTCATCAATCATTCGAAGTATTCCTCCATACGTGTTTTCAGTTTTATACAAATGCATTAAATTATACTCTTTAAGCCTGTAATTAAAAAACATAAATATAAACTTGTTTAAACGTTTATTTACAATAAAAACATTATTATCATCAAGACTCCAAAATGACCGGCTTCCAGCTGTATCATATATCTCGTAATTATAACAATAAATCACTCTGGTATCTTCCTGCTTCAGAAGCTCATTTAATGCTTCCAATTTTTTTATTTGAGCGTCCAGCTCAAACTTACCTCTGTTGTCTATATCCACTAAATCAGGTATCGATCTGCTATATATATTTGTGCTACACACAATAAACGTATACAAAATACTGATCAGAAACTTCATCATATACAATTTTATATTTACTATTTTAATCCTTTATTATAAAGATACCCCGAACACCTGTTAGTCATAATAAATTTCCAACAGCAGATGTATGCACTTAGATTCTTCCCATGCATTTGAAAAGATTTTAGTTCTATATCGCTATTTATAAAAATTAAACCAGCTCTCAGGCTATTTAATTTCATAAAATGAATGCTTTAAAAAGATCTCCCTTAGGCGCTTCACATCTGCATCGTTAAGACCATAGACGTATATATTAAAATCATGAGATAAAACAATAAAAATATCCTTATCAGGAATGCAGCATATCAACTCTTTGTCCTTAATAATATGCTCTAACGACAATTTTAATAAGCAATTAAAACTTAGGTCTGATTTTGCTGTTGATTTATCAACATCTATAAATTCTAATCCAAACAATGCATTCAGACTAACCAGCAAACTCAAATACTTATCCGCAATTAATTTCATTTTTTCATAATCAGCAAATGACCCTATATCTTCAAAACACATAAGGCTATTTTCCGCTTCCTCCTCGGATAACCATTTATTGTGTATTGAATAAACTTTATCAAATTTGATCTGATGATTTAAAATCTGATCAATTTGTTTTTTTAATTTCCTATCCATCTTTTAATATTGGTGCGATTCTTACTTTTTTTAAAAATAGACAGGTTCACAAAGCCTATCCCGGTTACTCAATTTTCCGAATACTGACAAGAATAAATAAACACAAACACAAGTAGCCAAAAATATTTTTCAGACATAAAACAAACTAATTTAAGAGGTAAGGGGATAGTATTTTTCGCACGGTATAACATAAAATCATTAAATTAATTAGCGAATCCTTTTATGCTTCTTACCTGCGGTGTAACTGAGAAGTATAAAAGTCCTGCGGATTCATTGCACTTGGAAATATATTAGGCTTCGGCTATGCTTTTTATACGAAACAACAGTTTGAGTACATTACCAACCTTACTTTGCAATCTGAACTCCTGCAATCCTATCATCTCCTTCTAAAAATGAGAACACATAAGTTTGTACCTGATGCTCAGTATTCCAAAAATTGATATAAAAGCTATACTTTGACCCAACTATTTTAGTACCAATCAACTCTGTTCTTGTTATGTGTTCTTCCCCAAAAGTAGATTGTATAAATGTTTTTATTTGAATATCGTTATACTTTGAGGTTATATCCTTAGAAAACATTTTTTTCATAGCTATGTGCTCCTTATTATTTAAATTAATCACAAAAGACTCACAAACTGAAAGATAACGATTAGCTTCTCTTAATTGCCTGGTCGAATAGGAAAATCTATATTTATCTCCTTCCATCATCACATCATATATCAAACTGTCCGTACCGGTACTTAATGCTTTACTCTGAAAGGTTGCAGCTACAGAAGCCCAGGGTTCCGGGCTCTCCCAACGTAACCCCATTTTTCTTTTCTTTGATAACAATAATTGAGAACCAGATACACTTACAATAGTAGTGCGTCCCACAGTATCAATTTTAATGTGCTCTGTTTCAAAATATTTTCTAAGTGCTGATTCATCAATAACAGCAGTCATCTCAACGACTGTATCTTTATTATTCCATTCTTCTTGTGGTATTTCTTTTATTTTATTTTCACAAGAGAATATCAAACATACGGATAAGAATATCAGTAAAGCATTTTGAATTACTTTCATAATTATTTTGTTTTATTCAGACAATCTATTGATAAATTTCCTTACTCTTTTCGGAACGACCATAGGCCACCCGGTTTTAACATTTACAGCACTTCAAGTATTGATTTTATTGGTTACTGCCACACTTTTTATACCAAACAACAATTTGATCACGCTACCCATTAAGCTTGCTACTATAATCTACTCGTACCCTTTCTAAAGGCATCCACAAAATTAGTCTGCTTTACAGCCCTTAGGAAATCTGAATCAGCCTGTTCAGTCAATGCGTCTATTCTAACTTCTCCACTATAATGAATATATCCAATCATAGTCTTATCTTCATCTGTAAAATGATAATCAGAAAAAGCAGAATCATACCTTGTCAATGTCAAGAAGCACTTGATAAATACTCTTAATTCATCTTTATCAACACTGATACCCCCATTAAATTTTGCACCAACTCCATTAGTCCTGAGATAATTTAGCGATCTCTGCAACGCTTTATTATTTCTATTACGTAGTGCATTACTTGTTATCCAGGTAGAGTCAAAATCACAGAGAAAGATCAGGCATCTTATATTTAATGCATTATAAAGTTTCTCAACTTCTAAAGCTATATCTTCTTCTAAAGAAGATGTTTTTTTCTCAGGTTTTATCCAATATGTCGCATAAGTTTCAGGAAAATACATGACCTCATCTTCTTCCTTCGGATCATAATACCGTGTAGGAAAAATCGAATATGTTGCAAGACAATCCTGTCTGTTTATTTTCTTTAGCATACTAAATCCGGCACTTTTAATAAAAAGGAATTTTTGAAAATTACAAGAAGGCCGTGAGATCTACCCATTCGGGTCTATTATTATCCCCAAGCTATTGTCCATAGCATATCCTGCTCCATACCAATGAGTCATACTTAAGAAATTCTATAACCACAAATATAATTACTGATCTGAATTTATCCACCAACTCCTTTGATACACTTGCTCCCCGGCAACTGAACAAGGGGCGGTTTTTGCCTTAAAACAGAGCGGGACAGGTCATACCCTATCCCGCCCCGCTTTCTAAAATAAAATATCACTTTTGATAATCAATAATTTATAATTGAACTTACTGCTTACCAACTCCTTTGATATATTACCCATTTTTCAATCGAAGTGAAAACTTATACACTTACTTAATTCCGCATTTACTTCTGGAGAAAATCCCTTAGTACTCAATAATGAGACGTATTCTGAAATAAATGGTTTTAGTCTGCTTTTTAATACATCTGACAAACCTACAAAATTGCAAAACCTATACCAATAAAATGGTGCGATTTCTTGCTTAAGGATACGTAAAATCTTATTATTGATTATTGATAGAGCATTTTCATTATCTATAAGTACACACTCATTAATCAGAGCCTGAAATTTTACTAATCTATTTCTAGTTTTACTAATTCCCAATTTATTGATACTTCTATATAACCCTTGATGCCCCTTATCTGTCAAACAATAATGAAATATCAAATCTAAAGCAGATAATTTAGTTAAATAAAAGTAACGGCCTTTCAAAACACGTTCCACTGATCTTATTAAATCATTAAAAATATAATTAATTTCAACAGACAACTTGAAACAATGTTCTAAAACAATATTCTCATTTGAGTTTACATTTTCTCTTATCCACTGTTTTAAAAATTGATTAATCCGCTGATCAATAATATCAAAATTATATTCAAATAAAAAATCGTCTCTATTTTCATTATCGCTAAAAATTTGAGCTATCTCTTCTATTTTATACATAATATAAAAAAATTAATATCCTCGTGAAGATCTTTTTTGTTTATTAGCTTCTCCTCTTCTTTTCCATTCCGTCTTTATCTTCTGCTGCATTACCTTATCTCCTTCTCTTTTTGCTTGAGCTTGCAATTCATTAAGAGCTTCATTAGTTAATGGAGAAATTTGATCATCATATACCCCTCTTTTTCCTTTACTTGCAAATAAAGTAGATACCCACGTCCCAGCAGCGCTAAATCCATCTCGTATTCCATCCCAATTATTATATATATACCCATTAGGGCGGTAGCTCCTAATCCAAGCAATACAGGATTAAACGAGCCGGTTCCTACAAGTACCATTGTAGATGCGATCATTTCACTACTTCCAAAACGAGATTTACGCTTTGAAGTAAATTGAACACCTTCTAAGACATCACCAACAGGAGTAACCTCCATATTCTGCATCCGAGTACTTAATCCTCTTCCTCCATTAATCGAAGCTTGCAGTCCTTCTAATGATAGAGGATCAAGATAATCCTCATAAATACCGTTATATTGCTCTCTTAAACTCGATTGCGGATTAATCGAAACCTTGGGCCCTATAATAAGTAACCATTTCGAATGTCCTGAACTTTTATCCAGCGTATTGGCCAAGGGTTCATAATAATCAAACCAGGCACCCTTATATATACCGCTTGTACCGCCACCAAAAGAGCTCGTTCCTTTATACGAAGGATTATCGTTAAAATCTAAGACTTCAGCACTATTCATCCCAAACATCACATTTATGCCCCATACCCTGTTGGAACTGTAAAAGTTCGCTTCCGAAGTAGGGAAAGGATTTTCCGTATAGGCATCTGCTCCTGCCTGCGCACGCTCAAACATCTCCCCATTAGGATCTATCATCATCCCCGGACTATTGCCCATAGCTGCATAGGGACTGAACACCTGCTGGCCACCACTGTAGGCTAAGGGATCAATGCTTGGGAACTTCTATAACCACAAATATAATTACTGATCTGAATTGATCCACCAACTCCTTTGATACACTTATACCCGGGCTACTGCATTAGAGGTGGTTTTTTGCCCTTAAAATAGAACGGGACAGGTCATA
>JBBCJL010000008.1:0-38409 GCA_037190225.1 Edaphocola sp. | reverse complement strand
AAGGGGTGACACCTTATAATCTACAACAAAAATGTCACCACATCGTGGTTCTATAATGCTATGCACATTTCTATAATAATACCAGCCCTACGGGCTTGCTTATACACCCGCGAAGATGAAATGATTGATACCTATAATGATGCGCATATTTCTATAATGATATTACCCCTAACGTCTTAGATTACAAAACCGCAAAGCGGTGAAATGATTATAACAAAACACCATCCTAACTAACCCTGAAAGGGTGAAACAATTATAGAAATTTCAAATTAGATCATCAAACCCGAAAGGGGCGACACCTTATAATCTACAACAAAAATGCCACCACGGCTTGGTTCGTATAATTAATTACACAAATTCTATAATCATACCAGCCCCACGGGCTGGTATAGCAAAACCGAAAAGCGGTGACAGGATTATAACAAAACATCCTAACAAACCCTGAAAGGGTGAAATGATTATAGAAATTTCGAAATAGGCATCAACCCCGAAGGGGGTGCCATTATATAGCCCCCATATTACATCGAGTGTTTACCACCTATTTATAAACAGGTAGCGGCTACCCTTCCGGATAGCCGCTACCTGTTTTATTATCTTTCAATACCTACAGCAATGCAATAGCCGAATTAAATGTAGCAGAAGGACGCATAGCTTTGGCTAATAATATATCATCAGGTAAGTAGTACCCGCCGATATCCTGCGCATGGCCCTGCGCACCGATCAATTCCGTGTTGATCTTGTCTTCCTGCTCTGACAGAGCTTTTGCCAGCGGTGCGAACTTTTCTGCCAGCTCCGCATCAGTTGTCTGAGCAGCCAGTGCCTGTGCCCAGTATAAAGTAAGATAAAAATGCGATCCCCTGTTATCTATCTGGCCCACACGGCGCGCAGGAGATTTATCATTGGCCAGGAACAGGGCATTGGCTTCATCCAATGCATCCGCCAGCACCTGGGCTTTTGTATTATTTTGTGTCTGGGCCACATGTTCCAGTGAAGCCTGCAATGCCAGGAACTCTCCCAAAGAATCCCATCGCAGGTAGCCTTCCTGTACAAATTGCTCCACATGCTTCGGAGCAGATCCGCCGGCGCCTGTCTCAAATAAACCACCACCGTTCATTAAAGGCACGATGGACAACATTTTGGCTGAGGTCCCTAATTCCAGGATCGGGAAGAGGTCTGTCAGGTAGTCGCGCAGCACATTACCCGTTACAGAAATGGTATCCAGCCCTTTACGGATACGCTCTACGGAAAACTTTGTAGCCTCCACCGGAGACAGGATACGGATATCCAGTCCTGTAGTATCGTGTTCCGCAAGATATTTATTTACTTTTTTAATGATCTCCCTATCGTGCGCCCTGTTCTCATCCAGCCAGAATACAGCAGGGGTACCAGACAGCCTGGCCCTGTTGACCGCCAGCTTTACCCAATCCTGTATCGGCGCATCTTTGGTCTGGCACATGCGGAAAATATCACCTTCCTGTACCTGATGCTCCATCAGGATATTGCCATTGGCATCTGTCACGCGGATAACTCCTGCACCTGCAGCCTGGAAGGTCTTATCATGAGAACCGTACTCTTCGGCCTTTTGCGCCATCAGTCCCACATTCGGCACGGACCCCATCACTTTGGGATCATAAGCACCGTTAGACTTACAATCCTCAATCACAGCCTCATATATCCCGGCATAGCTTCTGTCCGGTATCATGGCAAGGGTATCCTGCTCCTTACCTTCTTTATTCCACATTTTTCCGCCGATACGGATCATAGCAGGCATAGAAGCGTCCACGATCACATCGGAAGGCACGTGCAGGTTCGTGATACCTTTATCCGAATTGACCATGGCCAGATCAGGTCCCGCGGCAATAGCCGCCTCAATGGCTTGCTTCACCGCATCTTCCTGCAGATGACCGGCTATTTTGGCATAGATCTCTCCTAAGCCGTTATTCTTATTGATGCCCAGCTCACGGAACAAACCGCTGTATTGCTCAAATACATCCTTGAAGTACACTTCCACAATGGCGCCGAATATAATAGGGTCAGACACTTTCATCATCGTAGCTTTCAAGTGCGCGGATAAGAGCACGCCCCGTGCCTTAGCTTCTTCAATAGCCTCAGCAACGAAAGCTTTAAGCCTGGCCAGGCTTAAAACGGAAGAGTCGATCACTTCACCCGCTTTCAGCCTGGATAAGCCTTTCAATTCTTTAATATCACCATTTTCCGCAACAAATTCAATTTTGAACTGGCCTTCCTGCTCCACGGTCAGCGATTGCTCGGAACCGTAGAAATCACCTTCTGTCATAGAAGTAACCTTTGTCCTGCTGTCTGCCGACCAGGCGCCCATACTGTGCGGATTAGCCTTTGCATAGTTCTTTACCGCCTTAGGAGCGCGCCTGTCGGAATTACCTTCACGCAGCACGGGATTCACTGCCGAACCCAGTACTTTGGCATAGATAGCTTTAATCTTTTCTTCCTCTGCATTGGCCGGGGTATCAGGGTAATCAGGGATCTTATATCCTTTTTGCTGTAATTCAGCAATCGCGGCTTTCAGCTGAGGTACGGATGCAGAGATATTAGGCAGCTTGATTATATTGGCTTCCGGGGTAGTGGCCAGCTGACCCAGTTCAGCCAGCGCATCTGGGGTCTTTTGCGCCTCACTTAAAAAGTCGCTGCAATTGGCCAGGATACGACCTGCCAGCGAGATATCCCTTTTCTCTACTTCTATACCGGCGGTTTTTGCAAATGCCTGTACTATCGGCAGGAAAGAATAAGTAGCCAATAAAGGCGCTTCGTCCGTTTTGGTCCAAATAATTTTAGATGTATCTGACATAGTTCAATACAGTTTTGAGTTATTTAAATATTGAATAGCGGGCCATCCTCCCGCATTCCGGGATAAACAGCCGTCCTTATACTTCGGCATACAGGTAACTGCAATACACTTTATCTGCAGGAACGAAGCGCACAAATTTAAAATTATATTTACATTCTGCAAATTATGAATACATGAATACGCCTTCCCGCACCGGTAAAGTACTGTAAGCAGCAATATTCCGGGAAATAAAGCCGGATTGTAAAATTAGCTTTACAATAGGATTTCTGTCCTAACTTTGTCTTTTCTAATTATTACTGACATTGCTATCTTACCGGCACATATTATTTATCACACCTCCGTTCACCCAGCTGAACACTCCTTATCCTGCCACGGCTTACCTCAGGGGCTTTCTGAATACCCTGGATATAAGCTCGGATCATGCAGACCTGGGGCTGGATGTGATACTAGAAATATTTTCCGGGCAGGGACTGCAGGAGCTGTTCGATGCCGTATCACCCCTGGAGGAATGGTCTGACAATGCACAGCGCATCTATCACCTGCAGCAGGCCTATATCGCAACCATTGCGCCGGTCATTGCATTCCTGCAGGGCAGGAACAATGCGTTCGCGTATAATATCTGTAATGAGGGCTTTCTACCACAGGCAGGCAGGTTTGAAAATATGACCGACCTGGAGTACGCATTCGGCAGCCTGGGCATACTGGACAAGGCCAAATATATTGCCACCATGTACCTGGAAGACCTTGGGGATTTCATTACGGAGTGCGTAGATGAGCATTTCGGCTTCAGCAGGTATGCGGAAAGGCTGGCGCGAAGCGCCCATTCCTTTGATGAATTGTATAGCGAGCTGCATCTGCCTCCTACCTATACCGACAGCATCATAGAAAGGATCACAGACCGGTATATTAAGCAATACGACCCGCATATCATCGGGCTGAGCATTCCTTTCCCCGGCAATCTATACGGCGGACTGAGAGCTGCCCGCTATATTAAAAGCCGGTACCCGGAGATCCGGATCGTTATGGGTGGCGGGTATGTCAATACAGAATTACGCAGCATAAAGGACAAGCGGTTTTTTGAATTTGTAGATTTCCTGACACTGGACGATGGCGAAAGGCCCCTCGAATGCCTGATCCAGCACCTGAACGGCCACCTGCCTGTAGAATTGCTGAAAAGGACCTTTGCCCTTAACAGCAATGAAGCAGTAGAATATTTCAATGGCAGCCTGCTGCCGGATCATAAGCAGGAGCTGACCGGAACGCCGGATTACAGGGGCCTGCCGCTGGAAGATTATATTTCCGTAATAGAAGTGGCCAATCCCATGCACAAGCTGTGGAGCGACGGGCGCTGGAATAAGCTGACCCTGGCTCATGGCTGTTACTGGGGCAAGTGCACCTTTTGTGATATACACCTGGATTATATCGGCAATTATGAAGCCACGACAGCGAAGGTGCTCGTGGATAAGATCGAAACCATTATTGCACAGACCGGCACCACCGGCTTTCATTTTGTAGATGAAGCGGCTCCCCCGGCGCTGATGAAGCAGCTGGCCCTGGAGCTGCTGCGGCGAAAGATCCGGATCACGTGGTGGACCAATATCAGGTTTGAAAAAAGCTTTACGGAGGATCTTTGCCTGCTCCTGGCCGCTTCCGGCTGCATAGCCGTGTCCGGTGGCCTGGAAGTGGCGTCCGACCGGCTTTTAAAGCTGATAGATAAGGGCGTAACGGTAGCGCAGGTGGCCAAGGTAGCAGATAATCTTACATCCGCGGGTATCTTTGTGCATGCCTACCTGATGTACGGCTTTCCTACACAAACCATGCAGGAAACCGTAGATGCCCTGGAGCATGTAAGGCAGCTCTTTGAATCCAATGTTATCCAGTCGGGCTACTGGCACCGGTTTGCCATGACCGCTCACAGCCCCATAGGCAAAAACCCGGCAGCCTTTAAGATAAAAGCATTGTGCGGTACGGATATGCCGTTTGCCAATAATGACCTGCCGCACGAGGATCCTGACGGCTGCGATCACGAAATGTTCAGCGAAGGGCTCCGGGCATCCTTATTCAATTATATGAATGGCATCGGTACCGACTTTCCCCTGCAGGACTGGTTCGATTTTAAAATACCCCGGCCGGCCGTACCGCCACAGGCTGTCAGACAGCATATAAATGACAAGACCGAACGCCGTCCGCAGCCCAGCCATATGGTCGTATGGACCGGAAGCCTTCCCGTAAAACGATCTTATGTCACCAGGCGAAAAGGGAAACCCTCGGAAAGCTATTGCCTGGTATTCTATACACCAACGGAAACCTATACCCTGAAGCTGGAAGAAAAGCAGCTTGATTTCATAGCTGCTGTTTTCCCGCGCCTGGTCGTCAGCGATGCCACGCCCTTAAGCTGGCTGCAATTTAAAACCGCCTATGAAGATGCCTTGGGAGAAGATATTATGCTGCTGTGGAATCACCCTGAATGGCAAAAGCTCAGGAACAGGGGACTTTTACTGCTATAAAAAAAGACCGTAATTGAATTACGGTCTTTTTTATGCTGTCCTGAAAGATCAGGTTATACTCCGGGCTGCGGAACCGGTACCTGCTGAGGCGGCGGAGCAGCCTGTGACTGTTTTCCGATAGCCTGCCAGGCTTCCCTGGCCAGCTCCGTATCATTATATTTCGTCAGCAGCTGGCCCAGGTAATCCAGGCTCCTGGCTGCACGTTGCTTGAAATACATATTATCGTCATTGCTGGAAGATACATCGGTCAGGTAACGCAGCTCAGCTTTCAGCGCGTCCATAGCGATTCTTACATATTTCTGGGCGCTTGCCTTATCATTACACATATAGTAAGTCTCTACCATCATAAAGAACATTTCAGGACCGTCATATTGTGTCATTTCATAAGGAAGGCTTCTCTGGGATATTTTTTCATTAAAGGCATTCAGCACCTTAAGCGCATCCGCAGGCCTGTTCATTACAGCGAGCGTAAACCCTAAAAGGCTGGCTTTCTGCCTGTAGCCATAGAATATCAGCCTGTTCTTCTCATCGTAATATACCTTATCGGTATTGGCTTTTCCGAACTGGTACACATCGGTGAAGAGCTTAACAGACCGGTCGATATCCGCATAGTGAGGCAATCCTGTCCGCTGCGTAAATTCATCATATTCTATCGGCACGAATTTCCTGAAAGTACCTTCATACTTGAAGTATTTATCCAGGCCCAGGTTAGGCACACCATCCGTCACATAGAGCGAGCGCTTAAACCCGTCTTTGGCCAGGCCTGCCAGGATATTCAGCAGGCTCAGGTCGCCTCTTGACAGGGAACCGTTCTTCTCAAAGAACATTTTGATATCATCAGCTATCAGGCTGCTGTCTGCGGGGCGTACAATACCATTGGCCACCACTTTATCCTTAGGTACTTTAATAAAGATCCTCCTGGTAGGGATAATGCTCAGCGAGTCCTTGCTTCCTCTCTGCGACTGCACCTTATTTTTAGGATTGGAAGTGTATTTGATCACCTCTTCCGCACTGTAGAACTGGGCAGGGTTCAGGTTAGGATGCTCATAGAAGTAAGCAGTAATGAGGTTACGTCCCCAGAAGCAGCCTCTTTCCCAGATGAGCGGCAGTGGATCGGAATCATTCACTTTTTCAAACAGCTGGTCATTCTGCCAGTCAGTGCCCAGCAGGTTGTAGTTCAGTATCCTCACATCCGTTCTGAAGCCTTCTATCTCCTGGATATACCACAAAGGATAAGTATCGTTATCCCCATAGGTAATGTAAATGGAATTGCTGTCGCAGGCGCTCAGCTGGTTGAAGGCATGATCCCTTGCAATGGTCTTCAGGGACCTGTCATGATCATCCCATTCTTCTGAGGCCATCAGCACCGGCACTGCCACCAGGCTGATGACACCGGCCAGCTGTGCGGACAGCGCGGGCTTTTTCAGCGCCCTGTTGATAAGGTCTGCCAGGTAGACTACCCCGAACCCTATCCATATGGCGAACGCGTAAGTGGAGACATAGGCGTAATCCCGCTCCCTCGGCTGTTCCGGCGTATTATTAATATAGAGCTGGATGGCGATACCTGTAAAGAAGAAGAAGAGCGCGACTATCGCAAAATCGTTCTTTTGCCGCTTATAGTGATAAAATACACCCATCAGCCCCAGGATGAACGGCAGGAAATATAGCTGGTTCCTCGCCTGGTTATTCCTGAGATAGTTGGGTAAAAGGTCCACATCGCCGCGTCCCATCATCTTATCAATGAATTTGATACCGGATATCCAGTTGCCGTGCTGGGTCTCACCCTGACCGGCTATGTCATTCTGGCGGCCTACATAGTTCCACATAAAGTAGCGCCAGTACATCCAGTTCATCTGGTACCCCATAAAGAATTTCATATTGTCGCCGAATGTGGGCTCCTCATCTTTACCGAGGTTCAGATATCTCCTGTAAAAGTTCTTATGCCTTTCTTCATTGAATCCCCAGATACGCGGGAAGAAGTAGTTTTTATCGAAAATGATATCCGTCCTGTTATCAATCACCACATAACGGTCCTTTCCGTCCTGCCTGGTCTGCATATAGATGTTCCGGCCGTCTTCACCGCGGATAGGGGTGGACGTAAAGTAAGGTCCGCTTAAAATAGGCTGGGATCCGTACTGGTCACGCTGCAGGTAAGGGATCAGGGACATGATATTATCCGGCATGGTCATATTGATGGAAACACCTGCCTTAGAACGGATCACCACGGTCACATAGCTGGAGTACCCGATAGTGGCAAACACGAAACAAAGCGTAGCCAGATGCAGCATATATTTGTTCCTGGATTTTGCAAAATTCAGCACGATCACCACTATGGCTGCCAGCACCAGCACAAATACGAAGAAGCCCGTATTGAACGGCATACCCAGGGAATTCGTGAACAGCAGCTCAAATCCCGCCGCAATGATAGGCAGGTACTGAATGATACCGAACTGCAATACCGCCAGCACCACACATCCGACAAGGAACGCAATGATGCTGCCTGTGAAAGTAGGCTTATAGCGCTTAAAGTAATAGATCATTATAATGGCCGGTATGGTCAGGAGGTTCAGTAAATGGACACCTACCGACAGACCCATCAGGTAAAAGATCAATATCAGCCACCTGTCAGCATACGGGCTGTCCGCGTTCTCTTCCCATTTGAGGGCGGCCCAGAATACCACGGCAGTAAAGAAGGAAGAAGTGGCATATACCTCGGCCTCTACCGCGGAAAACCAGAAAGTATCTGAAAAGGTATAAGCCAGGGCACCTACTACACCCGCGCTGATGATCTTGGTCAATGCCGTTCCGTCGGTGGATTCATAATTATTACCTATAACTATTTTCCTGACAAAATGCGTGATGCTCCAGAACAGGAACAGGATGGTGAATGCACTCAGGAGCGCGCTCATGGAGTTGATCATCATGGCTATCTTCGTAGGATCTGAAGTCAGCATCCCGAACATACGGCCCAGCATCATAAATAAGGGGGCACCCGGGGAGTGGGCCACCTGCAGCTTACTGGACGCTGCCAGAAATTCGCCGCAGTCCCAGAGACTCGCCGTTGGTTCCATAGTCAATAGGTAGGTAATATATGCAATAGCAAACACCACCCATCCGCTGATATTATTAATCTTTTTGAAATTCATATCCTGACGAATGTTTTAAAAAATGAATTAGCGACAAATATAAGTATAAACTGTATAATTCAGCCAACTTACCTTAAAAGTGCGGAAATTTTAATCACCCGCCGGCGATAACGTCCCGGTCAGGATTAAAAAACCGGGAAACCCGCATAGAATGCCTGTTTCCCGGTCAGGGTATTATCTTATGTATAAGACAAGCGATGCCGTCAGACCGGCTGCCTGCCTCAGGAGTACCGCTTATGCCTGGCAAGGCCCCACATATGCAGCCTGTGCTGAAGGCTGACACGAAGCACTCCCAGACCATACTTCATACTTCTTTTAAAGTTAATGCTGGACGCTTCTTCAAAATATTTGGTCGGGCAGGTCACCTCTCCTATTTCGTATCCTTTCATGAATATCTGGGACAGCATCTCGTTGTCGAAAACAAAATCATCGCTGTTGGCTTCGAGATTAAGGCTCCGCAATACATCAGCAGAGAAAGCCCGGTAACCGGTATGGTATTCGCTCAGCTTCTGGTTGATCATTACGTTCTCAAAGAAGGTAAGGAAGCGGTTGGCAATATATTTATACATAGGCATGCCTCCTTTAAGCGCGCCCTTGCCGAGAATGCGTGATGCCAGCACTACCGGATACAGGTCATTGGCAATGATATGGCTGATAGCCGGAATGAGCAGCGGGGTGTACTGGTAGTCCGGATGTAACATGATCACCACGTCAGCTCCCAGCTCCAGCGCCTTTTTATAGCAGCTTTTCTGGTTGCCTCCATATCCCCGGTTCTTTTCATGCCTGACAATATGCCTGATGCCCAGCTGAGCCGCCACTTCGGAGGTATTATCCCTGCTGTTGTCATCCACCAGGACCACATCGTCCACAATGGAGAAGTCTATCTCCCTGTAGGTGCGTTCCAGCGTAAGGCTGGCATTGTAAGCCGGTAATACTACTATTATCTTTTTTCCTTTTATCACGGTTATATTATTATTTTATGATCATGGAAGTGCTTACCAGGTTGCTTGTGGCGTGAGACAGCAGCACTCCCGATTCGTTATGAACATGAACCTCTGTGTTGACTATTTTTTTACCCGAACGCACTACTCTTGCCGTTGCCAGTATCCTTTCGCCCCGTGCCGCGGCATATAAAAAATCAATGTTCAAAGATACGCTTGTATATTGCAATTCCAAAGCGGCAGACAAAATCGCCCAGCCAACCGCCTCATCTATCACCAGGGACATCATTCCACCATGGATATTGCCATAAGGATTGCACATTTCATCCTTGATGACCACTTCCATTACAATCTCACCGGGCTGCGCGGATACCAGCCGGGGAGCCAGCCAGTTACCGGCCGCGGAAGGACTGTCCGTAATGATTTTCCCCTCTAACGCTTTAAGCTGCTCAAATCTTATCCGTCCCATCTGCTTTTTTTGATAGTTTTCCGTAAAAATGAGCTGCAAAGTTACAATCTTATTATCTTTGTTAATACTTACACATTGTAAATAAGTTAAAAATGACTATCACTCAGCTTGAATATGTAGTTGCGGTAGCAACATTTAAAAGTTTTGTTGCAGCAGCAGAAAGATGCTTTGTTACCCAGCCGACATTGAGTATGCAGATACAAAAATTAGAGGACGAACTGAATGTTAAAATCTTTGACAGGAATAAGCACCCTATCAATACCACGGAGATCGGAGAAGAGATTGTCAACCAGGCCAAGGTGATCTTATCAGAATCGGCCAAGATCAACGAGATCATCCAGAATAAAACAGGACTGGTCACCGGCAGGTTCAAAATTGCCATCCTGCCCACCCTCGCCCCTTACATCGTGCCGCAGCTGATAGACAGGATCACCCATACCTATCCTGACCTGCAGATCAATATCCTGGAGCTGAAGACCCAGGACATCCTGCGTAAGCTGAGAGATGATGAGATAGACTGCGGGCTGGTCAGCACACCGCTTGATAACCATCATTACAAGGAATACCCCTTATTCTATGAGACACTTGTAGCCTATTTCGGAAAGGACGAGCCTGCGCTGAAAAAGAAAAGCATCCAGGTGGCTGACCTGGATATGAGCCGCTTCTGGATGCTGAATGAAGGCAACTGCCTCCGCAACCAGGTCATTAACCTGTGCTCCGAACAGCTGGATAAGATACAGGAAAACAAAAATTTCAAGTATGAGACCGGTAACGTGGAAACGCTCCGTAAGATGGTGGATAAAGCAGGAGGCGTCACCATACTGCCGGAATTTGCCACGCTTGATTTTCATGAAGAGCAGCAGGAGAAGATCCGCTATTTTGACGGCGAGGAGCCGGTACGGGAAATTTCCATTGTGACCAATAACCATTTTGTACGGATGTATATCTTACAGAAAATAATGGACGAGATACTGGCCATCATACCGGAGAAAATGCGGGTACAGAAAGCCAACCGTAAAGTATTGCGCATACAAACGGCCAAATTGTAATTCCTATACCAACGAAGAGGCTGCCTAAAAGTACTTTTACGTCATTCTGACCAGAGCGTAGCGTAATGGAGGAACTATTCTCTTGCGAAGCAAAATCTCTGAGATTTCTCGACTACACTGCGTTTCGCCCGAAATGACGACCTTCTTAGACAGCCTCTTGCATATAATTGCCCTGCTATCCGGGTCATGTCCCTTTCCGGAGCGCCTTATGCAATTGTTTCTGTATATGCTTCTGCTCACTTTCCGTTGCCACCTCCCTGTCAAGCGCTTCCCTGTAGTATTTTGCCGCCTTATCGTATTCTTTCCTGTCCAGGAAATAATCTCCTGCCATCCTGTAGGCATCATAAAAATAGGGATTGTACCGGATACTGCTTACAGGATCGAAGGCAGCCCGGTCACCGTAAATGAATATTTCCTTTTGCTCCCGGTATTTTAAAAAGTTACGGAAAGACAGGGAATTGATAAAAGCAGTATCGGCAGGGATATTCAGCGCATACCTGACAACCGTATCTCCCGGCACGAAATCCTCGCTGAAAACTTTACGAAGATCATAGCATACGTAAGTTCCCAGCTGCCAGGGCCCGGTGCTGACCCACATCAGGAGGCTTTCCGGCTTAAAGATGACCGAGTGATGCGCTATCAGCTGGTTGAGCGCCTTTTCATTACCCAATCCTATTTCTGTATTATTGATACCTTTGGTATCGCGGAGTATCCTGGCCGCATCCGCCACTGTAAGGGCGATCGTATCAGGCATAAGCTGCTCCAGGCGGCTGTACCGGTACACGGATGCGCTGGTGGCCTTCTGTTCGAGGTTCAGCGACTCATTTGCCAGGATCGGCCCCTGAAAATGGTTGGCACATAAGATGCGGTCTCCATGGGCATCGTAGATATCCAGCTCGGAAGGCGTTTTTTCTATTACCACCGCTCTCCCGTCTGCCGCAGCGCTTACCAGGAAGCTTTCGCTGACAAACATGGTCCTTTTCCTGGCTATGGCTACCGCTTCGTCTATGGTAGCGGCATATTGCAGTATTTCTCTTGCTACCAGGGATACCGGGGTAGCGGCATTCAGGGGTATGGAGGATTTGGCGGCATTGATGGTCACCGTCAGCCCTTTGGCATTCATTCCTGAGCTGACACCGGTAAAGGCACCCCAGGTGATAAAAGCGAACGGATAGCCCTTTTCCGGCCTGACGAAAGAAATGATCTTATGTTCCGCAAACTCATCTCCTACCCAGAAATCAAAATTACGTCCCACGATCATTTCACCGTTGGACGCGGCCTTCCCCCATACGCCGAAGGAGGTACACCCCACCAGCATCATATTCTGCAGGGCATGCCCGATATCATGCGCGGCATGATAGTGCATCTGCCGGGTATATTTATCGCCGATCCAGTCAAAGCTGTCCGATGAAGAGAGCGCAATGCCATAGATCTCTTCCTTGTATTCCTCCGTTACATTATCCGGCAGCCCCCTGTTGATAAAGCCCGTGATATATTTCAGGAACCGGAGATATTTTTCGGACGGGATCATTTTCCTGATCTGGTGCGTAAAAGCTTCTTCCTGCCGGGAGATAAGCTCCCTGGACAGCTTGCCGTTCACCAGCCCTCTTTCATATGCGCTTCCTTCGGTGTACATGACATAATGCCCGAACTCGTTTTTGGTCAGCCAGCTGTTGCCTATAACAAAGGTGCTGTCATTGAGTGCCGTCCTTTCCAGGCTTTCCAGGCTGTCATTATGCACCTGCGGATGGGAGAATGTGGCGATATTGTACACATACACCCCGAACACCAGGCAGAGTAGCAGCAGTATGCCCACAGTCCACAGGATAATTTTCAATAAAATCTTCAAAGCTTTCATCAACCCAAAATTAAGACAGGACAGGCAGGTAAATATCATCCAGGTCATTCAGGCCGTAATCCCCCTGCAGGATAAAGCCTTCCGCATACTCCGCCCCGATACGGTGTCCCAGCACCCTGGCCTTGGCCGCGATGGACTCCAGGAAGCCCGGGCGGGAGATATAGGTGGCCGGCTCCTTTTCCTGGTCATTCCCGGAGCTGAAAAACTGTGTTCCATAGCACTGTACGGCTTTCATCTTAAGGTCCAGGGTATCGCTGATGTCAATGATGACATTAGGCTCCAGGAAGCGGTCCTGGATATAGTGCAATACTTTTTTAGGCCTCCAGGCCTGCTGGGCATTACCCTGCTCATCCCGTGTCTCTATTTTTGACAGCCCGCTTAAAAAACAGGCATCCGCTATCAATTTAAAGGCCCGGCCGTGATCCGGGTGCCTGTCTTCCGGCGCATTTCCTATCACGATGTCCGGCCTGTACTTCCTTATCACCCCGATAAGCGCCAGGCGGCTGTCTTCATTATTCTCAAAAAAGCCGTCTCTCAGCTTCAGGTTCTCCCTGACTGCCAGCCCCATGATCTCTGCCGCGGCCGCAGCTTCCTCATAACGGGAGGCTACAGTGCCCCGGCTGCCCAGCTCTCCCCGGGTCAGGTCCAGGATACCTACCTGCTGTCCCTTCCTGATATGCTTTATCAGCGTACCTGCCGCTCCGAGCTCCACATCATCGGGATGAGCACCTATAGCCAGTATGTGTAATTTCATGATTTGCGATAATTTGAAGTAATTTTACGATTAACAAAATTACTGATTCTTAACTGTTATTGTTCTATCGGTATTTTTAAGCACATATTATTAACCATACCTAAAGCATCCTGTACAGATGTATAGATATATAACGGCATTATTGCTGGCAACTATGATAATTTCCTGCAAGCAGCAGCAGCAGCCGGACCGCAATTATTTCTGCTACAACCAGATAGGCGGTCTTGAAACCCTGGATCCTGCTTTTGCCAAGAACCTTTCCATCATGTGGGGTGTCACCTTCCTGTATAATACATTGGTGGAAATTGATGAAAATATGCAGCTGCAGCCATCCATCGCCACCTCCTGGACCATCAGCCCGGATGGAAAGGTACTGACATTCAACATCCGGAAAGACGTGTATTTCCACGACAACCCGGTGTTTAAGGACGGCAGGGGCCGGGCGCTTACAGCACATGATATCGTATATACGTTCAGCAGGCTGACCGATCCCGCAACAGCCTCTTCCGGCGCCTGGATCTTCCATGATAAGATAGCGCAGCACGCGCCTTTTGAAGCCCCCGATGACACCACTTTTATATTACGCCTGCGCCAGGCCTTTCCCCCGATGCTGTCAATGCTGAGCATGCCTTATTGCGCCATCGTGCCGCACGAGGCCATCCGGAAATGGGGCAAGGATTTCAGGAACCATCCCGTGGGAACCGGTCCCTTCCAATTCCAGCTGTGGGATGAGAACAATGTGCTATTGCTGCAAAAGAACCCGGCCTACTGGGAAAAGGATGCCAAAGGCAAGAGGCTGCCCTACCTGGACGGCATAAAAGTGACTTTCAATGAGACCCGCATTATGGAATTCCTGCTATTCCGGCAGCAGCAGCTGGATTTTATAAACGGCATAGACGGCAGTGTCAAGGACCTTGTATTGTCTAAAAAGGGCCTGCTTAAAGATGAGTTCCGGGATAATTTCCGGCTGACCAAGCAATTGTACCTGAATACCGAATACCTGGGATTTTTGCTGGATACCACGCTGCCCGCGCTCCGGAACCAGCCGGTCCGGCTCCGGCTGGTCAGGCAGGCCATCAATCATGCCATTGACAAAGCAAAGATCGTTACCTTTTTCCGCAACGGGGTAGGCATACCCGCGGATAAGGGCTTTATCCCCAAAGGACTGATACCCGATGAGCAGGCCACCATTGCTTACGGGTATGACTACAGCCCCGCGCTGGCCACGGCATTACTGAAAGAAGCCGGCTGGAAGGACAGCAGGACCTTCGGGCTTATAAAGCTATACTGCCCGGAGTCACAGACGGATATCTGTAATTTCATTGTAACGCAGCTCCAGGATATCGGCCTGCAGGCGACCGTTGAGGTCATGCAGCCGGGGCTGCTCCGGCAAATGATGAGCAAGACGGAAGCGCCTTTTTTCAAGGCACAATGGATAGCGGACTACCCCGACGCAGAGACCTACCTGTCCTTCTTTTACAGCCGGAACCCGGCGCCTCCTAACTATACACGTTTCAATAATCCATATTTTGACAGGCTGTACCAGGAAAGCATCCGTACCGGGGACGCTGCGCACCGTTACGGGCTTTACCAGCGCATGGATTCCCTGGTCATGGCGGAAGCGGCCATTGTCCCGCTTTTCTATGATGAAATATTACATTTTACGCAGCACAATATCCACAACCTCAAGCGGAATGCCCTCAATATCCTGAATGTCAAATATGTAGAAAAAAAATAAGCCTGGATTATATCCTAACAAAAATCCCGGGTTGCCCCGGGATTTTTTGCAAGATTTCTTCTATTATAAAATCTTATGTTTTTTTCATGCATTCCTATTAAAGTTGAAAGCTAACTTATCAGTGTAAAATCTTACCTAATTCGCGTGGTTCATGGGGGTTGGAAATATCATAGATCACAAAACCGTTTTCCATCATGGTGTACAGATAACCGTCTTTGGCTATACAGTCGAAATAAATGTTATCGCTTGTCTCAACTGCCTTCAGGTATTGCGGCTCGCTGTTGTAGGTGTCGCTGATATCGAAGATCTTCAGTCCCTGGGCTCCATCGCACACATAGAGGGTATTGCCATACAATGACAGACCGTGGGGATTAGCCATTTCCAGCGTATTGACCAGCGTAGGGTATTGTATATCTGCAATATTATAGACCAGGAGTGCATTCACATTACCACCGCAGGCACTGGCATTGGTCAATGAAGACCTGACGGTCACATAAGCATAATTTTCATTGGCAACCACCGGATCGCAGGCCCGGAGATGAGTCGCGCTGGCCTCGTAAGCAGGCCTGGCAGGATCTGTGATGCTATATATATACATCGCATTCTGGGAACCGATGAATAATTTATCATCCAGGTTATAGATGGTTTCAATATTGAAGCCTATAGGTATATTACTAACCTCTTTCGGGTTGCGAAAGCTGGTGATATCATAGGAGATCAGGTTCTGGTCGTCCACCACATACAGGTAATTGTTCACTATGATAAACCTTGCAAGCGAACCTCCGGTACCTGTACCTCCCGTATTAAATGAGTCAGGCGACTGGTCTTTGCTGCATCCCAGCATCAGCACGGCCATAAGAACCGGTAAAAGCAGATAAAAATATCGTTTCATATATCGTTGAGGGAATTTTTAGTATTTAAGAATAAGGAACGGCGGTTTTTCTTAATATCTGCATTTGGGATTCACAAGCATTTTCTGCTGCCAGCTGACCACCGTGCCCCTGGATTCATCCACGCATTCAAAATACCCTGACTGGGGAGGTGTCATGCTGTTAAACATATGGAAGGTATTTTTCATCCTGTGTACCTCACGGCTGTTTTGCACATCACTGATATCTATCACTACCAGGTCATTGAACGAATTGACGTACAGGTTATTGCCCCTTATGCTCAGCTCCTGGGCCCCTGCCACACGGATAAAGGCCTGCTGTACGGGCTGCTCCTTGTTGCTGACATCAATCACATGAATACCTTTCCCGTTCTCAACCTGATAAAAGTAATCTCCCCTGATATAGATCTTACCCGCATTTTCAATGGGCGGCAGCGGGGATTCGTTCTGTACGGTGATATCCTCTGCAGCAGCATAGACAGGCGCCCAGCCCATGATCTCCTTATCGCCCTTGTTATTGCAGGACATAGCCAGCAACATACCTGCAGATATTAAAAAGTAGCATAACTTGCTCATAGTTGTTAAAAATTAACCTTCTGATATAAAGACGTAATACCGGTGCCGGACCTTGGGTCAGCACAAAAAAAAATCGGGATATTGTAATATCCCGATGCTGAAGGTCATTCCGTTTCTTTGAGCAGGTAGATCAAGGTAGGAAAGTGGTCACTGTACCCGTCCATCCATTTGGAGCCCGAAAAGGACCGGTGCGGGTAGCCTTTATATTTCCCGAACTGGCTCACCAGGAACTGACGGCTGTATATTTCCGCTTTATGATATTTCCAGCCTTTATGGCTGCCGGTGATCCAGCCGCCGGATACAATGATCTGGTCGAAGAGGTTCCAGCTGTCATTATAGCCCAGCGTACCAATGCCTTTTTTGTAGAAGGCCATCCAGGGATTGTACATGGAAGTTTCCCTTACCTTATCTATATCGCCAATGGCGCCCAGCGTTCTGGCAACGGAGGGACTTACCGGGTCATCGTTAAGGTCGCCCATGACCACCACCTTCACCGCGGGATTGATCTGCTGAAGGCTGTCGATCACATTCCTGCACACCCTGGCCGCACGTTCCCTTTTCCACATGCTGGCCGCCTCTCCCCCGCTCCGGGACGGCCAGTGCCCTACCAGCACGTGGATCGTATCGCCTGCCAGGATGCCCGAGGCATACAGGATATCCCTGGTCCTGGATTTGCTTTTATCATCGGTAATATCTACATATAAGGACCTTGCGCCGAGTACCGTAAACATATCGGGACGGTAGATCATGCCTACGTCTATGCCCCTCTGGTCCGGGGATTCAAAATGCAGGATCCTGTAATTACGGTCTTTCAGCGCAGGCTGCTGTGTAAGATCGTACACCACGCTGGCATTCTCTATTTCCGCCAGCCCGATAATGGCCGGACCGCCGGGGATCTGGTACTTGGACTCCTTATCCGAAGCGAGACCCGATATTACTCTGGCGATATTCTGCAATTTTTTCTGGTAAACCTTTGCCGTATAATTATAAGATCCTTTCGGCAGGAAATCATCATCATTTTTATAAGGGTCGTCCAGCGTGTCAAATAAATTCTCCACGTTATAGAAAGCTATGCTGGCCACCTGGTAATTTTTAGCCTGCGCGGAAAAGCCATACAGGCATACCAATACCGCCGCCAGAACCTTTAAAAGAGCGTTCATTCACTATATTATTTTAAAATACAGGTCAAAAAAAATACAATATTCCGAAATATCGGCCTATTGTATTGGAATTTGACCAAAAATTAATAATGACCCTAATCCAGCACCTGGGTAGCCAGCAGGTCCTCCATGGTCTCTCTCCGCCTGATAAGCCTGTAGCTGTCCCCTTCTACCAGCACCTCCGCGGGGCGGAACCTTGAGTTGTAGTTGGAGGCCATCATATAGCCGTAGGCCCCGGCGTTGTGGAAACACAGGAAATCTCCTTCGGTGATCTCCGCAATAGGCCTGTCCCAGGCAAAGGTATCCGTCTCACAGATATAGCCTACTACCGTATAGATACGCTTCACCCCCTCAAAGTTGGAAAGGTTGGTGATGTGATGGTAGGCATTATACAGCATAGGGCGGATCAGGTGGTTCGCGCCTGAGTCAATGCCTGCAAATACCGTAGCAGTGGTATGCTTGACCACATTTACCTTCGTGATGAAGTAGCCGCTCTCGCTCACCAGATATTTACCGGGCTCAAAATAGATCTGGATATCCTTGCCATACTCCTTACAGAAAGCGGCATATCTTTCTGCCAGCTTTTCCCCCAGCTCTTCTATATCCGTCACGACATCCTGGGGCTTGTAGGCCACCTTAAAGCCGCTTCCGAAGTCCAGGTATTCCAGGTCGGGAAACTCCATCGCTATATTAAAGAGGATATCCGCGGCGTTCAGGAACACATTGGCATCCAGGATATCGCTCCCGGTATGCATATGCAGGCCTTCCACCCGGATGTTCAGCGACTGCACGATCCGTTCCACGTGCCGCAGCTGGTGGATGGAGATGCCGAACTTGCTGTCGATATGCCCCGTGGATATCTTATAATTACCACCCGCCATGATATGGGGATTGATACGGATGCATACCGGTACGGTATTGCCGTATTTGGCGCCCAGCTGTTCCAGGATCGAAATATTATCAATATTGATCTTAACACCCAGCCCGATCACCTGATCGATCTCTTCAAAAGAAACGCAGTTGGGCGTATAAATAATATCCTGCGGATCGAAGCCGGCCTTAAGACCCAGCAGAACCTCCTGCATGGACACCGTATCCAGGCCGCTGCCCATTTCCCGGAACAGCTTCAGGATATTGATATTTGACAGCGCCTTGACGGCATAATGAAACCTGGCATTGCACTTTCGGAAAGCCTTGCACAGATCGCTGTATTTACTTTTTATAATATCCGCCGAATAGACATAAGCGGGCGCGCCTATCTCTTCCGCGATCCGTAGCAGGGTACTGTTGGCAATTAATGGATTCATTGTTTCTGTCAGATGTGTTTTAATTTATAAAAGAGCGTAAAATTATTCATTAAATCGCAGAAAAATTATGTCATGCCATATAAAACTCATAAATTCCCCGAATAGTATATGACAAGGCATAGCAATATGCTTACACCCAATAGCAGCCATGGGGTTAGCAAACCGATCAGATACCGCTTTCTTTCCTTGTTTATAAGTTCATATAATATTAACATTTTAAATTTGCATTTATCACTTTGTGATTCTATTTTTGATATTATAAATTTCAAATGGGGGTAAGAGAGCTTCTTCGCAAGTTGCTCTATATTAGTAAAATACGAATTACAAAGTTCTTGGTCACCTTGTGCTTCTATCAATCTCATTTTGCTTTCATCCAGGACCATCAGAATGCAATTCAGGAGTTCCGATTTATTGATATCGTGAGAAGACACCGCATTAACTTTACGAGTTAACTTATTTAAAAACCCTAGCAATAATTGGGCATTATTTTCTATAGCATAATTATGAAAATAGTCTAAATTATTCTTAACTATTAGCAGATCATACTCCATACGTTTTTTTGAATCTGTCAAAATACTGTAAGCTTCATTGACCAATGCAAAATGCTGATTAGATTCAGCGCTATTACCCTGCTTGTCAGGATGATAGAGAAAAGCTAACACCCTGTACTGTTTCCTGATCTCAGAAACAGTAGCCTTTGCATCCACGTTCAATATCTTATAGTAGTTTTTAATAGCGTAATGATTTAGTATTCACCACGCCTATTACCTTTTCGAAAGGTAGCGGGCATTAAAAAAGAAATTTTTATGAGTAGTGTATCATTTAACAGTTTAATCGAATCCAATTCCACCTATCTACAACCATTTGCCATTTCCCTAACACAAGATGCGGATGATGCAAAAGACCTGGTACAGGAAACTCTTTACAAAGCTATAGTTTATAAAGATAAATTTCAAGAAGGCACCAATGTCAAAGCATGGCTTTACACCATCATGCGTAATATCTTCATCAATAATTACAGGCGGCTGCAGAAATTCAGGGGCGTATCCTCAGATACCCCGCAGGATTTTTACCTGGTGAAGCAGCAGAAGTTTGCGACCAACGGTGGGGTCAGCAATATCAACCTTGCTGCCATTAAGAAAGCCATTGACGATCTGCCCGAAATACTCCGTATATCCTTTGAGCTGCACTATCTGGGCTACAAGTACCAGGAAATTGCCGAAACGCTCAACGAGCCCCTGGGTACCATCAAAAGCAGGATCCACTTTGCCAGGAAAACCCTTACTGAAAATCTGAAGCATTTAAGATAGATCAGGCCGCCACCTACACCCGGGTGGCGTTTTTTTAGCACCTTTACCGGCAGACCATACGAGAGTCTGTCTATATAAACGGGAAAGCGGGATATTACGATCCCGCTTTCCCGTTTAATGATATATAGATATATAAGCTCCTTAGCTGACCACGCCCAGCTCTTTTCCAACTTTCACAAAGGCCTCGATAGCGGTATCCAGGTGCTGGCGGCTGTGCGCAGCGGATATCTGAACACGGATCCGTGCCTCGCCCTTAGGCACTACCGGGTAGAAGAAGCCTATTACATAGATGCCTTCCTCCAGCATACGGGACGCCATCTGCTGCGCCACAACAGCGTCATACAGCATAATAGGCACGATAGGATGGGTACCGGGCTTGATATCGAAGCCGGCTTCGGTCATCTTTTCCCTGAAATAAAGCGTATTATCTTCCAGCTGATCCCTGAGCTCCGTAGTATCGCTGAGCATATCCAGCACGGCAATGGAAGCGCTCACCACAGAAGGAGCTACGGTGTTGGAGAACAGGTATGGCCTGGAACGCTGGCGCAGCATTTCTATCACCTCTTTCCTGCCTGAGGTAAAGCCACCGGAAGCGCCGCCCAATGCTTTACCCAGGGTACCGGTAATGATATCTACCCTGTCCGTCACACCGCACAATTCATGCACGCCCCTGCCGGTCTTACCCATAAAGCCGGAAGAATGCGATTCATCTATCATGACGATCGCGTCATATTTATCGGCCAGGTCGCAGATCTTATCCAGCTGCGCAATGGTACCATCCATGGAGAAGACGGAATCCGTTACAATGAACCTTGTACGGGCGTCCTTATGCTGCTGCAGCTGCTGCTCCAGCTCTTCCATATTATTGTGCGCGTAACGGGCTCTTTTAGCCTTGCACAATCTTACCCCGTCTATGATGGAGGCGTGGTTCAGCGCATCGGAGATGATCACGTCCTCCTCACCCAGCAATGGTTCAAAAACCCCGCCGTTGGCATCAAAGCAGGCCACGTACAGGATCGTGTCCTCCGTACCGAGAAATACGGATAATTTCTTCTCCAGCTCCTTATGAATATCCTGTGTCCCGCAAATAAACCTGACAGAGCTCATACCGTACCCCCTGTGGTCCACACCCTCCTTGGCAGCTGCCACCACTTTGGGATGAGAGGAAAGACCGAGGTAATTATTGGCACAAAAATTCAGCACCTGCCTGCCGTTCACTACGATCTCTGCGCCCTGCACCGAATCAATGATACGTTCTTTCTTGTACAGGCCCGCTGCCTCTATTTCATTCAGCTCCGTTTGTATTCTATTGTAAAATTTACTGCTTGACATAAGATTGGTTATATATTGATGAATAAGAATAAAAGTATAGGCAAAAATAGTTAAAACAAAACCATTTCGAATGTAATGCCGGAGGATTTTTATATGACAGCTCAACAGCATTTCGCCGGTTTATGAAATATCTGGCACAATAATTGCAATAAAGATAAATGAACCAATACCATTACCGGTGTCTTCTCAACAAGCGGTAATGTACTATTAATCTGAAGAGATAAAGGCGCTGCTCCCGCAGCGCCTTTATTCTTTTGGCTCCGCTCCATTCCCCCGTACCTGCCGCAATAGCCACTAGGCTGAATTTTTCAACTTTCCGGGCATTTATTTTTCACATCCGTTTAAAATATACTATTTTACCGGGATATTTATACTGTCTTCCATTCTATGACAACACATTTTACTACCCGGGAAAAGCTGGGACATCTGTTCAGCCTTCCCGTAATTGTGGCGGCGCTCGGATATTTTGTAGATATATACGACCTGCTGCTGTTCGGTATTGTCCGTATTCCCAGCCTGAACGACCTGGGACTTGATCCCGCCACCGGCGTCCTGATCCTTAACTGGCAGATGTTCGGCCTGCTGCTCGGCGGTATTATCTGGGGTATCCTGGGAGACAAAAAAGGAAGGTTATCGGTACTGTTCGGGTCCATTATCACCTATTCCCTCGCCAATATCGCCTGTGGTTTTCTTCCCTTTATACAGTCCGCGCATCTCGACATGATCTATATGGCCCTGCGGTTCGTAGCAGGCATCGGACTGGCCGGAGAGCTGGGAGCAGGCATTACGCTGGTCTCGGAGACCCTCCCCAAAGAGCTCCGCGCGATAGGCACTTCCATTGTGGCCGGCTTCGGGCTGCTGGGAGCGGTTGTGGCCAATTTCACGGTAGAGCTCAGCGGCAGCTGGCATATAGCCTACTGGATAGGCGGCGGCATGGGCATAGCCCTGCTGCTGCTCCGGGTAGGCATAGCCGAGTCAGGCATCTTCAAAGACGTGCACCGGGACCGTTCACTGGCCAAAGGCAGCCTGTGGATGTTCTTTAACAATAAGACGCGATTCATCAAATACCTGAAATGTATTCTCATAGGTCTGCCCACCTGGTTCTGTATCGGCATATTGGCCATGTTCGCCAACGAGTTCGGGCAGGCGCACGGGATAAGCGAACCGGTAAAGCCGGGGATGGCCATTATGTGGGCCTATATAGGCATCTCCGCGGGCGACTTCCTGAGCGGGTTTATCAGCCACTGGCTGCGCTCCAGGAAAAAGGCCATTTTTTATATGCTGCTGTTCACCGCCGTAGGCGTTTCCCTTATGCTTTTCGGTCCTGTCAGGACGCCCGGCTGGTATTATTTTTACTGCGTATGGATGGGACTCGGCACCGGCTACTGGGCGATGTTCGTCACGGTAGGAGCGGAACAGTTCGGCACCAATATCAGGGCCACCGCGGCTACTACCATTCCCAATTTTGTACGGGGATTGCTGGTGGGTATGACCTTTTTGTTCGAGCTGTTCAAAGATATCAGCATCCCGGTCATCCTGAGCGGCGCGCTGGTAGGCCTTACAGCCTTTGCGCTGAGCATCTATTCCACGCTCACCATACCGGAAACACACGGTAAGGATATGGATTTTGTGGAAAGCTGATCCTTTCGCACCATGAACAGGGCTCACAGGCAATAAATGCCTGCTAGGGCAGCCGGTTTGTGTTGCCCCAGTATTGATACACGGCATCCGCCATTGCCTGCACATCTATATCCTTCATGCACTTAAAATGCTTTTTCGGGCATTGCGCATACCCGATCTTGCTGCAGGGCCTGCAGGACAAGCCTTTCACTTCGATAATAGCGGAACGGGAAGCCACCACCGTTTTCAGGTTATTGGCGCCATAATAAGGGAACATGCCCATTTCAGGCACCGTATTGCCCCAGAGCGACACCACGGGACGCTGAAAGGCCGCAGCTACGTGCATCAGGCCGGTATCATTGCTGACCACTACCCTGGCCTTTCTTACCAGATCGGCCGATTCATTCAGCCGGAATTTCCCGCAGGCATTATATACCCTGCCGGAAGGCACAGCCCGCGCTATCGCCTCGCCCTCCTCCCTGTCTTCCGGTCCCCCCAGCATGATCATCGGGAGCCGGCACCGTTCAGCGAACGCTATCCACTGCCCGGCAGGCAGCTGCTTCGTAGCCCTGGAGCCGCCCAGCACACAGGCCACGTATCCTGTCCAGTGGCTCATAGGAATATCTTCCTGCGCTGTTTCCTGGCCCGGAGGGATGAAATAATCCAGGCCTTCGCCGTCATTGACCACACCCAGCCCGCTGACCGTTTCAAAGTACCGCTCCACAACGCTTTTATCCGGCATGATGCTCCGCCACTTCAGGTTCACCAGCAGCCACTTTTCCACGTTGAGCTTGGGAAAGCCTGTGCCCGGAACCTGCAAGGCCTGCCTCAGCCTGAGGGTCCGCATATTATGATGCAGATCAATAATATGATGATACCGCTCTTGTCTCAGCCGGCTGACCATACTGCCCCCTTCGGGATCATAATCCAGTATACGGGTGATATAGGGATTAGCCTCCAGCACCTGACGGAATCCCGGCTTTACCAGGAAATCTATCTGCGCGTCAGGATATTTCTTCCGGAGACAGCGTACCACCGGTGTTGTCAATACAATATCACCGATAGAAGACAGCCTGATGACCAAAAATTTCATTGGCCCGGTCCTGAGCTCTTTCTTTTTTCTGTTCCGGAAACGCATAAAATCTCATTAAAGCTCCGGCAAAAGTAACCAATTATCCGGCAGCTTCGCGTATTTATTTAGTTGGTAAAGACGGGGATTTTATGTATTTTTGTATGCTGTTATGCATGCACCATTTTCCGCCCCGGCAGGAGCCGGCCGGTCAATCCCGGTGCGCATAATTATCCAGTTACGATACACACATTCTTAGTAGTTTTAAAAATATTTCATGAGTTCAGAACAACAAGAGACATTGACTGCTTCAGAAATGCCGCAATATAATGCCGACAGTATACAAGTGCTGGAAGGCCTGGAAGCCGTAAGGAAACGTCCTGCCATGTATATTGGCGATATTGGTATCAAAGGTTTACACCACCTGGTATATGAAGTTGTTGACAACTCTATCGATGAGGCCCTGGCCGGCTATTGCACAGATATCTATGTCACGATCCATACGGATAATTCCATTACGGTCAAGGATAACGGGCGCGGAATTCCCACGGCTATGCACACCAAAGAGAAAAGATCGGCGCTGGAAGTAGTAATGACCGTACTTCATGCGGGCGGCAAGTTCGATAAGAATACCTACAAGGTATCGGGCGGTCTGCACGGTGTGGGTGTATCCTGTGTGAACGCCCTGTCTGAGCCTATGCACGTTACGGTACACACGGAAGGTAAGATATTCGAGCAGGAATATAGTAAAGGTATTCCGCAATACCCTGTAAGGATCATCGGCGAGACCGATATTACCGGGACCATCGTGCATTTTAAGCCCGATGCTACCATATTTACGGAAACGGTTTACCAGAAGTCTATCCTGGCAGCAAGGCTGAAGGAGCTGGCTTATCTGAACAGGGGCATCAACATCACCCTTTCCGATGAAAGAGAGATAGATGAGAACGGACAGGTCTACATTGAAAACTTCTATTCAGAAGGCGGCATCCGTGAGTTTGTCCAGAAAGTGGACGAGAACGGCAAAAGGGAACCCCTGCTGCCGGAGCCCATCTACGTGGAAGGATATGATGAAACCACCAATGTGACGGTAGAAGTAGCAATGAGCTATAACACCTCCTACTCCGAGAATATCTTTTCTTATGTCAACAATATCAATACCATTGAAGGCGGAACGCATGTGACCGGCTTCAGAAGGGCACTGACCAGGGTGTTCAAAAACTACGGGGACAAGAACAAGCTGTTTGAAAAGGCCAAAGTGGAGATCGCGGGAGATGACTTCCGTGAAGGCCTGTCCGCCATTGTTTCCGTAAAGGTTCCCGAGCCCCAGTTTGAAGGGCAGACCAAGACCAAATTAGGTAACAGCGAGGTTGCAGGGGTTGTGGATGTCAATATGAGCCGGGTGCTGGAAGCATTCCTGGAAGAGAATCCCAAGGTAGCGAGGACCATCATAGATAAAGTGATCCTGGCGGCCCAGGCAAGACACGCGGCCCAGAAAGCCCGCCAGCTGGTACAACGCAAAAGCGTACTGACAGGCGGAGGCTTACCGGGAAAGCTTGCCGACTGCTCCGAAAAAGATCCTGAGAAATGCGAGATATACTTTGTGGAAGGTGACTCCGCCGGTGGTACTGCCAAGCAGGGCCGCGACCGGAACATACAGGCCATCCTGCCCCTGAGAGGTAAGATCCTGAACGTAGAGAAGGCTCAGGAGCACAAAATATATGAAAGTGAAGAGATCAAGAATATCTATACTGCCCTGGGTGTGACCGTAGGTACGCCGGAAGACCCCAAAGCACTGAACTTATCCAAGCTGCGCTACCACAAGATCATCATTATGACGGATGCGGACGTGGACGGCGCACACATTGCCACGCTCATACTCACCTTCTTCTTCCGCTATATGAAAGACCTGGTGATCCAGGGATATGTATACCTGGCACAGCCACCGCTATACCTGGTAAAGAAAGGCAAGGAATTTGAATATGCCTGGACGGAAGATCAACGTAAGGCCGCCGTTACGCGCCTGGCGCACGGCTCCAGGGAAGACAGCGTCAATATACAACGCTACAAAGGTCTCGGTGAGATGAATGCCGAACAGCTGTGGGATACTACGATGAACCCGGAAACCCGCACGCTTAAACGTGTAACTATCGAGAACGCGCAGGAAGCGGATGCCGTATTCTCTATGCTGATGGGCGAGGAAGTAGCGCCACGCAGGGATTTCATTGAAAAAAATGCCAAATACGCCAAGCTTGATATCTGATAACAGGTGACAAAAGCAACCGATGTGGCTGCTTACAATACTAAAAAAGCCAGGTTCTGTATGGAACCTGGCTTTTTTTATCTTATCAGGATTGCGGGCAGTAATCCCGGTTATTTCACCACTGTCAGCTTATGGTTGATGATAAGCTCTGCGCCGCAACGGATATTCACCATATAGGAACCCGCAGCGACCTTGCTGATATCAACGGTGTTCCCGGGACGCAGCACGGACAGCACTTCCCGTCCCAGAACATCATATACTACCAACTGGTCTATCTTATACGGAGAAGTATTATTGATATGCAGCAGGTCATTGGCCGGGTTAGGATACAAGCCTATCACTCCTTCGGATTCCAGCTCACCTGTACCGGTATTACTCTCCTGTATCCTTATTTCCTGTGAATACAACCTTATATTACAGTCATTGCTTACGTACAAACGTACCAGGTAATCCCCGAAAGCAGCGTATATATGGGTAGGATCTTTCTGCCCTGACGTATTGCCGTCACCGAAATGCCATTCATAGGCATTCACGCTGCTGGGGTCTATCGGGCTGAACGCAACTTTTTTAAGCTCATTATAAAAAGAAGGTATATAGGTAAAGCCCCGTATGGTAGGATCCGGGAAATAGCTCACCTGGCTGGTCTTCGTGGTAAGGCAGCCATACTCGCTGCGGACCTGCAGTACATACAGGCCGGAGTCCCTCACCACGTACAGCGGCTGGAAATATACATCATTCCAGTTATAGCTCACACCATAGGTGCTGGCGCCGTCAAGTCTCAGGGAATCCCCTATACAGATATCATAGAATGGCAACACAGTTGTATTGACAGGCAGCGGCCTTTCCGTTACAGAGGTCGGGAAAGTAGCCCGGCACCGGTCTGCGCTCGTTACCTGCACGGAATAGCTACCGGGCGCACGGACGGCCAGGGTTGGTGTGGTAGCATTATTATTCCACAGGAATGTCATACCGGCATTGCCCGGGTTAAGCACCACCACACTGTCCTCGCACAGGTCATACGAGACCGGTAAAACTGCCTGCGGCTCAACACCGCTGCGTACCTTTATCGTGTCCGCATTGATACATCCGTTGGCCTGGGTGACCGTCACAAAATAGGTGCCGGGTGTCGTAACAGCGCGTGTAGCCGATGTGGAGTTATCGTCCCAGACGATGGTATTTACATTAGGAACACCGGATACCGAAAGGTTAAAGGCCGTATTGACACACAAATGCGTATCTACACCCAGATCCAGGGGAAATTTATTGATATCTACGGAATCCATAGCGGAAATGGAGGTCTGGCTGGAAGTCGGGCAATGCACCACGCACCTGTAATAGGTTTTCCTGTTAATTACCGCGGGCGTATAAGATGTGGCATTGGTGCCTGCATCATTCCATACCGTCCTGTTATAGCTTTCCTGCCATTGATATTGCAGGTTAGGAAAAACAGAATTGCCGCTCAGCGACAATGTAGTAGTACTGCCGCAGTCCACACGGTTGGTGGTCTTGGTCACAATACCGGCATTCGGCGAGCCTGTACAGTTGGAGGTCATATCAAAGCCTATGGATGCCTGGGTATAGTCGGCACCGCTGGAATTCGGATTAGAGGTCAGCCCGTACATCCGCCTGTTGCCGGTCAGGGGGCCGCCCTGCTTAATGGTAAATCCGCCTGCGTTGGTAACACCGACCGATATCTCTACAATAAGGTTACTGACCGCATCCCAGTAAAACGGCGTCTGGAGATCATACGCCACCCAGGTGTTAGCTGTGCCGGTCTGGGGATAGGAAGCGGAATAGAATACCGTGGTCAATCCGCCGACCCAGGGACCGCTCACCAGGGTCGTCAGGCTGGTAGACCCGATCTTAATGGTCAGGTCCGGGAGGTTCACCGATCCCGGGATCGTGCTGGCAGCCCTGATATAAAACCGTGTGATCAGGCCGGGCTGCAATATGCCCCCTGTGAACTCAGCAGGAAAATACAGCCACTGCGCCTTATTGGAAGAGAAATTATAGGGGATATAATTATCTCCTCCCGTGTACAGCACAAAATGGTCCTGGGCTTTCAGGCAAGTGTGATTCAGCCCGAAGACCAAAAAACACAACAAAAAATAGAGCTTTTTCATATGCAAAATGGTTTGTAATAAAAAATAAAAGATACAAATTAACAAACAAATTGTTAATAACAAAAAATTTCTTTTTAACACATCGCCAGCCGCCAGGCTTCAAATCCTAACATTTTAAGTACCTTTGCCTTCTTTTATTCAACATATAAATCCATTGAAAATGTATCGCTCACACAACTGTGGAGAACTGAGATTATCAGACAGCAATAGGCAGGTTACCCTCGCGGGATGGGTACAGATAGTACGGAAATTCGGCAGCATTACTTTTGTGGATCTCAGGGACCGTTACGGCATCACCCAGCTATTCTTCAATGAGGCTATGACGGCACAGCTGGACAGCCAGCCCCTGGGCCGGGAGTTTGTGATACAGGCGGAAGGCCGCGTGATAGAGCGCAGCAATAAGAATCCCAAATTGCCTACCGGCGATATAGAAATAGAAGTTACAGCATTCAGCATATTGAATAAATCCGCGGTACCACCCTTCACTATCGAAGAGGATACGGACGGAGGCGATGAGCTGCGGATGAAATACAGGTACCTGGACCTGCGCCGCGGACCGCTGCAGCGGAACCTCGCCCTCAGGTACCGTATCAACAGGTCGGTAAGGAATTACCTGGACAGCCTGGGATTTTTCGATATTGAGACGCCTTTCCTTATCAAGTCCACCCCGGAAGGGGCCAGGGATTTTGTAGTGCCGTCCCGGATGAACGCGGGAGAATTCTACGGGCTGCCCCAAAGCCCCCAGACATTCAAGCAGCTGCTGATGGTGAGCGGCTATGACCGTTACTACCAGATCGTGAAATGCTTCAGGGACGAGGATCTACGGGCCGACAGGCAACCGGAGTTCACCCAGATAGACTGTGAAATGGCTTTCGTGGAACAGGAAGACGTGATACAAATGTGCGAAGGCCTTATCAGGCACGTTTTCGCAGAGGTAAAAGGTCTCCATTTTGCTGAAAGCTTTCCCAGGATGACCTGGACCGAATCCATGCGCAGGTACGGCAATGACAAGCCCGATATCCGCTATGGTATGGAACACATTATCTTAAAGGCCCCGCAGGGAGACCTGGAGCATAACGATGCTGCCATTGATATGGTAGGAGGTGCCGGCTTTAAGGTAATGGATGAGGCCGAGATGGTCATAGCCCTGAATGTGACAGGCGCCTCAGAATATACCCGCAAACAGCTGGATGAGCTTACGGAATGGGTGAAGCGTCCGCAGGTGGGCATGACAGGACTGATACATGTAAAATACAATACGGACCGCAGCATTAAAAGCTCGGTCGATAAGTTCTTCAGCGAAGAAAGGCTGCGGGCATGGCTGGATAAGGCACAGGCACAGCCGGGAGACCTGCTGCTCCTGCTTTGCGGTAAAAAGGAAAGAACCAGGAAAGCGGCATCCGACCTGCGTCTGGAATTAGGTAACCGCCTGGAGCTACGTAAAAAAGACGAGTATGCACCTTTATGGGTAACGGACTTCCCGCTGCTGGAATACGCGGAAGAAGATGTGGATGGTGGCGGAGCAGGCAGGTGGGTAGCCAGGCATCATCCCTTTACCGCTCCGAAACCTGAGCAGATCGCGCTGATGGATGACCCTTCCCAATATGCCTATATCAAAGCCAATGCTTATGATATAGTGCTCAACGGACACGAAATAGGCGGCGGCTCCATACGTATTTTCCAGAAGGAGCTGCAGCAAAAGATGTTCCATGCCCTGGGCATCTCCAAAGAGGAGCAGGAAGAAAAATTCGGCTTCCTGCTGGGCGCTTTCGAGTACGGCGCTCCTCCTCATGGCGGCCTTGCCCTGGGCTTTGACAGGCTATGCGCGCTGATGGGCGGCGATGAGGTCATCAGGGATTATATAGCATTCCCCAAGAATAACAGCGGCAGGGACACCATGCTGGAGGCACCCGCGGCTGTCAGTGATAAGCAGCTGCAGGAGCTGTATCTTGCATCTACCTTCCGGCAGTAATACTGAAAGAAACATACAAGCGTGCTGAGATTCCGGCACGCTTTATTTATTATACAGCTGCTCTCCGGGACCACAGGCGCAGGGCCTTCAGGCATTGCAGGATACTATGGTATCTGTAGATTTACTCCGGCAATGCACCGCCCGCGTTTATACAAAATTCCCGGGAAACATTAGCACAATAAAATTATAAAACTGAATTTTACATTTTCACACACTACCAGTCAAAAACTGTAAACATTTTTATGAAACGCATCCTTACTATCCTCCTTTTAATGGCCGCCTTTGTACAGGTCGCCGGCGCTCAGACCACCCGTGGTCACCTGACCGTTATCTCAGAAGACAACAGTCCTTTCTATCTTTTTATCAATGATGTACAATACAACCAGCGCCCGGCCCTGGCCGTAAGGGTAGAAAATATCATGAGCCCCACCGTACGGTGTAAGGTTGTCTACCAGCAGCCCAGGATGCCGATAGTAGAAAACGCATTTCTCGACATTGCCGATATGGAAGGCTATATGCAGGATATTACATATACCGTATCTTCAGTAAGAAGAGGCAACAGGGCGTTTATGGTGTATCATGTCATACCCATGGAACCCATACAGATAGCCGCAAGGGATATCCAGGTGTATAACCTCAACCAGCCCAACCGTTACAATTCCTGGAATGACACCAGGGATAACCGCTTTTTCCAGAAAGACAACAGGTACAGGAATCCCCGTCCGCACCAGGATTATGGCCCGCGTCACAATGACCCTGACCCAAGGTATAATGAGCCGCAGGTGCCCGCAGCCCCGGTATGTCCTACCCTGACACCGGCGGAAATGGAAAGCCTGCTTGTCACTATCAAAAAAGCCTCTTTCGATGCCAACAAGCAGGAAATCGCCGAATTCGCGCTGAGCAGGAGCTGCTTCACCACCGACCAGATCATCGCCATTGTACAGACCTTCAGCTTTGACGACAGTAAGCTGAAAGTAGCCAAGCTGGCTTACAGCCAGTGCCTGGATCAGCATAATTATTTTAAGGTTGTAGACAAGATGACCTTCTCTGCCTCCAAGACCGAGCTCTCCCAGTTCATAAAGAACAGGTAAGAACGCCTGATCATACAGTCAAGAGGCTGTTTCCTGTGTTTGCCGGATCAAATGCAGGGGACAGCCTTTATGCTGCACGTTACAATAAAACTGCTGCGCCCGCGTTAATAATTGCAAATAGAAATATTATGAAAAAAATATACCTGTCATTATTATATCTCAGCCTTGCCCTGTATAGTTCGGCACAGGAGCAGCCCGGAGAAAGGAAGGTGGCGCTTTTTGCGGACCTGCAGCTTATTTCGGCAGAAGTGCAGGCCGTGTATAATTCTGCTCCTAAGACAAACCTATACGCCGGGGCCGGATACGGCATCGCAGTACTGACCCAGTATAACGGTAACAGGTACCTGTATCCTATGGGTAATCAAGATCCAAAAGGGGTGAATATCCTACCCATGCCTATACTGGCATTTTTCTACAATATAGGCATACAGCAACGACTCTATACCCCGAAGGTAACAGCATATGACTTTTTCCTGTATGCCCGCGGTCAATTCAGGCATTATATGCCTACCAATATAAGCAAGGAAAATGAGCTGTATGGTCAGCAGTTCAGAACGGCGTTGCTGGCGGGCTTACAACATTACCTGGATAAAAAGCACAAATGGGTCCTGGCCTTTGAGCTGGGAGCGGCATTATGGAGCAATTACAACATGCGGCATCACGCCGGCGGCCCGCAGCTGAACCTGCATATAGCGCGAAAATTATTGTAAGCCTGGTACGGCCGGCGTTGCTCCGGCTGACATTTCCAATAACACTACATTCACGCTGCACTTTTAAACACGAAAAAATTAAGAATTGTATCTTAGCAGCATAATTTCATATATATGCGGTTTACAGCACAGCAAATAGCACAGTTACTGAACGGATCAGTAGAGGGCGACAAGACGATCTCCGTAAACGGTTTCGGCAAGATCGAAGAAGCGCAGGAAGGCCAGCTGACCTTTCTCGCCAATCCCAAATATGAGCCGTACCTATATACTACAAAGGCCTCCCTGGTGATCATGAGCAACAGCTTTACCCTGCAGCAGCCGGTCAGCGCTACGATCATAAGAGTGGAGAACGCCTACCAGGCATTTGCCACGTTGCTGGATATGTATAATAATATGCTCAAGGGCAGCCGGGAATTAAAGGGCATAGAGCAGCCTTCCTTTATCCATGAAACAGCAGTTATAGGAACGGATGTCTATATAGGCGCGTTCGCCTATATAGGCAGGAACACGGTCATTGGTGATAATGTAAAAATATATCCCAATGCCTATATCGGATCGGACGTGACCATCGGCGACCACAGCGAGATCCATCCCCATACCAGCATATATAACGAATCCGTACTGGGCAAAAGGGTGATCATACATTCGGGATGCGTGATAGGCTCTGACGGCTTCGGCTTTGCTCCCCGGCAGGACGGCACCTTTAAAAAAGTACCCCAGCTGGGTAAAGTGGTCATTGAGGATGATGTGGAGATAGGGTCCAATACGACCATTGACCGCGCCACTATGGGCAGCACTACTATTAAAAGCGGGGCCAAGCTGGATAACCTGATCCAGGTAGCGCATAATGTGCAGATCGGGCATAACAGTGTCATAGCAGCGCAGACCGGGATATCAGGCAGCACCAAGCTGGGCGCCAATTGTATGATAGGCGGTCAGGTAGGCATCGTAGGCCATCTTACGCTGGCGGACAGGACAAAAGTAAATGCCCAGAGCGGTGTCACCAAATCCATTACGGAGCCGGGAAAGGCCGTAACAGGCAGCCCCGCTGCCGAATACACCCATACGCTGCGTACCCAGGCGCTTACCAGGCGCCTGCCCGATCTTTTAAGAAGAATAGAGGAGCTGGAAGCGCGCCTGGCCGGGATTTCAGGAAATATATCCCAATAAAATTCAAAGGTTCATTCATTGCGAATGAACCTTTTTTATGGCAGGATTAGTTAATTCCGATGCGCTTTTTTAATTTTGTACCCAATTATGTCGACACTCCTTCAACAAGTAAAAGTATCAGATACGTCTTCTGAATTTCACAGTCAGAATGTGGATATTTTGATTGATAATCACACCATTATTCAAATCGCCCCACAGCTTGACAATGAAGCGGACCAGGTGATAGACGCCGGCGGTATGACCATTATGCCCGGCTGGATAGATGTAATGGCGGATTTTTCCGAGCCCGGATACGAGCATAAGGAAACCATACATTCCGGTCTCGCCGCGGCCGTTAACGGGGGATTCCGGCAGGTATTCGTGGTACCCAATACCCAACCTGTCATACACAATAAATCCATGGTGGAATTTGTGGTTAACAAAGGCCAGCCGGCTGCCGCCAAAGTACATCCCCTGGGAGCCGTGAGCAAGGGTACGGAAGGAAAGGAGCTGGCGGAAATGCTGGATATGTATTACGCCGGGGCCATCGCTTTCTCTGACGGCTGGAAGCCGGTACAGAATGCACAGCTGCTGCTTAAGGCCCTCGAATATGTGAAATCGTTTGACGGCATTATCATACAGGTGCCTGTCAACCAGTCGCTGGCGGCGGGAGGCTTAATGCACGAAGGGCCCAACTCCGTGAAATGGGGTATGCCGGGCATTCCTTCGATAGCCGAAAGCCTGCAGGTGTACAGGGATCTTGAATTACTGCGCTATACAGGCTCCAGGTTACATTTCAGCGGTATCTCCACCGCAGCATCGCTGGAGCTGATAAGGGCTGCCAAAAACGAAGGACTGGATGTAAGCTGCTCCGTCACGCCTTATCACCTGCTCTATACCGATGCCGTCCTGGAGACCTACGACAGCAATTATAAAGTAGAGCCGCCGCTGAGAAGCGACAGCGACAGGCAGGCGCTCATCGCCGCGGTGCTGGACGGCACCATTGACTGTATTGCCACCCATCACCGTTCGCACGAATGGGATGCCAAAACCAAAGAATTCGAATATACCGCATATGGCATGAATACGCTCGAAACTACCTATGCAATGATAAAAGAGGCCATCCCCGGCATCAGCGATGCAATACTTTGCAGCCTGATGAGCGGGAATGCCAGGAAGATATTCAGGCTGGAAGCGGCCACGATCGCAAAAGACGGCAGGGACTTTACCATTATCGACCCGGCAGGTAAATGGACCTTCAATAATGACAGCAAAAAAAGCCTGGGGATCAATTCTCCCCTGCTGCAGCGGGAGCTTGAAGGCCGGATCATCAATATTTAAAACAGAACACTATGCATACCGAGGCGGAACACGAATTATTAAAGGAGCAGGCAGGAAAAAAAACACTGAAGATCGGGCTGGTATTTGCCGGACTGATCCTGCTGGCACATATACTTATCCATATCACCAACAGCCACAGCAATTACCAGGTCCTGGTCATACCGGAGCTCCTGCTGATCATTGCAGTGATTGTCTCCACGATCGTTTACAGGAGAACCCTTCGCGGGTACGCGGCGTTCGGAGAGCTGTTCAGCAACGGCTTTAAGACCACGGCGCTTTTGACCATCTTCCTGGTATTGTGGATATTGCTGTCCCTGCAGATCTTCCCGGAGATCAAGGACATAGATATCCGGCTCGCCAGAGAATCCATGACAGCGGCCGGCTATAACGAAGAGCAGCTGAATGACAGCCTGGCATCCTACCAGGATAACAAGATATATTACCTCGGTAAAATATTCAATATGCTGAGACTGGACTTTTTGCTGGGTATATTGACTACGGTCATTCTTGCTATGTTTTTAAGGTCCAGGAATAGTTAATATATTATATTTGCAATACACAATCATTACAACACCAGTACACATATGCTTAATTTATCCATAGTCATTCCGCTGTTAAATGAAGAAGAGTCGCTGCCAGAGCTGATGCATTGGATAAATCAGGTATGTCGTGAGCGACAGTACACCTATGAGGTCATCTTCATTGATGACGGCAGTACCGATGGTAGCTGGAATGTGATCGAGGAATTAAAGGCTGCTTATCCCGAGCAGGTAAAAGGCATCAAGTTCCAGCGTAATTACGGAAAAAGCGCAGCGCTTAATGAAGGATTCAAGCTGGCAGAAGGCAGCGTGGTGATCACGATGGATGCCGACCTCCAGGACAGCCCGGATGAGATCCCGGATCTGTACAAGATGATCATGATCGATGGCTTTGACCTGGTCAGCGGCTGGAAAAAGAAACGTTACGATAATAAGCTCACCAAGAATATCCCTTCCAAGCTCTTCAACGGCGTTACCCGGAGAATGAGCGGTATCAGGCTGAACGACTTTAACTGCGGCCTGAAGGCCTACCGGAAGAATGTTATTAAAAGCCTTGAGATATACGGGGAAATGCACCGCTACATACCGGTGCTGGCCAAAGGCGCAGGATTCCGGAAAATAGGAGAAAAGGTAGTGCAGCACAGGGCACGGAAGTACGGCGTATCCAAGTTCGGATGGGAAAGGTTTGTCAATGGCTTCCTGGACCTGCTGACCGTACAGTTTATCGGGAAGTTCGGGAAAAAGCCCATGCATTTCTTCGGGCTGATAGGCAGTATCCTGTTCTTTATCGGCTTCATTACCGCCCTTTATATGATCGTTGCCAAATTTATTTTTACAGATTACAACTTAAGCAACCGTCCGCCGTTTTATATTGCATTGACCACTATCATACTGGGCAGCCTTTTCTTTACAACGGGCTTCCTGGCGGAACTGATCCTGAGAAACTCACCGGAAAGAAATAATTATCTGATAGAAAAACATTTAATTTAGAAAAAAACCTAACTTTGAAATACTAACACCTTCACAATTATGTCACAAAAAAATTCTAACAGTATGCTCTTCGACAAGAACAACTACATCATCATGCTGGTTGGTCTTGCGGTGCTGGTGTTAGGCTTTGTATTAATGGCCGGGGGCAAAAGCAGTGATCCTAATGTATTCAATGCTGCTGAAATTTACAGTTTCAGGAGAATAACGCTGGCACCTATTATCGTGCTCTTAGGATTCGCTATTGAGATCTATGCCATTATGAAGAAGCCGCAATCGGCATCATAGGGCAAAAAAATTAAGATGGTATTAATCGGAGCTTCACCTTGGTGAAGCTTCATTCTTTTACAGCTTGACAGACCTGTACCACCAACCATATATGCAATACACCAAAATACTTTTTGACAATATAGATAAGGAAACTTCCGATGCGCTGCAGGGATTGTTATCCGGCATAGACGAGATCATAGGCACCGAAATACTCAGTACGGCCCTGGTAGCTTATTGTGATGCCGCCGCGTTTCCCGGGGAAGCGCTGGATGCCATCGCGACCCAGCTGCGTATCTCCTACACTACAAGCGTCATCCGGGAAGAGAACTGGAATGCGGCCTGGGAAGAGGATTTCAAGCCTATAAGCATTGATGGCTTCTGTCACATACGTGCCGGTTTTCATCCTCCGCCTGCTGCATCTTTCCGGCATGAGATCCTTATCACTCCTAAAATGTCATTCGGCACCGGGCATCACGAGACCACCCAACTGGTGATCCGCCAGATGCAGCACCTGGACTTTAAGGGTAAAACAGTATTTGATTTCGGCACCGGTACCGGCATACTGGCTATCCTGGCGGAACAACTGGGAGCACAGCAGATAACAGCCATAGATAATGATAAGTGGAGCATTGAGAACAGTATCGAAAATATCAACGGCAATGGTTGCAGGCACATTACTGTTACTGCCGATGACATTACAACAGTAGCAGGCACAAACGCCTCCTTTAATATCATCCTGGCCAATATCAACAGGCAAATACTCCTGCAATATATGCCGCAGTTGAACAACCTCCTGCAACCGGGAGGCTATATGCTCATAAGCGGCTTTCTGGAAGAAGATGTCCCTTTGCTGCAAGCTGCTATCCGGGCCCGGGAGCTCCAGGAAGTAAACCTGCTGACAGCAAATAACTGGGTATGTATGCTGCTCAGGAAATAACCGTTTCCCCCATCCAGGAAATACCAGTAATTAATACTTATAAAGGGGCTGTCTTATAAGACAGCCCCTTTATGATGATATTATTATTCAAATACTTATTTACCGGATCATGGTCACATTACCTGTCTGCTGGTAGGTCTCGCCATTCGCATTTACTGCCTCTATGATCCACACATACACACCGAACGGCTGTGCAGCATTGTTGAATGTTCCGTCCCAGCCTGCTTTGATATCGCTGCTCTCATAGATCAGCGTACCCCAACGGTTGTAGATACGGAAGCTCTTCAGATCCCAACCGCCGCGAACTACTGGCTTGAACAAACGCGCCTCTGAGTGCGAAGGATTGTACGCATTAGGCATACCGATCTCTGGATCACCTACCAGCACATCCATACTGTCAGTAACCTCGCAACCGTTCTCCGTACGGGCCGTCACCACATAACGGGTACGCACCGCAGGAAGGATATAAGGATCCGAG